>NZ_JBLFDU010000027.1:0-543 GCF_047345655.1 Chryseobacterium sp. T20
TTTACTAGTTTTTGTGTGGCTTCATAGTCAAATAACATCGCCTTTAAATCATACTTACCTTATATGATCGAATTGCGTGTAATGTTTTTAAGTGTGGGAGAGCCATGCTTCGGCACGAATGGGCCGGCTCGACCGGAGTGATACCACGGCCTCACAGAAAACCGACGTGAAACAACGCTTGCGTTGTGTTTCGTTGTGTGAGTGAGGTTACCGGAGGCCCAATTCCCCCCTTCCCAATCTTCCCCATCCCCATTCCCGAACAACAACCCTTAAATTCCTAACTCCCAAAAAGCCGGTAACGCACTTGTAAAGCCTCTGGTGTTTCAAGTGTCCATGGGCGGCGGCGATTGCTTACCATCAGGTAATACGTCTGCTCGATTACCGGCATGTCTCATAAAAAAAAGAACACAAAAAGAAATCAAAACATCAATTTCAATTACAGGCGACCCCCACACTAGAAATTCAGTACCTCGCCAAATTTAATGTCCTTACAAAATAAATCTTCACATAGCACTAGTGTCCCATAGATCTCCTACTAAATCT
>NZ_JBLFDU010000028.1:0-470 GCF_047345655.1 Chryseobacterium sp. T20
GTTAAGGCACTTCCAAGAGGAGCATTGGTAACTAAATTCTGATCCGTTGCAGATAAAACTACAGTATTTTTTGTCCCGCCCATTGTTCCGGCAGCTGTTGCTGCTTTAATTGTCAAAACATTGACTGGGATTAAGTTCGTTCCATTCATGAAACTAGCACCTCCTGCTTTTACTTTAACATTAAAGTTCTTTGTGGAAGTAACTTTCAAAGAGTTGGCTTTGGTGATGGTCTGATCAGAGTTGTAGTCTGCTGCAGTAACATAATTAAAATCTACTGTATTACCAATGGCAGTACTTCCTGCGTCAATAGAGATTACATCGTTCAGAGTAATGTTTACAGTTGTGGTTGCTGTAGTATTTTGAGCTTGAACATTACTAGTTCCAAATATGATAGCTCCAAAAGTTAAGGCTGTGATTACGATTTGTTTTTTCATGATGGTAATATTTTATTGTTATTTTTTACTTAATTG
>NZ_JBLFDU010000029.1:0-464 GCF_047345655.1 Chryseobacterium sp. T20
AAAAAACAAATCGTAATCACAGCCTTAACTTTTGGAGCGATCATATTTGGAACTAACAATGTTCAAGCTCAAAATACAACCGCAACCACAACGGTAAACATTACTCTGAACGATGTAATTTCCATCGATGCAGGAAGTACTGCCATTGGTAATACGGTTGATTTTAATTATGTTACTGCAGCAGACTACAACTCTGATCAGACCATTACTAAAGCCAACTCTTTGAAGGTTACTTCCACAAAGAACTTTAATGTTAAAGTAAAAGCAGGAGGAGCTAATTTCATGAATGGAACGAACTTAATCCCAGTCAATGTTTTGACAATTAAAGCAGCAACAGCTGCCGGAACAATGGGTGGAACAAAAAATACTGTAGTTTTATCTGCAACAGATCAGAATTTAGTTACCAATGCTCCTCTTGGAAGTGCCTTAACACTGAATCTGGACTACACTATTCCAGCAGCGAA
>NZ_JBLFDU010000030.1:0-385 GCF_047345655.1 Chryseobacterium sp. T20
AGGATTCGAACCTGCGACCTCCTGGTCCCAAACCAGGCGCGATGACCGGACTACGCTACGCCCCGAAGGTGTCATCAGTAACGAATTTTACTTCGTTTTTGCGGTTGCAAAGGTACAATACTTTTTGGAATAAAAAAATAAAATCAGGAATAATTTTTAATTATTTTTTCGTGAACGCTCTTTGAATAGTTATACTTGTTTAAAAATCATATCCTTATATTGTTTTTATTATCACTCACTAAAATGCACAACTTTTATCCAGGTCTGAGCAAAAACAAAAAAGACTCACTGTTTCCAGTAAGTCTTTCAGTGAGCGCGAAAGGATTCGAACCTTTGACCGTCTGCTTAGAAGGCAGATGCTCTATCCAGCTGAGCTACGCACCCT
>NZ_JBLFDU010000031.1:0-359 GCF_047345655.1 Chryseobacterium sp. T20
AAGTATTGAGGCTGTATATAAATTGCTGTTATTTCTATTATAAAGCTGTCGTAATATAAATTACCTGATTTTGAATTCTATCTATATCGGTACAATACATACAAAATCAAAGGCCTCCTGAGGAAGCCTTCGAAACACCAAATCACAAAATATTAATATGAAAAATTAATTTATAAAGCAGTCGCGGTATAAGTTACTGTTTGTGTATAAGTTCCCGCTGGTTTACCTAAAATATCAGAAGATGATGATTTCGCTGCTGGAATAGTGTAGTCCAGATTCAGTGTTAAGGCACTTCCAAGAGGAGCATTGGTAACTAAATTCTGATCCGTTGCAGATAAAACTACAGTATTTTTTGTCCC
>NZ_JBLFDU010000032.1:0-333 GCF_047345655.1 Chryseobacterium sp. T20
GGTAATATTTTATTGTTATTTTTTACTTAATTGTTATCTTTTGTATACTGCAAATTTATAGTGATGCTAAAAGTTTCTTTGTAGTGGAAAAAGGAAGTTCGTGTAGTAAAATCACTACAGGATTACTCATTGGGTTTAAATAGAAAAACCCTCAATACTTTTCAGGTACTGAGGGCATGTATATTGATGTGTTTTTTTATTATAAAATTGATGTGTTTTTTATTATAAAGCAGTTGCGGTATAAGTTACTGTTTGCGTATAAGTTCCCGCTGGTTTACCTAAAATATCAGAAGATGATGATTTCGCTGCTGGAATAGTGTAGTCCAGATTCAG
>NZ_JBLFDU010000003.1:0-569627 GCF_047345655.1 Chryseobacterium sp. T20
ATGTTTCTGCCTTTCTAAAGGCGCTTCTGCGCTACTGAATGTCTTTCGTTTTTCAGTGGGGCAAAGATAGAAACTTCCCATACACCACGCAACTTTATTTAACATAAATTTCATATTGAAACCATATTTTATCCTAATACACTGGAAGGCAGGGTGAAAAATTTTAAACATTTGTTTGGAGGGTTGGGTGAGAACGTGGGAGAGTTGGAGAGTTGGAGTGTTGGAGTGTTGGAGAGGGTGAGAGGGATGATTCGGGGGACGAGATGTGGGGTTTTGGGGTGATGACCATTGATCAAAATAAGGTATATATATTATATAGTAGAGCTTTGTTTATATTAATAGCCTATATATAAGTTTTGGCTAAAGCCGAATGAAGGAGTTATTTTTTACTAAACGGGCTAAAGCCCGTTCCTATTGATAGAAAGTCATATATATAATGAAGGGAGATTGTTGTTTATTTGCGGGGTGATAATTGCCCACAGATCTCGCAGATTTACACAGAGAAGGGATTCCTACTTTATTATATATAGAATGGGAAGGATGGGAAATGCTAAAGAGTATAGATAGTATATAGAGTAATAAGATTTAACTCCTATACCCATAATTAAAATGCTTCGACTCTGCTCAGCATGACACTGCTAATACTAAATGCTAAAAGGCCTTAGACATTATACTGTCATTTTACTTCCTTTAAGACTCTCGTAAAGAAGTTTGAATTCCTCAGGAATGACACAATGGGAATAGAGATTGATACTCAATAACCTGTTTCCATAGAAATCAGCAAGGTTCCTTTTCTACCTGGAAACACGAAACTCGCAACTCAATAACCCGAAACTCATAATTTATAATTCATAACTCATCATTCATCATTTACAACTCCTTCCCTAGCCCTGATAGAAATGGTTACCCCGCAGCTGGGGGTTGGAGCGTGGAAAAGCCTCGGTGCGAGGAGTAGAAATGGATAGCAGGAATTAGCTCCTAATTGGGTTGGAGAGTTGGAGAGTTCGAGGGTTGGAGAGTAATAGAGTTTGAGTATGGGTGCGGAAGTGAAGGACAAAGAGACAGAATCTGAAATACGGATATATTCTCTAAAAGGGATAAAAAAAACATTCCGTAAGAATCCTAAATATGTGGGACTCCTACGGAATGGGGATAAAACGAAGTTATATTGTCTAGTTCAGAACGTATGATGTTCCGTCTCTTCCATCTTTTAATTCGATACCTTCTGCAAGCAGTTTATCTCTGATCTGGTCTGAAAGTTCGAAATTTTTTGATTTTCTTGCTTGATTTCTCAATTCGATCAAAACTTTTAGGGTCTGATCCAGCTTTTCATTGTTATTCTCTTCTACGGTCTGTAGTCCAAGAACATCAAAGATAAAGGCATTGAGTGTAGTTTTCAAATCTTCAAGATCATCTGTTGAGATCGTTTCCTTACCATCGTTTAAAGCAAAGATGTATTTCACCGCTTCAAACAAGTGAGCAATCAGGATTGGTGAGTTGAAATCATCTGTTAATGCTTCATAGGCTTTATCTTTCCACTCTTTCAGGCTGAAACCGGATTGTTTGGTATCATCTGGAGTAATAGAATTCAATACTTTCACTGCTTCCATTAATCTGATAAATCCTTTTTCACTGGCTATCATGGCATCATTTGAAATATCCAGAACACTTCTGTAGTGCGCCTGCAGGAAGCAGAAACGTACAATTGAAGGGTGGAAAGGTTTTTCAAAGAAGTCATTATCTCCTGTCACCAACTGCATCGGAAGGATATAGTTTCCTGTAGATTTGCTCATACGCTGAGAATTCATCGTAAGCATATTGGCGTGCATCCAGTAATTTACCGGCGCAGCATCGTTGCAAGCTTTCCCTTGTGCAATTTCACATTCGTGGTGAGGGAATTTAAGGTCCATTCCTCCTCCATGGATATCGAATGTTTCACCCAGATATTTTGTACTCATTGCAGTACATTCAAGATGCCATCCCGGGAAACCTTCTCCCCAAGGGGAATTCCATCTCATGATGTGGGCTGGGGATGCTTTTTTCCACAATGCAAAATCCTGTGGGTTTTTCTTTTCTCCCTGCCCGTCAAGGTCTCTGGTATTGGCGAAAAGTTCTTCTATATTACGTTTTGAAAGTTCACCATAGTTCAGCCCTCTTTTGTTGTATTCCAAAACATCAAAGTATACTGAACCGTTGCTTTCGTAAGCAAAGCCTCTTTCAATCAGTTTTTGAGTTAACTCGATCTGCTCTACAATGTGTCCTGTAGCGGTAGGTTCGATGTTTGGAGGGAGTAAGTTGAACATATCCAGCACTTTGTGAAAATCTACGGTATACTTCTGTACAATTTCCATAGGTTCCAGTTTTTCAAGTCTGGTCTGTTTTACGAATCTGTCGTTATCAACATTTCCATCATCGGTAAGGTGACCTGCATCAGTAATATTTCTTACATATCTTACTTTATACCCCAAATGCATCAGGGTACGATAGATAAAATCGAAAGAAAGGAAAGTTCTTACATTCCCTAAATGTACATTGCTGTACACTGTAGGTCCGCAGACATACATTCCGACATTTCCTTCTAAGATAGGTTTGAATATTTCTTTTTCTGCTGTAAGCGAGTTATATATTTTTAATTGCATTTATTTTTAAGTTAAAAGATTTAATGATTTTAAAGATTCAAAATTGAGTTAAAAATTACTTTTGTCACAACAAATAATCGTTGTGATAAAAATCTTATCCGAAACTTTTTTAAATTTTATCATAATTAAATCGCTTTTAAATGATGCTGTAAATGATCTACATAATCATCGATAATAAACTCCAATGTATAGACCCGAGGTTCTGTTTTGGTCGTATCACAGGTTCTCTGTAATGCTTCGTCCGGGATATTTTCTACGATATGAACAATCTGATAGTTCAAAGATTTCCACAGATCAATAAGATCTGAGGTAGGAACATTCTGATAGTTCTGAGCTTTTACCCAAAAATTCTGGTCATATACAATATTTTCGTTCTCTTTATATTGTGTCACAACAAATCTACGGATATTTGTAAAAGCACTGTCACAAAGATGGCCAATAATTTCTTTTTTGGACCATTTTTCTGAAGAACCCTTATGTGACCATTCTTCTTCAGTGATACTTTGAAATCTCTGAAGCTCGGCATCGATAATATTTCTAAGAATCTGGTAATTCATTATTTCTTAATCCAGTTTTGCATGGCTTCCTACGTAATGTAAGAATTCCTGTCTTGTAATAGGGTTTGTTCTGAAAATACCACTTAGTTCTGCAGTAATGGTAGAACTTGCCGTATCTTTTATTCCTCTGCAGTTTACACAAAGGTGTTTTGCATCAATAATACACGCTACGTCTTTTGTTCCCAAAGCTTCTTTCAAAGCATCTACAATCTGCATGGTAAGTCTTTCCTGAACCTGTGGTCTTTTCGCATAGTAATCTACAATTCTGTTAATTTTTGAAAGACCAATCACTTCCCCATTAGAAATATAAGCAACATGTGCTCTTCCTATGATGGGTAAAAAGTGGTGTTCGCAGAAAGAATATACGGTGATATCCTTCTCTACCAACATCTGACGGTATTTGTATTTGTTGGAGAACGTGGAGATTCCTGGTTTGTTTTCAGGAAGAAGTCCTCCGAAGATCTCGTTCACATACATTTTGGCAACACGTCTTGGAGAGTCTTTCAGAGAATCATCTGTCATGTCCATTCCCAGCGTTTCCATAATCTCACCAAAAAGCTCAGTAATTTTTTCAATTTTTTCCTGTGGCGATTTATCAAAAGCATCTTCCCTTATAGGCGTATGTTCTTTTCCAGTGAAAATATCATCGTCGTTATCAGTAAAATCAACCATTTTTATTTAATTTGCAGCAAAAATACGGATAATATCTTTTTGTCTATTTCAAATAAGATGAAAAACATTATCTTTTATAGCCATTTCTGATAAAAAAACATATGATTATTGTCGAAGAAGTACAAAACCAACTCCATAAAAGGGAATTTCTGGAATTCCCGGCCCGCCTTTATCAACACGACAAAAATTATATCCGTCCTTTAGATAAACATATTGAGGAGATTTTTGATCCTGCCAAGAATAAATTCTTTAAAAACGGAGAATGTAAAAGGTTTCTGTTTAAAAAGAATGGCAACACCGTTGGGAAAGTAGCTGTTTTTGTCAACGGCTGTTATGAGCAAAAGCAACCTACGGGAGGAATAGGTTTTTTCGACTGTATCAATGATCAGGAAACGGCCCATTTTATTTTTGACCATTGCAAAAACTGGCTTCAGGAAAAAGGAATGGAGGCGATGGATGGACCCATTAATTTTGGGGAACGGGATAAGTTCTGGGGTCTTTTGATTGAAGGTTTTGCCGAACCTTTGTTCGGAATGAATTACAACTTTCCTTATTACAAACATCTTTTTGAGAATTATGGTTTTCAGATTTATTTTGAGCAGCTTTGTTTTACCAGACCTGTTTTTGCGGAAGTGTCGAGGATCTTTACGATTGCCCATGAAAAGAACAGAAGAAACCCTGCGATCTCAGCCCAACCTATGAAAAAGAATAATCTGCCCAAGTTTGCCAGGGACTTTACAGAAGTTTATAATAAAGCATGGGCTTCTCATGGGGAAGGAAAGCATCTTGAGGGAGCAAAAGTTCTGAAGATGTTCAACACTATGAAACCTATTATCAATGAGCATATTTCATGGTTTGTATATGAAAACGACACCCCTATTGCGATGTGGATCAATATGCCAGACCTCAACCAGTGGTTTAAATATCTAAATGGAAAATTCGGAATTTTTGAAAAGCTTAAATTTTTGTTTTTAAAGCGTTTTAAAAAGAATGAAAAAATGGTGGGACTTGTTTTCGGTGTTGTCCCTGAATGGCAGAAGAAAGGTATTGACGGATATATGATCTGGGAAGGAACTCAACATTTGAGAAAACATACGGACTTTACGATTACGGAGCTACAGTGGATTGGTGATTTTAATCCTAAAATGATTAAGATTGCAGAAGCTCTTGACACAACGGTTACGCGAAAGCTTGCTACTTATAGATACTTATTTGACAGGAGTAAGGAGTTTGAGAGACATACTGGTCTTTAGAGTAAGGATGATGGAAGTTTAATTTTTCTTGGATGCTTTAGGGTATTTGACGCAAAGCTTTTATTTACTGTCGTTATATTTTTGAGGAAGCAAAGATGGAATCAACAAAGTCGATTCTTTCTAAGCGGGTGTATAGCCTACGGCTTTCTTCATGTCTTCTATCTTTAAAATTAATTCTGTATCAGATTAAAAAATAAAAACCCTGCTTTTTAAAGCAGGGTTCCTTCATTTTGGTACTTTTATTAGAATAGCTCACCGGCTACTTTTTTAATATTATCACTCTTTCCCATGGAGTAGAAGTGCAGAACAGGAACTCCGAAATCCAGCAATTCTTTGCATTGAGCGATGGACCACTCTATTCCGATCTGCTTTACAGCTTCATTATTCTTTGCATTTTCCACTTCATTGATCAGTTCTTCAGGAAGATCTATTTTGAATACCTGTGGCAGGATTTTCAAGTGCTTCTTTGTGGCAATCGGTTTAATTCCCGGAATGATTGGAACTGTAATTCCCATTTCTCTTGCTTTCTGAACGAATTCTATATACTTTTTATTGTCAAAAAACATTTGGGTAACGATATAATCTGCTCCGGCATCTACTTTTTGTTTCAGCCACTTGAGGTCATAATTCATAGAAGGGGCTTCCATATGCTTTTCAGGATATCCGGCTACACCGATGCAGAATTTGTTCAACTCATCACAAACCTGTTCTTCGTTATGAAGATATTTCCCTCTTCCCAGGTTATTAATCTGATTCACCAGATCCATTGCACTGGCATGTCCTCCCTGAGTAGGTTCAAAATACTGATGTCCTTTCATGGCATCTCCTCTCAAGGCCATTACATTATCAATTCCAAGGTACATACAGTCTACCAAAAGATATTCTGTTTCTTCTTTTGTAAAACCTCCGCAAAGAAGGTGTGGTACTGTATCTACATTATATTTATGTTGAATCGCTGCACAAATCCCTAGTGTTCCCGGGCGCATTCTTGTAATACGGCGTTCCATCAAGCCATTTCCTTTGTCCAGATAAATGTATTCTTCTCTGGATGTCGTCACGTCAATGAAAGGTGGTTTGAACTCCATCAACGGATCTATATTGGTATAGAGGTCTTCAATCCCGATTCCTTTCTGTGGCGGAACAACTTCTAAGGAGAATAAAGTTTTTCCATTTGCATTTTTAATGTGTTCTGTTATCTTCATGTCAATGTTAATCTGCTAAATTTGGTGACAACCATTTTCTCGCTTCCTGGATGCTACAACCTCTTCTTGCTGCATAATCTTTAAGCTGGTCTTCTGTAATTTTTCCTAATCCGAAATATTTGGCATGCGGGCTTCCGAAATAATATCCGGAAACAGATGCTGTAGGGAACATGGCAAGGCTTTCTGTAAGGAAAACACCTGTATTTTCTTCTACTTTTAATAGATCCCAGATGGTTTTCTTTTCCAGATGGTCAGGGCAAGCCGGATAACCTGGAGCCGGACGGATTCCTTTGTATTTTTCGGCAATAAGCTCTTCATTGCTTAAAGTTTCCTGATTGGCATATCCCCAGTATTCTGTTCTTACTTTTTTATGCAAAAATTCGGCATAGGCTTCGGCAAAACGGTCTGCAAGGGCTTTTACCATGATGGAATTGTAATCATCATTGGCTTTTTCATATTCTGCAGACAGTTCATCAGTTCCAAATCCGGTGGTTACGCAGAATGCTCCCACGTAATCAGTTTTTCCGGAACTTTGAGGGGCGATGAAGTCACTCAGAGCTAAATAGTCTTTTCCTTTTGATCTCTGAGCCTGCTGTCTAAGGGTTAAAAACTTCGCCTGCTCATTATTATCTTCATCAAAGATTAAGATATCATCAGATTCATTGGAATTGGCTTTAAAAATTCCGAAGATGGCTTTTGCCGTCAACAGTTTCTCATCCAGAATTCTTTTTAAAATAATCTGAGCATCTTTGAACAGTTCTTTCGCCTGAGCACCCACTACCTCATCTTCTAAGATATTCGGGTATTTCCCGTGAAGATCCCAGCTTCTGAAAAACGGAGACCAATCGATGAAAGGAAGAAGTTCTCTTAAATCCTGATTCTCGATGACTTTTATTCCTATTGTATTCGGAGTGAATATTTCTTCGTTTTCCCAATCAATTTTAAAATGATTTTCTCTTGCTTCTTCAATGGAGACATAATCTTTATCCACTTGCCTGTTCAGGAATTTTTCTCTGAAATCGGAATAGTCATTCTTTAAATCCGAAACATATTCTTTATTTCTGTCACCTAATAATGAACTCACAACATTTACAGCTCTTGAGGCATCATTTACGTGAACAACGGCATTTTTATATTTTAAATCGATTTTCACTGCAGTGTGCGCTTTTGAAGTTGTAGCACCACCAATTAATAAAGGAAAATCTAAGTTTTGTCTTTCTAATTCTGAAGCGATATAGACCATTTCATCCAGACTTGGCGTAATAAGTCCGCTCAATCCTATAACGTCTACTTTTTCTTCAATAGCGGTCTGTATAATCTTTTCAGCAGGAACCATCACTCCAAGGTCGACGATTTCATAGTTGTTACAACCTAGAACAACACTCACAATATTTTTACCGATATCATGAACATCACCTTTTACGGTTGCCATTAAGACTTTACCATTAGCAGGTCTCGATCCGTCTTTTTCTGCTTCAATAAAAGGTTGTAAATAAGCTACCGCCTTTTTCATTACCCTTGCCGACTTCACTACCTGAGGAAGGAACATTTTTCCGCTTCCGAATAAATCTCCTACGACTCCCATTCCGGTCATCAGATTAATTTCGATGACATGTAGCGGTCTTTCTGCCAATTGTCTTGCTTCTTCTACATCTTCTTCAATGAAACGGTCAATTCCTTTTACCAGAGCATAAGTAATTCTTTCCTGCAAAGGATTGTTTCTCCATTCTAAGTCTTCGGTTTTTTCTTTCTTAACTGATTTATGTTTTTCGGAATAGTCAAGAAGTCTTTCTGTTGCATCTTCTCTTTTATCCAGAATGACATCTTCTACAAGCTCCAGTAATTCTTTATTGATCTCATCATACACTTCCAGCATTGCCGGGTTCACAATACCAATGTTCATTCCTGCCTGAATCGCATGGTAAAGAAATACGGAGTGCATGGCTTCTCTCACCGTATCATTTCCACGGAAAGAGAAAGAAACATTACTCACTCCTCCACTCACTGATGCGTATGGAAGGTTTTGTCTTACCCAGCGTGTTGCTTCAATAAAATCGATGGCATTTCTTCTGTGCTCATCCATTCCAGTTGCCACCGGAAAGATATTTAAGTCGAAAATGATATCTTCTGCAGGGAAACCAATCTGATTTACCATGATATCATAGGAACGTTTTGAGATTTCAATTCTTCGTTCAAAACTATCAGCCTGCCCTACCTCATCAAACGCCATGACAATGACTGCAGCTCCATATCTTTTAATGGCCTTGGCATGTTTGATAAATTCTTCTTCACCTTCTTTTAAGCTGATAGAATTCACTACACATTTTCCCTGAGCTACCTGAAGACCTGCTTCCAGGATTTCCCATTTGGAAGAGTCTACCATGATTGGAATTCTTGCGATATCCGGCTCTGAGGCAATTAAGTTCAGAAATTTGATCATCGATGCTTTTCCATCGATCAATCCATCATCAAAGTTAACATCCAGAATCTGGGCACCTCCTTCTACCTGATGGCGGGCAATATCTAAGGCTTCAGAGAATTTCTCCTCTTTGATCAGCCTTAGAAATTTTTTGGAACCGGCAACGTTTGTCCTTTCACCAACGTTGATGAAATTACTCTCCGGCGTTATGATAAGAGGCTCGAGGCCTGATAATCTTAAATACTTCATTTTATTCTTCTAAAATATAGTAGGCATTATTGGCATTCTGCTTCAATAAATCCCTATGCTTACTTAAAGCTGTAATCAGTGGAAATCTTTTGTATGCTAAATCATGTTCTTTAGCAAATTCCTCTATTTCCTCTGTAATTTCATTGTAATACATATAACTGTAGTTTGGAAACAGGTGATGGGCCACATGAAAATTGAAATTTCCCAACATATTTCTTACCAACCAGTTATTTTCTTTAAGATCATTGGTCACTTCAAACTGGTGACGAAGCCAGCTGAATGGAAGACCATTCTCTTTATTTAATTTTGGAAAAGCATTATCAGGAAGTGGATGCAAAGGCAGTAAAACAAACAATGCAAAAATACTTGCTGATATCACCTGTAAAAACCACGCTCCTAAAGCCAATCCTATTGATACTTTAAAGAACATTACAGGAACCACAATCTGATAAAAGAAATAGAACAGCTTATAGCTTATCATTTTTACTTTTTCAATGGTGGGTATTTTTCCCTGGGTTTTTAAAATCACCCTTTCCTTATCAAAGAAGTCCCTAAAGTCTCTTATAAACATCCAATTGAACAAATACAACGGATAGACTAAAAAGAAAAACTTATCCTGATACTTCTGTACTCCTTTCGCTTTAATCCACGGTACGATTAAAAGCAGTCCGCTCTGTTCGATATCCGTGTCCCATCCATCTACGTTAGGGTAAGCGTGATGGCTTGCGATATGTCTTTTTTTCCAGATATAGGAATTGGCTCCTATAAAATCAAAAATGTGAAGAACCAACCCGTTTAATCTTTTACTTTTATAAATGTTGTTATGGGCTGCTTCGTGGATTAAGTTTAAATAAATCAAAACCAAAGAAATTCCCATTAAAACAAAGCTCAGAATGTAGATCCAATGCTTTTCGGCATTCAAAAGAGCCAGAAAATATAAACCAATATAGACCAGTGGAAGAAGTACCGCCTTGATCTTAATGTAGATATCTCTGTTCTCAGAAATGGATTCTACTCTTTGGTTCACTTTCTTTCTCAGCTCATTAAATAATCTGACATCCTCGGAATCTTTTAAGTAAATCGGCTTTTCCATATGTTTAACTTTGTGGTTTACTTAAAGTTAACATTAATATTTCAGCCTTCATCTTTGATTTTAATTAAAAAAATCTATCAAATCACACAAATTTCTTCAATTTCCTTGGCTCATATTTCTCCACCAGGTCTGCAATCGCTTTAATATGTTCAGGCGTTGTACCACAACATCCTCCGATAATATTGATTAATCCTTTCTCTACATATTCTTTGATCTGTCTCGCCATATCTTCCGGAGTTTCGTCATATTTTCCGAAAGCATTCGGTAAACCGGCATTCGGATATGCTGAAACGTAGAATTCTGAATTATGAGCCAGTGTTTCAAGATAAGGAGTCAGCTGATCCGCTCCCAATGCACAGTTGAAGCCTACACTTAGTAAATTCAGGTGTGAAACTGAGATCAGGAAAGCTTCTGCGGTCTGTCCACTCAAAGTTCTTCCGGAAGCATCGGTAATGGTTCCTGAAACCATGATTGGGATCTTAATTCCTCTTTCGTCCTGCAGTTCATCAATAGCAAATAAAGCAGCTTTTGCATTTAAAGTATCAAAAATGGTTTCTACCAGAAGGATATCTGAACCTCCATCCAGCAAAGCTTCACATTGCTGCTTGTAAGCTACTCTCAATTCTTCAAAAGTGATGGCTCTGTATCCTGGATCATTCACGTCCGGGCTTAAACTCGCCGTTCTGTTCGTAGGCCCAATAGATCCCGCTACGAATCTCGGTTTGTCCGGATTTTTTGCAGTATACTCGTCACAGGCTTTTCTTGCAATTTTTGCTGACTCATAGTTCAGGTCGTATACCAGATCTTCCATGTGATAATCTGCCATCGCAATAGTAGTTCCTGAGAACGTATTGGTTTCAATGATATCAGCTCCGGCTTCCAGATATTTCTTGTGAACTTCTTCTATCGCCTGAGGTTGTGTCAGAGAAAGCAGGTCATTGTTTCCTTTTACCGGATGTTCCCAGTTTTTGAAACGCTCTCCTCGGTAATCTTCTTCTTCGAATTTGTATCTCTGAAGCATGGTTCCCATCGCTCCGTCAAGAATTAAAATTCTTTCGGATAAAGCTTTATATAATTGTTCTGAATTTTTCATTTTAATCTATTTTGGCTAAGACCAGTTGCTATTTGAATTAATCCAAAGCTTGTTTTAAATCTGCAATGATATCTTCCACATTTTCCAATCCTACTGAACAACGTACCAGTCCTGCCGTAATACCTACTTCATTTCTTTCTTCGTCTGATAATTTGGAATGCGTTGTAGATGCCGGATGTGTAACGATCGTTCTTGTATCCCCTAAGTTGGCAGATAGTGAACACATTTGTATCTTATCTAAAAAGTTTCTTCCTCCTTCTATTCCACCTTTTATTTCAAAGGCTACGATATTTCCTCCAAGTTTCATCTGCTTTTTGGCAATTTCATAACTCGGATGAGATTTCAGGAATGGATATTTTACCAATTCTACATTAGGATGACTCTCTAAAAACTCAGCTACCTTCAATGCATTCTCACAGTGTTTTTCTACACGGATTGCCAATGTTTCAAGGCTTTTTGATAATACCCATGCATTAAAAGGAGACAATGCAGGTCCTGTATTTCTTGCAAAAAGATAAATTTCTCTGATCAGGTCTTCTTTTCCTACTGCTATTCCACCTAAAACTCTTCCCTGTCCGTCAATCAGTTTCGTTGCTGAGTGTACCACAATATCTGCACCGTATTTGATAGGCTGCTGAAGATAAGGCGTTGCAAAACAGTTATCTACGATAAAGATAAGGTTATGTTTTTTAGCGATCTGACCGAAAAACTCAAGATCAAGAATTTCAATAGCCGGATTAGTAGGTGTTTCAAGATATAAGATCTTGGTATTAGGTTTAATATATTGCTCTACATTCGCTGCATCTTCTGCTTTGAAGTAAGAGGTTTCGATATTCCATTTCGGGAAATATTTGGTAAACAACGTGTGTGTAGATCCGAATACTGATTGGCAGCTCACGATATGATCTCCGGCATTCAGTAATGCGGCAAATGTAGAATAGATGGCTGCCATTCCTGTTGCAAAGGCATATCCAGCTTCTGCCCCTTCCATTTTAGCGATCTTATCTGTAAATTCGGTTACGTTTGGATTAGAGAAACGGCTGTATAAATTCTTAGGTTTTTCTTCAGCAAAGCTTGCTCTCATATCTTCCGCATCCTGAAATATAAAGCTGGAAGTAAGATAGAGCGGCGTAGAATGCTCATCAAACTGAGATCTTTCCGTTTGGGTTCTTATTGCTGATGTTTCAAAATTTTCCATATAGTTTTAATTTTAATAATGTACAATGTATTTTACGGCTGCTTATTCTATACTTCGTTAAATAAATCCTTCTGCATTGCTCTATTCTTCATGAATACATTGTACATTTTACTTTGTACAAATTATTTAGTTTCACTTACTCTTAAAATATCTCCGAATACTCCTCTTGCTGTTACCTGTGCACCAGCTCCGGCTCCCATAATCACAATTGGATTTTCTCCATAGCTTTCTGTGTAGATTTCAAAGATTGAATCTGAGCCTTTCAACTGTCCTAGTGCGGAAGTTGCAGGAACAGAAACCAGTTTTACATCCAGTTCGCCTTTATCTTTCTGTAAGTCTCCGTGTAGATCACCTACATATCTCAATACATGTCCGGGTTCCTGGTTTTCTTTTATTTTCTGATATTCTTCATCCAGTTCTTCCAACCTTGAAAGGAATTCTGATTTTGAAACTTCAAGTAAGCTTTCCGGAACAAGATTCTGAATATTAATATCTCCGAATTCATTGATTAGGTCTAATTCTCTCGCCAGAATCAATAATTTTCTTGCTACATCATTTCCTGATAAGTCTTCTCTCGGATCCGGTTCTGTGTATCCTTTTTCCAAAGCTTCATTGATGATGGTTGAGAATTTATCGTCTCTCAAAGAAAAATTGTTGAACACATAGCTTAGCGTTCCTGAGAATACACCTTTGATTCTTGTAATATTTTCTCCTGAAAGATGTAATAATTTGATGGTATCAATTAACGGTAAACCTGCCCCCACATTGGTTTCATACAGATAACGTCTGTTGTTTTTACTCAACGTATATCTTAGTTTTCTGTATTCTTCTATCGGAAGGGTATTGAAAATTTTGTTGGAAGACACCAGATCAAATCCGTTTTCTGCCAAAGCGTGATAATTCTTTACAAAATCTTTACTGGCTGTGTTATCCACAACGATCAGATTTTCCAGTTGATTTTCATTAGAAAAGTTGATTAGTTCTTCAACATTCGATGGATGTTCTGCTGTTAAAACCTCATCACTCCAATTGGCATCAAATCCTTTTTTGTTGAAGGCAATTTTCTTAGAGTTGGCTACTGCAACTACTTTAAGGTCTATTTTTTTACGCTTTTTAATTTCTTCTGCAGATTCCAAAACCTGTTGTATCAATGTCTTTCCTACATTTCCGTGACCAATGATAGCCAGATGAACGGTCTTTGGTTTTTTGAAAATTTCAGATTCTATAATGTTTCTTGTTTTTTCATCCTGAGAAGAAGTCACTACGATATTGACTCTGTTTTCTCCTGCTACCTGATTCAAAAGCAATGGGAAAACATTGTTTCTTGCCAGTTCTGCAAAGACTTTATTGAAATCTTCTGCAACAAAACCAATCACAGAAACATTATTGATACTGTAGATCTGGGAAACTTTTCCAGATTTTCTTTCTTCTTCAAATTCATCAATAAGACAAGCTACTGCTTTTTCTGCATCATTTTCCTGAACCAGAATTGAAATTCCGTTTTCTATGGCTTGTTGAGAAATTACGCCCACACTGATACGTGCTAAAGTAAGCGCTTTAAAAATTCGTCCGTCAATCCCGATTTCTCCCAGGAAATCTTCTCCTTCAAATTTGACGATTGATCTGTTCTTCAAAAATTTTATTTCGTTAGCATTTTTCATTACTTCTATAAAATGTTTTTAATGATATTATTTAATTGTTGATATTCCATTAGGAAGGCATCATGCCCGTGTATAGATTGGATCTCGTGATAAGAAACATCCTTATTTTTCTCTTTTAAGTTTTCAAAACACATTCGGATTTCTGAAGCCGGGAAGAATAAGTCTGTATCTACGGAGATCATGTGCATTCGTGCCTGTATGTTCTCCAGTGCTTCTTCAGCAACGTTGATATTCATAAGGAGATGGTTCATCAGTTTGTAACTTTTTAAACTAAACCTTTCGTTTAGTGCGTTACCATGATAAACCAACCAGTCTTCTGATTCCAGGCGTTGTTTGTCCTGGTTATATTGGTTTTGAAATCTGTCATTGAGTGACTGTGGAGTTCTGTAACACAACATGGCATGAATTCTTGCTTTCTGTAATGGTTCTTCTTTATCATTCAATAAAAATTTCTGAACCAGACATTGTGCATGAAGCCAATCGTGTGTTCTGTAATCACAGGCAATAGGAATAAATATTTCTGCGAGATCCGGCTGCTTGGCAAGCATTTCCCAGGCAATCCCTCCTCCCAGAGAGCCTCCGATAATGGCATATAAATTTTTGATATGTAAAACTTCAAGTCCTTTCAGAAATATCGCTGCGATATCTGAAGGCGTGAAGTCTTCATAGTCTTCAATTAAAAAATCGTCGTATCCGTTTCCGGGTATATTAAAACACAGAACAGTATATTGATCAGTATCTACAATCTGATTTTTTCCTACCAACTGTTTCCACCAGCCTTTTTCTCCGGATACGTTTGAATTTCCGGTAAGAGCATGATTGATTAAAATGATAGGGGCTGTAAACAGATCTTTCCCAAAAAGCTGATAGCTCAATGAGATATTGTATTCCTTTTGGGAATAAGTTTGATACGTAAGATTAATATAGTTTAGTTCTGTTTTCAATTCTATTAAATTTTAATACAATTGAAAATGCCACAGGAAATGGCTGAAAAGAACTTCAGTAAGTTATCTGTCCAAAATTATTTGGTAGAACGTAGCACCTTCTTTGCTTGCGCAAAGGGTTGCTAAGGTTTCATAGGGTCTAATCCCTCAACCTTTCTTGATAACATTTTCAATATTTGAATGAACGAATGATGCAAAGGTAGTTCTTTTCTTTTAATTTCAAAAAAAAATTATTTTAATATTTAAAAAAGGCCTTAAATACAAGTATTTCAAGAGTATATTAATAATTATTCAGATGAAAAAAATTGGAATTACTTCTCAAAAAAACTAACTTCGTATGGAAAAATGATGAGATATGACCGCCGAAAAAGATAGATTACAAGATACCAAATGGAAAAACTGGGGACCTTATGTAAGCAACCGGCAGTGGGGAAATGTACGCGAAGATTATAGCCCAAACGGGAATGCCTGGAATTTTACCAATCATAATAATGCTGAAAGCTATGCCTACCGCTGGGGTGAAGAAGGTATTGCCGGAATTTCTGATGTAAAGCAGCTTTTATGTTTTGCTTTTTCATTCTGGAACAAGAAAGATAAGATGGTAAAGGAAAGATTCTTCGGATTGAGCAACCCTCAGGGGAATCATGGGGAAGACATCAAAGAAATCTTTTATTATCTGGATAATACACCTACTCATAGTTATATGAAAATGGTGTATAAATATCCAATCAATGAATTTCCTTACGATGACCTTGTTGCAGAAAACGGGAGACGCAGTAAAAAGGAACCGGAATATGAGATTTTCGATACCGGAATTTTCGATAATGATGAGTATTTTGATATTTTTATAGAGTACTGCAAAGCCGATCACAACGATATTCTTGCCAGAGTAACGGTCTGTAACCGAAGTCAGCATGAAGCACCTATTCTGGTAGCACCAACTGTATGGTTCAGAAACAACTGGAAATGGGGATACAATACCTATAAAGCAGAAATCAATGCTTCTCATGACGGAAGCATCAATATTGGACACGACAGTATTTCGATCAAAAAACTTTATTCCCGAAATACCAATGCACAAAGCGTATTTTGTGATAATGAAACTAATAATTCTAAGCTTTACGGAGCTCCTGCAGCTGAAAATACTTATTTCAAAGATGGAATCAATAATTTCATTACTCATAAAGCCAATACGGTAAATCCTGAAAAAAAGGGAACAAAAGCTTCTTTTCTGATTGATGAGCTTATTGGAGCTGGGGAATCCAAAGTTTTTGAATTCAGATTATGTCCGGATGAAGCTGATGCGCCTTTTGAAAAGTTTGATGAAATATTCAATACGCGAGAGGCGGAAGCGGAAGAGTTTTATAAAGACATTCAGAATGATACCGTGAATGAGGATGAAAGAAATGTTCAGAGACAGGCTTTTGCAGGACTTCTCTGGAATAAACAGTTCTATCATTATAATATCGGAAAATGGCTGAAAGGGGATCCCAACTTTGAAGCGCCAAGAAATTTCAACGAATATGTAAGAAATACAGAATGGAATCATCTCCACAATAAGGATATTATTTCTATGCCTGATAAATGGGAATATCCATGGTATGCTACGTGGGATCTGGCGTTTCACTGTGTTCCATTTTCGATCATCGATGCAGAATTTGCCAAGGGACAGCTTTTGCTCCTTACTAAGGAATGGTACATGCATCCTAACGGACAGCTTCCTGCCTATGAATGGAATATGAGTGATGTGAATCCGCCTGTACATGCGTGGTCATGCTTCCGTGTTTTCAAAATTGATGAAAAAGCTAACGGAAAACCGGATTTATTATTCTTAGAAAAAGTATTCCAGAAACTGCTTCTTAATTTCACGTGGTGGGTAAACCGAAAGGATAAAAATGGGAAAAACATCTTTGGTGGAGGTTTCCTTGGTCTCGATAATATCGGAGCTTTTGACAGGAATATGGAATTAAAAGACGGCCAACATCTTGAACAGGCAGACGGAACAAGCTGGATGGCGATGTATGCACTGAATATGATGCGTATTGCAATGGAGCTTGCCCAATATTATCAGGTTTATGAAGATATGGCGATCAAGTTTTTTGAACATTATCTTTATATCGCTGAAGCTATGGAAAACCTGGGTGAGGGAACAAAAGGACTTTGGAATGAAGAAGACGGATTCTTCTATGATGTACTACAGCTAGGAAATGGAGACAGTGTTTCTTTAAAATTAAGAAGTATTGTCGGTTTGATTCCTATGTTTGCTGTTGAGATTGTAGACCACCGCTTACTGGAAAAGATGCCGAATTTCAGAACCCGAATGGAATGGATCTTAAAGAACAAGCCGGAATTAACCAAACTGGTTTCCCACTGGGACGAGGAAGGACACGGCCGAAAACACCTGATGAGCATCCTCCGAAAAAACAGACTGACAAAGGTTCTGACCAGAATGCTTGATGAAAATGAGTTCCTGAGTTCTTATGGAATACGGGCTATGTCTAAAGTATATGAGGAAAATCCTTTTGTCTTCTCTGTACATGGATCTGAAAATATGGTGTACTACACTCCTGCAGAAAGTGACAGTCGAATGTTTGGCGGAAACAGCAACTGGCGTGGCCCGATATGGTTTCCAATCAATTTCCTGATTGTTGAAAGTCTGCAGCGCTTTCATTATTATTATGGCAACAGCCTGAAAGTAGAACTCCCAACGGGAAGCGGTGATAAAAGAAACCTTGATGAAGTGGCTCAAAACATCAGCAAAAGACTTTGCTCTCTATTTTTAAAGGATGAACATGGGCAAAGAGCTTTCAACGGAGGTAATCCAAAGTTCAATTATGATGAACATTTTAGAGATTATATTACGTTTTTTGAATATTTCCATGGAGATAATGGCCGTGGCGTAGGTGCTTCTCACCAAACGGGATGGACAGCCACCGTGGCAAAATTGATAAAACCAAGACTTACCTTTTAATAAGCAATGAGTAATTGGTAATGAGTAATAAAAAAGCCGGATGAATCATCCGGCTTTTTCTATTTTTTTTAAATAAGAGATTAAATTTTTTCTCCGTTCACATATACTTCGTATCCGATTTCTACATTCGGTTCTAAAGTTTTTGATACAGAACAGTATTTTTCAAAAGAAAGTTCCGCAGCTTTTAATGCTTTTTTAGGATCAATTTCTCCTTCCAGAAGAAACTTAACGTTAATAGATTTAAAAGGTTTTGCATCTTCTACCTGCACTCTTTCTCCTTCTACTTCTGCCTGAAAACTTTTGATTTCCTGACGCTGCTTCTTCAGAATAGAAACTACATCAATTCCGCTGCAGCCCGCTACTGCCATCAGTACACTTTCCATAGGAGAAACTCCTTTTGCTCCCGGCTGGGAAGTATTATCCAAAAGAATAGAATTTCCCTGAGCGTTGGTACATTCAAATAAAAAATCGTCGTTTATTCTGTTAAGTGTAATTTTCATTGTTTATTTGCTTATTGCTTCTACAAAGTTATAAAATTCCTCTCGCTTTTATCTCCAGATATTTATTGATAACATCGATATTCAAATTTTCCGGAAGTGTATAGACCGTATAAATTCCATATTTGCGGAGTTCCTGAATGATCAGTTTCTTTTCAAATTCAAATTTTTCAGCAATAATCTCATCATAAATTTCCTGCATATTTTCAGGATTTTTGTTGATCAGTGTCTGCAGTTCTGAGTTTTTGAAGAATACAACAACCAGCAAATGGTTTTTCGCAATTCCACGAAGATATTTTAACTGTCGGTTCAGTCCATCCAACGTTTCAAAATTGGTGAAAAGCAGAATTAAACTTCTTTGGTTAATGGAATATTTTACATCCTGGTATAAACGGTTGAAGTCGCTTTCAAAGAAATCTGTTTTAATATTATAAAGTGCTTCTGAGATTTTCTTCAGCTGTCCGGATTTATTATCAGCAGCAATTTTATTTTCGGCTTTCTTGGAAAAAGTCATCATTCCGGCTCTGTCCCCTTTTCTCAAAATGATATGAGACAATGCCATCGTAGCATTGATGGAATAATCCAGTAAACTTAACCCGTTGAAAGGCATTTTCATGGTTCTTCCTTTATCAATCAGCATAAAAATACGCTGTGATTTTTCATCCTGAAACTGATTTACCATGAGACGGTTCGTCTTGGAGGTTGCTTTCCAGTTGATCGTTCTGATATCATCTCCGGGAACATATTCTTTGATCTGCTCAAATTCCATAGTGTGTCCCAGCTTTCTGACTTTCTTAATTCCTCCTAATAAAAATTCACTCTGAATAGCCATCAGCTCATATTTTCTGAGATGAATAAAAGAAGGATAAGCAGGCAACATTGCATCTTTCTGGAAAATAAATCTTTTTGAGATGAATCCCAAAGGTGATGATGCATACACATTCAGACCTCCGAAATGATATTCTCCTCTTTCTTTAGGCTCCAATGTGTATTGAAAAAATGTATTTGCTCCGGAAGCGATCTGTTTTTCAATCAGAAAATCTCTTTTCTGAAATTGGAACGGAATTTCGTCAATAATCTTAGTGTGTATGGTAAAACTATAATTATTTTTAATATCAATTTTCACAAAATTCTCATCTCCGTTGGACAATTTTTCCGGGAGAATTCTTTGAACCTGCAATGCATTCTTTTGATTAAAAAGCAACAGAAAATCTACCATTGCTGCCAGAAAGCAAATCAGGAGTGCGATATGGGCTGCCCACATCAGCACCGGAAAGAAAAATGCAAGGACATACAGAATCCCCACTCCGATGAGTGTAAAAAAGAAACGTGTATTGATGTATAAGTTTTTCATTAGTTAGGTGGCGGGTTGCAGGTGAAAGGTTTTAGGTGGTCGTTTATTAGCTTTTTTACAATCATTATTGTTGTAGAGAATTAATAAGTCCGTTCAACATTTTGGATATTTCTATAATTTCCTGATTTAGTTTTAAATAATCATCCTCACTAAAAAACCCAAGATTTTTTGAAATTATTAATTGGGTTTCCACCTCTGCACAACTGCCTCTTGCTATTTTTAAAAATTGTAGATAATCAGGTTTGCTTCGCCTCGAGTTTCTTTCAGCAATATTGGAAGGGATAGAAACAGCAGCTCTTCTGATTTGTAATACTAATCCGTAGATTTCGGCTTTGGGGAAGGTTTCAGTAAGCCTATACATATCTGTAACAAAATCAATAGACTTCTGCCAAACTAAAAGCTCTTTAAAATTTGCCATATAATAATTTTGTAACTACTTAAGCATTCACTCACTATCAACTGCTACCTGCCACCTACTATCTACTCCATAACACCTATCTCGGTATTTCTATTCCATCTAAAATCTGACGGATAATTTCATCTGCAGTAAGACCTTCCATTTCTCTTTCAGGAGATACAATTACTCTGTGCCTTAAGACAGCGTAGCTTGCTTCTTTAATATCCTCAGGGGTTACAAAATCTCTTCCTCTTATTGCTGCAAATGCTTTTGAAGCTGTAAGAAGCGCCAATGAAGCTCTTGGAGATGCTCCCAGATATAAGAACTGGTTTTCTCTGGTATTGATGATAATCTTAGCAATATATTCCATCAGCTGAGCTTCCACAATGATTTCTTTTACCAGCTGCTGGTAGTTTTTCAACTGTTCTGCACTGATCACACGGTTGATCCCTTCTGTTTTATCTTCTTTTTTGCTTTCGTGCTGATTTTTAATGATCGCAATTTCCTGTTCAAGGTTAGGATATCCTACATTGATTTTGAATAGAAAACGGTCCAGCTGAGCTTCCGGAAGTCGATATGTTCCCTCATGTTCAATCGGGTTTTGTGTAGCGATGACAAGGAAAGGTTCGTCCATTGTATAACGCGTACCATCCATTGTGATTTGTCTTTCTTCCATTACTTCAAATAATGCAGACTGTGTTTTGGCAGGTGATCTGTTGATCTCATCAATCAGGATAAAGTTGGAGAAGATAGGTCCTTTTTTGAATTCAAATTCTGAGTTTTTCACGTTGAATACGGAAGTTCCCAAAATATCGGAAGGCATCAGATCCGGAGTAAACTGAATTCTGCTAAACCCTACGTCAATGGTCTTGGCTAATAATTTTGCTGTAATTGTTTTCGCTACTCCCGGCACCCCTTCAATAAGTACGTGTCCGTTGGAAAGTAAGGCCGCTAAAAGATGTTCAATCATCTTCTCCTGTCCTACAATTACTTTTCCGATCTCAGATTTTACTTTCTCTAAACTCGCACGAAGTTCAATCATATCAATTCTCGACTGAAACTGTTCTTCCTGTTTATTAAGATTGATCGCGCTTTGGTTTTCTATATTGGGGTTATCAAAGTTTTCCATAATAAAATTAATTTATCATTCTTGCCCTATAATGTATAATTGTATCCCTTCCTGTGAATAGTGATTATAACATTGATCGGCTTTATATCATTAGGTTATTCTATTGTTATATTATTTAAGTATTTCATCAAGGAGCTTATTGATCCTTGTAAGGTCTTCCTTCATTACACTGGCGTAAGGATCCTGAGCTTTTTTGATAAGTGCTATTGCTTCACTGATCATTTCTACGGGTTTCCCGGTTTTCAGATGTAATTTTTTTGCAAACTCTTCATCTAAATTCTGAGTATCTATCAACAGATCCATTCTCACTTTGTTCAGAAAATACTGTGCCTTCTTGGCCATCATATCATGAAAATCGCCTTCCTGAAGATACAGATTTCCAATGCTTTTCACAAAATCCAGGGAAGTATTTCTTAATGGCTCTTCTACAGGAACTATTCTCTGTTTTCTTTTTGCATTAAAGAAAATAAAAAGAATAAGTCCTCCTAAAAACACCCACCATGCATATTTTAAAGGCGGATTTGACAATATAAATCTCATGAAAAAGCGTGATTCAGAACTTTTGTTGGATACAAACCAAAGGGTTTCTCTATCCTGAAGATATGAAAACACATCCTGTGCATATTTTACATTGCCGGGTTTCAGAAGATAATAATTCGTCAGGAAAAGAGGTTCCGTATGAGCATAGATGTATCCTTTCCCAAACTTCACTTTAATGAAATTGGCCTGATCTGTATTCTTTTTCTCAACTGTTTTCCCCAGTACTTCCACTTTAGGTTTAATGAATGAAAATCCTCTACCCGATGGAAATTTATCTAATGTAATAAAATCATTCTGAAATTTTTTATCGGTAAGTTTCAGTACATTTTCTTCTTCAAAAGAGATTTCGGAATCGTAATATCCGATACTGTCTGAAATTTCTTTAGGCATACGGGCTACCATCAGAAATGCATCTGAGCCTTCAGATACCTGAGCCAGGATTTTTTTCCATGACTCACCGTCAAGGTTATTTTCAATGACTACAATATTGTGAGCTCCCTTTTTATGCTGGCTGTAATATTCATAAGGAACCTGTTCAATCTTCTTCAGGTTATTTTTAAAAAGATCTTTGGCTTCATTATTAAAAACAAATAGTCCGAACGGAGACTTCTCATTGATATCAAAATTCTTCCGCCAGTCTGTTGTTTCTTTTTTGTTAACTTCAAGCAACGCCAGAATAATCATCACAATGACGAAAATTACAGCATATGTTTTGAAAGTTTTATTCATGGTTACTATTGTTATGGTTTAAATGCCTGATACTGATTTTTAAATTTCTGATAGCTTTCTTCTTCAATTCTGAATTCGCCATACCAGACATAATCAAAGATATAAGACAGATTGGAGAAATCATCCTTCAGGAGAGGAGCTTTTAACTCTGAGACATAGTCCTTATTTGTTTTTTCCGGATTCCAGTTGATCAGTTTTTTGTCACTCAGTTTTTTAAGAACAAACAGGAATTGGTAACGAACTGCAGAACGGTAATCTCCTGCGTGTTCAAATTTCGCAATACTTTCAGGGAAATTGATTTCATGGATGTTCTCATGAAGTTCCTGCACATTGAGATCCAGCTTTTTATTCTTTTTACCAAAAATAAAATTACCGTCTTTTCCCATGATGTACTTAATGATGAAATACAACAGAAAACCTACAAGAATAATCGCAAACAGACGAATAAGGATCGTGGTCAGCTCTGCCGACTTAGTGAATGCTGTTTCCCCAAAAATACTCTGTATAATCTGATTGATTTTTCGCATCAGCTTTTGAAAGAAAGATTCTCTCGGTTTTGATACGGAATAGTCAAATTCATTTCCTTTATATCTTGACGGAATATTTTCTTTAAATGTTTTTGGATACACTTCATTCTCCGATACCGGATTTTTCATCAGCACAGAATCTGCACGTAGCATATTTCTGTAATGTCCGGTGGTATACAATGAATCTACCAGATCATCAGAAGAAGCAGGATTATCGTCCTGAGCTTTAACCAGCCCAAGCGAGAAAAAAAGCAGTATGAAAAAAAGAATTTTATTCATTGATTCCAATCGTGTCTATTTCTGCCAATTCAACTTTCTGGTGAAGATCTGTTCTGCTGTCATAATACATCAATCCTGCATTCACATACATCAGGTTTGAAAGAAAAAATGAAAACAACATAGAAAATCCATAGAATACAAAAAACACAATTCCGGCAGCTCCGGTAAAAGGATTCTGCTCAAAATTTCCGTCCGGTGTAGAAGTAAGAAGCGATCCGTAAAAGAACATCATGGGGATAAATGTGAATATAGATGTTATCATATAAATAATAATAAACATCACAAATGCAGAGCCCCAATATTTCCAGAACGGTGATTTCTCACGGCCATTCGGATAAGAAAACTGAGAACGTAAAGCATAGCTCAAGCTTCCCCAGAAACCTCTGTCCGAATTAAAATAATCATACATCAGAAAGGTAGTAAAATTAAATATCGTTGGATAAAGAAGCAGGATCAGAAAGAATCCGATAATAATAAGAACCAGGATATAAGAAAAACCTACCACAAATAAAATCGCAGGGGTAACAATAAAGATCATCCCAAGGCACAGTTTTCCAATTCTTCCGGCATTGTTCTTAAAATCACTCAGAATTTCATCTGTCTTTATCTTTTCAGCACCCTGTGCAATTCTTTTTAAGTAAAAAACCGGATACAGATAATTGACAATCATCAGAACCATGAAAAGCAGGAAAGTCAATAATCCCACTGTAATCAGCATTCCTGAGTTTTCAGAAAAATACTGTTCAAAATAATAGGTTTCACCTCCCAAATTGGATCCGAATATCTGTGAAAAAAGTTCTTTATATCCGAAAATGACAACAGTTACCATTAAGATCAAAAGCAAGCCATTGATCAGAATATAGTTTTTAAAATAATTCTTTCCGTATAATTTGAAAAAATTGAAACTATCGCTGATAAAAGTTCCAAAATCTCTTTTTTTATAAAATTGTATCATGGATTTGTTGATTAGTTTTTTTGTAGACAATAGACGGATATACAAAATAGTAGAATCCTATGATGGCCAGTGAACCCAAAATAATGATCAGGTTCAAAATTAAAGGCATCTTCAATGCATGTCTGGTAACATACCCTTCTATAATCCCTGCACAAATAGTGAAAGGAACAGTACTTAAAA
This sequence comes from Chryseobacterium sp. T20, assembly GCF_047345655.1. Classification (NCBI taxonomy): domain Bacteria; kingdom Pseudomonadati; phylum Bacteroidota; class Flavobacteriia; order Flavobacteriales; family Weeksellaceae; genus Chryseobacterium; species Chryseobacterium sp. T20. Next base: position 24,539 of record NZ_JBLFDU010000003.1, read on the forward strand.
ATATTTTAAATGAATCTTTAAATCCTTTTTTAAACGAGTTAAATCTTGAAAATGTTCTCGGAAATAAAATAGATGCACCCAGAATCAATCCACACATCGCTTCTACCACCATGGCAAAAATTTCAAAAACTCCGTGAAGCCATATTCCTCTTGCACTTTCTTTCAATGCTCCGTAATCATAGAAGAAATATTGAAAAGCTCCCAGCATCACACTATTCGAAAGCAATGCAAACAATGTTCCCACTCCTCCGGCAATTCCGTAAATATATAATTTTGCTCCAACCTGAATATTATTAAAGATAATTCCGATGGTGCTTCCCCAAGTGCTCCCACTCTGATAAACGCCTACCGCATTATTATTTTTAATATTTTCAACGGTTTCATTTACATACCCTTCACCCAGAATAATATTCACAAAATTTTTATCATAAATGGCAGAAAGTACTCCGATTGATGTAAATAAAATGAAAAAGAGAAATGCATACATCAGATATCTCCGATATTGATACATCAACAACGGAACTTCTGTTTTAAAAAAGTAAACCAGTCTGTTCTCCTCTACCCTTTTGGTTTTATAAATCTTCTGAAAAATCTGGGCAGATAAATGATTCAGATAAACGGTGGTGTTACTTTTGGGGTAATAAGTCTGGGCAAAAGAAAGATCATTGATCAGGTTTATATACAGTGAAGACAGGTCATCAGGATTTTTTTTAATTTTCCCTTGAATAACCTGTTCTATTCCCAACCATTTTTCTTTATTTTGTTTAATGAAATAAACTTCTCTCATAATTGTTAAGGCTAAAATAATAAAAAATATGTCTCAAATTGCGATAAATACCTCACAAAATGTAAATATTAATTTTAATATTGCAGGCGTAGGAGAAAGGATGCTTGCCTTCATTATTGATCTACTGATCAGGATTGCTTATGTGGTAATTATCCTGTATCTGTTCTTCAATATTTTCGATTTGGGATACCTATTAGATGGCCTTGATGACTGGTCTATACGGGCTGTATATCTTATTCTTACTTTTCCCATCTATATTTATCCTCTTGTATTGGAAAGCCTGATGGAAGGTCAGACTCCCGGAAAAAAAGTGATGAAAATAAAAGTAGTGAAGATCGACGGTTACCAGGCCAGCTTCGCAGATTATATGATCCGTTGGGTTTTCAGAATTGTAGATGTTTCATTTGCCGGAGTGATAGGACTTATTTCTATGATTGTTTCTAAAAATAACCAGCGTCTGGGTGACATTGCTTCCGGAACAGCTGTAATATCTCTAAAAAACAACATCAATATTTCTCATACAATCCTGGAGAATATCCATGAAAATTATGTCCCTTCTTTCCCTCAGGTAATTGCTTTGAGTGATAATGACATGAGAATCATCAAAGACAATTATACCAAAGCTCTGAAAGTAGATGACCGACAAATCATCAATAAACTATCCGAAAAAATCAAAAGCATTCTGAAACTGGAAATAGATGCTACGAAAATGACGGAAAGGCAGTTTATCAATATTATTATCAAAGACTACAACTATTATACGGGGAAAGATAATTAGTGAGTATAAACAATAATTGTTTAACTTCTAATAAAGAATAATCAAATTTTTCCTTAGAATATATTTTGTACATAAAATGCTGCAGAAATAATTTCCCTGCTTTTTGGCCTATATAAAGAAGTCTTTGCTCGAGAATTTCATACTTTTTTTGTTTCGCAGACAAAAGAAGGTACAGCAATCCTTCTGTATATATATCGTTTTCAAAGTCTTTTGATGTTATGCTTTTTGCCTCATAAAAAAGAATAAAATGAATATGAAATTCAATTAACTGATCATTTACATTTTTAAAGCTTATATACTCAGTACTATATCCCAACTTCAGTAAAATTTTACAGCAACAGTTAAAATCATAGGGTGTAATATGAGTATTACGAATACATTTTTCAATATAAGTTATAAGATAATTGAAGAGTAAATTTAGACATTCCGAATGAGCAAATTTCCTGTAATAATTTTCTCCCACATTGCTGTTCCTATGTCTGATCAAAAAATAGTTGACTAAACCCAATATTTTATCAATACTTGGTTCGTCTTGTCCAAGATCAGCAAATGTTATTTTGTAAACCTGATCATCCACATCTTCTAAAATTTCATCGCTGTTAATGTTCAAGTATTTTTTCTGATGCAAAAAAGCGATTAGCCAGCTGAATCCTACAATCCCATTTTCAAAACTATAATCTTTACAAGAAAATATTTTTTCAGCAATAAAATTCAGCAAAGCCAGACCTTTTTTATGACAAGCTTTATCTTTATTTAAAAATAGCAGGAGAACTTCTCCTGACAAGCCATTTAGTAAACCAACATTCATTGTAAAAGATAGATTTCTTTAGTAATTCTAAGAGGGGTTGTATTATAACTTTCTTTAACTTTTATAATGCAGCCTGTATCATGTAAGGAAAATTTACCATTATTTAGTTCTAAAATCATAACATCCAACACTTTTTTAAAAGCTTCTGTAAAGAGCTGGTCTACTATATAAACTTTAGTAAATTGTATTTCTGTATAACTTTCATCTTTTAATAGAGTATCTATCTCCTTTACTAAATTTTCAGGAATTATTACAGAATTGAAGATTTCAATAATGTTCTGATTTTCTCTGGTGACAAAATATTTATCAAAATATTTCTTTCCAATATCTTCCATAAAATAAAATGTACTATTCCTTAATTCCAGTCTTTGAGCATCACATTCTTCTCTTCTTTTTTTTATAAGTTCTATAATTGGGAAACTACAGTTTGTATCAGGAATAAAATCTAAATTTTCATCATACCATGGAGCATAATGTACATAATCTCTCTTATAGAAAAATTGTTTTTTATCTGTATGTTCACCAGCATAATGAAGGATTGGGTTGATCTCCCAATATTCAATAGGACATGTGGGCCATGAAAAATTCATTTCTTCATGTATCCGGATTTCTTTATTAAAAAGCCATAAATTCCATAGTACAGCCCACATATCAGCATACCATGCATGGATTTCTTTTGGCAGATAATCCGGGAGATCTATTTTTTTCTGCTTTTCTTTTGTATTAAACTCAGTAAGTAAATTAAAAATATTTTCAGAATCTTCCTCTACTTTATCCCAGAATTCAGAGGATATATCATGCAAAAGATATTGGGCTCCACCCACATGATCATCATTTCTAAAGACTTTCTCTGCCGTAATTCCTACCAATTCAGCTATTTTATACAAAAGATCAGTATCTGCTCTTGAGGTAATATATTGACAGTTCAGGTAAGAGCGTGTATCGGAAACATAATTCATAGCATTATGTATATCAATAACAGGAATTCTGCTTAACAGAATATCAGAATCATGATAAAAAACACACTGATTTTCCAGGAATGGAAATTGTTTCCAATGTTTTTTCAACAAATGTGGCCTTATGGAAGAAAGGTATTTTTTCCTTTTCCTCGTATCCGGGTAAAGAAAAAAAAGAGCAAAATCCTGATTATTATGAATGAATACTTTAAAATCAGGCTTTAACCCTACTTTAGGGTGATAACCAATCACAATATGAATTCTTTCTTTTAAAATCCCTAAGGAATGAAAGTTTCTCAGTTGTATTTCCAGCTGCCATATAAAGTAAGTGTCATCTGGTTGTGCTGAAAGGAATATCATTTTTTGAGTATTTAACGACCATATCTAACTCCATCGGATTATATTAAGTTTCAACTGTTACTGTTTCTTCAAAATAAAATTTGATTGAATTATCTTATCTTTAACTGAAAGAAAATTAGTGTAATAAGTCAAGTTCTATAATATTATTGTCCTTTAAAATCATCATCTTGCGCTCAGATTCTAAATTTTTAATTATTTGTGAAGGAGTAACTATATTTCCGGATCTGTCGGTATAACTCACCATTTTCCCTTCAATTAATAACTGTTTTAAATCCTTCACTGGGTCTTGTCTGTATTCTTTAAATAATTTCACATATTTCTTTTGATTAATTTCTATTTCTTTTTTCGATTGATCAATATTAGGATAAACCGTATTGTTAGATAATACCCTTACACTCTTCAATAGAAAATAATGGCTTTTCGTCTCATCTTCAATTTTCAAAATTAAACCAGGTAATCCATGAAATTTATAAGGTCCATCTTGAATTGGAATTTCTGTGGTAAACCAAGCTATCCATTTTCTTCCCGCAAAATCCAGGCTGGCTTTTTGGACATTAAAACCGCATATTTTATCCTTCTCTTTCTGTATTTTCCAATTTTGCTGCCTTTCGTCTAAAACTTTATATTTTTCTATATAGAACTTTGTAGAAAGAAAAGTTTTATAATCAGGGTAACTTTTGCATACACGCTCATTAATTTTTCCTTCAGCAGGCATAGTCATTTTTCCCAGTTTTGCATCAGCAATCATAGTTGAATCATTCACATAAGCACTACTGCTATAATAGACTGACCCTTTTGACTCAATATCCAGATACATGGTTTCAGATTTTATTTCTGAGTGTTTTGTAGAATCGGAAACAAATTGATAGTCATATACAAATCTCTTATTTTGAGCATTAATATTTATAATGATAAGGAGAAAAAAAAGAATATTTTTCATTTATTTAAAATTTTACAAAGGTAAGGGGAAATCAGATCATTTACCCCTTACCACATTTATCAAATTAACATGGAACTGGCCAAGCTCCTTCAACACATGCTGGTATAGCATTATTTACACATGTACTACAACCATTACGGTTACAGCACATGTAACTGCTTCCGTCATTGTACTGAGGAGATGTTGGGACAGATCCCCCAAAAACGTTTTTCAATTCTGTTCTGGATAATGGTTTTGTATCATGCAGGTGCACCTTTTGTAATTTAATTTTTCTCATAATAATTTTTTTAAAAAATTGCTTTGTGTTGTTTTTAACATTTCAAATATATAAAACAATAATAGTTATGTATCATGTACATGAATGAGCTTTTAGAAGCTGTTTCTTTTTAATTTTAGTTTATATTTTTATTATTAGATATCTAAATAAAATGTGAATCGAAAGGAAAATTATTTCAGGTTTTTTTCTAAAAATTTTTCAAGTTCTTTAGAAGAAACATTTTTTTTAATAATGTATCCATTGGAGTCTAAAATAAATGTAGTAGGAAATGTGTTTATACTATACTTTTTTGACTCAATTCCATTTTCGTCTAATAATTGAGACCAATCCATCTTCTCCTCCCTAATAACTTCTTTCCATTTTTTTATATCTTGTGACCGGTCTGTAGAAATACTAAACATTTCGAAGCCTTTATTTTTATATTTTGAATATATTTTTTTGTAAACAGGGATTTCTTCTAAACATGGTTTACAATGTGAAAACCAAAACTCTACAAGAGTATAGCTTTTTCCTAAAGAAGATAATATTGCTTTGTTTTGAAATTGTAAATCCGGAAATTTTGACTTTTCAGATAAACTAAGAGAATTTATTAAATCGTTATAGAACATTTTTCCATATTCTGAATTTCTAATTTTAGGAGATAAATTCTTAAAAGATTGAAAATAAGCTTCTCTGAAACCCCTAAATTGAAAATGCTGTACTAATGTCCAGAACAGCATATAGCTGTCACAATTCTCTTTAGAGTATTCTACTAACAACGATTCCAATTTCAAATTATCTTCTTCCTTATTATAAAAGATATTCAATAATTTTGAAAAAGAAGCATTAAATTTATATTGATCATCAAGCAAAACTGAACTTTTATCCTTTAAAGGTAGTACCGGCATAAACATCTCAATACTATCTAGCTTGAATCTCAATTTTTCTTTAGAAACAGTAAATAAAGCAGATGGCTTAAAACTTTGGTCGCTATTACCACAAATAAAAGAATAAGGTAATGGAAAATTACTGTTAACTTTTAAATTCAGTTTACCTTGAAGAGGATATTCTCCTTTATTTTCTACTAAAGTAGTATATCCTTTGTAATATTTCTTGTCAACAACAGCTCCTATAGAAATGTCATTACATTTCTTTTTCAATTCATACAAGACAGTTGTATTTTGACAAAATACAACTGTCGAATAGAATAGTAAAATGTATTTTAACATTTTTTCCACACTAATACATTAGCAACATACTAAGCCTTGTTGAGCGGTACCTACCCTAGCAAGTCCCTGTCCAGGGCATTTAATCCAATTAAGAACACAATCTTTGTCCCCTCCTCCTGGAGATGTTGGGGTATTTCCCCCAAAAACGTTTTTCAATTCTGTTCTGGATAATGGTTTTGCATCATGAAGGTGTACCTTTTGTAATTTAATTTTTCTCATAATAATTTTTTTTAAAATTGCTTTGTGTTGTTTTACTATTTCAAATATATCAAACAGTTATGAATTACATCTTTGATTTTTATGTGAATTTTATGTGATTTCAGCCCATAAAGAGTAATTATAGTTATTAAATAATACTTCTTTGGTAATAAAAAGCAGATTGTAAAAAAGATATGGGCTCGAGTGTTTTTTATATCTATCTAATCCATAAAATATTATATTTGTGTCAACATAAAAAACACAAAAATGATCAAAAACAAACTCATCAAAGCTCGTAAGGAGAAAGAATACACACAGGAATGTATGGCCAAAATACTGCATATGACCCAATCACAATACCAAAGAAGAGAAAAGGGTGAAATTAAGATTTCAGACGAAGAATGGGGACGTATGGCAAAAGCATTGAACACTTCTGTAGAGGATATAAAAGAGGATGATCTAGCCAATTATCAGGTGAATAATTACGACAATAACTCTGGTAATTATTCAGCTAGCAATAATTACTTTTATAACATTCCATATTTTCTTTTTCAAAACCAGCAGGAATATATTAACCTTCTGAAAAAGGAAATTCACGAGCTTAAAGAACGTATAAAAATATCGGAACAACGATAATAACAAATTTTTAATTTTATCCTTATGAAATTTGAAAACAATAAATCCGGAAACGGTGGAGTTCTTACGTTAAATAATGAAACAAAAGAAGTAGGAAGACTTACGTATACTATTTTCCCGGAAGATCATAAATTCATTATCTCTTTCGTATTGGTACACCCGGAATTTGAAGGCAGGGGAATGGGAAAATTTTTAGTGGAAGAAGCTATCAAATTTGCCCGAGAAAACAATTGGAAAGTATACCCGCACTGTTCCTATGCCAGATCTGTAATGATGAGAATGAGTGATGTGGACGATATCTTTTTAAAGAATTAAAACTTCATTGAGAAGGATATCTTCAATATCATCCGGATAATCTACTCTGAGATGATGATCTGAAGCTACCCACTCCATAATTTCCCGAAGATTTAAAACCTTGGAATTGGGGATTCCCATTTTGTCAAGAGCACATGCATTGCATTCCTGTTCATATTGATTGTGGATAGGAATCACAAATAGTTTCTTATCCATAAATAATGCTTCTGCCGGACTTTCAAAACCTGCATTACACAAAATTCCGTCACAGCCTTCAAAGTATTTCAGATACTGGCTTTCATCAATAGGAAATACTTCTATATTTTTGACCTTTACCTGTACTTTGCTGTATTTTGAAAACACTTTCCATTCTACAGGAATTTTTCTTAAAACCTTAATGATATTCTCATCTGCAAAACTAGGCAGATAAACAAGATAATATCCCTGTTTGTAAGGATTAAGATTTCTGATCTTTCTCCTGATTACAGGTTTTTTAATCTGTGGATGATAATTTTCAAAATGAAACCCTATTTTCCTTTCACTGGGAACATAATATTTTAAAATCATTTCTCCCAGAAAATCTTTTTTCTCTGGTTTGGGTGTTTCAGGAAAACTCATAGAAGCCTGATGGCTGAGTTCTATCATCGGAAGTTTTTTCAGCTTGGAAGCCCAACCCGTCAATGGTTCATAATCATTGATGATTAAATCATATTGTGAAAGTTCTAGTTCTCTGATTGTTTTAGCGGCTTCAAAGAATTTATTTTCTGTAAATGTTTTCCGATAGGATAAACCGCCTGTTTTATTATAAAGAAGAGAAATACCTCTGTGTTGAAAATTAATATCAAAATCAGCCTTCAATTGCGATTGATGTCCACTGATCAAGGTATCAACAGACACATGTTTTTTGAGAAGAGGAATGATTTCCTGTGCTCTGGCAACATGTCCGTTTCCAGTACCCTGGAATGCATACAAAATCTTCATTTAGGAAAAGTTGGTTACAATTTTTAAAAGTGCAGAATTATCCATTTCCGGGATTTCTTCCGCTTCATCATCTTTCAGTAAATGCTTATGCTCATCGTAATAAAAAATCTTCCATTCTTTATCATGATATTCTAAAGCAGAGAGATTTTCTATCCAGTCACCGGAATTCAGATAAGTACAGGATCCTTTTTTATTAACGACCTCACGGATCTGCGGTTGATGGATATGTCCGCAAACGACATAATCATAATGATTATCAATAGCCAGCTCAGAAGCCGTAAGTTCAAAATCACCGATATATTTTACTGCTTTTTTCACATTGTTTTTGATCTTTTTGGAAAACGAGTATTTCTCTTTACCCATTTTTTCTAAGAACCAATTTACAACATTATTGATTATGATAAGAAGGTCATAGCCTTTTCCGCCAAGTTTGGCGATCCATTTTGAGTGCTGGACGGATGCATCGAAAACATCTCCGTGAAAAATCCAGGTTTTTTTCTCGTCTATATTCAGACAGATTTTATTACAGACTTTAAGTTTTCCCAGTTCAAAATCTGTGAACTTACGAAACATTTCATCGTGATTGCCTGTAATATAATAGACATCTGTGTTTTTGGTAGCCAGTGAAAGAATCTTTCTGATTACCTTCAAATGAGGTTTAGGGAAGTAAGACTTTTTAAACTGCCAGATATCAATAATATCACCGTTTAAAACTAACGTTTTAGGCTGGATAGAATTGAGGTATCTCAACAATTCTTTAGCCTTACATCCATAAGTTCCCAAATGAACATCCGATATAACAACTAATTCAACGTTTCTTTTCATAGTTTTGTACAAAGAAACTAATTGAAAATTAACTGTATATGAATGCTATGTTATTTTTTATAAAGAGTTCATCAGCTCTTCTGTGATTTCCATATTGTGGTAAACGTTTTGCACGTCATCATCCTCTTCGAAACGCTCAAGCATTTTCATATTAGCTTTGAACTGTTCTGCGTTTACTTCTTTTGTATTGTTTGGAATTCTTTGAAGCTCTGCACTTTTTGCTTCAATTCCAAGCGCATCCAATTTGTGAGATAGAGAACCAAAATCTTCAAAAGCTGTAGTAATCATTACTTCCTCCTCATCCTTTTCTACATCTTCTGCACCCCCATCAATCATTTCCATTTCGAAATCATCCCAATCCATTTTGATTTGAGCTAAATCTATGGTAAAAATTCCTTTTCTATCGAAAATAAATGCCAGTTCACCATTTTTACCAAGGTTACCGTCAAACTTATTGAAAACAGCTCTTACGTTAGCTACAGTTCTTGTTGTGTTGTTTGTAGTACATTCTACAAAAAAAGCAACACCACCTTGCCCATAACCTTCATAAGTGATTTCTTCATAGTTTTCTGCATCTGCACCACTCGCTTTCTTAATGGCTCTTTCAACATTATCCTTAGGCATATTCGCCCCTTTTGCGTTTTGGATACATCTTCTCAATGCAGGATTGGATTCCGGATCTGTTCCACCAGCTTTTACCGCTAAAGCAATATCTTTTCCAATTTTAGAGAATGTTTTGGCCATCTTGTCCCATCTGGCCATTTTAGAAGCTTTTCTATATTCAAATGCTCTTCCCATTTTAATTTTTAAATTTCCAACAAAATTACTCAAAAGTCAACAAAAAAAAAATACCTCCAATCAAATTGGAGGTATTCATTATTTAGAAAAATTAATTATTTTTTCTTTTTAGCTGGAGCTTTCTTAGCCGGAGCTTTTTTAGCACCTTTCTTAACCGCTTTTTTAGCTGGTTTAGCTACAGTTAAGTCATTTTTCTTGTAAGTATCCCACTCAGCACCTGAGATAGCTCTTACGATAACTTTTCTGTCTTGTTGTCTTTCAGCATCACTTGCAGTTGCAGGAACAGTAGCTTCCTGAGAACCGATACCGATAGATTTCAATGTTGCAGGGTTTACACCTCTAGCTTCTAAAGCACCTACTACAGCAGCAGCTCTTTGTTTAGAAAGTTTCAAGTTGTAAGCAGCAGCACCTTTAGCATCTGTCATACCTACTACTACGAAGTTTTCAGCTGGAGCATCTTTGATGATCTTAGCAGCACTGTCTAATTTATCGTTAGACTGAGGTCTGATTGTAGCTTTGTTGAAATCAAATAAGATATCTTTAAGAGCTTCAGTAGCTACAACAGCAGTTGGCTTCTTAGGAGCTGGACATCCGTTGTATTCAGGAAGACCTGGAACAGTAGGACAAGCATCATCTTTATCTAAGATACCATCACCGTCTGTATCTGGCCAAGGACAACCGTTGTTTTCAGCAGGACCTGCTACTGTAGGACAAGCATCATCTTTGTCGATTACACCATCGCCGTCTGTATCTGGCCAAGGGCATCCGTTGTTTTCAACTGGACCAGCCACTTCTGGACATTGATCATCTTTATCTGGAACTCCGTCACCGTCAGTATCAGGACATCCTTGGAATTCTGGTAAACCTGGAGTATCTGGACAAAGGTCATCTTTATCTAGGATACCATCCTTATCTCTGTCTCTGTTTCCAAATCTGAATAAGATAGAAGCAGAAGCTTGCCAGAAGTTAGCAACAGTAGATTTGTCACCTGGAGTTGATACATAATCTCCTTGAACACCAAGACCGAAGTTCTTAGTTACCCAGAAGTTAGCACCAGCACCTGTAGCTACAGTAAAGTGATTAGCTTTACCGTTTTCGTTACCATCCTTACCATTAGTTACGTTTTCGATTGGATTACCGTTAGCGTCAACAGATGTTCTAGGGAAAGTAATAGCTGTATAGTCATGTCTTAAGTAGTTAGCACCAACTCTTAAATATGGATCAAACCAAGATTCTTCGTTCCATAAAAGACCTGCAGCGTGAGCCTGGAAACCAAGACCTGTCATTAGGAAAAATTCTTTCCCCATGTTGAATCTTTTGTTTTCAACATTTCCAACAGAAGTTTGCCAGTCAATTACTAAACCTTTTCCAACGTTTCTAGCAACTGTTAACTTAGATAGTGGAGGTGTAATAGAAAAGTTGTTCACATTGAACATACTTTTTGTCAAATTGTTAGCAGAGAACGTATTACTGAAGTTACCTCTTGCTGCTACGTGGTTTTCAGCATGAGCACCAACTCCGATTAACCACGGATTGTTGGTAGTCTGTGCGAAAACAGTAGAGGCAACAGTAAGCGCCAATGCTGAAATTCCTAATTTTAGATTTTTCATAGAATTAAATGATTAAATAATTGATAATGCAAAATAAATATAATTTTTCTTTATATACAAAGTTTTTCAAATGATTTTTAACTTTTCTTTAATATTCTGTCGAGGTTCCGTTTATTTTCTCTATCTTTTATCGCCTCTCTTTTATCGAAAAGTTTTTTCCCTCTACCAAGCGCTATCAGCACCTTTGCTTTCCCTCGGTCAGTGATATATAATTTTAAAGGTATTATGGTGTTCCCAGCATCCTTTAACTTTTTTTCAAGTTTTTGTAATTCTTTTTTGTGCAAGAGCAATTTCCGTTCCCTTTTTGTTTTGTGATTGTAAAAAGTTCCCAATTTATACTCATCAATCATCATGTTGATGATGTACAATTCCCCATCAATAAACTGACAGAAGGATTCTGTAATGGATGCTTTGGATGAACGTAAAGATTTTATTTCCGTACCCGTCAAAACCATTCCGGCTTCGTATTCTTCTAGAATTTCATATTCAAAACGGGCTCTTTTATTTAATATGCTAACTGTTTTCTCAATCTTCATCATTTTAAAATTTCGTTAATGAAATATATAAAAAATACCATACATTTAAAAACTTGACTATTATATTATTACAAAATACCCAAATTCTTTTCGTATTTTTGCGCCAAATTTACAAAACTATATGTTAACAGTATCTAACTTATCTTTACAATTCGGGAAAAGAGTTCTTTTTGACGAGGTAAATATTATGTTTACCAAAGGAAACTGCTACGGGATCATCGGAGCAAACGGTGCGGGAAAGTCTACATTCCTGAAAATACTAACAGGAAAGCAGGATCCTACAACAGGGCATGTATCTCTGGAACCAGGGAAAAGAATGTCAGTTTTGGAGCAGGATCACTTTGCTTACGATCAGTTTACTGTTCTTGAAGCTGTTTTAAGAGGTAATAAGAAATTATTTGAGATAAAAGAGGAAATGGATGCGTTATACGCAAAAGAAGATTTCTCTGACGAAGACGGTATTAAAGCCGGTGAACTAGGTGTAATTTATGATGAAATGGGTGGCTGGACTGCAGAATCTGATGCTCAGACTATGCTTTCTAACGTAGGAATCACGGATGATATGCACTGGCAGTTGATGAGTGAACTTGAGAACAAAGACAAAGTAAAAGTTCTTTTGGCTCAGGCACTTTTCGGGAACCCTGATGTATTGATTCTGGATGAGCCTACCAACGACCTTGACATTGACACCATCTCATGGTTGGAAGACTTCCTTGCTGATTATGAAAATACGGTAATTGTTGTATCTCACGACCGTCACTTCCTTGATACGGTTTGTACACACATCGGTGACCTTGATTATTCTAAACTTAACCTATATACAGGTAACTACTCTTTCTGGTATCAGGCTTCTCAATTGGCAACAAGACAAAGAGCTCAGGCCAACAAGAAAGCTGAAGAGAAGAAAAAAGAACTTCAGGACTTCATTGCACGTTTCAGTTCTAACGTAGCGAAAGCTAAACAGGCGACTGCAAGAAAGAAAATGATCGACAAATTAAATATTGACGATATTAAGCCTTCTTCAAGAAGATATCCTGCTATTATTTTCGAAATGGAGAGAGAAGCTGGAGATCAGATCCTTGATGTAAAAGGTCTTGAAAAAACGAAAGACGGAGAATTATTATTCTCTAATGTTGATTTAAATCTTAAAAAAGGAGATAAAGTAGCTGTACTTTCCAAAAACTCTTTGGCCATTACAGAATTCTTCGAAATTCTGGCTGGAAATGTAGAAGCGGACAAAGGTACGGTTGCATGGGGAGTTACTACCAATCAGTCTCACATGCCGTTGGATAATACCAACTTCTTCCAGGAAGACCTAAGTTTGGTTGACTGGTTGAGACAGTTTACAAAGAATGATGAAGAGCGTCACGAAGAATTTGTAAGAGGATTCTTAGGAAGAATGCTATTCTCAGGAGATGAAGCTTTGAAATCTTGTAAAGTACTTTCAGGAGGTGAAAAAATGAGATGTATGTTCAGTAGAATGATGCTTCAAAAAGCGAATGTTCTTTTATTAGATGAACCTACCAACCACTTAGACCTTGAGAGTATCACAACTTTGAACAACTCTTTATCTAACTTCAAAGGAAATCTTTTACTGGCATCTCATGACCACGAAATGCTTTCAACAGTCTGTAACAGAATCATTGAACTGACTCCTACCGGAATCATCGACAGAGAAATGACTTATGACGAATACCTTGCTGATAAAAAGGTAAAAGAATTAAGAGAAAAAATGTATTCATAATCTGAACAACATTAAAATCTATATAAAAATACCTCAAAGCAATGCTTTGAGGTATTTTCGTTTAAACAATAAATAAAATAATTATTTCGTCAATTTAGCAGTAGGTAAAGCTACAGTTCCCGGATCCTTCCATAAACCTTCTTTCTCTGCCTTCTTTTTGATAGATTCTGCTCTTTTATTGCTGTCGGGGTGAGAATTGAACATCTTTTCAAAATTAGTCTGTGTACTTCCTTCTGAAAGTAAAGCTAACTTTTTAAAAGCTGTATAAGCACCCACAACATCATATTTATTAGCTTTCATAAAATCATATGAATACGTATCTGCTTCAGACTCCTGCTTTTTACTGTGTGAAGCGTCTAAAAAAGCATTCGCCATTTTTCCTACCTGACTTTCATTAAGGGTAGCTACAGCTGACGAAGCCGATGATGCAGCATCTAATGCAGCCGCTTTCAGGTAAGCTGATTTCATAGCATCTTTGGTATCCTGATTCTTTACGTGGCCGATTTCGTGTCCGATTACAGCAAGCAACTCATTATCAGTCATGATATCCATTAATGAAGAGAATACGCGTACACTTCCGTCTGCACAGGCAAACGCATTGATATCTTTTACTTTATAAACTTTATAATTCAAGTTCAGACCATCCTGAGATTTGTGTTTTCCGAACAATTTGTTCAGTCTCACAGTGTATGGGTCTTTAGGTCCTGCTACAGGATTGTTTTTATCCATCCAATCTACTGATTCTTTGGATAATTTAATAGCATCTTCGTTGGTAAATGTTAAGGCTTTTGCACCATTTGAAACCATTCCGGCAGCTTTTCCGAGGTTAATTTTCTGTGCATTGATCGAATACATTGCCCCAAATAACATAAGGCTTAGCGTAATTTTTTTCATAGTCATTTAAAATTTGGAGCACGAAGATAACCTTTTTTAACAATTATTAAGTCAAAAATTCTCCTATATCTGTCTTGAATGTTATTTTTTTATTATTGAAAAGAAACCCGAAAGTTCTTACTGCTTATTTTAAACAAAACAAGCATAAAAACGCGTGATACATATAGTTTGAAAGAGTATAATTTTCCTGTAAAGATCATTTTTAAAATGAATAAAAATATAATTCCTATGATCAATTAAACTAACAAGTATAAATTTTGCTCATACTTATGCCATCCATTTTAAAATCTAATTTGCTGATTTTTAAAGACGCTTTTAGAACTTTTTTCCCTATTTTTGTGAAATGAGTCAAAAATGGATTTACAAGCCTGAACCCGATGAGGAAGTTGTTGACAGACTAAGTTCGTCACTTGGTTTTGGTACTTTTGAATCTAAAATCCTCGTTCTAAGGGGAATTGACAATTATCAAAAGGCCAGAGAATTCTTCAAACCCAACCTTAACGATATACACAATCCGTTTTTAATGGCAGACATGCAAAAAGCTGTAGAACGTATTGCTACCGCTATTGAAAATGGAGAAAAAATATTGGTATACGGTGACTATGATGTGGACGGAACCACAGCTGTTGCTTTGATGTACCTTTATCTCAGCAAAATTGTTGAGAAAAAATATCTGGATTATTATATTCCTGACAGAAATTCTGAAGGATATGGAATTTCCACAGAAGGAATTGATTTTGCCAAAGAAAATGGTTTTTCATTAATCATTGCTCTGGACTGCGGAATCAAAGCCCTTGATATGATCAACTATGCCAGCAATCTGGACATCGATTTTATTATTTGCGACCATCACCTTCCGGGTGAAGAGATTCCTAATGCTGCGGCTGTACTTGACCCCAAAAGAAGCGACTGCCGATATCCTTTCAAAGAATTGTCAGGATGTGGTGTAGGTTTTAAGCTTTGCCAGGGACTTAATACCATTTATAAATTACCGGAAGCAGAATTATTTGAACTGACAGACCTTCTGGCGATCTCCATTGCTGCAGATATTGTTTCGATGACAGGAGAAAACAGAGTTCTGGCTAAAATGGGATTAAAAACCCTCAGAAAGACCAGAAATCTTGGTTTAAGATTATTGATTCCTGAGGATAAACTCTCTCATTTTGAAATTTCCAATATTGTTTTTGAAATCGCTCCTAAAATTAATGCTGCCGGAAGAATTTCTCATGGTAAAGCAGCTGTAGAGCTTATGGTTTCTGACAATCTGAAACATGCTAATCAGATTGTGAATGATATCATGAACCTTAATGATGAAAGGCGTGAGCTGGATATGAATTCCACTCTTTCTGCCCTGAATCAGATCATAGAATCCCAGCAGGAAACCAAGCATACTACGATCGTTTATCATCCCGAATGGAATAAAGGAGTAATTGGTATTGTAGCCTCAAGGCTTATTGAAACCTATTATAAACCTACGCTTGTTTTTACCGATGGTAATAATGGGGAAATGGTAGCTTCTGCAAGATCTGTTTCTGATTTTGATGTGCATGAAGCCCTTGATTTATGTTCTGAATATTTCCTTAAATTCGGAGGACATCATGCCGCGGCCGGACTTTCGATGGAGAAGGATAAGTTTGATGCTTTCAAGGAAAAATTTGAAAGAATTGTTTCTGAAAAAATCAAGGATCATCAAAAAGAACCTTCTATTACGATTGATACAGAGATTAAAGTAGATGAAATCAACAGAGAGTTTATCAATTTCCACAGAAAACTGGCTCCATTTGGACCTCATAATATGAAACCTATTTTTACGTTAACGGATCAGAAACTTTCCGGGTATGTAAAAACCATGGGAAAAGATAATAATCACCTGAAGTTTTATATCAGACAGGAATCTACAGGACGAAATATTGAATGTGTCGGATTCAAGCTGGGACAGTTTGTTGAGGATTTTAAAAATAAAAGTTTCGACCTTGCTTTTACCCTGGAAGAAAATCACTGGAAAGGCAATGTAACTCATTATCTTAATATTAAGGATGTAAAATTTAGAGAGTAAGTCAAGTTGCAGGATTTAGGTTGCAGGTAATAAAAGCCTGAACAAATATAAAGTTCTGATCAAAATATTGATATTCTAAACTACTGCTACCTGCTATCCGCTACCTATTAGCTAACAAAAAATGAAAAAAATCGGTTTATTTTTCGGATCATTCAATCCTATTCATATCGGGCATCTTATTCTGGCTAATTATATTCTGGAAAATTCTGACATGGATGAACTTTGGTTTGTAGTAAGTCCTCAAAATCCTTTTAAAGACAAAAAATCTTTACTGAATGACCATAACAGGCTTGATATGGTACAGCTTGCCGTAAAGAACTATCCTAATATGAGAGCTTCCAATGTGGAGTTTTCCCTTCCGAAGCCAAGCTATACTATTGATACACTAACTTATCTTCATGAAAAATATCCTGATTATTCTTTCAGTCTGATCATGGGCGAAGACAATCTTAAGAGTCTTCACAAATGGAAAAACTCTGATACGCTGATCAAAAATCATCATATTATTGTGTATCCAAGAGTATTTGAAGGAGAGAAAAAAGATTCCGAATATTTACAACATGAAAATATCTCTCTGATCAAGGCTCCGGTAATAGAACTTTCTGCTACGGAAATCCGGAATATGGTTAAGAATGGTAAAAATGTAAGACCAATGCTGCCACCTGAAGTTTTTGAATATTTGGATGGTAGTAGTTTTTATAAGTAATTTTGCACATCAGAAATGAGAGGCTAAAACTAAAAGCAAGAGAAAGACTCTTACCTTTTATCTCTCACCTCATAATTTAAGAAATGGACTTCATCGAAAAAATATTCTCAAAATATTCTCAGGAAAAAATTATCAAATGGTTTAAGCAGATTTGTCTTGCCGAAGCTGTTTCATGTCTTTTGCTGTACTGTGTTGCGATGATCTGGATCCGATATGATGAAAATTTATATTCTATTATCTTCATCAGCGTTATTGGCAGCTTACATGGATTATTTTTCACCCTTTATCTTTTACTTTGCCTTCCTGCAAGAAAAATTTATAACTGGGATGATGAAGATTTTGTTTTTGCCTTATTATCGGCATTCTTTCCTTTCGCAACAGTTTGGGTAGATAAAAAACTAGCACGATTCGATAGAGAATAAATATACTGCATAAAAAAAGGACCATTTCGGTCCTTTTTATTTTTATGGTGATTACAAATCCCGTTTTACATGCCCTGTTGCCGTGAAGGTGTGATTTCCTGAATTATCGGTATAGGTACCATTAACTGTAAAATCAATATAGTCTCCTACCGCTCCAAAAGAACTTACATTGACAACGAGGTTTCCATTATTGGTTGTAATAGCCCCTCCAGAAAATTCAAGCCCATAATTAGAAGTAAAACTTGCAGCAACTCCCAACATATTATTCTGAGTCATAGAAAAAAATGGCCCTGCAGCATTCAGCGAACTTATTCTCAATTGTTTAGGTGATATAATGGGTGAAGGTATAAGACCTGTCCATTGTGCATTGAACAATCCCACTATATTAACGGTTGGCTGATTATCAATTTTATAACTGATCAATTCACTCACAGAATTACAAACCATGATATTCCCCAAATTTACTGTGGTAGATGGAGCCGTGAAAGTGACTTCATTGGTACTTTGTAAATTAAGGGCATCAAATCCCTCATAGGTAAACTGAGGATTTGCAGTACATGCATACGTATTGAATGTAAAGCCTCCGGTACTGTTTACAGGTACTGATAAATACTGGAAATAGTTGGTGTTTAAAGCAGATCTCAATATTACATAACCATCAGTAACATCAGTATTCGCACAGGTTTTGAGACTTCCCTGAATCGTAAAATTGGTAGATGTAGAAGGATTTACTGTAATATCTGTAATAGTTGTTATCATTCCAGCCGTAAAAGGTCCAACGTTAGAAGTATACATTACATTATTGCAGGCATCATAAACATTTAAAGCAAGAATCTCCCCTGCCGGAACAATTCCAGACACTGTTCCTGTATTATCTGTGATTCCATAAGTTTCATAGGATTGAGAGCTTCTCTTTAAAGTTACTTTAATATTAGGTAAAACCTGTCCTGCGGAATTTTTCACCGTTACTTTCATTGTTGCCTGTGGAAACTGTGCATCACAATTCCACCACGAAAAATGGCTTACTGTTCCTACATAGGTATTTCCAATCTTTGTTGCAGCCCCTTCTTCTTTCCACATTCCGGTCTCTTCATTATATGACCATAAGGGGATTGTGGCTGGTGAGCTGGAAGTCTGTGCAGCATCTATTGGAACTGTAATTTCTGCAGTATGACCGTTGGCAATCTGAAGATTCTGTCCGGAACTTCCTGTTAATTGTACATGCAGCATTCCAAAAGTTTCCATTATTCTGGCATTTCCTCCCGAGTTGGTTGCCAAAAAAGATCCTGGCATTAACTCATTAAGATAGGGGTCGGATGATGTTAAGTGAAAAACTCCAACGCTCACACTTCCTGAATAGGGATTTCCGTTGGCATCTTTGAAGCTACCATCGAATTTTACTTTCGTTCCGTTGGGTAGTGAAACTGTAGAGGTTGAACCAGTAGCAATTGTAGAGGTTGTTGTCGCCGGAATCATCATGATATTCACTCTGTTTATTCCGTTGGTAGGAACTAAAACTCTTGATGCATTTACAAAGCCAGGTTTTGTCACTTTTACATGGGCAAAATTTTCTTTTACCGAAGCATTTTTAAATGTGAACAAACCTTTAAGATTGGTGGTAACAGTACTTGTTCCGATTGTAACTGTTGCTCCGGAAACCGGGATTCCGTTTGTATCAAGAACAACTCCCTGGAAATTTCTTTGTGTAGTAGCTCCAAAATTATAATTGGATGTTGAATTGGAAGTGTTGTCTTCTATTTCTAGCAAAGATTCATTCTTACATGAAAATAACAACATAGACAACAAAAATAATAGATAAAATTTTCGCATATGGTATTAGTTTTTAGTTTTCACTAAATTAATAATAAAAGTCTATCACCAGCACATTTTATTGTTTTTCTCTTTTTTTTAATTAAAATTCTTCATTAATTTCTTTCTTCCATGTAACATTTAACATCTGTTATTTGTCTTATTATACAGAAAGGTCAAGCAATCATTATTTTTAACTAAATTTTTATTAACTGATAATCAATCAATTAAATTTAATTAAAAATATTTTTCAGTACTTTGTATTGCATGATACTAAATTTATTATATATCTTTGCAATGTTAAATAACAAACCATACAAGCTATTAATTAAAAAAGAATAATCATGAAGACTCAAATTCTTATTGCAGCACTATTTTTCGGTGGACTTATCACTGCCCAGCAGAAAAAAGACAGTATGAAAGTAAATGCTATTGATGCAGTGAATATCAAGAAGCAGGTTTTCAAAAAGCAAGGTGACCGTTTGGTGTATGATGTCGCTTCTTCATCTATCGCAAAAGGGACCAACACCTTTAATCTTTTAAAGCAAACTCCGATGATTTCCAGTATTGATGGAAAAACGCTGAAGATTTTGGGAAAAAATGATGCCGTGATTTATATCAATAATAAGAAAACCAATATGGACTCTGAGGCATTGATTGAAATGCTGAAATCTACTCCCTCTGAGGATATCCAGAAAATAGAAGTCATTACAGTTCCCGGAAGTGAATTCCAGGTTGAATCTAAAGAAGGGGTAATTAATATTGTGATGAAAAAAAGCAAAAACAACGGCTACAACGGAACGTTGAAAATGCAGAACGAGCAGGCATATTACAATAACCCCAATGCAGGAGCTTCTTTTAATTTCAGACAGGGAAAATGGTCTGGCAACTCAAATTTCAGAACGGGAAGCTGGACAGACAGACAAAGATATACGCTGTCTAACGGTGATCCTACTTTCAGAAATGAGTCATTTGGGTTCAATGATGATCCTAACAAAAATTTTGGAGGAGGCTTCAATGTTGATTATGAAATCAATAAAAAACACAGCCTTGGATTTTCTTACAACATGAGATACAACAAAAGTTTCAATTCTGTACTGGATATTACCAACTGGCAAAACGGAGTATTAAACAACAGAACGGTCAATAACGAGGATGCACAGACCAGAAATCATTCTTTCAATTTGAATTATGAGATGAAAACAGATTCTCTGGGCAGTAAACTTACATCAAACGTTTCTTACCTATGGTTCAACAGAGATAAAGTGAGTTTCAATGAAAGTTTTCCTTTAACAAATGATACGATCAATAAATATTCAGCATTGCATCAGGCTGTACCCCAAATCATTAATAACTACGCCGCCAATATTGATTATCTGAAAAAGACAGCTAAAGGAGCTACATGGCTGATGGGAATAAGCTATAACCACACTAACACGGATAACGACACCAAACAGGATAAACTAGTAAAAGGGGAATTTATCATCGATCCCAACCAAACCAATCACTTCATTTATAAAGAAAATATTCTCGGAATTTACCTGAACTATGAAAGAAAATTAACTGAGAAGATATCCGGAAAAATAGGAGCGCGTTACGAAATGACCAGAAGTACAGGTGATATTGTAGATAAAACAGGATTTGAAAGAAATTACAACAACCTTCTGCCTTACCTGAATTTAAATTATGCCATCAGTTCAGACCATAATTTGAGCTATACTTTTTCCAGCAGAATCAGAAGACCAAGATTCTGGGAACTGAATCCATCAAGAACTTACTTTACTCCTACCAATTATACGCAGAACAATCCCTTTATCCTGGCTTCTAAATATTATAACCAAGAGCTGAATTATATGTATAAAAATGCATTTTATGCCAACCTTAGTTTTAACATGGTAGAAGATGCAGCCGCTTCAGACCTGATTCCATTGCAGGGAACTGTAACAGCTCCTAAAAAAGATTCTGAGGGGAAAATCATAAAGGATATCAAAGGAAATCCAATTATGGAAACTACCAGATTCTTAAGATATATCAGAACCAATTATGGTAAAAACAGGGAGATTGCCCTAACTCTTGGAATGAACAAATCCTGGTTCAAAGACATATGGACGACCAACTATTCTGTCAATTTAGGATATGTTACCTACAAAGGCGGAGTATTTGAAGACCCAACTTCTATGCCCGTTCCGGGAGAAACTGAAGTGGTAGATCCTTACATCATTGATGTTAAAAACTACAATATGTCTGCAACCCTCAATAATGTCATCAGACTTTCTTCTAAAAAAGACTGGTTCTTAGGTATTAATTACTTCTTTGCCAGCCAGACCGCCATGGAAGGAGGAATAATAGGAGCAAGACAAAGTTTCGATTTAAGTCTGAAAAAAATTGCAGGAGACTGGACGATTGTAGCTGAAGTGAGTGACTTATTTAATCAAAGTTTCTACAGCATTAAAGGAGTACAACCTAATGGAAAATATAATAATATCACCAACTTCAATTATCCAAGGTTAATGAGCATCGGAGTTACTTATAATTTCGGAAATCAGAAACTGAAAAAAGCAAGGGAAATGAAATCAGCTAACGATGCTGTAAAATCAAGAACCTAACTATAAAACTTATACACTCAATCCACTCTTAAATAAAAACAACATGAAACGTATAATTTTGTCAATGGCCATCGTATTCGGTACTTGTGCATTTGCTCAGGAAAAGAAAGCGGATACGGCAAAAACAAAAAATATAGAAGGAGTTACCATCACAAAACAGGTTTTCAAAAAGCAAAGCGATCGTTTTGTATATGATGTGGCAGCATCTCCTGTGGCGAAAGGAAATACCACTTTTGATCTATTAAAGCAGACTCCGTTATTATCTTCTACAGATGATAAAACATTGAAAATCGCAGGAAAAAATAATGCGCTGATCTATATCAACGGAAGAAAAAGTAATATGGACGCTGAATCTTTAGTTCAGTTTCTGAAAAATACACCGGCAGAAAACATCCAGAAAATTGAAGTGATTACAGTTCCGGGAAGTGAGTATCAGGCAGAATCATCTGATGGAATTATCAATATCATTTTAAAGAAAAAAATGAGTGATGGTCTCAATGGAAATATGAGAATGTCTAATACACAAAGTAAGTATAATGCCAGCCAGGCAAGCTTTTCTGCTAATTACAGAAAAGGGAAATTGGGAATAAGTGCTAACCTGAGTGGAGGTGAAAATATAAATGCCCAAACTTATACCTTAAAAAACGGTAACAGCAAATCTTCAAATATATCAACAGGAGATATCGACAATCCCAACAAAAATATAGGAGGATATCTAAATCTCGATTATCAGCTGACAGATAACAGTAATCTGGCATTATCCTGGAATACATGGGCTAATAAAGGTTATAATTCTACAGCAGAACTGTTTAATACCATCACCAATGAAAATGGGATAAAATACAGTTGGTCAAAAAATAATAAGGATACAAGATCCTATAACAATTCTGTAAATTTAAATTATGAATTAAAAACAGATTCATTAGGAAGTAAATTAAATGTCAATGCCGCTTATCTGAATTATAAAAAATTTCAGTTTATTGATAATCAAACTTTTGCTTCCAATATAAACAGAGAGATAGGTAAAAGAACGTCACAAGTATTTCAAGATCTGCCTCAGCTTATCAATAACTTCTCCGGAACGGTAGATTATATTCAGAAATTTAATAACGATCTGACACTTTCGGTGGGAGGGAATTATAATAAAACCAAGACCGATAACGACACTAAAAATGATACTTATATTTATGATCCTTCGCCAATATTCAAATCTGCACCCAATCACTTTATCTATGATGAGAACATCTACGGATTTTATGTAACAGCAGAAAAAAAACTTTCTGACAAATTCTCTGGAAAAATTGGTGCCAGATATGAGATCACCAATAGTTTAGGAACTTCCGACAATGCTCCCACCCCAGAACTTCAAAGAATTAAAAGGAATTATAATAACTTCCTTCCCTATGCAAGTTTCAATTACAGCATTAATGATAAAAACAATATTTCCTATTCCTTTTCAAGCCGGATGATGAGACCTACTTTTTGGCAGATCAACCCCGTAAAGAGCATTCTGACAGATGAAAATTATACCCAAAATAATCCTTTTGTAAAAGCCTCTTCTACTTATAATCAGGAACTAACCTATATGTATAAAAACTCTTATTTCCTGATTTTAAATCACACCTTCTTTAAAGATGTTATCACCCAGGTTCCTTTGCAGGGATATCCTGTAGATCCGGAAGGAAATACAAAGCCTAAAAACGAATTAAGATATATCAGTACTAATTTCGGGAATAAACAGGAAATGTCTGCATTGGTAGGAATCCAGAAAACACTTTTTAAACAATACTGGACAACAAACTTCAATATCGGTGTTCAGCACAATATCAACAATGGAAGTTTGGGAGTAGATCCAACCACCGGAGATAGATTCAAAAATGATAAAGGAGAGCTCGTAGAATATAGTAATAACAGAAGATCTACAAGTCTTTTAATTCAAACCAATAATACGGTTCGTCTTGATAAAAATAAAACGTGGTTTCTTGGTGTTAACTTTTTCTTCATAGACAAACAACAGGTTGAGTTAGGATTGGTTAAAAGTTTAGCCAGTTTGGACCTAAGCGTAAAAAAAACATGGAATGACTGGACCTTCGCTGTGAATGTGACTGATGTTTTAAGAACAAACATTGTTGACATTGAAGATTATCAGTCTAATGGAAATTACAATTACATCCACCAAAATCAATATCCACGAAGCTTAACAGTAAGTCTTACCTATAATTTCGGAAACCAGAAAGTGAAAAAGGTAAGAGACATCGAAGGTGCCTCAGATGCTATTAAAAGCAGAACAAAGTAAAGAATTATCTTTCTTCATATTCAATTATTCTTACGGTATCCGCTGATTATTTTCAGCGGATTTTTTTATTTAGAAGATAATTTTATAAAAAATAACACGTCCTGATTTTTCAAAACGTGTCATTTTTTTATATTTTAATTTGATTTATTCTGATTTTGCAACAGCTGTTCTTTCAGAAACACCATTCGCATTGAAAGCTTCAATCTGAAAGTAGTAGGCATCTGTTCTGTCTGCCCCAGTAAAGAAATATTCATTCTTTCCGTAGACCATAATGCTTCCATACAATTTATCGGGAGTTTTTCCGAAATAGATTACATAGCCATCTGCTTCAGGATTCTGCTGCCATTTCATCCAGATACTTCTTCTTTCACCATACTTTTTCGGATCAGCTCTTAAAGGCACAAAACCTTCTACTTTTGCTGGCTGTTTCCCTGCTCCTTTTCCAAACACTCTGAAACCACTTAATGCAAATTTTCCGGTAGGCATTTTCAGATTTTCCATTTTAAGGAAACGGGCTTTTGCTGGTTGTTCAAGTTCTACATAATCATGAGGAACGTCTTTTGTGTTTTTGCTTTTATCCACAATCACATTCCATTTCTTTCCATCGTTAGAACCATAGATTTTATACTGATGCATTTTTCCAAAGGTTTTTCCCATGAACTCCGCATCCTGATCTGCATAATTGATCTGAATGGCATTGATCGTAGACACTTCTCCAAGATCCGTCTGAAACCACTCTCCGGAGTTTCCTGTTTTGGCACTCCAATACGTTTTGATATCTTCATCTACAGCATAGTTGGGCTGATAACCACCCAATGTAGATGAAACCTGAACCGGTTTATTATAATTCAACAGCATCCATCCGGCAAAAAGACCTTTTGTAAAATCTTTCCCCTGTGCATACTGCGGAAGATAAGTAGGATAATCTCCATAAGCCGTGTTACAGTACATCACATCGTCTTTATCAAACCCTGCAGGCCAGATTCCCAGCCTTCTTTCAAAATTATTTTTGGTAGAGATAAAAATGGTGGAAATATGCCACCAGTTTTTATAATTGTCTTCAAATGTTGCTCCGTGTCCTGCTCCTCTGGCAAAACCTCCCGGTTTATAAGAGAATGGATTATGCTGCTGATATTCGAAACCTTCCAAAGGACTTTTGCTTACGTATACTCCATCAGAATATCCACTGAATTCTGTTGCCGGAGCGCCATACTGCATATAGTATTTCCCGTTGTGTTTCGTCATCCACGCCCCTTCTACAAAAGGCTGAAGAAAAACATTATCATTGTATTCCCCGAAACGTTCCCATCCGTGATCCTCAGGTTTTAGTTTAATAATTGGCTTTACAAAACCTTCGGACTGAAGATTTTTTACTTTCACTTCTGTTCCCAGTAATGGCCATTCATTACTTGAACCCCAGTACAAATAGAGTTTATTTTTATCTTCATCATAATGGAATGCCGGATCCCACGCTCCTACTTTTAAAGTATCCACTGCAATTTTCCAGTCATCTTTGGTGGGGTTTGTACTTTTCCAGATCGGAAAATCCTGTTCCCAGGTAGAACCATAGACGTACAGAGTATCTTTCATTGCCCATACCGCCGGAGCATTAAGATCATGGATATATTTATTATCTCTTAAAAACTTCCTTTTCACAAACTTCCAGTCCAGCATATCATCACTGTACCAGTATCCTTCCTGATTGGTAGAAAAAAGAAACAGTTTATTCTTAAAATTAACAATCACCGGATCTGCTGTAGCACGATGTTTCCCTTGTTTGGAAAAAACTTCAAAAGGGGTATAACCATAATCGATATTGATGGGATTGCAGAATGTTTTCTGCTGAGCACCCACAATCATTCCGAGAAAGATTGCCAGTGACAGAAAATATTGTCTCATTTTTAGATTTTAAAGATTGAGACAAAGTTAGGTAACTTTTTTGGGTTTTCTCCAAATAAAGCCATCCAGCAAATAGTGAGTGAGTTGCGGAACAACTAACAACGGAATCAGAAATTGAATCCATTTTTCTGAAACAATTATATTCAGGGAAAAATGTTCATTCCACACCAGAGTTTCCCATAAAAATTCTTCCAGGAAAGCAAAGCTTAAAAGAACGCCTATGAACAAAAGGATTCCTGAAAAAGATTTAAAAATCAGCATCCAATTCATCTGATGATTTTCTTTTTGTTGTATTTCCCGGATGTAGATCAATGCGATATAGGGAATTCCATGAGAAACCACATTCAGAAAAGTAAACAGAAGATCATTATTAAAGTAGATAATCCCAAAATACCAGGAAAGGAAAGTTCCGGTGATCAGTGCTGTTTTTGGAATGTTAATATTTTTTGTTTTAAAAGCTTCGACAACAGTTTTAATAATCCAAATAATCAGAATGGTAAAATAGATTACAGTAATTAAAGGAACGTAGTCCGGAAGATTTTGAAGCCAGTCAAACTCGTTGTTGACAAACCAGGTAAAGGCACGAGGAGTTTTAAACCAGTACAACATCGGATAAATAGTGGCAGAATAAACAGCCACCTCATCTATTCTTTTGCTCCAGTTATTCGGTTCAAACCGGGCATAGATTCTCATAAAGCCATACTGCTGGCGTATAAAATGAAAAACAGCTATCAATGCCAGTACCGACCAGAAGGTCAGACTCCCAAATTGAAACAGGATGATGCCCAAAATCCAGCTTATCGCAGGAATTCCGAGATAAAGCAGTCTATTTTTCTGTATTTCTCCCTTTACGAAATACGTTTTGAACAGCGTAGAATATACATGAGCTACATCCACAAAAACGATCAGGAAAAGCCATGTGTAAAAGGAATAATGATTTTCCAGCTCCTGAATCTGTTTCTGAAAAAGAAAAATAACAAGCAATACAAGGAAAGGTGGTGATAAAATAAACCACCAGTCTGTTTTTGCATTATGTATCCACGGCTGTTTCATTGTATTATTGTATCATTTGTCCTGCTGTCCGGATTCCCTGATAAAAGGCTTCTTCAAAAATAGATATTCCGGAAAGGTCGGAATGAGCGAAGAAAATTTTTCCTTCTACAGGTTCTTTCGCAGCTTTGGTTTCTTCACCAAAAATCTGATTGGGAACCGGAGCAATCATCGCATGTCCTATTTTATGAAACTGCATTTCCAGGATGAAATCTTCTATCAATGGATGGGCTTTCTTCAAATCATCCAAAACTAAAGTTTTAAGTTCAGATTCTTTCATAGCATACAGTTTTTTCCTCGCTTTTTTGCAATCTGCCGTTGAGAAACTCTTGTAATGAGTAATTACTTTTTCACCTATAATCTGGTTCAGATTCTGATGTTGGTCAAAGATATAACCCAATCCGGAAGTACCGTAGATCACATTATCCCAGGCCAGTTCTTCATCTCCGCCAAATTCATTCTTTAACGTAATCGTTGTTAAAAGCCACGGCACATAGTGAAATGATGATGCTCTTTTTTGATTAAAAATTCTTTCATTCACAAACTGAGGTGATGCAAACAATACTTTATCTGCAATGATCTTTTTGGTTTTCTTTTGAGCATTATCAAAACTCAATACTTCAACTTTATCATTGATTTTTACATCAAAAACAAGATTTCCGGGCATATGCTTTCCCTCTGTGTATTTTGAAAAATGTTTTGCCAGTCTTGCATTTCCTTCCGGCCATGTGAAAACCTGATCTTTATATTTCGTGCTCCAGTTGTTTTTTCTTCCGGCAAAATAATGAATACCTGCCCAAGCTGAAACATAGTCTATTCCTAAACCAAAATCGTCTCTGCAGGAATAATCCAGCAACCAGAGAAGTTCTTCCGACTGGTAGTTATTTTCCTTAAGCCAATCTTTGAATATTACTTTTTCAAGTTTTACAACCTCATCTTCTCTGCTGGAATCATGTACGGGAATGGCAAACCAGTATTTCCCCTGTGGATCTTTCTTTACGCGAAAATCATCCATCAGCTTGAAAAAGCGACTAAGCTCCTGTTGTGTTTCTGCCGAAATTCCTCTTTGAGGCACAATATCATTTTGCCAGGAGTTTTTATAAAAAAGTCTTTCCTGCTGTGGGAAAGTCATTTGGTATTCATCAAGAATGGGTTCTCCGTTTTCTTCTATTCCCAGACAGATTTTGCATTCTTTCAGGAAATCTATTATTTCTAGGTTTTCTTTATTAGGCAAGGGTAAATAATGTGCTCCTAAAGGGAATTTTGAAAATGAATTCTGCCCGTTGGAAGAGTTTCCTCCCAGATGGTTTTCCATTTCAAGGAGAAGATAATCCTGTTCATTATTCTGACTGAAGAATCTGCATGCCGAAAGTCCGGAAATCCCACCACCTACGATAAGATATTTTGTGTGGATAACTTCTGAAAACTGTGGAAAATCTTTTGCCCATAACTTATGGCCAAGAACATGGTTTGTCCCGGTAATTTTCAATAACAAAGCTTTTACTTTCTTTCCGCAATACTGCAAAAAGGGAAGCATAAGGCTACCTAAAAATATAGTTTTAAGAAAATCCTTTCTACTGTACTTTCCCCCACTCTTCATCGAAATAACGGACTAATATCTGGTTATCCAGACGGTTAACTTCTACATCTTTCACTTTCATATCTTTATTAAAATAAGACATCTGTGAAAAGTTGTAATCATAGTATTTTAAGCCGGGAAGCTTTCTGTAGACTCTGTTGTTGATGGGCTCAAATGAAGCCATTGAGAATCCCCATTCTCCAAAAGACGGAACATAGGTATGATATGCAGCTGTGAATGGAAAAATCTGATTGATTGTTTTCTCAATACACCAGAAAGATTTCGGAGCAAAATACGGAGATGTGGTCTGAACCACAATTTTAGTATCAAGTGTTGTCAGCTTCTCCAGTTCTTTATAAAACTGTAAGGAATATAGTTTTCCTAAGCTATAGTTGGACGGATCCGGAAAGTCGATGATAATGACATCAAATTTCTTTTTGCTGTCTTTTACCCAAATATAAGCGTCTTTATTGATGATCTCTACTTTTGGATTGGAAAAAGAATTTTGGTTGAGCCTGCGCATGGTTTCATTCGTCTTGAAAAACTGAGTCATTTCCCCATCAAGATCCACAAGAGTTACTTTTTTAACGTCTTTGTATTTCAATACTTCTCTGGCTGCAAAACCATCACCACCTCCCAAAATCAGGACATTATCAATATTCTTTGCCATAGACATTGCAGGATGTACTAAAGCTTCATGATAACGGTATTCATCGGTGGAAGAAAACTGTAAGTTGTTATTTAAATATAAACGGAATTCGTGTGTATTTCTCGTTAAAACGATTCTTTGATAGGGTGAACTTTTGGTATAAACCACATTTTCGCCATATAGTTTTTCTTCAGAATAAGACAGAATCGTATCAGAGAAAAAGAAAAGTCCCAGCAAGAATGTAAATGCCGCGATAGATTTTACTTTGAGGGATAACGGTTTTGACAATTCTTTTGTAAGATAATAGCACAGGAATATCGCAATAGAGATATTGATCAATCCGAAAAACAAAGGTGTCTTTACAATCCCAAGCTTTGGAATCAAAACCAATGGAAAAAGAATCGATGCCAGTAAAGCTCCGATATAATCGAATGCAAAGACATTTGAAACTAAATCTTTAAACTGAACTCTGTCTTTCAGAATATTCATCAGAAGCGGAATTTCTACTCCGACAAGACAGCCTGTGAAAAAGACAAAAAGGTATAAAACGCTTTCAAAATGTGCGAGTGTATTAAATAAAATAAACAGCACAACAGAGCTGATTCCGCCTACGATTCCTACCAGAATTTCGATCTCAATGAATTTATCAATAAGATTTCCTTTGATGAATTTCGCAAGATAGGAACCTACTCCCATTGAAAAGAGATATACCCCGATAATGAAAGAAAACTGCTTTACAGAGTCTCCTAAAAGATAGCTCGCCAGGGCTCCGGCCACCAGCTCATAAATCAATCCACATGTAGCAATGACGAATACTGAAAACAATAAAAGCAGCTCAAGAGGAATCCTCTTCTTATCCATGAATTGCCGCGCTTATAATCATTGAAATTCCGATGATAAATGCCCCGAATACAATAGCCAGTGCTATGTTTTTGTTCTGAGCGATCTCGTGCCATGTTTTCTCCGGAGTAAGCTTTTCAATAACGAAATAGCACACCAGCAAAATAGCGATTCCTAAAAATGAATAAAGAACCGAGTTTAGTATTGGTAAGAAATTGATGTTGTCCATAGTTTTTATATTTTTATTTGTGATAGTATCTGTAGAATCCTACTCTGGAATGACTTCTTGTGGTTCCGTCCCGGTATGTTTCCGTTTTGGCACAATCGCAGACCTGATTTCCCTGATAGGTAAGGTATACAAACCAGGTCATGAAAAATCCTCCGATTAAACAGAGTATCCAGTTTTGTCTTATGTAATGTAAAATATTAGTTATCATGATGTGGCATATGGGGTGTTTGAACTATTCTTCCATTTATTCACATTAAAGAAATGTCTTCCTATCCACATTGCGATAAAGAGTACAATCATTATGAATAAAATGAATCCGAAGTTCCAGAATGAAACGGGAAGCCAGGTTGCCTTAATCTTAATATCGTTATTGGATGCAATAACATCTGTTGTAAGTCTTAGCCCCTCAACATTAATCAGAGAGTCTATTTTTGAAGTTCCGAAAGATGTTTTCACCAGTTTACCCAATTCTGTTGTATCTTTTTCTAAAGTCTTTCCGTCTATGAAAGTGATAGGCTGTCCTTTATAGATATCGGTTACCTCTACCGTTCCTGATTTATCCCTGGAGATTAATATCCTTGAATCCGGTGACTGAAGACCAGAAAACGCAGGTAATAAAGATCCTTCTTTTTCTGCTGAAATAAGAAAGTGATATTGTCCCGAACTTACTCCACAAAGGTTAAATTCTTCAGACTGACTTCCTTCTGACCAGCTTTCCCCATCTTCGTAACCATGATATTGTTCGATATCTTTTGATGTATAGACAATTTCGTTAGTCTTTTCATTCACAAGACTCAACTGAACATTAGCCCAGGAATTATCAACACCTGAAAATGCATTCACTTTTAATGGTGCTGAGCCTCCTGAAAGGGTAAAACTTTTACTGACCATTTCTTTGTCTTTTACATCAGCAAAATTGATGGTCTCCGCAAAAACGGTTTCGTTGGTTCGTGAGATATACACATAGAGCTGAAGCAGACATATCATTAATGCGCCCACACAAAAAATGTTTACTGCCTGTTTCATATCAAAATAATAAGGCTGAACAATTCCAACTCCTGTATAATACGGCATGTGAGCTATTTTAAAAGCTCTTTTAACATCATGCTTTGAAATGTGAACGCCGTAGAAATACTGGCTTTTCTTAGCCGTCTTTTCCTGAGAGATCATACGGGTTCCGTTGACATATTCTTTATAGGTTGCAACGCTGAAATCCAGGTGTTCATCAAAAAAACCGGCAGCAGCATCAATACTGCATGGAGTGTTTTCGTACCAGCGATAAGTTCTCCCAAGATAGGTTGGTAATTTAGAATCTTTACCTTTAAAATCATCAGGAAGCATAGAGATCAGAAAAACCCAATGCCCATCGCTCTCACTCAGGAAAGCATCATTTTCTTTGCTGTCTTTTAAAGAATATTCCCGCCAGAAAATACTGTTTCCGTATTTTCTGACAACAATTGATACAACGGTATATTCTACACCGTCAATATTTCCTTTCTGTCCGACGTCCAAGACAACGTTTTCTGTCGGTACTTTTAAATGTTTAGTCTTTTTATTTCCTGCTACATCAATGAGATGAGAGCAGGTTTTACAAACATATTCCTCGATAGGAAAATTGAGATCTAATGTATTTTCTGATTCGCATGCTGGGCAGACATAGTGCATTTTTTATCTGTAAATTTTGTGTTTCTGAATGGTTTTAGCTTTAAAATACTGAACTACTTCATCTGCAATCTGCTCTACTTTTGAGGTATTATCCTGTGTATAATTACAAAGAAAAACATCAAAAGTAAGCTGTTTAAATTCCGGCCACGTGTGGATACAAAGGTGAGACTCTTTCAGGATTACTGCGGAAGTAAAACTCTCATTCTCAAAAATATGATTGGTTACTCCTACAATTTCTACCTCTTTAGTTTTCAGAATTTCTTCTGTAAACGCCAGAAAACCTTTGCTGTCTAATAACAAATCTTCTGACTCTGTTTCCAAAGTCAGAAGAATATGTAAACCTTTACTTGATAATGGGTTCAATTAATTTTTTCGTAAATATATTATTTTTTTGGAAGAAAAACCTCAGCAAGCATACATCTTGCGCTTCCTCCACCATTTACTTCAATGGTATTCAAGTCAGAATAGATGATTTCGCAGTATTTTTCAATAGCAGCTACCTGTTCTGAAGATAAGGACTGATAAGCTGTCTGGCTCATCACCAGGAACTTCTCGCCTTCTTTGTTTTGAACCTGAAGCATATTTCCTGCAAACTGCTGCATCTGCTCTTCAGAAATTTCAATAATTTCTTTTCCTGAACCTTTAATCGTTTCTGTTACTTTTTCTCTTTCCAGCTCATCATCGATACAGTCAAGGCAGATTACAACAAATTTATCCGCCACACACATCATTACATTGGTGTGATAGATAGGAAGTCTTTCTGTTCCTACCGTCTGGAAAGAATGGAAAACAACGGGAGTAAATCCATATTTTGTACAGAATTCTCTGAACAGTTTTTCATCCAGCCTCAAAGAAACAGAACCGTAAGCAATTTTATTATCATGATCAAAAATCATGCTTCCTGTTCCTTCCAGGAAATGTCCCTGAGTTTCAGAAAAAGACCAGTCATCCACCTCAACTACTTCAAATCCCTGTTCCTGGATACTTTCAATAATATCTTCTCTTCTTTCCACTCTTCTGTTGGATGCGAACATTGGATATAAAACCACTTTTCCATCTTTATGAAAACTTACCCAGTTGTTTGGAAAGATAGAATCCGGAGTATGGGGGTCTAAGGTATCTTTTATAGTAATTACATTAATTCCTTTTTCTCTCAGTTTTCCGACAAAAGTATTGAACTCTGCCAAAGCTTTTGACTGGATATCAGAACCAGTCTGTTCTACCTGGAAATAATTATTTTTCGCTGTTTCAGCGTTGTAACCGAATGCAATCGGTTCTATCATTAATACTGTATCTGTTGTTTGCATTTTTTATAAGTTTGAGGGTGTTAGTGTATTAGAGTTTGAGTGTCTGAACAGCGTTTTACAAATTATTCTCTCCTTTATTCACCGAAGAAAATGAGCACCACTTTTCTGACTGGCTCATCATATTAACTAACATCCCTATTATTTGGTTATACTTGTTGTGCAAATTATTGTATTGCTCTTCATTCATATAATGGCAAGCAAGGGCAAACTGGAGCCATGTTTGGGTTTCTCTTGCTTCGCCCTCTGAATCTGTAAGCTTAGCGATGAAGGATTTTTCATATTTTCTTTTGCCCCAAGCCTCACTAATATTTGCTGTTACCGATCTTGATGATCTTCTAATCTGATCTGTAAGTGAATAAAGCTCTTCTTTAGGAAAAAATTTTGAGAGTTCATAAATCAACTGTGCTGTTTCAAATGATTGTTGATAAACTTTTAAGTCCTGATGAAATTTAATTGTCGACATACCCAAATATTTTTTTAAAATTAAAAAAATATTCAAACCCACCAACACTCTAACGCTCAGACTCTAAAACTCCTCTGCTCTCAAACACTAAAACTCTCCCACTCCATTATTCTCTCACAAGCGGCATTGTAGAACATCTCAACAAACCGCCCATTTTAGATATTTCTCTGTAAGGAATTTCTTCAACGGTCATTCCCCACTCGTTTCTCAGATGGTCATTCATTCTTGTGAATGCTTTGTCTGAAACCACTACATCAGGAGAAATAGAGAAAATATTCGGGTACATTTCAAACATTTCTTCATCATTGATATGGAAGCAGTTTTCTTCTCCGAAAATATCGATGATTAAACGGTAGTCACTTTCGTCTACGAATCCGTTTTTATAAATGATACATTTGTCTTCTCCTACCGGATTAAATGTGCAATCCAAATGCAGAATCCCTTCAAACGGAACTTTATCGTTTTTCTTCAATTCCAGATCGATGATTCTTTTCTTTGGAAAATATTCTTTCAGGATTTCAATGGCATACTCGTTGGTTCTTGCCGTTTTATAGTTTCTGTAATCTTCACTGAAACAGGTTCCGATGAAGATAAAGTCATTCCATACAATTACGTCTCCTCCTTCAATATGTGCGGTTTCGGGAAGATTAATAATTTTTCTCCATGCTACTTTTTCAAAAACACTTTTGTAGGCTTCCTGTTCGTCTGCTCTGTCTGCAATCACATTGGAAATAATCATCTTATCATCAATTACAAAGGCTACATCTCTTGAAAAAACCTGATTGTAGTCTTGGATGATACTAGGACGCAAAACTTCAACGTCATACTTTTTTAAAACCGCTTCAAAAGCGTTCATTTCATTGATAATATCCTCTTCTTTAGGATAAATGTTGTGTTCGATTGAGTAATATGACTTTGCGTCATAACTTTCCTCTAGTGTGGGAACTGGTCCCAATGAATTAGGCTGGCCTAGAACTACTGACTTCAGCCTACCCGTTTCGTTTTTAATATTTAGTCTCATAAAGATTTATGCAATACTACAAATATAAGTAAAGGTCTCTACCTATAAAACTTTTGGATTATTTTATGTATTAAATTTGATTGCAAAAATCAACACTCTTCAACAAAATTTCCTTGTCTGTTCGGCTAACTGCAGTGAATAGTCCCAAAAACATCTACAACTTACTATTTTCCATCTACATAAGAACAAAAAAACAGATAATTATATTATTTAATTTCCTATATTAGTGATATAATTTTCGCGAAATTATAGATCATAAAACTTAACTATTAACACCAAAAATCAAAGTCATGAACAAGAACATTAAAGTGCTGAAACATGCACAAAAATTAGGAAGAGATCAACAAAAATCTGTAATGGGAGGCGCTCCTATTTCCACTGGCAGAAGATGCTGCGAATGGGATGATGCAGGAAACTGCTATATCTGGACTTGCGACAGATGCCAATGCCCATAATAAAAAACGAAAACCTGCTTTTTAAGCAGGTTTTCTTATCTCGCTCTGTTTTCTTCTTCTGTTTTCTGAGTTTCTTTGACCTGATATTTTGAGCTTCCAATAGTATAACTGAGTGAAAATATCAATCTACTGCTATCCCACCAATGGGTAAAACGGTTATCCATAATCTGTTTATGCCTGAATTCCAAACGTTGTTCATTTGAATCCAGCAGATTGTTAAATCCGATTTTAGTGTTCAGTTTATTATCAAACCATGACTTGTGAACTGATACATCTATGGTATATCTTGGTTTAATGATGTAAAGGCTATTCCCCGTTTTAGATTCATAACTGGTAAAGACATTCACTGTAAATCCTTTTGGAAGTGAAAACACCTGATTCAATCTTACTTCATAATTATAAATATTCAATGCAAAGACCTCATCCAGATAGGGTCTGAATTCATAATTGTAATATCCCGTAATCTGGCTGGTGATATTCCACCATTTTGTAATCCTGACCGGAAAGCTGGTCTCCAGAATAGCAAAATTCCGATACGGAAGATTCGTTCCAAGATATTCCAATACATTCGTTTCCGGATTATAAAGAGGATAGCGGGTCATCACATCTTTTTCTTTCCCGACAGTAAAGCTGGTGATCCAGTTTTTATATCGATACGTTGCTTTGATCTGACTGGTAAAGGAAGGTAATAAATAAGGATTTCCAATCCAGTAATTTAACGGACTGAAATAAAATCTGAACGGATTGAGTTGAGAGAATGCCGGTCTTGTCATTCTTCTGCTGTAAGAAAGGGAAAATTCACTGGATTTATTAATCGTATAACTTGTGCTTAAAGAAGGCAGCCATTTCAGGTAATTTCTGGAAACAACAGAATCCATGGTAATGGCATTGGAAATACTGTTTGTGTTTTCAAATCTTAATCCTGCATTAATTTGAAAATCCCCAATTTTCTGTTTATAAGCCAGATAACCTGCCCATATTTTTTCTTTATAGGAGAATATATTACTTCGTGTAGGATCAAATACAAACTGATTTTCCGTTGATAATGTATCATACCGGATATTATTTTGCGTATCAGAATGACTGTATTTCAGACCTGCTTCAATATCGGCATTATTTATTTTTTGGGAAGCATCTATCTGAGCAGTATAAATTGTGATTTTATTAAAAAGATCAGACTTCCAATAAGACAATACTTTTGATGTACCCTGATCTCTATTAATAAAATCATCATCCTGTTTATTTTTCACAGAAAGATAGTTTCCTAAAAAGCTCAGTTTAAATCCTTTGGTCTGAAAAGAATAATCTGTCGTAATCCCATAGTTGTCCTGTGAATAATCTGTAGGGTTTTCGCTGGCTGTATTCAATACCCATTGAGTTTCATTTTTATTGGTTGTATACAGTGATCCGTTTCGGGTGCGGTCGTTATTCCGGAAGTTTCCTCTCATATTGATGCCAAACCTGTTTTTATCATTCAGCCTGAAATCAACTCCGGTTTGCAGGTTGTAAACTTTTCCAAAGTCTTCCTGATACGTCTGAGTACGCATGATATTTGTATTTGCCAAACGCTGTAAAGCATGATAACGATAGGTTGAAATTCCTTCGTTGTAACCTGCCTGAACGCTGTATGTTACTTTTCCGGTATGGTAAGAGACATTGACTGCATTTTCCCGATAGTTGAATTTATTGATGTATATATTTCCATTATAACCCACTTTCCAACCGAGACTGACATTCTTTTTTAGTTTAATATCAATAATTCCTTTAAATTCTGCATCATATTTCGAAGACGGATTGGTATTTACTTCTATAGACTCCACCATTTCGGGAGATAAAGACCGCAAATAAGCCTGCAACTCCTGATTACTCATCACCACCGGTTTTCCATCAATAAGAACGGCTGGGGTAATTCTACCCCCGATAAAAATTCCGTCTTCCTGATCTACAGTAACTCCAGGAGTTTTTCTCAGAACATCAAGAAGATGAGTAGACGTTTTAAAGTCTTTGTTTCCGGCAACAGACAGTACAAGATTACCGTCATTCAGCTTCATCTTTCTTGGGGCGGATTGAATGATGACTTCTGAAATATTCGTTGTGGAAGGTTTTACCTCAGCCAGAGAATCTGGAACTTTTTTATTTACTTTTTCCTGCGCTTTTCCAAAAAATGATAGAAACAGCAATAGCAGTAAAAGCCATAATTTGATGATCATAAATTTTAAATTTTATGAAATCAAAAGTATCGGCTTGTAGTAGCAATACGGTTTTGGAATTGAAATTCCGCAGTACTGAATTATAAATTTGAACTCTGAAACCTTGGTTCCGTAAGGGTTTGTGACTGTTTATACAAAAGAGGTGTCGTATTTTTTATTTTCTTGAATGTGGAAAAGAAAGTTGATTTGGAATTGAATCCAACTTCGTATCCTATCTCTTCAATTTTCAGATAAGAGCCATTTTCTATTTTTTCACAGGCATCATTGATTCGGTATTCATTGATGCAGGTCGCGAAACTTTTCCCCAGATTATCATTCAGCAATTGAGAAAGCTGATGTGCAGACATATTCATTCTTGAGGCAAGATCACTCAATTTTAAATTCGGATTTTTATAAAGTTCTTCTGTATCCATTAATCTTTCCAGTTTCGAAACAAAACTATCCGCCTGTTCTCCGGAAATCTTTTTATTGGAATATTTTTCGGTTTCTTTAACTGGAAGCTGCTGGTATTTTTTATTAAATAAAATCAAAAAGTTGGCATAGAGCACGAACGAGAACACAAGACTTCCTCCTGCACAATAGATTTGTAACCAGCCTGTAGAAATCAATTGATAACTCAAAAAGATAATCACATTACTAACCAGAATCGGAAGTACAAAATTGTTCGGACTTTTATGATTCTGTTTAAGCAAAATATAATATTGATAGACCGTAAGAAATATAAATACAGACCAAACGGTATAGATAAAAGTAGCAAAATAGTTATCCCATGTAATAGGAAATACCAGATATAATAAACCGACAACTCCTAAGATAAGGGTTAATATTCCAAACCATTTCTTACACTTCTTCCAATCAAACTGATCCTGCTGAAAGGAAGATTTCACATAATAATACAAAGCCGGCCCGGTAAAAAATAAGGCTGACAGTCCTAAATGCGCAATAATTCTGGGTAAATCGGGATAAAAATAAAAGCATACAGAAATCGCTACTCTTGAGCTTAGCATGAGAAGAAGAATCCCAAGGAAAAAATCCGGAAGGTATTTCAGTTTTTTAACAAACAGCAGATAAATGCCCAGCAGAAATCCGTTGAATGCTCCTACTGCGCTGAAGAAAAATAACATCTGTTCTCCGAAAGTCATTGGGTATTAATTTTTTACAGTAGTAAATTTAATCAAATTATTATATCCGATTTTGTAAAAAATAAAAATATCTTTCTCTTTTTAAGATTATTGTTCCAGCCTTTTCAGGATGAGCGCCCGTAAGTGCTCTTCATGATCATCACCCCATTTTCCTAATGTGGCAATAACCGGAATCAATGTCTTCCCAAATTCCGTAAGCCTGTATTCTACTTTTGGAGGTACAACGGGATAAATTTTCTTTGTAACAAGATCATGCTCTTCCAGTTCTTTTAACTGAACATTCAATACTCTGCGGGAAGCATCAGGAATTTTCCGCTGTAACTCACTGGGTCTTTGAAAACCTTCATTAATAAACCATAGCAAACGAATCTTCCATTTGCCATAGAGTACCTCAGCAATCAGATCAAGCCCGCAATTCAGATTGGGTGGGATTTTTCTTTCGTACATAAAAACAAATGTAACACAATGAGATGAGATCACAATAGGGGATTAATTTATCCCTATGTGATTCGTAAGACCGTACTTGTAAGAGCCTGTCATACTCCTGAAATTTGTACAAAAAAGAAATCATGACAGAACCATTTCATTTCAACAACGAATTATCAGGTAAAATTGCACTTGTAACAGGTGGAACAAAAGGAACCGGAAAAGCTATTGCCGAAAGATTACTCACTGCTGGCGCCACTGTAATTGTCTCTGCCAGAAATCAGCCTGAAGAGATGAATCATCAACTTTATTTCATTTCAGGAGATCTGAGTCAGGCCAAAGACACTGAAAAGCTGGTAAAGGAAGTTCTTTCTACTTTTGGAAAGCTTGATATTTTAATTAATACATTGGGAGGTTCAGAAACTCCTGGTGGAGGTTTCTCTGTTTTGAGCGATGAAGACTGGGAAAATACAATTCAGACCAATCTGTTGGCACCTGTTCGTTTAGACAGAGGATTTCTGCCGCAAATGTTAGAACGAAAAACGGGAGTAATCATTCATATTGCCTCCATTCAGGGAAGACTGCCTTTATTTGACTCTACATTACCCTATGCGGCTGCTAAAGCGGGACTGATCAATTACAGCAAAGGTTTATCAAAAGAAGTTTCTCCAAAGGGAGTGCGTGTCCTTACCGTATCTCCAGGCTGGATTATGACTTCATCTGCCATCCGAATGATGGAACGCATTGCTAAAAGTTCAGAAACATCGATAGAAGAAGCGACTCAAAGCGTTATGGATGCGTTGGGTGGAATTCCGATCGGTAAACCTGCCCAGCCAGAAGATATTGCAGAGTTTGTTGGATTTTTAGTTTCTCCACGGGCACAATATCTAACCGGAACCGAATATGTAATAGACGGTGGCACTATTCCTACTGTGTAATCATTTAAAAAAAAACAATATGAACTTACCTAACATTTTACAGGAATTCCTAAAGGCACAGGAACTTTTTGACAGTATTTCTTTCGCTGATTGTTTTTCTGAACAGGCATCCGTATTTGATGAAGGAAAAATATACACGGGAAAAGAAGAAATAAGACAATGGAATGAAAAATCCAATAATGAATACAAAACCCTGTTTGAGGTAAAAGATTTTTCGATGAAGGACAATACAACTGTTGTAAGAATCAATATTTTCGGTTCTTTTGATGGAAGTCCGGTCATGCTGAATTTTCATTTCCGGATGAAGGACAATCTTATTACGGCATTAGCAATTACTGAATAAGTTGTAAAAATAAAGAATCCCAAAGCAAGCTTTGGGATTCTTTTATGGTATAAGCAAATATTATCTGCTTGCGATGTCGATGTAGTTTCTTTCCTGAGCACCTTGGTAAACCTGTCTTGGTCTTCCGATCGGGTCTCCTTTCAGTCTCATTTCTTTCCACTGAGAAATCCATCCTGGAAGTCTTCCTAATGCAAACATTACAGTAAACATTTCTGTAGGAATTCCTAATGCTCTGTAGATGATACCTGAGTAGAAGTCTACGTTTGGATATAGTTTTCTTTCTACGAAGTACTCGTCTTCAAGAGCTACTCTTTCTAACTGCATTGCAATGTCAAGAGCTTTATCCTGGATTCCTAATGCTTTAAGGATATCGTCAGCAGCTTTCTTGATGATTTTCGCTCTTGGGTCGAAGTTTTTGTAAACTCTGTGTCCGAATCCCATTAGACGGAAGCTATCTCCTTTATCTTTAGCTTTAGCAACATATTTAGATACGTCACCTCCATCTTTTTCGATCAATTCAAGCATTTCGATTACAGCCTGGTTAGCACCACCGTGAAGTGGGCCCCAAAGTGCTGATACCCCAGCAGAGATAGAAGCGAAAAGACCTGTGTGAGCAGAACCTACCATTCTTACTGTAGAAGTAGAACAGTTTTGTTCGTGGTCTGCGTGAAGGATTAATAATTTATCTAAAGCATTTACAACTACCGGATCGATTTCGAAATCAGCGTTTGGTAATCTGAATGCCATTTTGTAGAAGTTCTCTACGTAGTTCAGGTTGTTATCACCGTGGTTTAATGGTAAACCTTGAGTTTTTCTGTACGTCCAAGCACAAAGGTGAGAGAACTTAGCGATCATAAGCTCAGCAGCATGATCCATTTCTTCTTTAGAGTTTACGTTCACTGCTTTCGGGTTGAAAGCTGTCAAAGCAGACGTCATAGAAGATAAAACTCCCATAGGGTGAGCAGAACGAGGAAAAACATCAATGATTTTTTTCATTTCGTCTGCGATGAAGTTATATTTTTTAATGTTGTTGTCGAATGAAGTAAACTGATCCTGAGTAGGTAATTCTCCATGTAATAAAAGATACATTACTTCAGTGAAGTTAGATTTCTCAGCAATCTGCTCGATTGGATAACCTCTGTAGAATAATTCTCCTTTATCTCCGTCTAAGTAAGTGATGTCGCTAATAGTAGCCCCTGTATTTTTGTAACCTAAATCCAGAGTGATCAAACCTGTCTGGTCTCTTAATTTTGAAATATCAATCCCTCTGTCTCCGATAGTACTATCCACGATTGGATATTCATATGAATTACCGTCGTAATTCAATATTACTTTGTTGTCTGACATTATTTATTTATTTTTTTTAAATATACCACTTTCCATAAAATACGGCAAACTAAAAATTTCGCTTGCCGTTATTTATAAATTCGATTAATTATCTTTTGATTTTAAAAGCTTCCAATCCTGGGAAAATTGCAGTTTCGCCTAAAGCTTCTTCAATTCTCAATAACTGGTTGTATTTTGCCATTCTGTCTGATCTTGACGCTGAACCTGTTTTGATCTGTCCACAGTTCATTGCTACGGCTAAATCAGCAATTGTAGAATCTTCAGTTTCTCCTGATCTGTGAGACATTACTGAAGTGAATTTGTTATTCTGAGCCATTTGTACAGCAGCCATTGTTTCAGAAAGAGAACCAATCTGGTTTACTTTTACAAGGATTGAGTTAGCAATACCTTCTTTTACTCCTCTTGATAATCTGTCTACGTTTGTTACGAATAAATCGTCACCTACCAACTGTACTCTGTCACCAATTTTATCTGTAAGCATTTTCCATCCTTCCCAGTCATCTTCCTGCATACCGTCTTCGATAGAAATGATCGGATATTTAGCAGCCAATTCTGCAAGGTAAGAAACCTGCTCTTCTCTTGATCTGTGAGCACCTTTGTCTCCTTCGAATTTTCTGTAATCGTAAGTTCCGTCTTTGTAGAATTCTGAAGCAGCACAGTCTAATGCCAACATGATATCGTCACCTGGCTTGTATCCTGCTTTTTCGATCGCCTGAAGTAATGTATCCAAAGCATCTTCTGTTCCGTTGAAAGTAGGAGCAAAACCTCCTTCGTCTCCTACTGCTGTAGAAAGACCTCTTCCTTTAAGGATCGATTTTAGGTTGTGGAAAATTTCAGTTCCTTTTCTCAAAGCGTGAGAGAAAGAATCAGCTTTTACCGGCATGATCATAAATTCCTGGAATGCGATAGGAGCATCTGAGTGAGATCCACCGTTGATTACATTCATCATTGGAACCGGAAGTGTATTGGCGTTCACCCCACCAATATATTTATAAAGAGGCATTCCCAATTCAGCAGCAGCAGCTCTGGCTACCGC
Source organism: Chryseobacterium sp. T20 (assembly GCF_047345655.1). Lineage (NCBI taxonomy): Bacteria > Pseudomonadati > Bacteroidota > Flavobacteriia > Flavobacteriales > Weeksellaceae > Chryseobacterium > Chryseobacterium sp. T20. The sequence goes on from NZ_JBLFDU010000003.1 coordinate 67,663, forward strand.
TAGAGAAACACCAAGAATAGCATTAGCACCAAGATTACCTTTGTTAGGCGTTCCGTCAAGATCAATCATAATCTGATCGATATAGTTTTGTTCAAAAACCGGCTGTCCAACTAAATTCTCTGCAATTACTTCTTTTACATTTTCAACAGCTTTCAGAACTCCTTTCCCCTGATATTCTGAACCACCATCACGTAATTCTACCGCTTCGTGTTCTCCTGTAGATGCTCCTGAAGGTACAGCTGCACGGCCCATAGCCCCACTTTCTGTAAATACATCTACTTCAATGGTAGGATTTCCTCTGGAATCTAAAATCTGTCTTGCTTCTATGTAAGAAATTGCACTCATTTTTTATTTTTTTTAGTTTAGACAAATTTAATCAAAATTTAACTTTCAGGGGTATTTCACGGGATTTTTTTGAGATAAATCCGAGTTAAATTTTAGTTAATTTATATTATGATAATTCTAACTTTAAAAGAAATAAAAAAACCTTTTTGACGAGAATACTCAAAAAGGTTTTTATTCTAAGTTATGATGTAGTTATTGAATCTTTTTCTCATTAGGAGTTTCTACAAAAATGCTCTTTTTTTCAGAATCTAATCCCCAATTAAGACCTAAAAATGAAATAAGGTTATCTTTCTCTCCATAATTCTTCCCAAAGGCTGCATTAATATATACTTTATCAGAAACCTTATAGGCAATCAAGCCACTGGAACGAAATGTTTTATCAATATCATTAATTCTATAGATATATTCATAAGAAATAGAGAATCTTTTATAGGTAAACTCAGCTTTCCCTCCTATGTCATAGTTTTTTGTTCTTAAAAACTGTTGATTAGCATCTAAGTTTGTACCATCATCCAGATATCTTACTATTCCATAGAAGTTAAGCCTTTTTTCTACATTAGGTTCATCACTTTTTGCAAAATCAAACCCTGTATTTAATGTTAACCAAAATCCTAATTTTCCAAAGTGATTATTTGAAAACTTATTATCAGAGAAAAAAGTACTGTAACCTCCTGCAAAATCTGCAGAAATGAGTGGTGGAGCTTCCAAAAGATTTCTATAATAGTCGGCTTCTTTGGAGCTTTTATACTTTTCAGCAAATTTCTTTTTGAAGCGTGCTTTTCCTTTTTCAAAGATTTCACCTCGCACATCATCCTTAACCCCCGCTTTATCACACGAATCACTTAATAGTGTATGTTCGTTTGAATGTACCCAATCCTTGTTAATATTACTTAAAACTCTTTTCAGTCTTGCATCATGGGCAAGTATGGAATCTTTATTTTTATTTGTCCGAACTCTAATTAACGTACTTCTGACACTGAATGCAAATGAAGGATTTTTCATTTCATCCCCCGTTCCTAATGATAGATCTCTCACGAACCCTAATGAAAGTGAAGCTTTTTTGACTTCGCTGAAAATATTCCATTTATGTTTCACTTCACTTTCATTCACTTTCTCTGTGCTATATCCAGCATATTTTGAAGAGTTCATATTACTTGATGGTAATAGCCAGAATGGTGTCACTTCAAAAGCATAACTGTCTGGAATTCCCTCACTTTTTTTAAATGAATTTACTAAGCTTAAGACAATTGCTTTTTTTGATTTAACAATTTCAAGCTCTGATGGAGAAACTCCTAAAAGTATAACGGAAGGCGCTGTTGTAATTTCTAATTCTTTCAACTCAATATTAATATCTTTTTTTTGCTGTGCATAAAAGACTAAAGGAAAGAAAATAAGGATTAAAATATAATTTTTCATAAGGTAATATGTTCAATGGTTATAAATTTTACAGAACTAATCCTCTCCTCGCTATCCAAATCTTTGCTTGTTCTTTTTTTAAAAGGCTGTAAAGGGCCAATTACATTAAGTACAGAGTAAGTAATCTGCGTTTGTTGAATAGCATTATCTAAATTTTTCTTTGGAATACCTTCAAAAGAAAACTCATGATTAATTTCAATCTTTTTTCCCTTAAGATCTTTAAACGATCCTATTTTCTCTCTTCTTTCATATTCAAATTCTTTTATCCCGGGAATAGTGACAAGAGTACTACAAGCTGCTGTAGATGATACAGTGATTTCTAAAAATACATCCTGGCTATCTGTAAGGTCAAATTTTAAGGTTTTTGATGATTTTATAGCTTTCATGACATTTGTTCTTTTAAGTTTTTTATTATTTTCTCGGTGTAGGCGATAAAAGTCCGGCTAAGGCACCTATTGCACCTGAAGAAATGGTGGCAAAAATAGTGACCAGCTGATTATCTTTAGCAGCACCATCATTCCAGTAAGCAATGAGAATAAGTCCTGCTATAATGGTAATGACTGCCAACCCGAGCATAAGTACAATGATTCTGTAGATCCAATAGTCTGTTTCTTTCGGGTTCTTTATTTCTACATTTTTAATAGCTTCTATCGGATTGGTTTTGAACTTCTCCTGAAGATCAGTGTTGTTTTTTAAAGCAGCTTCCAAATCTCCAATACTGTCGTTAATAAGAGTTTTCATGGCTTTTAATTTTATATATCAAATTTCCCTCTAAAAAACGGACCAGTCAATTACACAAAAGGGTAATTTATTTATAATGCTATTTTAAACACCAGACAGGTTCCTGGATTTTCGGGTATGATGATACATTCACCGGACAACTCATTCATTCTTCGTTTCATATTTCTAAGGCCGTTACCTTCTTTCTGCCCATCAGAAATTCCGGTTCCGTTATCAGTAATTTTCATTGAAAAGTTATTGTCTTCCTGCGAGAATGAGAGTTTCACAGTATTTGCCTGACTGTGTTTATACACATTATTGACAGCCTCTTTTAAGCAGAGAAAAAGATTGCGCCTCATTTCTGTAGAGATCGCTGTTTCTGCTATGATATCTTCACATTCTGAATACACCATTATTTTTGTTTTTTTCAAAAAGTTTCCAGTATAAAGGATGGCATAATCGATAAAGCTTCCTAAGGTATCATTTCCTGAATTCAGACTCCAGAGCATTTCCCTCATGGAGATGTTCATTTCTTCGGAGGTTTTCAGAAGTTCATCAATATCACTTTGCAGATCATCATTCTCAGCCTTCTGTTTTAGAAATTCTGCCTGAAGTTTCAGAGCAGATATTCCCGCTCCCAGGTCATCATGCATATCGTGAGAGATACGCTCCCGTTCCTGTTCCAGCACTTTTTGTTTTTCGAGTTCTTTCTGAAGAAGCTGGTTTTGATGTTCGGATTCTTTGAGTTGTTGTTCTTTAAGGTAAAGGAGCTGTTTTCTGTTGTACATTAATACAATGAAAATGGTAAAAGCAACTAAAAGCACAACCAGGAGTAATGCTATTAAAAAAATAAGTTTTATTTCTGAAGGTAAAGACTTCATTTTTTATCCATCAATTTATATTTGTGTAAAGCAATAAAGAATAAGCCAGAGCATACAATATTGATTATATTTAATATTTGTTTCAACAATTTTAGAAACGGTTTGTCAATTTCATCCAGTAAATACATGGGAATAATTCTGAAAAGAAAAAAGCAGCTCCATAAAAGTATCGAGGTTGAAATCCAAAAAACAGGATCTTCTGTAATTTTCGATTTGCTGATATTGTTTAATTTATAACTGCACCAGTACAATACCTGAAGGATATTCATGACACAATATGTGATCGCCATATTCAAATTATACTTATCAACATAAAAAAGCTCAACATCCAATAGCATTGCTATTAAAACTATTATAGCTAGAGCAACCGCTATCTTCTTGCTTTTAGTATACCGGAAATAAAAGATGATAAAATAAAAACTATTGAAAAGATTCAGATAATTATACTGAATTGATTTCGTCGAAATAAGATTAATTTCTGAAAAAATATCTACAGCAAAATTGACGATTAAATACAACAAAAAATAGTCTTGAGAGGACAATTTTCTTCCTCTCAAAACTATGATTCCTTTTATCAATACCATAAAAGAAATGATATAGTAGGCTGTGATAAGCATTTTATGGCTCTAAACTTCCCTGATCATAATATGGAAAATCTGCACTGAGCAATTGTTTATTATTGTCAGACGGCATCGTTGCAAGATATATTGACTCTTTTAAGCTTCCATCCATAAATCTTACTTTTTTGCCAATACATGGTATAAAATCAAGCCTAACAACATTTTTTCTAAGACAGCCCTCCAAATACATGTGTATTCTATCGATGTATTGTTTTACGAGAATCAAATCATAACGTATACAGTTGGCTACATAAGCATCGCTTGATGCACTCGTAAGAACTCTGCCTAAACTCGTTCCAACAATGTCTTCAAGATCATTAGGATTGACCTCATAATAGGTATCTAGATTAAAGACAAAGTAATGTTTGGCAGGTTTAGCCTCTGTCTCTGGTTCAACATGGAAAGAAAGAGTTATATATAAATATTCCTTTTTACTTTTCAAGAAAAGTTGATTTTTTTCGGACATCATTTTAGAAGATTCACTAATCGTGCTATCTGTAATTTGCCTAAAAGAAATCTTCATTATTGTATAGCCATCATTCAAATGACTTCTAACAAGAGTTTCAAATAACTTGAAGTCAATAAACAACTCCTGTGTAAGATTAGGAACCCGTTGCCGAAATACTCCATTGTTTGTTTGAAACTCATGATCCCCTATAGGATGGGTCACAAAAAATTTCACACCATTTTTTACAATATAATCCTTTATCAATTGTTCTTGCTCAGTAAACTCAGCCATGTCATAAAAATCTTTAATTGTCCCTGCTTTTTGCTTAGCAACGATGGTTGCTTCCAGGGCACATTTAAAATCGTACAGTTCTTTTTCCATAGTTTTTAGTTTTTTGATTGATTAAATTTATTGATTGCCTCCACTTTATTGTTTACGTGGAGTTTTCTGTAGATATTTCCAACGTGTTTTTTCACTGTATCAATGCTGATGAATTTCTGATCTGCAATCTCTTTGTAGAGAAGCCCTTGCGAAAGAAGTTCAAGGATTTCCTTTTCGCGTTCTGTAAGTTCATCAAAGCCTTTTATTTCCGGAAGTTTTTTCTCGAAATGTTTCAATACCCTTCTCGCAATAGAAAAACTCATAGGTGCACCACCGTTGTATACATCGCGGATGGAAGAAAGAATTTTATCCATGCTTTCTCCTTTTACAAGATATCCCATAGCCCCTGCTTTTAACGAATTAAAAATCTTTTCATCATCATCAAAGCTGGTACACATGATAAACTGTGTATTGGGCATTTCTTTTTTTAATTTTTCTATGATTTCGATTCCGAGCATATCCTGTAATTGGATATCCATCATCACAACGTCAGGAGAAATATCGGGTAGATTTGTTATGGCATCATTACCATCAAAGAACTGAGCAATCACTTTCATATCCTTCTGATAATCGATGACCTTCTTCAACGCATTGTTGTAGTTTTTTTCGTCTTCTACTATGGCTATGGAAATGCTCATGACTTTGTTTGTTTGAAGCAAATTTCAACAGAAAACAATTTGAAATCAATTACACCTTTGTGTAATATTAATGTTTGAGTTTGAAGTTGTGATTCAGTCTTTTAGTTTTTACTAAATTTAATCAATTTTTGACTTCAAAAACAATATACGGCTAAATATTTCACAATAAATTAAAAATAAAAACAAACAAGAGACAATAAATCACCTTAAATTAACAATTATTTCACAATATGATTAAAAATTTACTGATAAATATAGCTTACTGTATTATGAATTTGACCCACTCAGAGATCTGAATCCGGTTCTTACCTTTCTTAAACCATATTCCAGAAATGTAAAATGCCTGCTGATGACCTGCTGTAATATTCCAATATCATCCGGAATTTTTTCATTTGATAAGAAGAACTGCCTCTCTTTAATTTCAAAATTTTCTATTTGCTAAACCTAGTATTCAAAGAGAAAAACAAAAGAAATATGCATGAATAACCGTTAAATTTTCTCATATTGTAAGGCATGATTTTTGTAAAATTAAATTATAAAATCATATTGAATATCAAATAAAATAATCATGAAAAAAAGTATCTTAGCCTTAGGTGCTGTGTTGGCATTAGCTGTAGTCAGCTGTAAAAAAAGTGAAAGCGGAAACAAAGTTGTTATCAAAACAGACAGTTCAGAAACTGTAGTTACAGATGATAACGGAAAAATAGATTCGGTGACACAAAGTTCTTCGACAGTAGATATCAACGGAAAGAAAATTGAGAAAACTGATTTTGTTTATAAAGCTACAGACGGAACATTGGTAAAAGTAGTATTTAAAAATGATCCGAAAGAAAGCACAGTAGCCATTACCAGCAACAAGAAAACATTTACATTACCTAAATCGGAAACCAAAGGGGATGAAACGATTTACAAAAAAGATGATATGACGGCAAGGGTAAAAGGAGATAGTCTTCACCTTGAGCAAGGGAATAATATTATTGAACTGAAAAGAACAAAGATCTAAATAAAAAATGTCCTTCAATATTGAGGGACATCTTATTTTATAAGTATTACAAAAAAAACCATCCGAAAACGGATGGTTTTTATATATATCTGAATGAATATTATTCTTCAGTTTTTTCTTCAGTAGTATCAGCTTTAGCTTCTTCTACTTTTTCTTCTACTACAGGAGCATCAGCAACAACTGCTGCTTTAGCTGGCGTAGATCTTCTGCTTCTTCTTGTAGCTTTTTTCTCTTCAGCATTAGGGTTGTAAAGCTCGTTGAAATCTACTAGTTCGATAAGAGCAGTATCAGCAGCATCACCTGGTCTGAATCCTGTCTTGATGATTCTTGTATAACCACCGTTTCTTTCAGCGATTTTAGGAGCTACAGTTCTGAATAATTCAGCAACCGCAAATTTATTTTGAAGGTAAGAGAATACTACTCTTCTGTTGTGTGTAGTATCTTCTTTTGCTTTTGTTAATAGAGGCTCAACATATACTCTTAAAGCTTTAGCTTTAGCTACAGTAGTGTTGATTCTTTTATGCTCAATTAGAGAACAAGCCATATTAGAAAGTAAAGCACTTCTGTGAGAAGCTGTTCTTCCTAAGTGATTGAATTTTTTACCGTGTCTCATTATTAATTATTTATCAGCGTCTAACTTATATTTTGCAACGTCGAAACCGAAGTTAAGACCTTTTGAATGCACTAATTCTTCTAGTTCTGTCAAAGATTTTTTACCAAAATTTCTGAATTTCATCAAATCAGACTTACTGTAAGAAACCAGTTCTCCAAGAGTTTCTACTTCAGCTGCTTTTAGACAGTTAAGGGCTCTTACAGAAAGATCCATATCTGCTAATTTAGACTTAAGAAGTTGTCTTGTGTGAAGAGTTTCTTCATCGTACTGGATAGATGCTTTTACGGCTTCAGTTTCAAGAGTGATTCTCTCATCGGAGAATAACATGAAGTGATAAATTAATATCTTAGAAGCTTCAGTTAAAGCATTCTGAGGGCTGATAGACCCGTCAGTTTCTATATCTAATACAAGTTTTTCGTAGTCTGTTTTTTGCTCTACACGATAATTTTCAATGCTGTATTGTACTTTCTTGATCGGCGTAAAAATAGAGTCAATAGCAATAGTTCCAATAGGAGCATTGTTTGACTTATTTTGTTCAGAAGGAACATACCCTCTTCCTTTTTCAATATTGAAAGTAATTTCGAAAGTTACATCACTGTTTAGGTTGCAGATCAATAAATCTGGGTTCAGAACCTCAAATCCATTGATAGACTTTCCTAAATCACCAGCAGTAATAACCGTTTGACCTGAAACTTTAGCAACAACCTGCTCGTTAGCCTGGCCTTCTGCTGCAGCTTTTAATCTTACCTGCTTAAGGTTAAGAATAATTTCGGTAACGTCTTCGATTACTCCTGGAATAGTTGAAAATTCGTGCTCTACACCTTCTATTTTGATAGATGAAATAGCGTATCCTTCCAGAGAAGAAAGCAACACTCTTCTCAAAGCATTACCGATTGTAAGCCCGAAACCTGGTTCTAAAGGTCTGAATTCAAATTGACCTTTAAATTCATCAGAGTTAAGTAAAATTACTTTATCGGGTTTTATGAATTGTAAAATTGCCATATTATTGGGTTGAGCAAAAATTTGATTAAAAAATTATTTAGAGTAAAGTTCGACGATAAGGTTCTCCTTAATGTCCTCCGGAATCTGGATTCTTTCAGGAGCAGAAATGAAGGTACCTTCTTTCTTCTCATCGTTGAATTGTAACCACTCATAGTTTGACTTAGAAGCCAATGCATTGGTAACAACTTCAAGAGACTTAGACTTTTCTCTTACAGCGATTACATCACCAGCTTTTACCAAGTAAGAAGGGATATTAAGAATCTCTCCGTTCACAGTGATGTGTCTGTGAGAAACTAATTGTCTAGCTCCAGATCTTGTTTTAGCAAAACCTAATCTGAATACTACGTTATCCAATCTTGATTCACAAAGTTGTAATAGAACTTCCCCTGTTACACCTTTACTTCTGTGTGCTTTGTCAAATAAGTTAGCAAACTGTCTTTCTAAAATACCGTAAGTATATTTAGCTTTTTGTTTTTCAGCTAACTGAACTGCATATTCTGATTTTTTAGCACCTCTTCTTTTGTTAGGACCGTGTTGTCCTGGCGGTTGGTTTTTTCTCTTTTCGAAGTTTTTGTCATCTCCGTAGATTGCAGCACCAAACTTTCTAGCAATCTTAGTTTTAGGTCCAATATATCTTGCCATAATGGGTAAATTCTAAAAATTAAACTCTTCTTCTTTTTGGTGGTCTACATCCGTTGTGTGGCATTGGAGTCACATCAACGATCTCGCTAACTTCAATTCCTGAATTGTGAATAGATCTGATAGCAGATTCTCTACCTGCACCTGGACCTTTCACAAACACCTTTACTCTTCTTAAACCAGCTTCGTGAGCTACAGCAGAGCAATTTTCAGCTGCCATCTGAGCAGCAAATGGAGTATTCTTTTTAGAACCTCTGAAACCCATTTTACCGGCAGAAGCCCAAGAGATAACCTCTCCGTTTTTATTTGTTAAAGAAATGATGATGTTATTGAAAGAAGCCTGAATATGCGCTTCTCCAATAGCTTCAACTTTTACTTTTCTCTTCTTAACTACTTTAGTTTGTTTTGCCATAATTCCTAACGATTATTTACTAGCTTTTTTCTTGTTAGCAACAGTTTTTCTCTTTCCTTTTCTGGTTCTAGAGTTGTTTTTCGTTCTCTGGCCTCTTAAAGGTAATCCAAGTCTGTGACGTATTCCTCGTTGGCATCCTATGTCCATCAATCTCTTGATGTTCAATTGCACTTCAGATCTTAATTCTCCTTCAACTTTTACGTTTTCTAGGATGTAAGTTCTGATGGCAGCCAATTCATCGTCATTCCATTCGTTGACTTTTTTGTCTTCGCTGATACCGGCAGCTTTAAGGATTTCAGAAGAAGTACTTCTTCCAACACCATAAATGTAAGTTAAACCGATAACTCCTCTTTTGTTTTTTGGTAAATCAATACCTGCAATTCTCGCCATAATTTAATTAACCTTGTCTTTGTTTAAATTTTGGGTTCTTCTTGTTGATTACGAACAGTACACCTTTTCTGCGTACGATTTTGCAATCAGCGCTTCTTTTTTTAATTGATGCTCTTACTTTCATTTTGATAGTATTTATTTTTTAACAAGAGCCAAATGGAGATCTGAAGATTCCATTTGGCGTTTGTTTAATATCTAAATGTGATTCTCCCTTTTGATAAATCATAAGGAGACATTTCTAGTTTTACCTTATCACCAGGTAAAAGTTTAATATAATGCATTCTCATTTTACCAGAAATATGAGCGATAAGAATATGCCCATTTTCTAGTTCTACACGGAACTGAGCGTTCGAAAGTGCTTCCGTTATAACGCCGTCTTGTTCAATATGTTTTTGTTTTGCCATAAATTAATATCCAGTCGTTCTTGATAATTTAGACTGCATTAAGCCATCATAATGATGGTTCAGCAGATATGTATTAATCTGTTGAACTGTATCTAAAATTACACCCACCATAATTAATAGGGACGTTCCCCCAAAAAATAGGGCAAACGCATCTGTCTGAACAAAGGTTCCATGCACAATTGCCGGAAGGATTGCAAAGATAGACAAAAATATTGCACCTGGCAAGGTAATTTTTGATAAAATATCATCTAAATAATCAGCGGTCTCTTTTCCTGGTCTTACTTTTGGTACTAAACCTCCATTTCTCTTCAAATCATCAGCCATCTGGTTTACCGGAATTGTAATCGCAGTATAGAAAAATGAGAAGATAATAATTAATAGCGCAAACAATACGTTGTACTGCCAGCTAAAAACATTCTTGAAACCTGCAAGAAAAGTATTAGACTCATCGAATTTTGTTAATAATCCTGGTACGAACATCAATGCCTGAGCAAAGATAATCGGCATTACACCAGCAGCATTTACTTTCAATGGAATCCATTGTCTTGCTCCCTGCATAAGATTTCTGTTTACACCTCCTCTTGCTTGAGCTCTGCTTACATACTGAATTGGAATTTTTCTAACAGCTACTGATAAGATTACTGCTAAAAGAACAACCAACATCCAGAATAATACTTCAATAAGGATCATGATAGATCCCATTCCTCCTTTTCCGTTCTGCACGGCCATCTCCTGTACGAATGCCTCAGGTAATCTTGAAAGGATCCCCACCATAATAAGGATAGAGATACCATTTCCGATTCCCTTATCGGTAATCTTTTCACCTAGCCACATTGCAAATACTGAACCGGCAACCAAAATAACAATACTTGGTAACCAGAACATAATTGAATTTGGCTCTACATAGTATGCAGACTGGAACTGAGCATATGGTAAGAATAATTGAGTAATAGAAGTTAAGTAAGAAGGTGCCTGTACCAGACAAACTCCAATCGTTAACCATCTTGTAATTTGGTTCAATGTATTTCTACCTGACTCTCCATCTTTCTGAAGCTTCTGAAGATAAGGAATAGCCATCCCCATCAACTGAACAATAATAGAAGCAGAAATATAAGGCATGATTCCTAACGCCATTACGGAAGCGTGGCTGAAAGCTCCCCCCGTAAACGACGAAAGCAAGCCAAGGAGACCTGCTCCTTGCTTGTTACCGCCTTGATTTTTATAATGCTCTAAGAGATCTCCCACCTCTGCAAGGTTAATCGCAGGAAGCGAGATATAAGATGCGAATCTATACACAAGGATAATACCTAAAGTAAAGAGAATTTTATCTCTAAGTTCTTTAAGACTCCAAATATTTTTAAGTGTTTGTATAAATTCTTTCATTAGTAAGTATTATAAGGTAATTGCTTTTCCACCTGCTTTAGCAATAAGCTCTTCAGCAGATTTAGTGAATTTGTCAGCAGAGATTGAAACCGCAGATTTCAATTCTCCCCTACCCATAATTTTCACTAATTCGTTTTTAGAAACTAAACCGTTTGCTACTAAAACTTCTTTCGTAATATCTCCAGTGATGGATTTGTTCTCGATTAAAGTTTGAATAGTATCAAGGTTAACTCCTCTAAACTCTTTTCTGTTTACGTTTTTGAATCCGAATTTAGGTAATCTTCTTTGTAAAGGCATCTGTCCACCTTCGAAACCGATTTTTTGAGAATAACCAGCTCTAGCTTTCTGACCTTTGTGACCTTTTGTTGAAGTACCTCCTTTTCCGCTACCTTGACCTCTACCAATTCTCTTTGAGTTGAAAGTAGATCCTGCAGCAGGTTGTATGTTATTTAAATTCATTTTAATTTCTCTTTTATAAAATTATTTTTGAACTTCAAGTAAGTGTCCTACAGCAGCGATCATTCCTAAGATGGAAGGAGTAGCTTCATGTTCTACAACTTGGTGAAGTTTTTTTAATCCTAATGCTTCAAGCGTTCTCTTTTGGGTTTTTGTTCTACCAATAGCGCTTCTTACTTGCTTTACTTTAATTGTTGCCATTGCTTTAATTATTAACCGTTAAACACTTTACTTAGAGAAATCCCTCTCATTCTAGCGATTTCTTCAGGTCTTCTGATGTCTAATAACGCTTTGAAAGTAGCTTTCACTACGTTGTGAGGGTTAGAAGATCCTTTAGATTTTGAAAGGATATCGTGAATACCAGCAGATTCCAATACCGCTCTTACCGCACCACCGGCGATAAGTCCTGTACCGTGAGAAGCAGGTCTTAAGAAGATATCTGCACCACCGTATCTAGCAGTAGTTTGGTGAGGGATAGTATGGTTCATTACAGGAACTTTCACAAGGTTTTTCTTAGCGTCTTCAACTGCTTTAGCAATTGCAGAAGCAACCTCTTTAGATTTTCCTAAACCGAAACCGATAACACCTTCTTCGTTACCTACTACAACAATAGCAGAAAATCCGAAAGCTCTACCTCCTTTTGTTACTTTTGTTACTCTGTTAACAGCTACGAGACGATCTTTTAATTCTAATCCTCCCGGTTTTACTCTTTCTATATTATCTAGTCCTAACATATTTTCCGAAATTTAATGATTAGAATTTAAGTCCACCTTCTCTTGCACCATCAGCTAGAGCTTTCACTCTACCGTGGTAAACGAATCCGTTTCTGTCAAATACAATACTTTCGATTCCTGCAGCGATAGCTTTAGCAGCGATAGCTTTACCAACAGCAGCAGAAACTTCAGTCTTAGTACCTTTAGCGTCTACACCTTTCTCTCTTGAAGAAGCTGATGCTAAAGTTTTACCATTTTTATCGTCGATTAACTGAGCGTAAATTTCCTTATTACTTTTGTATACAGATAATCTTGGCAATTCAGAAGATCCAGAGATTTTCCCTCTTACTCTTCTTTTGATTCTTATTCTTTTTTCTAATTTACTTAATGCCATAATACTTATAATTTATTAAGCAGATTTACCAGCTTTACGTCTAACAATTTCTCCTACGAATCTTACACCTTTTCCTTTGTATGGCTCAGGCTTTCTGAAAGAACGGATCTTTGCAGCTACCATTCCTAGAAGTTGGTTGTCGTGAGACGTTAAAGTAATAATTGGGTTTTTACCTTTTTCAGTCAATGTATCAACTTTTACTTCACCTGGAAGTTCTAATACGATACCGTGAGAGAATCCTAAAGCTAACTCAAGTTTTTGACCTGCGTGTGAAGCTCTATATCCTACTCCTACTAGTTCAAGTTTCTTTTCGAAACCTGCACTTACACCAACAATCATGTTGTTGATTAACGCTCTGTATAGACCGTGAAGTGCTTTGTGTTGTTTAGAATCAGATGGTCTGTTTACGTTAAGTTCACCATCTTTCTGTTCTATAGTAATTCCTGCTGTAAGCTCCTGAGAAAGTTCTCCTTTAGCTCCTTTTACAGTTACTACACCGTTATTTTCAGTGATTGTAACTCCAGCTGGAATTGTTATAATTGCTTTACCAATTCTTGACATTTTCCTCTGATTAAAAATTAATAAACATAGCAGATTACTTCACCGCCTACTTTCTCTTCTCTAGCTTTCTTGTCAGTCATTACTCCTTTAGAAGTAGAGATGATAGAAATACCCAAACCGTTTAGTACTCTTGGAAGTTCAGTAGAACCTTTGTACTGTCTCAAACCTGGTCTAGAAGCTCTTTGGATAGACTTGATAGCTGGTTTGTTAGTTTGCTTATCATACTTTAAAGCGATTTTGATCACTCCTTGAACAGCGTTATCTTCAAACTTGTAGTTTAAGATATACCCTTGATCAAATAAGATCTTAGTAATCTCCTTTTTGATTTTCGATGCAGGAATTTCCACCACTTTGTGGCCTGCGCTTTGTGCGTTCCTTACTCTAGTTAGGAAATCTGAAATTGGATCTGTTACCATTTTTCTTTTATAAATTATTGGTTAAAGAACAATCAGTTTTGAAAAGACTTGAAGAGTAAAATATCAGACTTCAGAAATCTTCGGTCTGATATTTTTATCTTTAGTATCTCGACAACTTAATTGTTCCGATTTTTAATTAGTAATTATTACCAACTAGCTTTTCTTACACCTGGGATAAGACCGTTGTTTGCCATTTCTCTGAAAGTTACTCTGGAAATACCGAACGTTCTCATGTATCCTCTTGGTCTACCTGTTAGTTTACATCTGTTGTGTAATCTTACAGGAGAAGCATTTTTAGGCAATTTTTGAAGTCCTTCGTAATCACCAGCTTCTTTAAGAGCTTGTCTTTTAGCAGCGTATTTAGCAACTAGTGCTTCTCTTTTGCGCTCACGCGCTTTCATTGATTCTTTAGCCATTTCTTAGTTCTTTTTAAATGGTAAACCGAAGTGAGTTAATAATGCTTTAGCTTCTTTATCTGTTTTCGCAGTAGTAACGAAAGTAATGTCCATCCCTTGGATTTTTTTCACTTTGTCAATTACGATTTCAGGGAAGATAATCTGCTCAGTAATACCTAAGTTGTAGTTACCTCTACCATCGAAACCATCAGCTTTGATTCCAGAGAAATCTCTGATACGAGGCAAAGCAGAAGCAGTAAGTCTGTCTAAGAATTCATACATTCTGTCAGCTCTCAATGTTACTTTAGCACCTACCGGCATTCCTTTTCTCAATTTGAAAGCAGCTTCGTCTTTTTTAGAGATTGTACCAACAGCCTTTTGACCAGTGATATTTGTAAGCTCTTCTACAGCATAATCAATGATTTTCTTGTCTGCAGTAGCATCACCTAAACCTTGTGATACAACGATTTTCTCTAATTTAGGTACTTGCATTACTGACTTATACCCGAATTCTTCCATCATTGCAGGAACAATTGTCTCTTTATATGCTTTTTTGGGTCTTGCTATATATTCCATGTGTTATTTAAAATTATAAAGTTTCACCCGTTTTTTTGTTGATTCTTACTTTCTTATCTCCTTCGATTTTGTAACCTACTTTGATAGCTTTTCCGTCTTTACCAACTAAAGCTACATTTGAGATATGAATAGAAGCTTCCTTTTCAGTAATTCCTCCTTGAGGATTAGAAGCTGAAGGCTTAACGTGTTTTTTAACGATGTTAAGTCCTGCAACGATTACTCTTGGGTCTCTACCTTCTTTCTTGATCACTTCAATAACTTCACCAGTCTTACCTTTGATATCTTTCTTACCAGTAGTAATGATTACGTTATCTCCTCTTTTTATTTTTAACTTTGACATTTCTTTTAAAAATTTTAAAAATTAAAGTACTTCAGGAGCTAATGAAATGATTTTCATATATTCTTTGTCTCTCAACTCACGAGCAACTGGTCCGAAAACACGCGTTCCTCTCATTTCTCCCGCTGCGTTTAGTAATACACAAGCATTGTCGTCGAATTTGATGTATGAACCATCTTTTCTTCTTACTGCTTTTTTAGTTCTTACTACTACAGCTTTAGATACCTGACCTTTTTTAGCGTTTCCAGATGGTGTAGAATCCTTGATCGTAACAACGATTTTATCACCAACTGAAGCATATCTTCTTCTGGTTCCTCCCAGAACTCTGATCACTAGTACTTCTTTAGCACCTGTGTTATCAGCAACTTTTAATCTTGATTCTGTTTGTAACATTATTACTTAGCTTTTTCAATGATTCTTACTAATCTCCATCTCTTGCTCTTGCTCAAAGGTCTAGTTTCCTGGATCAAAACTGTATCACCTTCTGTGCATTCGTTGTTCTCGTCGTGTGCAGTATATTTTTTCGTTTTCAAAACGAATTTACCGTACATCGGGTGCTTTACTCTTGTAGTTTCACTAACAACAATAGTTTTTTCCATTTTATTGCTGGAAACCACTCCGATTCTTTCTTTTCTTAAATTTCTATCCATTGTAAAATGAAATTATTGTTTGTTAGTTAACTCAGTGTTTAGTCTTGCGATTGTTTTTCTCAAATCTCTGATTTGAATCGGGTTTTCAATTGGGCTGATTGCATGAGCCAATTTCAATTTAGAATATTGAGCTTTTGCTTCAGTTAATTGAGCTTGAATATCACCCGCGCTTAAATTTTTAATATCAGCATTTTTCATTGTATTCAAAGATTATAGAGGTTTAACAAAATCGTTAGCAACGATGAATTTAGTAACTACTGGTAATTTTTGTGCAGCAAGTCTAAGAGCTTCTTTCGCAATTTCGTAAGGAACTCCTCCAACTTCGAACATAATTTTACCTGGTTTTACTACAGCTACCCAATATTCAACAGCACCCTTACCTTTACCCATACGTACTTCCGCTGGTTTCTTAGTAATTGGCTTATCTGGGAAGATTTTGATCCATAGTTGACCTTCTCTCTTCATATATCTTGTCGCAGCGATACGAGCTGCTTCAATCTGTCTTGCAGTGATCCAAGCTCCTTCCGTTGCTTTGATCCCAAAAGTTCCGTAAGCAAGTTGACTACCTCTTTGGGCATTCCCCTTCATCTTCATCTTGTGAACTCTACGGAATTTGGTTCTTTTTGGTTGTAACATAATTTCTAAATTTTAGATTTTAGATTTTAGATTTTAGATTTTTTTTAATTTTAAAAAAGTAACGGTAATTTAAAATTCAAAATTTCTAATCTAAAATTTTAATTATTATTGTTATTGTTGTTGTTTTTTCTAGGTCTTCTGTTGTCTCTGTCTCCTCCTCTGTTTCCTCTGTCTGACTGACCTCCTTTTTTCTGTTGTCCCACTAGTGGAGAAAGTTCTCTTTTACCGTAAACTTCACCTTTCATGATCCAAACTTTAACCCCTAGTCTACCGTAAGTAGTGTGAGCTTCTGCCCAGTGGTAATCAATATCAGCTCTGAAAGTTGACAATGGAATTCTTCCTTCTTTGAAAGATTCTGATCTTGCCATTTCAGCTCCGTTTAATCTACCAGAGATTTGAACTTTGATACCTTCAGCACCCATTCTCATAGTACTTGCCATTGCCATTTTAACAGCTCTTCTGTAAGAAATTCTGTTTTCAATTTGCTTAGAAATACTATCAGCAACTAGTACAGCATCTAATTCAGGTCTTTTGATTTCGAAAATGTTGATTTGAATATCCTTACCTGTAAGTTTCTTCAACTCTTCTTTCAATTTATCAACTTCCTGACCTCCTTTACCGATGATAAGTCCCGGTCTAGCAGTAGTAATAGTTACTGTAACTAATTTTAAAGTTCTTTCAATATAAATTTTTGAAATACCACCTTTAGATAATCTAGCTTCAAGGTATCTTCTGATTTTATAGTCTTCAGCGATTCTGTCTCCATAATCGTTTCCACCAAACCAGTTAGAATCCCATCCTCTGATGATACCTAATCTGTTACCAATTGGATTTGTCTTCTGTCCCATACCTTGATTAATTTTCTTTGTTACCTAAGATTAATGTAACGTGGTTAGATCTTTTTCTGATTCTATACCCTCTACCTTGTGGAGCTGGTCTTAGTCTCTTCAATTGTCTTGCACTATCCACAAATATTTCTTTAACGATAAGGTTTGCTTCCTCGATGTCAGCACCTTCGTTTTTCACTTGCCAGTTAGCCATAGCAGAAAGAAGTAATTTCTCTAACTTGTTAGAAGCATCCTTCTTAGAATATTTTAAGATATAAAGTGCTTTGTCTACCTGCTCTCCTCTAATGATATCAGCAACTAATCTCATTTTTCTTGGAGAAGACGGGCAATTATTTAATGAAGCTTTTACAACGTCTTTGTTAGCTTCTTTTCTTGCGATTGAACTATCTTGTTTTCTTGATCCCATGATTATCTGCTTCCTTTGTTTTTGTTACCACCATGACCTCTGAAAGATCTTGTTGGAGAAAATTCGCCTAACTTGTGACCAACCATGTTTTCTGTAACGTAAACCGGGATAAAAGATTTCCCGTTGTGTACAGCAATAGTTTGTCCTACGAAGTCCGGAGAGATCATAGATGCTCTAGACCAAGTTTTGATAACTGTCTTCTTACCAGACTCTATATTTGCCTGAACCTTCTTATCTAAAGTATGATGAATGAACGGTCCTTTCTTAAGTGATCTTGCCATAATTATTTTCTTTTAGATACGATGTAACGGTTAGACACTTTGTTTTTCTTTCTAGTTTTGTAACCTTTAGCCGGTTTACCGTTTCTAGATCTTGGGTGACCTCCTGAAGAACGTCCTTCACCACCACCCATTGGGTGATCTACTGGGTTCATTACAACCGCTCTTGTTCTTGGTCTTCTACCTAACCATCTGCTTCTACCAGCCTTACCTGATACAGTTAATTGGTGATCTGAGTTGGAAACTGAACCAATCATTGCCATACATTCAGTAAGGATCATTCTTGATTCTCCTGAAGGCAACTTGATGATTGCATATTTACCATCTCTGGAAGTTAATTGAGCTGAAGAACCAGCACTTCTTGCTAAAATTGCACCTTGTCCAGGCTTCATTTCAACACAAGAGATTACAGTACCCAATGGAATATTTTTCAATTTCATTGCGTTACCTACGTTTGGTTCAACGCTTTCTCCTGATACTACTTTCTGATCAACTTTGATACCGTTTGGAGCGATGATATATCTCTTCTCTCCGTCTGCGTACTCTAATAAAGCGATAAATGCAGTTCTGTTTGGATCGTATTCTACAGATTTTACAGTTGCTTCAACGTTTGCTTTGTTTCTTTTGAAGTCAATAATTCTGTATTTCTTTTTGTGTCCACCTCCGGTGTAACGCATGGTCATTTTACCTGTTTGGTTACGTCCACCTGACTTTTTAATACCAACTGTTAGAGATTTCTCTGGTTTGTTGGTAGTAATTTCCTCAAAATTGTTTACAATTCTGAATCTCTGTCCCGGGGTGATAGGTTTTAATTTTCTAACAGACATTACTATTATTTATAATTAATAATTAATTTACAGCAAAAATATCGATAACCTCACCTTCAGCAAGTTTGATTACCGCTTTTTTCAATTTATTTGTCTTTCCTACTTGAAGACCTTTTTTAGTGTACTTTGAAGAAACCTTCGGAGCATAAATCATTGTGTTAACGTCTGCTACTTTTACACCGTAAGCTGCTTCAACAGCTTTTTTGATCTCGATTTTATTCGCCTTAGGGTTAACTAAGAAAGAATAAGAACCTCTTAAATCTGTAAGGTAATTAGCCTTTTCTGAAATAACTGGTTTAATAATAACTGACATGATTTATTTCTTTAAATTTTCCTGGAATTTTTCAACTGCACCTTCGAAGAAAATGATCTCACCAGCGTTTACTAAATCGTAAGAACTGATCTCGTTGAAGTTCATTACTTTAGTTTTAGGTAAGTTTCTTGAAGATAAATACACATTCTTGTTAGCTTCAGGAAGAACGAATAAAGATTTTTTACCGTTAAGTTCCAATGCATTTAATACATTGATGAAATCTTTAGTCTTAGGAGCGTCAAAGCTCACATCTTCTAAAACTTTAATGCTGTTGTCTCTCATTTTTTGAGATAAAACAGATTTCTTAGCCAATCTCTTAAGAGCTTTGTTCAATTTGAATCTGTAGTCTCTTGGTTTTGGTCCGAATACTCTACCTCCACCTCTGAATACTGGAGATTTGATATCACCGTATCTAGCAGATCCTGATCCTTTTTGCTTCTTAAGCTTTTTAGTAGAAGCAGTAATTTCGCTTCTTTCTTTTGCTTTATGAGTACCTTGTCTTTGAGCAGCAAGATACTGCTTAACTTCTAAGTAAACCGCGTGCTGATTTGGCTCAATTCCGAATACTGTTTCGTCTAGAGTTACTTTTCTTCCGGTCTCTTTTCCTGATGTATTTAATACTACTAGTTCCATTTTCTGATAATTACATAAGAATTTTTAGCTCCCGGAACAGCACCTTTTACTACTAAAAGATTTTGTTCTTGATCAACTTTTAACACTTGAAGGTTTTGAACAGTTACCTGCTTACCTCCCATTCTTCCAGCCATTCTCATCCCTTTGAATACTCTTGAAGGGTCTGAACCAGCACCGATAGAACCTGGAGCTCTAAGTCTGTTGTGCTGACCATGAGTTGCCTGCATTACACCTCCAAATCCGTGTCTCTTAACAACACCCTGGAAGCCTTTACCTTTTGAAGTTCCTGTTACGTCAACATATTCACCTTCAGCGAATAGATCAACTTTTACTTCTTCTCCTACTTTAGCATCAGCAAATCCTACGTGGAATTCTACTAATTTAGCTTTAGGAGCAGAACCAGCCTTTTTAAAATGGCCAGCTAACGCTTTACCAACGTTCTTCTCACTCTTGTCATCGAAACCTAACTGAACAGCTGTATAACCGTCGTTTTCTAAGGTTCTGACCTGTAAAATCGAGCATGGACCAGCTTGAATAACTGTACAAGGAATGTTTTTTCCTTCTTCGTTAAACAAAGACGTCATACCGATTTTTTTACCAATAATACCTGACATTGTTTATATTATAATAAAATTTATCCTTTATTTATCACCATTTTTCGGAAGTCTGAAGTAATTTCTACTTTTGATATAGGCATACTACGCCCCTAAAATGAGTGTGCAAATGTATGAATAATTTTGTAACTGACAAATATTTCGACTAAAATATTTTGATTTTTAATCAATTAGATGATTTTGAAAAAATTCAGAACCAATTTCCCAAAGATTTATTTTGATTTTGAAAAAGAAATTAAGATGAAGATCTTATTGAGCCATCACCTTCACTCCCACTTCTTCCAGTCCGGCCATGTCTTCAGCACAAATACCACTATCCGTAATAAGATAATCCACCTGATCTAAACCTGCAATCTTCCCGAATCCTTTCTTATTTAATTTGGAAGAGTCAGCAAGAATCACTGTCTGATCTGCACATTCCATCATAATCTGATTCAAATGAGCTTCTGCAGCATTGGAAGTACTGATTCCAAACTCTGGATCAATCCCGTCTACGCCCAGAAAAAGTTTATTACATGAAAACTGTTTTAGAATTCCTTCAGAAATAGAACCCACTATAGAAGTAGAGCTTTTTCGCACCTCGCCTCCCAACTGTATAATATTAATGTTAGGATTATTACAAAGTTCAATAGCCACCCGTAAAGAAGATGTCAATACCGTAAGCGGCCCAAAGTTCATCAGCATCCTGGCAAGATAATGCATTGTTGTTCCGGACGCCAGTATAATACAGTCGTTTTCCTGAATCAATGACAATGCTGCTTTGGCAATAGCCTGTTTCGCTTCCACATTGATGCTTTCTTTCTCCCCTACATTTTTTTCATAAGCATATCTTACCTGCTTACTTGCTCCTCCATGATTTCTGAAAAGAAGCCCCAGGCTTTCGAGATAGTTCAGATCCTTTCGGATCGTAACCGAAGAAACATTGAGCTTTTCACACAGATCCTGAACAAGTACATGTCCTTTCTCATCAAGCTCTTTAAGTATTTCATCCTGCCTTGGTAATAGCTTTTCCATTTTATTCGTTTCATCAAAATTACCGTTTTTTTTCGACATCTTAAAATTTCATTTATTTTCTTTTTGCTTTCATTTTTAATTTATATATTTGAAAACGAAACATAAACGAAACATTTATGAAACGAAACGAAGAACTCAATAAGTTAACCAATGTAAAAGAATGGGACTTTATTGTCATAGGAGGAGGAGCCAGTGGTTTAGGTTCAGCATTAGATGCGGTAAGCAGAGGATTCAAAACTTTATTGCTTGAATCTCATGACTTCGCAAAAGCAACATCCAGCAGAAGTACCAAATTGGTACACGGCGGAGTTAGATATCTCGCTCAGGGAGATGTCGGATTGGTAAAAGAAGCATTAAAGGAAAGAGGACTCTTAGCAAAGAACGCAGCTCATATCGTAAAAAATCAGTCTTTCATTATTCCGAACTACACATGGTGGGGAGGAATCTACTATAAGATAGGTTTATCTGTTTATGATTTCCTTGCGGGAAAACTAAGCCTGGGTAAAACGAAATACATCAGCAAAGCGAAAACAGTTGAAAAGCTTCCTACTATTGAACAAAATCATTTAATGAGTGGTGTTGTTTACCAGGACGGACAGTTTGACGACGCAAGACTTGCCATTAACCTTACCCAAACAATCATTGAGAAAGGAGGAAGCGCTGTCAACTATGTGAAAGTGATCAACCTTTTGAAAGATGCTTCTGATAAAGTAATAGGTGTCGTTGCAGAAGACCAGTTTTCCAAACAGCAATATCAGATCCATGGTAAAGTAGTGATCAACGCTACCGGTGTATTTACAAATGATATTCTTAATATGAATAACCCTAAGCATGGTAAACTGGTGGTACCAAGCCAGGGAATTCACCTTGTTCTGGATAAATCCTTCCTGAAAAGCGATGATGCTATCATGATTCCGAAAACATCAGACGGCAGGGTTTTATTTGTTGTGCCATGGCATGACAGAGCCTTGGTAGGAACTACCGATACTCTTTTAAAGGATGAAAGCTTTGAGCCTCGTGCACTGGAAGAAGAAATCAGTTTTGTTTTAAATACAGCAAGACAATATCTGGCTAAAAAGCCAACGCGTGAAGATGTGAAATCCGTTTTCGCAGGTCTTCGTCCGCTTGCTGCTCCTAAAGATGGAAGCAAAAGCACCAAAGAGGTTTCCCGAAGCCATAAAGTTATTACTTCAGAAACCGGATTAGTTTCTATTATCGGAGGAAAATGGACTACCTACCGTAAAATGGCAGAAGACACCGTAGATGAAGCAATGAAAGTTCACAGATTGGGAAATAGCCCGTCTAAAACGGAACATCTTTCTATCCATGGAAATGTAAAACCAGAACAGGTAGACAGAACCAACCACCTATATGTTTACGGATCTGATATTCCTTCTATCAAAGCCTTGCAACAAAGCAATCCGCGTTACGCTCAGAAGATCCATCCGGATCACCCTTTCACTGTAGCAGAGATAGTATGGGCTGTAAGAGCTGAAATGGCAGAAACCATAGAAGATATTCTGGCAAGAAGAGTACGTTTATTATTCCTGGATGCCAGAGCTGCTATAGACAGCGCACATCATGTAGCAAGAATCATTGCTGAAGAAAAAGGATATTCTGAAGAATGGGCTCATCAGCAGGAAAATGAATTCATTGAATTGGCAAGAGGGTATTTATTAACGCCTTATTCCCCTAAAGTTATCAACCTAAATTAGCACTATATACATGAATGAAAAGCTTATCCTCGCTCTAGATCAGGGAACAACTTCCTCCAGAGCGATTCTCTTCAACCATAGTGGAGAAATAGAATATGTATCTCAAAAAGATTTCAGACAAATATTTCCCACCCCAGGCTGGGTAGAGCACGATCCAAACGAAATCTGGTCTTCACAGATCTCCGTAGCAGCAGAAATTATAGCAAAGGCAGGAATCTCCGGACTGGAAGTTGCCGCTATCGGAATTACCAACCAACGTGAAACTACCATTGTTTGGGATAAAGAAACCGGCGAACCCATCTACAATGCTATTGTATGGCAGGACCGCAGAACTTCAAAATACTGCGACGAACTGAAAGATCAGGGACATGCAGAAACGATCAAAGAAAAAACAGGACTGGTTCTGGATGCTTACTTTTCTGCCACCAAATTAAAATGGATTCTTGATAATGTAGAAGGAGCAAGACAGAAAGCCGAAGAAGGAAAATTATGTTTCGGAACTGTTGATACATGGCTTGTATGGAAACTGACTCGTGGAAAAATGTTTATCACAGACGTTTCCAATGCCAGCAGAACAATGCTTCTTAATATTCATACTTTAGAATGGGATAATGATTTATTAGAATTATTTGACATTCCTAAAAATATTCTTCCTGAAGTTAAGCAAAGCAGTGAGATATACGGAGAGACCGCTACTACTCTATTCTCTACCAAAATTCCAATCGCGGGTATTGCCGGTGACCAGCAGGCTGCTTTATTCGGGCAGATGTGTACCACTCCGGGAATGGTAAAAAACACTTACGGAACAGGATGTTTCTTGCTAATGAATACAGGAACAGAAGCTGTTTCTTCTAAGAACAACCTTCTTACAACAGTAGCCTGGAAAATTAATGGCGAAGTCAATTATGCTCTGGAAGGAAGTGTATTCGTAGGAGGCGCTGCTATCCAATGGCTAAGAGATGGTCTTAAGCTTATTCATTCTTCTGATCAGGTGAATGAACTGGCTGCTTCTGTAGAAGATAATGGAGGCGTTTATTTTGTTCCTGCATTAACTGGCCTTGGTGCTCCTTACTGGGATCAATATGCTCGTGGAACGATTGTAGGAATTACCCGCGGAACTACTGATGCCCATATCGCAAGAGCAACACTGGAAGGAATTGCATTTCAGGTTTATGATATTGTAAAAGCAATGGAAGCCGATTCAGGAAGAGCAAGTCTTGAATTAAGAGTAGACGGTGGTGCTTCGGCAAGTGATCTTCTGATGCAGATTCAGTCTGACTTATTTGGATTTAAAATAACAAGACCAAAGACATTGGAAACTACCGCTCTTGGAGCAGCCTACCTTGCAGGACTTGCAGTAGGATACTGGAAAAGCATAGATGAAATCCAGGAACAATGGATTGTAGACAAAGACTTCCACCCACAATTAAACAGAGAACAGGTGGATAAAATGACCCACTTCTGGAAGAAAGCTGTAAAAAGCGCTCAAAGCTGGATAGAAGATTAACTCACTCATCAAAAAAAACTTATATGACCCCATTTATTGCAGAAGTTATCGGAACGATGCTTCTTATATTGTTAGGCAACGGTGTTGTAGCCAATGTTGTCTTAAAAGATACGAAAGGAAATAATTCCGGATGGATTGTTATTACTACCGCATGGGCACTGGCTGTATTTGTGGGAGTAACCGTTGCAGGGCCAATAAGTGGGGCCCATCTGAATCCGGCTGTAACCATTGGCCTTGCGACAGCAGGAAAGTTTTCGTGGGACCTGGTTCCCTCTTATATTGCAGCCCAAATGATCGGAGGAATGCTGGGTGCATTTTTAGTATGGCTATTTCATAAAGATCACTTTGCCATTACAGAAGATGAAGGTGCAAAACTGGCCTGTTTCAGTACAGGTCCGGCTATCAGAAAAACATCTTCCAATCTTATCAGTGAGATTATCGGAACATTTGTACTGGTATTCTGCGTCTTCTATTTTGCAGATCCAAGTATTTCTTTACAGGCAGATCCAACAGCCAAAGTAGGATTAGGTTCTATTGGAGCAATTCCTGTTACGTTTGTAGTGTGGGCAATAGGCTTATCTCTTGGAGGAACTACAGGCTATGCCATTAACCCGGCAAGAGATCTTGCCCCAAGAATTATGCATGCAATTTTACCTGTAAAAGGCAGCAGTGACTGGAGCTATGCGTGGATTCCTGTAGTAGGCCCGATTACCGGAGCTATTATCGCAGCAGTATTATATGGATTTTTAAAATAAGCACATGATGAGAAAAATCTTAAAAGGGATCTTCTTTCTTGTTTTAGGAACAGGAAAGCTACTTTCACAGGAAAGTGCTGAAGCCAAGGAATCCAAAGAAGGAAGACTTGATTTTACAGCCAACATTCAGAACAATCATTTATGGAGAGGTCTTATTATTACTGATAAACCCGTTGTGATGGGAAATCTGTCGTATGCTTTGGATGCAGAGAAAAAATGGAAGGTAGGAATCTGGGGAGCATCAGCACTGGCGGATGATAAAGACAACACTCATTATAAAGAGATCAATTATTATATTCAATATTCTGACGGACGTTTTTATATTGGACTATGGGATCTTTACAACTCCCGAAACATCAATACTGAAGTGGCTGCTGATGATATCTTCAGCTATTCACAAAGAAGAACTGCTCATATTATTGATTTAAGGACCAACTATACTTTCGGACCATCATTCCCGATCAATATTGAAGCTGACATCATGCTGTATGGAGGAGCCAATGCAGGAGAAGTTATTCTGGAAGCTGATGGAAGTTACAAAAAGAACAGATATTCTACCTATGTACAGGCAAGCTACCCTGTTATTAAGGGGCAGAAAGTCAATCTGGATGCATTTGTAGGAGCAGGATTCGCTCTTAACGACAAAACGTTTTTATATGGCAATGGCCAAAACAGCTTTGACATTGTAAATGTAGGGGTAAAGGCTGGAAAGGTTGTTAAGATTACCGATCATTACAGTCTTCCTGTAACCATGATGGCGATGTGGAACCCATCCAATAAGTTTGCAAGGATTCAACTTGCAGCAACTGTTTTTTAATCCAACTTTAACCCAATTATAGAGAAGTCACTCCTTTTGGGGTGGCTTTGTCATGATGTTACAATTAAAAGGTAATCTATTTTGTAATCCAGCAGTTATTCTAAAATACAATAAC
The DNA here is from genome assembly GCF_047345655.1 of Chryseobacterium sp. T20. Taxonomy (NCBI): domain Bacteria; kingdom Pseudomonadati; phylum Bacteroidota; class Flavobacteriia; order Flavobacteriales; family Weeksellaceae; genus Chryseobacterium; species Chryseobacterium sp. T20. The sequence continues at coordinate 93,934 of NZ_JBLFDU010000003.1, forward strand.
CGTTTTTTTACGGTAGCTGTTTTGCTTAAAAATCTTTACTTTTGAAAAAAATATCTATGAAAAAGTTTTTCAGTGTAATGATTCTGTGCATCAGTATTTTTACGTGGGCACAGCAGACAGAGCTTCCTTTTATTGGATACAGAGCTTTTGATATCATGAAAGGATATAGTGGCACAGGTACTCCTCATTATTATCTGGATCTCAAAAATAATGGCGATGTACATTTTGGATACGTTCAGGTGAATCAAGCCAGCGGAGAAGAAACAACAGAAGAAATCAATGTTGGTCAATACGCACCCAATAAGGTAATGAAAGTAGTTTTTAAAAAATTTGAAGAAACGTTTTTCGTGAAATTCGATAAAGAAAAGATTTACCTTACCGATGAAAAAGGAAATGTTAAGAATCTTGAAGGCTGCTGCTCATCCACTGAGAGCATCAATAAAGAAACCTGTACCTGCGAAAGCGAATTTTTTAAGTAGTATAATAATATATAGAGAAAGCCATTCCATCAGGGGTGGTTTTCTTGTTGTTGGGAACACCCAATAATTGTAAAAAAGTACTATTGTAATTTTCCATCAGCAAAACCTTTATACATTTGTAACAGCTCACCTTCGCATCATCAGCTATCATTCTTTAATCACCGGGATTTTACGGTTTATATTCTGCCAAAATATCTTTAATTTTAAAGGGTGATTTACACCAATGAAGCATTTAAAAATTTTATTTCTATTTCTCCTCTTTCTTACTGTATCATGCAACAGAAAGGAGAATCATCCTTACACGTTTTATTACTGGAAAACCAAACTGAAGCTTGACAATACAGAAAAGAAAGCATTAGATAAAGCTACCATTCCTTATTTGTACACCAGATTCTTTGATGTGGATAAAGTGAATGGGAAATTTCAACCTGTTGCAGTCATCACCAAGGATCAGAGTTTTCAGACAGACAAACAGATTGTTCCTACAGTTTTCATTACCAATCAGACCTTGTTGGGTATCTCATCAGAAGAGATCAGATTTCTGGCAGAAAGCATTCATCTTTTAATCCAAAAGAAAGCAGAAGAATATCATCTCAAAACCCATAATGAAATTCAAATCGATTGTGACTGGACAGCCGGAACAAGGAATGATTATTTTAAATTTCTGAAAGAACTCAAAAGAGTCTCCGGAAAAGAAATTACCTGTACGCTTCGCCTTCATCAGGTGAAAGATAAAAAGCAAACCGGAATTCCTCCTGTGGAAAAGGTATATCTGATGTGTTACTCCACTTCATCACCTCTGGAAAAATCTGATAAGAATTCTATTCTGGATGTGAATATTCTGAAAAGCTATCTTTCAAAGATGGAAGATTACCCTATCAAAAAAGTTGAAGTGGCACTTCCAATTTATTCATGGGGAATTGTTACCAACCATTTAGGAAAACATAAACTCATTAATGCCTTATCAAAAAGAGACCTGGAAAACTCCCATTTCAAAAAGATCTCAGATCACGAAGTTGAAGTCATGAAAGACGGATTCTACTTTGGAAGTTATTTAAACAAAGGCTTTAAAATAAAGGTAGAAGAAATCTCCGAAGAACAGCTTAACGATGTTATTGAGTTTTTACAGAAAAAAATCCCGCATTTTAATATTATTTATTATCAATTAGATAGTAAATTTGTGTTAGACCGGAAATTTTAATCTTTTAAAGATAGAGGCACACTTGCCTGAACCAACCATCATACAATATTAAAACTAAAAAAACACTACACACCCTATGAAAAAGTATATTCTTTCACTTGCGGTTGTATCACTTTTCTATACACAATCTGACGCGTGTGCGTGGTCAGATCCTGATTATGATTACTTCAACCTTTTTACGCAAACCATCATCAAGGACAAGGCTTACCTTCCTTTTCTGCACAATTATTCAAGCAGATTTTATGGTGGATATAACTCTGCATTGATTCCTGATGACAATGTGGAAACCTGGAAAAAGTTCTTCAACAATCAGCTGAGCTATTCTGAAACCCAGAATCTGGTGTATAAGATCACCATGAACGACCTGAATGCTTTAAAGAACGGAAATCCTACCAACCCTCTTTTACAGAAACTAGGTACAGGATTTTACCAGAAATATAAGGAAGGCATTGATTATTTGATTGAAGCCAAATATCTTGAACCCTACATGAGCATCAATTATATAGAAAGTGAAAACTCATTCTATTACGACAGGGATGCCAACAGAAAAAATGCTACTGCTCTGGATTACAATAAAACGATCGCAGCTTTAACCTCTTTATACAATGCAGCGAGAAATCCTGAAATCAAACAACGTTACGGATATCAGCTGGTACGTCTGAATCATTATACAAGAAATTATGATTCTGCAGTACAGGCTTTCAAAACGTATGTCGCTCCCATCAAACTAAAAGGAACAGTCTACTTCATGTCTCTGGACCAATTGGCAGGAGCACAAAGAGGAATGGAAATGAACAGTGATGCCAACTGGAACTTCTTTCAGGTATTCATGAACAGCAAAGACCGTAAAGAATCTGCATTTGTTTCTATGAAGCTTTCAGATACTGCCTCTTTCAGCAACATTATGAAAAGAGCCCATACGAATGAGGAAAAGAATATGGCTTATTTTCTTTTAGGCTATGAAGATTTCAACAATCCTATTCCAATGATGGAAAAGATGTATGAAATCAATCCTGATTCTGAGATTCTGAAGGTAATGGCCGCCAGAAGTATCAATGAGCTTGAAAGAAGCTACCTGCCTACTTATTATTATACTTCAGAGGCTCAAAAAGCAGCATCAAAAGAAAATTCAACGGATAATACCGTAAAAGCTCAAACTACAGATCAAACCAAAACTGAAGTAAAGGAAGAAAAGCTTTCTTTCTGGCAGAAAATTGTAAGGTTCTTCAAAAACCTTTTCGGAGGTTCCAAATCTGACAAAAAAGGTGACAATGCTAAAGCAGATCAAAGTGATGATGAGCTGTTCAGCAATCCGGACAGAATTCCATTCTACAACAGAACGGGCTATTATTATGATGAAAAAACACAGGACTTCCTTAACGACCTGGAAAAATTCACAGATAAAACAAAAGAAAAGTCTAAAGATGAATACTGGCAGATTGCAGATGCATATCTTAAGTTTTTAAAGAAAGACTATAAAGAAAGTTCTGAAATTCTGAATGACATCAAAACGACCAATCCGGAATATCTGGAGGAAATCAAAAGGATGAAAGTTCTGAATGACATTGTTTCTCAGCCGAAAATTGATGCAGACTATGAAGACCATCTGATGAAAGATTATGCAGAATACTTTGTAGAGAAAAAAGTAGTGAAAGATACAGCAACTACCGATAATTTCGATTATTATGGTGAAGTCCCTTCTACTGCAGATTTCCTTAAAGATGTTATTGCGAACCGTTATTTTCTTCAGGGAGAGGACGGAAAATCATTCCTGATGAACAATAAACTTTCAGATCTGCAGTACAATCCGAACTCCAGTCTGGTAAAAAGCGTGGAAGAGTTTTACAGAAAGCCAAATAAAACCCAGTTTGAGCAGCAGATTATCGCCAAAAATATGGACAGCGTAGGTAACATTGATGCTTTCTTCAGTACCATTTATGGTGACAGAGCGATGAGACTTGCCGACTTTGAAAAGGCAAAAGCTTATTATGAAAAAGCAAAAAACTTTGCCGGGATTCCAAGACAAAATTACGAATGGACAGAAAAGAATGGTCAGACCATTACTCCAAAACAATATGCTCCTGCAGAATACAACGGGTTTAAAAATATTTCAAACCTTGTCTTCGGACATAATGTGTGGGAAAGTTTCGGAAGTCCTGATACGGAAAGCATGAAAGCAGAAAACTATACTGATTTCCCTTTCATCAAAACAAGCATGGACAAACTAGAGCTGGCAGATGCACTGATTCAACTGAAAAAGATCGGAAACGGAACAGGTGAAAAAGCAGCAAAAGCCAATCAACTGATCGGAAACTTATTGTACAATACTTCTATTTTAGGATATTATCGCCAATTGTTTGTCATGGATATCGACAACACCAACGGAGGTAAATATGACTTCTGGAATACAAATCAAAAGAATCCTTACAAGTATTATTACAAAAACTTCCTTGATACTTCTTATATTGAGCCTGATAATTTTGACCTGTCAATCAACTATTATCAAAAAGCCCTTAAGCTTTCCAATAATAAAGAGGAAAAAGCAAGAATCTTATTCCAGATGGCAAGTGCTGAACAAGGCAAGTATTACCAGTATGAAGCAAAAGCCCCAAAAGATTTCGATTATTCTGATCCTAAATGGTCTGAAAAAGAAGATGCCAGACAAAAGGAAATGGACAATCTTAAAAACCAGAAATACAGAACCTATTTTGCCCAGTTGAAAGCTCAGTATTCTGATACTGAAACAACGAAGAACTTAATGGGAAGCTGTAGTTATTTCAACTATTTTATGAGATAATACAAACCATAAAAAAACCTCTGATGACTCAGAGGTTTTTTATTTTGATTTTTTACTGGATTATTTTTTCACAAACTTGGTTGTACTTTTCTCTTCCTTATTATTGATGGTAATAAAGTAGACTCCTTTCACAAGAGTTCTTACATTAATTTTCCCCTCTCCTATAGTTCCTTTTGCAATTATCTGCCCCGGAGCATTGAAAATTTCATAAGAAGCATTGGAAGAGACATTCATCACATTCAACACATCTTCTACAGGATTTGGATAGATCTTAACAGACTTCACATTTCCAGCTTCAGAAACTGCCAGTAGACTTGAGACGGTAGCCTGCTTCACAGCGTAGAAAATATTTCCGATTGCTGAAACTCTCAGGTGAATCGTTTTCCCTGCTAAAGATGCAGGGATGAAAACGTTTGCCGACCCGTTATTTGGAACTGATGCAACAAGGTCATTCCAGGTTGCTCCGGCGTCTGCAGTATAATCAATTTTTACGTTAGCTACATTATATGGAGATGCTGTTGTTCCTGAAACGGTCCATGCAATTACAGAATTGGCATTAGGTGTCAATGATGTTGTATTTACAGTAAATGCGGCTGCAGATCCCACAACTACAGTCTGGGTAGCATAAGCCGTCTGAGCCTGTCCTCCTGGTTTGTTATCTCTTACCGTCACGCGGAAGTTCGTAGTTCTTGCCACTGTACTTGCTGCTTCAAAATCAGTTGTATTTTTTACAGCTCCTCCCAATACGGTTGCCAGTTTAGGGAAATATCTGGTAGGATTGGTGGTAGGCATCCAGGATCTGAAGCTTGCTCCTGAACTTGTATTTCCAATATTAGTTTTGGTTACCCCATTAGCCAAACTACTCGAGTTCACTTGTTCCCAGCAATAAGTCAGAGCATCTCCATCCGGATCTGTTGCTGATGCTGTCAGTACAAATGCTGTGGATTTAGGAATCGTATAGGTTGTATTCATTGCGGTTACAACAGGTGGATTATTGGTGATTGGTGTTTCCACATCAACAGTTACTGCAGCAAGATTAGCCTGTACCTGATCAATACTTACACTATGAAAATAGGCATCAGAATTTTGCTGAACATCAGTATTTGCACCTGTAATCCCGGCATAGCCCATAATTGTAGATCCCGATCCTGGTTCCACACATACGCCTGTTCCTTCATTAAAACTGTAGGTATGATTATCTCCCAATTGATGTCCTATTTCATGAGCTACATAATCTATGTCAAAAGTATCTCCCATTGGGATACTATTTGCTGGAGAGGTAAAACCGCTTCCTTTGTAGTTATTTGGAGAAGGTGAATTATTACAATCAGGATCAATAGTTGTAGATGTATCATTACTCCCTATACAGCCTATACAGCCTGCATTTCCTCCTCCTCCAGAAGCTCCGAACAGGTGCCCGATATCAAAACTAGTATCTGTAACACCATAAGCCCCTCCATGCAATGTATTCATCAGTTCATAATTCCATTTACACATCTGGCTGGAATCACTATAAGGATCGTTAGCGGCGTCAGTAAAGATCAGGTTAGGAGCATCAATCGCATTAACATGCAGATTAAATTCTTTTTCAAATACACCGTTTACTCTTGATAAAGTAGCATTGATCTGTGCTAGTGCGCCAGCAACACCACCAAAATAGGCGGTATACTCACCCGTAACAGACATGGCCAATCGAAGGGTATGGAAGGTTTTATTATTTGATTTTGCTGCTGCTCCAATATTCTTGAGCTTTTCAAGATTAGCTACAGTTTCTTTATCTTCTTTTGTAGAGCAGGCAAATGCATGTCCGCTTTTATTAGTTTTTCCATGTACGGAATAAAAAGCCTTATCAGATGTGGCTGGTTCTATAAATTCATATTGACCGTTGGCACCAATCATCATAGACTGGAAATCATGGGGAGCAACACTGAATCTGATATATTTAATAGGATCATCAACGCCAATTCCGACATAGGAACCCAACTGGTATTTATTAGCCAAGGTTTCATCCATTACCGGAAAACTGTTGACTGTAAATTTCTCTATTTTACCTTCAAGAGTAGGAATATTGATCGTGATGGGAGAACCTTCACCCATTTTAGGAGCTCTTAGCAACTGTGTTCTTATCTGATCAATATCAAGCTTGTAGTAAACAGAATGATCACTCTTTTTTATTATTTTCTGCTGAGGCAATCCTCTGCTCCATTGTGCATTTGCAGATATTGCCAACAGCAATACCGGCAAACAAAATAATTTTGCTTTCATATGTTTTTTTTAAAATAAAAGTAAATATTTATCAAAACAAACACTAAAAACAAGATTAAAAATTAAAAACAAACACTAAAATCCATAATAACACCAATGGGAGAATTAAAAAAAATCATAATATTTAAAAATATTTAGAAAATTTTCAATTCTGTTTCTTATGTTCCTGTTTCTGCATCCATTCTTCATGTTTTCTTTTAAAGAACTCATATTTGTAATCATGGTTCCTTTGTGCTGCATCAATGGAATGAGACGTATGGATATCCGCATCTTTTTTGGCAAGCTCACCCAGCTTTTCATAGTAGACGTGAAGCTGATCCAGCTCTGCTTCTGTAAGATCTTCAATATCCACAATCCGGTTGCTTGCTTTTTCGTGAGCCGCAATAAGCTCATTGAGTTTGATCTGTATGGCTTTTGAGTCTTTGTTCTGAGCTTTCTGAATGAGAAATACCATCAGAAAAGTAATGATTGTAGTTCCAGTATTAATTACCAGCTGCCAGGTTTCAGAATAGTCAAAAAAAGGTCCTGAAACTGCCCATACTACTACAATAAGAAAAGCTCCTATAAAAGCATACGGACTTCCTGTAAATTTTACAGCCCAGTTTGAAAATTTCTCAAAAAAGCTATGGTTCATTTTTCCCATGGTTATCATTTTATAGATTGATTAAATGTATAAAATTAACAGGAATCAGGAATCATAAATACAAACAAAAACATTAAGACAATACTACTGTCTTAATGTTTTCTAATTAAAATTGATATGAATGTGTGAAATATATTATTTGATTTTTCCTGAAAAACGGTTTTCAAGGTTCTGTTTTTCTTCTGCTATCATACTCTTTCCGATTTGAGCAGATGAAAAAGGTTTTGGATAAAATGTATTATTCCAATGATCCTTCCAGGGAGAAATGTTCCCCCAAGAGTATATACTTTTAGGATTATTGTAACTTTTTTCAATATTTTCTCTGGCTGTTTTCAGTTCTTCTTCAGACAAATGCTCTTCGGAACATGAAGCTAAACCAGCTACGGCAATCAATGATAAGAATACTGTTCTGGTAATTTTCATAATATTTTTTTTGAGTTAGAATTTATAGTTTACCTGTACAGCAAAGTTTCTCGGCTGAATCTGGTCAATGTACCCACCTCTGAAATAAGAGTTATACCCTACAGAATCAAAGATGTTATTGAAGAACCCTCTTAATCCTAATCCATTTTTGAAAGAATATCCTATCTGAGCATCTACTGTAGTATACTGCGGCATAAAGAAAGGTTTTTCTCCCGGCTGAGTTCCGTTCACATAGCCATTTTCCGTATTGCTATATTTTTGTTTATAATCATCCACCGGTCTTTCTCCTACAAAATAAATTCCTGCTCCTACGTCAAGCCCTGTAAGAACCCCTGTATCGAATTTATAATTTAACCATGCATTAGCAGAATGCTTAGGGGTATTAATAGGTGCTGAACCGTTCACAAATGAAGGACTGTCTTTATACTGTGCATCCACATAAGCCCATCCCGTCATTACCTGTAGATTGGGAAGAATTTTACCGATCAACTCCACTTCAACCCCTTTTCTTTTTAAGTTCCCTGCAAGTGCATATTTTCCTGTAGGATTTCCACCATCAAGAAGTTCGTAGGATAAATTATCTGTATTGATATCAAAAACGGTTACATTAAATCTTAATCTTTCATTTAGCCAGTCGGATTTAATCCCAGCCTCCCATTGTTTGGTAGTAGATGCTCCAACAGTTCCTCCGCTGAACAATACATTATTGGAACTTCTCAACGCTGTAGTACTTGTATAGGAACCAAAGATGTTCATATTTTCAATAGGAGAAATCATAATCCCCAATGAAGGGTTCCATGCATAATCTTTTTCTTTATCTGAACCGATTAATCTGCTATAACGAACTCCTAAATGAGCCTTAATATATTTGTTGAACGTAATAACATCCTGCGCCATTAATCCCATAGTAGGCGCTACTGTATTAATAGCATTCGCTGTTGATAGGTCTATGTTCACTCCAGCAGGAAGAATATTGTTGATTTCATTCAGAACATTAATCTGGTCTACATCTTTAGCTTTATAAGAAGTAGTTGTAACATTAGATTCTTTCCAGTCAAAACCTACCTGAAAAGTATGTTTCATGAACCCTGTCATTACATCAGCCCCGATAAAATCAAATTGAAATACTTTATTTAAATCCTCTCTATCAGATCTTGTCAATGTTCTGTTACGGAATTCCGTTGGATTATCTCTCTTTAAAGGAGCCAGAGCTGCACCCACAATTTCAGTCTGATAAGATGAGCTCATATAAGCAGCTCTTAATTTTAATTTCTCAGTCAGCTTTCGGTTTACAGTTGTTGAAAAGTTGAATGTTTCAGTCTTTGCATTATCTGTAGAAAATCCAAGGAATTTTCTTCCCGGCATTCTGTATATTGCCTCAGTGTCTCCTTTAGCTAGGTTTACAGTTCCTCTATCCGGTGTTGTATTGTTATGCATATAATCCATTTCCACTACAATTTCCGTTTTATCATCCGGACGAATGGCAATAGATGGATTTACATAAATACGTTCTGTATTAATAAATCTTCTGAAGCTGTTATTATTTTGATAGGCAGCATTTAATCTAACAGCAACCTTCCCTTGAGAATCTAGCACTCTCTGGAAATCAACTGTTGGTCTATAGAAATCCCAGCTTCCATATCTGAAACCTACATTAGTCTGATTGATAAATTTAGGTACTTTTGTTACCACATTAATCACACCTCCTGCTGATCCCAGACCATCACCAATTCCTTGTGTAACGGCAGCAGAGCCTTTAATTATCTGAATACTTTCTATTCCCTGCATATCAGTAAGCATTCCCGCAGTACGGAAATCGGAATCCATCTGTACTCCATTCTTTAAAACTGGCACTCCTCGGTATCCTCTGATAGACATACTTTCTCTGGTCCCTCCATAGCTACCGAACTGGGTCACTCCCGGAACATTCTTTGCTACATCAGTAACGGTCAGCCCTCCCAGGTCTTCAATTACTTTATGAGAGATTACAGAAATACTCTGAATCTGGTCTCTGGTTTTTAAAGGCAATCTTGTAATTGCTTCTAAACCTTGCGGTTGCTTTTTTCTTTCACCGAATAATTCTACTTCATCAATTTCTTTCGACTTTTTGATAGAATCATTAACTTTCTGTGCATTTACAAAAACCCCACCTAATACAAGCAGAGAAAAGGATACTACTTTATTCATCTGATAATTTTTTGCAAAATTATTATTTTTATTAATTCTAAATAAATAAACAAGAGTGACATATGTCACCCTGAAAAGAACTATTAATATCAGATCATTAATCATATCCAGCGACCTATTGTAATCTCCAAACAGATCTATAGCATCCTTAAGGGTTATCCTCCCAAGGTCTTTTATGGTTACAGAAAGTACAATTCAAAAAAAAGCAGATTTGGTGATATACAAATCTACATCCTTCGCATGTTTTAGCATTTTAGGTTGTATGCATAAAAAAAATCCGTCCCTGAAAAGGAACGGATTGTATAATCATTGCAAAGTATGCATTTATCACACTTTAATTTCAACGTCTACACCTGAAGGAAGTTCTAATTTCATTAGAGCATCAACAGTTTTAGAAGAAGAAGAGTAGATATCCATTAGTCTCTTGTGAGCTGATAATTGGAACTGCTCTCTTGCTTTCTTGTTTACGTGCGGAGATCTCAACACTGTGAAGATTCTCTTATTCGTTGGCAATGGAATTGGACCGTTTACAACAGCACCAGTAGCCTTTACCGTTTTTACGATTTTCTCAGCAGACTTGTCTACCAAGTTGTAATCGTAAGATTTTAGTTTTATTCTGATTCTTTGTGACATTTCTTTAATTTAAAAATTAACCTTTTGCTTTAGCTATGATTTCTTCAGCAACGTTTTGTGGAGTAGCTTGGTACTTCTCTAATTCCATAGAAGAAGTAGCTCTTCCTGATGAAAGTGTTCTTAGAGTAGTTACGTATCCAAACATTTCAGAAAGTGGAACAGAACCTTTGATTACAACAGCACCGTTTTTCTCTTCCTGACCACTGATAGTACCTCTTCTTTTGTTAAGGTCACCAATGATGTTACCCATATATTCTTCCGGAGTTACAACTTCCAGTTTCATAATAGGCTCCATAATTACTGGCTTAGCAGCACGTCCCGCTTCTTTAAATCCTAATTTAGCAGCCATTTCAAATGAAAGAGCATCAGAATCCACCGCGTGGAAAGATCCATCTTTAAGAGTAACTTTAATACCTTCAACTTCGAAACCAGCCAAAGGACCGTTCTTCATTGCAGCTTTAAATCCTTTTTCAATTGCAGGAACAAATTCTCTAGGAACGTTACCACCTTTGATCTCATTGATGAATTCTAAACCAATTTTACCTTCGTCTGCAGGTCCTAGTTCAAATACAATGTCAGCAAATTTACCTTTACCACCAGATTGTTTTTTGTAAACTTCTCTGTGTTGAGCAACTTTTGTTAAGTTTTCTTTGTACTCTACCTGAGGTTGTCCTTGGTTTACTTCAACTTTGAACTCTCTCTTCATACGGTCAACAATGATATCTAAGTGAAGCTCACCCATACCAGAGATAATCGTTTGTCCAGAAGCTTCGTCAGTTCTAACAGTAAACGTAGGATCTTCTTCAGCCAATTTAGCTAAAGCGTTACCCATTTTATCCTGGTCAGCTTTAGTTTTAGGCTCAACAGCGATACCAATTACCGGATCAGGGAAAACCATAGATTCAAGAATGATCGGGTTTTTCTCATCACACATCGTATCACCAGTTTTGATAGACTTGAATCCAACTGCTGCACCAATATCTCCAGCTTCAATATATTCTACTGGATTTTGCTTGTTAGCGTGCATCTGATAGATTCTAGAGATTCTTTCTTTATCACCTGAACGAGTGTTCAAGATATAAGAACCTGCATCCAGTCTTCCAGAGTAAGCTCTGAAGAATGCTAATCTTCCCACGAACGGGTCAGTAGCAATCTTAAATGCTAATGCAGAGAAAGGCTCATCTACAGATGGTTTTCTTGTGATCTCAGCGTCTGTTCTTGGATCAGTACCTTTGATATCATCTTTATCCAATGGAGAAGGAAGGTATTTACATACTGCATCCAACATAAACTGTACTCCTTTATTCTTGAATGAAGAACCACAAGTCATTGGGATAATAGATAAATCGATAGTAGCAGCTCTCAATGCAGCATTGATTTCTTCTTCTGTAATTGAATCCGGATCTTCGAAGAATTTCTCCATCAAAGTTTCGTCATATTCAGAAACAGCTTCTACTAGTTTCTCTCTATATTCAAGAACTTCATCTTTCATATCTTCAGGAATTGGCACTACTTCGAAAGTAGCTCCTTGTCCTGCTTCATCCCAGATGATCGCTCTGTTTTTAATTAAGTCAACAACACCTTTGAAATCTTCTTCAGCACCGATTGGTAAAACGATTGGAACTGCATTAGATCCTAACATTTCTTTAACCTGGTTTACCACGTTAAGGAAGTCAGCACCTTGTCTGTCCATTTTGTTTACGAATCCCATTCTTGCAACTTTGTAGTTGTCAGCAAGTCTCCAGTTTGTTTCAGACTGAGGCTCTACTCCATCTACTGCAGAGAATAAGAATACCAATCCATCCAATACTCTTAAAGATCTGTTTACCTCTACTGTGAAGTCAACGTGTCCCGGTGTATCAATGATGTTGAAGTGGTAAGGCTTAGTATCAGCTAGAGGTTTTCCTTGATCTGTTGGAAAGTTCCAAGAACAAGTGGTCGCTGCAGAAGTAATAGTAATACCTCTTTCTGCTTCCTGCTCCATCCAGTCCATTGTAGAAGCACCATCGTGAACTTCTCCAATTTTGTGGTTTACCCCTGTATAGAATAGAATCCTTTCTGTAGTGGTAGTCTTACCTGCATCAATGTGAGCAGCGATACCAATATTTCTTGTAAATTTAAGATCTCTTCCCATTTCAGATTAGAATTTGAAGTGTGAGAAAGCTTTGTTAGCTTCCGCCATTTTGTGAGTATCAGATTTCTTTTTGAAAGCAGCACCTTCTTCTCTTGAAGCAGCTACAACTTCGTTAGCTAATTTCAAAGCCATAGACTTATCATTTCTAGCTTTAGAATATTTGATTAACCATTTCATTGCCATAGAAATCTTTCTATCAGCTCTGATTGGCATAGGGATTTGGAAGTTAGCTCCACCTACTCTTCTAGAACGTACTTCTACGTGAGGCATTACATTTGTAAGTGCATCTTTCCAGATTTCAAGTGCAGTTTTTTCGTTATCTCCTTTTTTAGTTTCTACGATCTCTAATGCATCATAGAAAATTTTGAATGCGATTGACTTCTTACCGTCAAGCATTAAGTTGTTTACGAATCTCGTTACCAATTGATCATTAAATTTCGGATCTGGTAACAACGGTCTTTTTTTCGCTTTTGTCTTTCTCATTGCTTTTGTACCTTATTTAATGATTATTTTTTCTTTCCTTTTGCAGGAGCAGCAGCTGCTTGTCCTGGTTTAGGTCTCTTAGCTCCGTACTTAGATCTTCTCTGAGTTCTTCCATTTACACCAGCGGTGTCTAATGCACCTCTTACGATGTGGTAACGTACTCCCGGTAGGTCTTTCACCCTTCCGCCTCTAACCAATACTATCGAGTGCTCCTGAAGATTGTGTCCTTCGCCCGGGATATAGGCGTTAACTTCTTTACCGTTAGAAAGTCTTACCCTTGCTACTTTTCTAAGTGCAGAGTTAGGTTTCTTAGGTGTAGTTGTATATACTCTCGTACATACACCACGTCTTTGTGGACAAGAATCTAGGGCAGCCGATTTGCTCTTCTTGGCAAGCGTGGCTCTTCCTTTTCTTACTAATTGTTGAATAGTAGGCATTTAATTGCTTTTTATTTTAGGGTGCAAAAATAGTAATATTTTTTTAATCTGCAAACTCTTATATAAAAATTAAAATCAAATACTTACATCGGAAATGAAACACATTTCATGAGTATCAATATAGAAGTACAATATACATGCGGAAAACAAGCAGGAAGAAATGGATTTTACATCCTAAAAAATGAGTATTAAATAATTATGAAATTTATCGACTCCGGATTTTCAATATTTTTTTCTTTTAAAATAAATTCCGGATATCAGATCTGATGTATTTAGAAATGTTCTTATCCTTATGATGATTTCAAATTTAATTCTACATAAGATAGTTTTGAATCCATTCAATCATGGTATCATGCTGAAGATGTAAGAGAATCAGTACATAAAAAACACCGGAAAAAATAAGATAAGAAGATTTTATCGGGTTATTATTGAATGATATCATTCCGGAATCATTTGTTTTTAACAGCGATGTAAACACAATAAATAATAATGTGGAGTAAATATAATTCCATCTCATCCAGTCAATTCCAAGATAATATAAAGGAGCAACCCAAAGAAGGCAGATCATATTACAGAAAAGGTAGTTATAGAATGATTCTTTTTTAAACAGATAAATATAAAGTCCTATCTGAAATATCATAACAAGGAGCTCAATAGCATGAACCAGAAATGATAATTTGTACTGAAGAACATAGTTAAAATCAAAATAATATTCCAGATCAAAAATATTCTCTTTCTGAAAAACCACTCCTCTGCTTTTCAGGATCGATAAACTTTCTCCCTGGTTCACATTTCCACCCAAAAAATAGATCAGACCAATACTGGCAAAAGCAGCTGCGGTTATAGACAGGAAGTATTTAATATTAATTTTCTGCCATTTGGAATAATTAATCCATAATAAAAAGGGAAAGAAAAAAAATCCGGCCTCGTGTATGAAAAGAAAAATGATATACAAAATCCATAATAACGCATCATTAAGCTTAGATCTTTTTGCAAAAGAATACCAAAGCATTATAATAATCAATATGATTTCTCTTCTGCCAGCATTTCTCACAGTCAATGCAGGAAATAAAAGAATATAAGGTGAGGCCATGATGCTCAGATAAAAAAGGTCAACCTTATATTTTTTCAGGTATAAAAGCGTCCCGTACAGAATTCCCGACAGCCCCACGATCTGAAGAATAAAGATCTGAAATTGTAATTTCAATCCCGTTATATCCTGTATATAAAAAAATACGTCTCCCAAAAGGCCTCTTCTTTTGAAACCGCCATCTGTATAATTGATCAGCCAATCAGAAATAGTCCAGGCTGAAAACGGTTCTTCAGCTTTCAGATATAATGCGATAAAAACACCAATATAAATCAGTACAATTCCAATACTGAAATATTTTACCAGTGATCTTTCTTTATTTTCAGGGATATTGATAAGGGTATCAAAAAGCATAATAGTCTGTAATTTCTGAGGTCTGTTTTAAATAAGCACAATATTAATACTTCCAAACTATATTTAAAAACTTTCTTATAGTTATGATCTATTAATAATCAGTGGAATTCGGCACGATATTTCGTAAATTTGAGATATACAAAATGATAAACTATCAATCACATCAAAAAAGCTTCCTCCCATACTTAATGGAAGCAGTGATTGTATCTAACCTTAAAAAAATAAATATATACATATGAAAAATGCTAGTATCATTGGCCTTAAAGAAGCCGATTGCAAAAAGATTTCAGAAAAATTAAACATTTTATTGGCTAACTATTCTGTATTCTATCAGAACACAAGAGGTTCTCACTGGAACATTAAAGGAGAACAGTTTTTTACCCTTCATCCGAAGTTTGAGGAATTGTATAACAGCCTTGTATTAAAGATTGACGAAATTGCAGAAAGAATCCTTACGTTAGGAGCTACGCCTGCTCATAACTATTCAGATTACTTAAAGGTAGCAACCATTAAGGAAAGCAAAGAAGTAACTGATGGTACCAAAAGTGTTGAGCAGATTCTAAGCTCATTCAAAGTGGTGATTGATCTGCAGAGAGAACTTTTGGATATTACAGATGAAGCAGGAGATGAAGGTACCAACTCGCAAATGAGCGACTATATTACCGAGCAGGAGAAAGAAGTTTGGATGTATAACTCTTATCTTGGGAAGTAATTCTATTTAAACTCTTTTAAACTTTTTCTTAAATAAGGTATGTCATTTTTTGTAACAGCATAAAAATTGACATACCTTATATGAGGATTTCTAAAATCACTCATTTTCCATTTTCCAACCAAAACCCAATCTTTGGGAATTTGATTTACAAACCATTCCGGATAGATTACAGCAATTCGCGCATTTTTTCGGTAACTTAATTCTCCCATAAAATATGAAAAATCATTACCATCAGGGTTTTTATATTTATATTTTGCAACATCCGTACTTCCCAATCCATACATATCTAAAACTTCAATATTTGTAAAATAGGTGATTGCGCCAATATCATTGGCTACAATTGTTTCAGAATAATAATACTTTTTTAAAAACTGTGCGAGCTTATATTGATTGTAGTAAAGATTTTTAGAATCAGTATATAAAACCGGATGATACCAATACATTTTGAATAGTCCAAAAACTACCGAGTAGCCTACAAATAAAAAAGCAAAAAGTTTAGGAATAGAGAAACCTGAAGTTTTAAAATAAAAATCACAAATTTTAACTCCAATAAAAAGATAGGCAATCATCAAATAATTTTCATATCTAAATGTCATTATTCCAAAAATGAGCTGCCCGTAAGAAGTAAGCAAAATGATGATTGGCAATGCTTCCATTTCAAGAACTCTTTGAAGTTTTGCATTTCTATATCTGGAAAAAGCATATGTTAAATAAAATATACTGAAAGGAAACAAATATTTGATATAATCCACATCCAAAAACTTGCTTTTCAACATTGTTATACAACTTTCTACATCTGAAACATGAAAATTACTTTTGACAAGTACTGAATTTGGAAAAAATAAACCTCCCATAAGAAGAGAATACAATCCATACATTATGATAGGGAAAAAACCGACAAAACCAATCAACAAGCCCTGTCTAAATTTTTTCTGACCTACAAAAACAAAAATAACGGCAGAAATGAAGAACACACTTTCAAATCTTACTGCTCCGAGAAAAAAAATGACTATTAATAAATAGGAGAAAGCCTTCAAATCTCCTGAAACTAATTTATTATAAAAAATAAAAAACAGAACTATGAGGAATATATGGATAGTATGCTCCATTCCTAATATAGAGGAAAGATAAATCATTGCTAATGGCTGCAACAGAAGAACAAAAAAAAGTGCAAACTTCTTTCCGTATTGAAGGACAATAAAATTGGCTGCGTAAAAACTTGTTAAAACCCCAAACGTAAGATTAATCAACAAAGGATAATAAGATGAATCCCCAAAAACTTTTATTAAAAGGCTCAAAAAGAAACTATACAATATAGATGAAGATGCGGGATCAAATGAATTGGAGTTGATAGAAAATAAAAATTGATCAGCTATATTTTTTGCTACCTCCAAATGAATATAAACATCATCAACAGGGTAAAAATAGCCTACACCCTTTGGCAAAGAAAGAATCTCCGAAACTAAGTAAAAAAAATAGCCTAATAGAAAAACAAAAACACTTATAAACCCGTATTTTTTCATTTTACTGCCTAAATAAATATGGAGAACAAAAGTAAATTATTAAATTTTATTACAAAAAAAAGTCTGCATTACCTTTTAACTCAATACCCGACAAAGATTTTCATAACAATACTATGCAGAATACCGTTATAAATTATACTTAGGTCAAACTCTCAAATACGCAACTATATTACCAAGAAGGAAAAACAAGTTTGGATGTAGAATTCCGATCCTGGAAAGTAACTCCATCAAAAAGCATGGAAATATTTCCAAAAAATCGCCTTACATTTAGGGGATATTATTTTTTATTTTTATATTTGCGTTAAAATTACACATATTATGAACGACGTCAGATTAAACTCTATCCTTGATAATGATTTCTATAAAATAACCATGCAGAATGCTGTGGTAAAGCTATTTCCTGGTTCTATTGTAAAATATGAATTTATCAACAGAGGAAAGCACCACTTCCCGGAAGGATTTGACGCTGCTTTAAGAGAAGCTGTGAATAAAATGGCTGAACTTAAGCTTACGAAGGACGAGAAAAAATTCATGGCAAGAACATGTCCTTATATAGATCTACCCTATCTTGATTTTTTAGAAGGCTACCATTATGACCCATCTGAAGTAAAAATCCATCAGGAAGGAGGTGATCTTTCCGTTATTGTGGAAGGACTTTGGTACAGAACCATTCTTTGGGAAGTTCCACTACTTGCATTAATCAGTGAGCTGCATTACGAGATGAACCACATGGAAAGGGATTCCAACGAAATGGTGATGAGCAAAACAATCGAAAAGGCTGACTCATTGGGAAGACTTGGAGTAACATTTGCAGAATTCGGAACGAGAAGAAGACACTCTTACAAGGTACAGAATCTTGTAATGGAAGCTTTAACTCAGAAAAAAGAATCTACATTTATCGGAAGTTCAAATGTTCATTTTGCTATGAAGTACGGCGTAAAACCAATCGGAACGCATGCTCACGAATGGTTTATGTTCCACGCAGCTGAATATGGATTCAAAATGGCCAATGAAATGGCCCTTGAACACTGGGTAGATGTTTACAGAGGTGATCTTGGAGTGGCCTTGTCTGATACTTATACTACCGATGTTTTCTTCCAACAGTTCGACAAAAAATTTGCGAAGCTTTTCGATGGGGTTCGCCATGACAGTGGTGACGCTTTGGAATTTGCAGATAAAACCATTGCCCACTATCAAAGAAACGGGATTAATCCTATGTTTAAATATATTATTTTTTCTGATGCTTTAAATCTTGAAAAAGTAGAGGAAATCACCAATTACTGCAGAGGAAAAATTGGCATCTCATTCGGAATCGGAACCAACCTTACCAATGATGTAGGATTGAAACCAATGAATATCGTTATGAAACTGATCGGTGTACAGGCTCCCAATAAAGAATGGATTCCTACGGTAAAACTTTCCGATGAGCATGGTAAATATACCGGAGATCCAAAGATGATTGAATTGGCAAAAGAATTTTTACGAATTAAAGATTAATAACCTCATCAGAACAATTAGATATAAACCTCGAAGTCATCGAGGTTTTTGTTTTATATCATCACTTAAAATTCAGTTTTCAAAAATCTATAAGGATTTATTATATTTATCAAAATAAAACAAGATGAAATCAAGAACATTACTACTTGCAGGTCTTCTCCTATCAGCATTTTCTTTTGCTCAGGAAAAGAAAGCAGAAAAGCCTAAATATAACCAGGAACTGGCTACTTCTTTAGGAGCTGACAAATATGGAATGAAGCCTTATACGATTGTCATGCTGACAACAGGTTCTGCTAAAATTGAAGACAAAGCCAAAATGGGCGAACTCATGAAAGGTCATATGGCTAATATCGGGAAACTGGCAGATGAAGGCAAAATTGTTGTTGCCGGGCCATTCCTTGAAAAGAATAAGGAAAACTACCGCGGCATGTTTATTTTCAACACCAAATCTAAGGAAGAAGCTGAACAATGGGTAAAAACCGATCCAGCGGTTCAGGCTGGTGTTTTCAGCTATGAAATTTTCCCTTGGTATGGTTCAGCAGCGTTACCTTTGTATCTGAAGCATCACGATGAGATCTCAAAAGAAAATCCTTAATAAATAAGAAATCCCTCAGTTGAGGGATTTTTTTCTTAATCAAAACAGATATATGGTTTTCTTGGTGGATAACAGCAGTAAGGATTGCTGCAGAATATGTACCCTGCCTGACAGCCTCCATCTACAGGTGCTTCACAAGCTAATGCTGCACCACCCAAAACAGTTTTTAACTCTTTTCTGTTTAAGCTTTTTAAATTTTTCATGATTAATTTAGTTTAATTTGATTTCCTACTCTTTAAGATTTTCGGATTCCTCTTTATTATTTCTCTTTACCTGGAAATAAATATACAATTTATTTTTTAATCCACTACATTTCAAATAATTATTACGAAAATATTAAACTACGTTTCTTGTTTTGATGAATTAATTTAATTATTTTAGCTTATCAGCAACTCAACTCACTCTATTAATTGTGAGCGGGTTACAACAAACCAATACCATAATTAAAAATTAAACTCATGAAAAAATTAAACATTACAAAACTTTCAAGAACAGAGCTGAAAGATGTATTCGGAGGAACACTGTATCCAGCGGAATGTCCCGGAGGATGCCATGGTGAAGGAATGATCAGATGTCCTGACGGCACTACCACAATGACTAACTTTATATGCATGGGAGGAACTTGTCAACCGGCAGCCATGTGCAAACAACTGGTTCTTGAGCCTTTTCCTGATCCGATTATCATCACTGATCCGATAACCATCACCCCATAATCAGAATGAACAATACATAAAGTGAGCTTTCCGGCTCACTTTTTTATTATCTTTAAGTAAACAAAAACCATCATGAAAACCATTGAGGAAGTTCTGAAAAAACTGGATGAAATTATTATCTGGTGTAAGGAAAACAAGAGTCCCGCAGGATATTTTGCCTGTACTTACCGGATCATGACCGCACAGGTTCTGAAAGGAATTCAGCAGAAAAAATTTGAAGATAATCCCAGAATGACATTACTTGATATTGCTTTTGCACAAAGGTATCTTCAGGCATGGGAAAGCTACAGCAAAGGAGAAAGATGCACCAATTCCTGGTATACCGCTTTTGAAGCTACTAAAAACAAGAATCTTTTGATATTGCAGCATATATTCCTTGGGATGAATGCACACATCAATCTTGATCTCGGTGTTTCGGCTGCTTCTATTATGCCTTACCGGAAAATAAATCCTTTAAAAAAAGATTTTGAGAACATTAATAATGTCATCGCTTCCATTAATCAGAACGTACAGGATTCTTTAAACAAAATCTGTTATCCTGTGAATCTTGTAGACAAACTCTCTAATGGAAAAGATAATGCTGTATTGGATTTTGCTATTTCCAAAGCAAGAGATACTTCCTGGGCAACAGCAGTCATCGCTTCCAACACCCCGAATTTCCTGAGAGAATCTGTGATTGGGATTGTTGATTACGCAGCCGCTAAAGTTGCTACCCAAATTCTGAACCCGAAGATCCTCACTCCTTCTCTTTTAAAAGAACTAAAAAAATGTGAAAGCAGCGATGTAGTAAAGAATATTGAGATTTTAGAATCTACAAAGAACTCTTAAACTTATTCAAATATGGTTTCCCATAAAGTAAAACCAACTATATACCATAATTTCGAACCTATGAAAGAAAAAAAATTACAGGTTTTTGTATCCTCAACATTTACAGATTTAATTGAAGAACGCCAAGCAGCAGTTGAAGCAATACTTTCTTCAGGAAATATTCCCGCAGGTATGGAATTATTTACTGCAGCTGATGAAAGTCAAATGACAATTATAAAAAGATGGATAGATGAAAGTGATGTTTATATGTTAATCCTCGGCGGAAGATATGGTAGTATCGAAATGACCAGCGGAAAAAGTTACACGCAACTTGAATATGAATATGCAGTAGAACAAAACAAACCACTTTTTGCAGTCGTATTATCAGAAAATTTCATTGATAGGAAGGTATCTAAAACTGGTAAAGCTGTACTAGAATCAGAAAACAATAAGGAACTAGGTCAATTTAAGAAACTAGTAATGTCAAAAATGATTAAGTATTGTGATGATAATAAAGATATTAAAATTGCAATTCACGAAACATTATCAGACTTTAGTTATAGAAAAGAGTTGATAGGTTGGATTAGAGGGGATAATGCTGTAAATACAAGTTTACTTGCAGATGAGATAGCTAGATTAACAAAAGAAAATAATGAATTAAGAAATGCTTTACCAAACAAACAAGAAACATTATATAATGGACTAAACTACACTGAATTAAAGAAGCTTTTAACAGGAGAACCTATAGAGTATGAGACTTGCACTAACCTTTTTGATTACATATATTCCAATGGAGCTAATTTAGTTCGCAATATAAAGCCCAACAACTCTATTATCAGAGACATCTTTAGCAAACTGAGAGAATACAAAATCATTCAATATAAGATAGAAAATGCTAGTTATTCTTATACCGATGATGGCCACAAGTTTTATTTGAAAGCTTTATTAGAAGAAGAGAATTAAAAACAAAAAAAGGCCGGGATCTTCCTCACGGATCCCGGCCTCATAATGAACAAAATAAAAGAAACTATATTGCTTCCTTATGCTTTTTACGGTAGGCATAATGGAAAATGATAGGTAATATTGTAAATGACAGCAGCATACAGACGATCAGCCCGCCTACAATCATAATGGCTAAAGGTTTCTGAATCTCCGACCCCATTCCGTTTGACATCGCTGCCGGAAGAAGTCCCATGGATCCCATCAGGGCAATCATTACTACCGGACGGATTCTGCTTTTCACTCCTTCTGCTATGGATTCTTTGAGGGACATCCTGTTTTGCAGATTCTCTTTCATCACTCCGATCAGAACGATACCATCAATGGTGGCCACTCCGAAAAGAATAATAAAACCGATTCCTGCTGAAATTCCGAAGATGGTTCCCGTAAACCAAAGGGATAAAAACCCTCCGATAAACGCAAATGCTAATGTAATAGACGAAATCAGAGTGTCTTTGATGTTTCCGAAGTTGAAATACAACAGCATCAGAATAAGAACTAAAGAAATCGGTACTACCATAGCCAGCTGTTTTGCAGCTCTTTCTTTACTTTCAAATTCTCCGGCCCACGTCATTTTATGATTCTTCGGAAGCTTTACTTCCTTATCTACTTTGGCTTTGGCTTCCTGAATGGTACTTCCTAAATCACGCCCTTCAATATTGAATCCAACTCCGATATATCTGCTGTTTCCTTCACGGTAAATAAATGATGGTCCGGTATGATAATCAATGGTTGCAATTTCTTTCAGCGGAACTTTTTTATTGTCCTGAGTCGGGATGAGAATGTTCCCCATCTTTTCAGGAGTATCTCTGTAATCTTTTTCGAACCTAAGCATTACGTCAAACATTCTTTCTTCTTCATAAAACTTGGTGGCAGCCTGTCCTCCGATGGTCATTTCGATAACTGCCTGGGCATCTGCTGTGGACACTCCATATTTTGCCATTTTAGAATCGTGAAGCTGTATTCTCAGTTCCGGTAATCCGATATTCTTAAAAACATTCACATCCGATATTCCCGGAACGGTTCTGATGGAGTTAGCTACTTTATTGGCATAATTTTCAAGTTCGAAAAGATCATTTCCAAAAATCTTAATCACCAGCGGAGCTTTCACTCCTGCTACATATTCTTCCACATTATCCTGAATCGGCTGGCTGAATCCAAAATTGATACCCGGAAATCTCTCAAGGGAAACTCTCATTTCTTCAAGGAGTTCTTCTTTGGATATTTTTTTCTTCCATTCATTTTCCGGCTTCAGCTGAATATTGAATTCGATATTAAAAAATCCGGTAGGATCTGTCCCGTCATTAGGTCGACCTGTCTGGGTCATGACAAATTTTACTTCATCATACTTCATGAGAATCTCTTTCATCTCTTTAGTCAATCGTACAGATTCATCCAGATTAACACTGTTGGGAAGGGTTGCTCTTACGTAGATGGCTCCTTCGTTCAGTTTGGGTAAAAATTCAGATCCGTAATTGGAGAATCTCCATCCACAAACAGCAAGCAAAGCAATGAAACCAATGATAAATCCTTTTTTATGACGATCACTGAATTCATAGATTCTATAAATATTAACTCTGAAGAATCTTGAAATAAAGTTTTCTTTCTCTTCAATATTTTTAGTCAATAACAGTTTACACATTGCCGGAACATAAGTCAAGCTTAAGATCAGTGATCCCAATAATGCATACCCAAGTGTAAATGCTAATGGTGAGAACATTTTTCCTTCCACTTTCTGGAAAGAGAAAATCGGCATCAGCGCAACAATCAGAATCAACAGGGCAAAGAAAATATAACTTGCTACACTTCCTGCGCTTTTCTTGATGATTCCCAGTTTTGAAATTTTATTGAATCTCCGCAGTCCAATCTTTTTCGCTTTAAGTTCGAGGGCGACAAAGACATGCTCTACAATAACCAGTGTTCCTTCCAGAAGCAATCCAAAGTCGAGCGCTCCCATGGAAATCAGGTTGGCTGGCAGACCCTGAATTTTCAACATAATAATAGCAAACAGGAAAGCCAGAGGAATCACTGACGCTACAATAAAAGTGGTTCTCCAGTTGTAAAGGAAAATAAACACAATGATGGAAACCAGAATAACTCCTTCAATAAGGTTTTTGGAAACCGTATGAACCGTTGTATTCACAAGTTCTGTACGGTCAATGATCGGAACAATCTGAACATCACCGGGAAGTTCTCCCCCATTCAGTTCTTCTATTCTGTCTTTCAGTCTTGCAATGACTTCACTTGGGTTTTCACCACGAAGCATGATCACAATTCCTTCTACAACATCATTGTCTTTGTTGTATCCTACCTGTCCTAATCTCGGTTTCGCAGAAACTTTTACTTCTGCTACGTGTTTCACCAGAATAGGCGTAGAACCTTTGACCTCGATCTGAATATTCTCAATATCTTCTTTTTTCTCCAAAAGACCAATCCCCCGCACTACATAAGCCTGATCACCTTTTGCCACTACATCTCCTCCTACATTGATATTACTCTTCGAAACCGCTTCATATACATCCAGGGGGGAAAGGTCGTAATTGTGTAATTCGGTAGGGTTAATTTTTATTTCATAGGTTTTCTCTTCTCCACCAAAGCTTACCACATCAGCCACTCCGGGAACGGCAAGCAATTCTCTTTCCACCACCCAATCCTGAATAGCGGTTACTTCTTTGATGGGAAGTTTACTCTTGATTATATATCTGTAAATTTCACCGGTAGCTCCGGAAGGAGGCTCAATACTGTATTCTGCTCCTGCAGGAAGTTCTACATTTCCGAGTTTATTGGAAGCATATTGCTGTGCATAAAAATCATTCACATGATCATCAAAAATAACTGTCACCACAGACAATCCGAATAAGGAAATAGAACGCACCGAAGTTTTATTCGGGATCGCATTCATTTCTTTGGAAATGGGTAAGGTGACGAACTTTTCTATTTCTTCAGCACTTCTTCCCGGCCACTGGGTAATGACTCTCACCCTTGTATTGGTAACATCCGGAAATGCTTCAATGGGCGTATGCATATAGGAATAGATTCCTCCGGCCAGCAAAAGAAAAGTTCCCAAAAGAACAATCAGTGAGTTTTTTAAAGAGAAGGAAACTATATTCTGTACAAATTTTCGCATTACTTCGTGGAGGTATTTAATTGGTTTTTCAGGTTCTCATAAATCAATAGTCCGTTGGAAGCAATCACATTTTCACCTGGTTTTAAATTGCCTTCTACATAAATATACTGGCTGTTGGAAGCAATCTCTGTTACGGGTCTGATCTCAAGTTCACAGTCTTTTTTATACACCACTACATAGCTTTGGTTGTTATCAAAGATTAATGCTTTCGCAGGAATAGCCAATGCGCTTTTATTTTGTGAATTTACTGGCAATACAACATCTGCAGACATTCCCGGTCTCAGCTTCATCCCGTTATTACCCATAATGATTTTAGCTTTAAGCACTCTTTCATTTTCATTAAAAACTTGAGAAATATTGTTGATTTTCCCTGAAAAGCTGTCATCAGGATAAGCAAGCGTTTTGACCACTACGGGTTGGTCTACATAGACATGTCTCATGTTGGTAGCATATACATTGGCCATTACCCATACTTTATCCAGATTGGAAATGGTAAACAATTGATCTCCTCCTGCAGTAACAGGCATTCCTTTAGAAATATTTTTTGAAATAACATATCCGTCTGCCGGAGCTTTTATCTGAATGGTATTTCCTCCCGCTGAATACAGCTGCATATTTTTCTGCGTCTTGGAAATATTGGATTGCAGTATAGCTACTTCAGAACGCGCTTCCTGCAAATCTTTCTGAGAGGCAATATCATCTTTATACATGGCTTCTACGGAAGACAGTTTTCTTTTCGCAACTGCCAGCTGAGCCTGCAAAGTTTGAGTATCATCCTGCATTTCGTTCACAGCTGTACTTTTTACACTTGCCAACGTTTGTCCTTTTTTCACATAATCACCAAGTGAGAAATAGGTGTCTATGACTACTCCGTCCACAAGGCTTACGAAAGGAACTGTTTTATCAGAATTGCTTTCCACTTCTCCGGTAAGCGTAATACTTTCTTCTATGGGAAGCAGTTCTGCTTTGGCCAGTTTAATATCTTTTTTAAGTTCTTTGCTGATGCAATAACTTTTTTCAGCTTCTTTATTTTCCTGTTTTCCGGCACAGCCTGTAAAAATGATGAGGGCAGACAGATAAGCTGCAGCAGTGTATTTAGTAATATTTTTGTTCATATCTTATAAATCTTGTCCTACAACATACTGCAGGTTTTCGTAGTATTGATTCAATTCTTTTTTAGTGTCCAGGATGATCATTTTATTTCCGATGTAGGTATCCAGAAAATCCATGTACTCCAGCATACTGATATTTCTTAGTCTGAAGTTTTTCTCATGGCTTACCAGCAAACCATCCAGTGTAGATTCGTAATTGTCATCGATCTCTTCTGAAACCTGCTGTGTTCTGATATAATTTCTAAAGACAGAAACAATTTCGTTCTCAGATTTCAACATGTTTTTGCGGGTTTCCAGTTTGCTTTTCTCAATCTCAAGCCTTGCTTCCTGGATATTCCCTTTATTACGGTCGAAAATGGGAAGATCCATAGAAACACCTAATCCTATAAAGTCTTTCATAATATTTCCTCCACGGTCATATCCTATAGAAACCGCAACATCAGGAGTTTTCATGGCATTTTGAATTTCCAGATTTTTAGCCGCGTGTTTCTCTTTATTTTTCGAAATCATAATATCAGGGCGGTTTTCTTTTGCCTTGTCTATCCATTGGTTCACTTCCAACTCAGAAAGCTGTTTTTCAGGTATGACAAATGAATCTGTTATCACCAGATAAGATTGAGAAGGCAGCATCAATAAGGCTTTAAGCTCGACCTGCTGATCTTCGATTTCCTGTTTTAATGAAATCAGCTTCTTCTTGAATTCAATTTCCTGTGCTTTTAAGCGGACGTACTCAGCTTTACTGATATTCCCGAGGTTTAATTGATTATTATAGGATTTTGTTAATTTCTCAATGGAGGCAATTTGCCCCTGATAGATTTTCTGCTGTTCCTGATTGTAAAGAACTTCGGTAATGGTATTTCTGAGGGTCTTTTTAAGCTCACGCAGAACTTCCTGCAATTCATACTTCTCTCCTTCCACTTCTATTTTCTGGAGCTCAATATTTTTTCGCCTTTTACCCGCAGTTTGAATCACCTGTTCTATCTCAGCAGAAATCTGAGTACTTTTTCCCCAGTTTCCAATCAATGCCGGCTGTTCTTCTATGTCATAAGTTCTCCATAGATTGACTTCGCTGATACTTAATGTAGGATTAGGCCAGTATTTAGCCTGAACGGCTCTTGCTTCGGCTTGTGAAATTTCAAGTTTTTGGGCAATGAGGTCCAGATTTTTAGCCAAAAAGATAGTCTCAGCTTCCTTTCTGCCAATTTTCAGGGTATCTGAAATCTGCGCTGAAAAGAAACTGAAACAATGAATATAAAATAGTGTAAAAAATAGCTTCTTCAAGGTCTCTTATTTTAAGACCACAAAGCTATTTGTCTAATATTAGAGGAAATTGTAAAGAAAATTAAAATTCGGTTAGTTCAACATTAGAGTTTGATTAGAACTATTTAAAAACACGAAAAACACAAATATTTTCACAAATAACACGATTATGAATGGGCAGGAAATTCAAGAAGAACACTGGTCCCAACATTCACAGCAGAATCAATTTTCATTATAATATGATGATGATCAAAAATGCTTTTTGAAAGAGACAAGCCAATTCCACTGCCTTTCACAGTATCTACATTTTTTCCTCTGTAGAAAGTCTCAGATATTTTCACAAGATCGTCAGCCGGAATACCTCTTCCTTCATCTTTGACCTCAATATACAGCTGATTGCCCTTTTCTGATAAGGTAATCACTACAGGTTTATCAAAGGAATATTTGATCGCATTTTCTACAATATTGTACAATGCGAGATATAACAACGTTTCATTTCCGGGAAATTCCAGCAAAGCAGGTTTCGTTACCTGAAGCTGTATTTTAATGGATGAATGGTTTTCTTTTGCTTTTGGTTCTAATTTCTCATAAATCTTCCAGATCAGCTCATCCACTCTCATAGGTTTGTGAGAAGACTCAAGCTTTGTCATTCCGGACATCAGTAAAAGATTGTTGAGAATATTTTCAATCTCATACACGTTTTCCAATGACTCTTTGGCCACTTTCTTATATTCTTCCGGTGTACGGTCTTTTTGGGCAAAGACTTCAAGATTCCCGGAAATCGCAGCTAAAGGTGTTTTAAATTCATGGGAAACATAATTGATAAAGTTCTGCTGTAGGAGCACATTTTCAGAGATTCTGCCCAGCAGTTTATTATAGGACTTTATCAGATCTTCAATCTCGTCATTGGTATTGGTAGAAGTAATAATTGCCGTAGAAATGTTATTATACTCCACTTTATTGATCCGTTCTACTACGTTGGAGATAGGTTTATAAACCACTTTAGAAAGATATCTGCTCAGAAAATAGATTGCCAAAAGCCCAATTACCAATACGGAAAGCATGATAATAGCCAATCTCAGGATCTGCGACTGAAAAGAATCGTTGGAAGATTTCACGAAAACCACAAAATCTCCCTGATTATCCGGATAAAAAATTCCGTAGTAGAATTGATTATCAGACATAAACTGTATTCCTTTGTTATTTCGGACAGCCTGTAAATGAGAAGATTTTATATTCTTATCATTCAGATTGTGTCCAAAAGTCACTTCATTATTCTGATTATAAACCGCTACCCTGTTATTCTGAATCAGGTGATTGTATTCTTTTTTGATTTGGGCATGACGGTCTTTCGGGAGTTCATCCTTTTCGAGATAATAAATAGCAGAGATAAGAGCCGTATTTCTTAGCTTTTCAAAATAAAAAATCTTGGTACTGTCATAATACGCAAAGAATATCACCGCAGATGTGATGATAGAAACAATGCCGAATGACAGGCTTGAAATAAGGGTAAATCTGTTTCTGAGTGTCATTTTCAGTCTTTGATCAAATATCCGGTTCCTTTTACCGTATGAATAATTTTCTGTTCTGTCTCGTCAATCTTGTTACGGACATAGGAAATATAAACATCCACTACATTCGTTGTATTATCAAAATCAATTCCCCATACTTTATGTAAAATCTGGGTTCTGCTCAGTACTTTATTTTTATTCTCCATCAGAAAAGTAAACAGTTTGTATTCCGTAGGGGAAAATTCTATTTCCTTGTCATTCTGGGTTACTTTATGAAGATCAGTATCAATCACAATATTTCCGCATGATAAATATTGATCCTCCTTTTGGTAACTCAGTTTATTTCTTCTGGTTAAAGCTTTAATCCTTGAAATCAGTTCTTCAAAATGGAAGGGTTTGGATAAATAATCATCAGCACCCATATCGAGCATTTTGATTTTATCATCAGGACTGTTCAGGGCACTTAGAACCAAAATCGGGGTATAGTTTCCTTTAAATCTGATAATCTGTGTAAGTTGCATTCCGTCTAATCCGGGAAGCATGATATCCATTAAAATAATATCAAAATCATAGGTATGAAGAAGCTCGCGCGCCTTTTCACCGGAATCTGCAAGAGTCGTATTATAGCCAGCCTCAGAAAGGCCTTTAATCAGAAAATTGCTGATTCTTTGATCATCTTCTACCAACAAAATATTCATAAGTCTCTGAAATTTCCCATAAATATAAGTATTCTTGTTCAGAAAGGAAGCTGGAGGCTGGAAGAGAGAGGTAATATAATTTTATAAAACAATGGTCTCCCATTTTATTCAGCTTTTAAAAATATTGAAATTAATTTTAAAAAATAGTCAGCTCTTTTCTGCAAAGAAGTAACTTCCAGCATCCCTCTTCCTTCTTCCAGCCTTTTTTCATAATTTTGAAACATGGAGATGATATATTTAATTATTGGATTGATTGCCGGTGGTGTACTGGGCGCTGTGATATTATATTTTGCCTTGAAATCATCAATGGTTTCAAGAAGTTCTTATGATGCACTGAACACCTTATCTATTAGAAATCAATCTGATCTTGAAAATTCAAACCTGAAAATTCAGGAACTTCATCAGAATATCAATAAAGAAAAAGAAGCCAATATGCTGCAACAGGATCTGCTGGATGACCTGAAAAATGAATTTTCTAAAATATCTGCCGAATATTCATCTTTAAATCTTCAGTTTCAGGAATTGAAACAAGTCAATCAGAGACAGACTTCTCAGATAGAAACTCATATTCTTGAAAAACAGACTCTTTTTGCTAAAAACTCTGAACTTTCTGCCAAAAATGAAGGTCTTCAACAATCTCTTGACACCCAGAAAGAAGAAATTGTTAAGATTCAGGAAGATTCTAAACTTCAGTTTGAAAACCTTGCCAATAAGATTTTAGAAGAAAAAACTGAAAAGTTTACTGCCTTAAATCAAAATAACTTAAAAAATATCCTTGAACCTTTTCAGGAGAAAATCGCGGATTTAAAAAATAAAGTCAACGAAGCCTACGAAAAGGAAAATAAAGAGCGTTTCTCTCTGGCTGAAAAAGTAAAGGAACTGGCAGAACTGAACCAGCAGATTTCCGAAGATGCCAAAAAACTGACCCGTGCCCTGAAAGGAGAAAGCAAAACCCAAGGGAACTGGGGTGAGATGATTCTGGAAAGCATTCTTGAAAAATCAGGATTGGTAAAAGGAAGAGAATATTTCCTGGAACATGAATTGCGTGATGAAGACAATAAAGCTTTATTCTCAGAATTCTCCGGAAAGAAAATGCGACCTGATGCTGTTGTAAAATACCCTGACGAAAGGAATGTCATCATAGATTCCAAAGTATCTCTTACCGCTTTCACAGAATTGGTAGATGAAACCGATGCTGATGTTTACGCCATAAAACTGAGCCAACACCTTGGATCTATCAAAAACCATATTAATCAACTCAGTCAAAAAGCATACGATGACTATGGAAAATCATTGGATTTTGTGATGATGTTTATTCCAAGTGAACCGGCTTATATTGCGGCAATGCAGGCAGACCAGAATCTTTGGAACTATGCTTATGAAAGAAGAATTCTTCTGCTTAACCCAAGCAACCTGATCACTTCTCTTAAGCTGATTGCTGATCTATGGAAACGCGAATATCAAAACAAGAATTCTATTGAAATTGCTGATCGTGGAGCCAGACTTTATGACAAATTCGTAGGTTTTGTAGAAAATCTGGAAAAAGTAGGCCGAAATCTGGATCAGGCGAAAAATGTATTCAATGATGCTTACAAGCAGCTTCATACCGGAAATGACAACCTGGTGATCCAGACTCAGAAATTGAAGTCATTAGGAATTAAAAATAAAAAAGACCTGCCTCAAAGTCTTATCGACAACGGCAATTTTATTGAACCAGCAGAAAGCTAAATCCCGGATTTTATGTTTTCATTTACAGCATATCCATACCCAAAGTCTGAATCTTTCAAGGAAATTTTCATTTCTTCATTGGGAGCAGGAGTTGCTGTCTATTTGTTTCTGATTATTTTTCAACCTTTTGGAACGGAAAACTTTCAACATCCTTACAAGTTTTTACTACTTTTCCCCTATTGCATTATTTTTGGAATGGCATTTTTTATTGCTAATCTTATGACTTCCCGTTTCAGCAACTGGAATATTGGTTCAGAGCTCCTAAAAATAACTTTCATTCTATGTATGGGTTCTGTTCTATCCTACTTTTACAATTCATTATTCTTGAGCCATGTAAAGCTGGATATAGTCAATTACTTTTATATGTTCCTGTATACTTTGGCTGTCGGAATTCCTATTTCTATCATCTATATTTTATCACGGTACATCTATTTAAAGAATATTCATGAAAAGAAAGCCCGCGATATTTCTCAACATCTTCCCGTTTCGGCTTCTGAACAACGACAAAATCTGTTAAAAATAACGGCACAAAATACAGAACTTATCATCAATGAGAACGATTTCCTATTCGTTCAGTCCATGGAAAACTATTGTACATTCTACTTTTTAGAGAACAACAGCTTACAAAAAGCATTGATCAGAATAAGTTTAGCCAATGCTTTACAACAAATCGAAACAGGTTCTGTCAAAAAATGTCACCGTTCTTATATTGTCAACCTTGGAAGGGTAAAAAAACTCAAAGGAAATGCTCAGGGTTATAAATTAATTCTTCCGGAAATTGATTTTGAAATTCCTGTTTCAAGAAGTTTCATTCCTTCAATTATTCCTCAGTTACAGCAGCAAAATCTATAAATTTTGTCATTCGTCACTATTCTTTGTCATTCATCACATTAACTTGAAAACATTGATTTAAAGCTACATTTTTGCTCAAAATTAACAGTTATGAGTAAAAACATCCGCTTCTTTTTCATCTTTATTCTAGGGTTTACAGCCTATTACTTCTTCGATTTTCTCTTTTTTAAAACCATACAGACTTTCTCAAAAGATTTGTTTCACAGTAAAGCAATAGCCCATATAATTGCTTATTCGGTAACATTAATTCCATTGATAGTCACATTAAAAATTCTGTTACCTCTAAGAAATATCCTTGATTTGTTCTCATTAAACAAACCCATTACCATAGGATTTATGTTAGCATTTACCGGAACCATTCCTATGCTCATTGGATACCTGGTTCATTTTAAAACAATCTCTAAAATAAATTTTGAATCCCTATTTATCAATACTCTTTCATCAGCATTTTTTGAGGAGATTATTTTCAGAGCTTTTCTTATTGGAATACTATACCGTTTTACCAGACTCGGATTTTTATCCTCTGCATTATCAGGGTCATTGCTGTTTGCACAGGTACATTTGTATCAAAGTCAGAACTTAGTAGAACTTACCGAAATATTTACCATTACATTTTTAGGATCAATATTTTTCGCCTGGGCATATTTTGAATCGGAATACAACTTATGGACCGCCATTTCCCTTCATTTTTTTATGAATCTGTACTGGGAAATCTTTAATGTATCAGAAAACGTTTCCGGGAATTTCTATGGAAACCTCTATAAATTCCTATCCATAGTTGTCCTGATCTTAGTGGTCATCCATTTTAAAAGGAAAAATAAAACTCCAATGGAGGTTACATGGAAAAACCTTTTTATCAAAACCAGAGAAGTTCAATCATAAATTTTGCATAATTTTGCAGCATGTTGATAGAAAGTTTTCAAAACGATAAAATAAAAAATGTCACTAAGCTCCTTACTGACAACAGGTTTCGTAAAAAATCAAAGGTCTTTGTCGTAGAAGGCCAGCAGGAAAATGAAAGAGCCATGCAGTATGATTTTGAGCCGCTGGAGTTCTTTATCTCTGAAAATATCTTTAAAGGAACACTTCCCAATGGAAAAATCCATTATGTAAGTGAAAAAGTCTATGAAAAAATAGCTTATAGAGGAAGTTCTGAAGGAATTATCGGCATCTACCAGGCAAAAGAAACTCCACTTTCGACCTTTGTTCCTAAAAAAGATTCTACGGTAATTATTGTTGAAGGCGTAGAAAAGCCAGGAAATCTTGGTGCTATTTTAAGAAGTTGTGAAGCTTTTGGAGTCGATGCACTGATTGTTGCTGATGGAAAAACTGATTTCTACAACCCTAATGTGATCAGATCCAGTGTTGGCTGTCTTTTCGGAATGGAAGTCTATCAGGCTGAAAATGAAGAAACATTGGAATTCCTGCAGAAAAACAGTTTCAATATTTACACTACGCTTATGGATGAAAGTGCTGAAGACCTTTATAAGAGAGATTTCAGACAGCGTTCTGCGGTATTATTCGGTACAGAACATTCCGGATTGAGTGATTTCTGGATTGGAAAAGGAAAAAACACCTTAATTCCTATGGCTGGAAGTATTGATTCTTTGAATCTGAGTAATGCAGTAGCTATTACCTGCTATGAATCTTTGAAACAGAAGAAAGGATAGATACTGGTTGAGTCTTATTTCTACGACTCTTAGTTGCTATTATTAATCTAAGTTAGGGTTAAGGGGTGTACAAGAAGCTGGAAGAAGGAGGCTGGAGGTGACTGTTAGTCTTATAATTCCTGGCAGTAATTGTAAAATGAATGAAATTACCCTTAAACAAAAATGAAAAAGTTGGGGAACAGCTATTGTTATGATCAAAATGACTTCTCTCTTCCTGCTCCCAGCTTCCCAACTTAGTTAAAACCTGCTATCCTTATTTCCGAACTCAGGTTATTATTAAAAATGAGATTGCTTCGCCTTCGGCTCGCAATGACTAAGCATAAAAAAACCGTTTCACTGGGTGAAACGGTTCTTTTATTGTTAAGCGTATGCTAGAATTATTTCTTAGCAGCATCTTTAGCAGCATCAGCAGCTCCTTTAGCAGCATCAGCAGCTCCTTTAGCAGCGTCAGCAGCTCCTTTAGCAGCATCTTTAGCAACTTCAGCACCAGCAGCAGTAGTAGCAGCAGCAGCATCTTTAGTAGCTTCTACAGCAGTAGTTGCAGCAGAATCAACAACTTTAGCAGCTGAATCAGAAACTACAGCAGCAGAATCAGCTACAGTAGCAGCAGCAGAATCAGTTGTACCTTCAGTAGCAGTAGCTTCAGTTTTTTTACAAGCAACTAGAGAGATTGCAGCGATAGCAGCTACGAATAATGACTTTTTCATAATAAATTAAATTTAATTTTGTTAATATTGTTTTATAAAATTTTCTTCTGTTCTGTTATTTGAACAAGACAAAGGTAGAGCAGTTAGAAAATTTGTCTATGAAAAATAATTGTAATACCTTTGTAAAATAGTTTTACAAAAAAACATAGCTGATAATCAACAATTTAATTATTTTTTGAAAAATTGACAGATTTAGATCTATTACACTTTGAACAGCTAAAAAAGGATGTTCAGGGTCAATACTTAAAAGAATATACCCCTTCGCAGGATGACATATCCAAGTGGAAGGGTATAGATATTATATATTTTCAGGAAGACCTTCGAAAAAAAGCGAAAGGAAACATCAGTGAAAAGTCATTTTACACTTACTTTAAAACTTCACCGGTTACTAAACTACCAAGAATAGATATGCTCAATTTATTGAGTATTTATGCGGGTTACAACTCATGGTACGATTTCAAGAAACAGCATCTTTTTGCGGGTGAATTACTTCAGGAAAATGAAAATTTTGACGAAGAAGATCTCGATGAA
Source organism: Chryseobacterium sp. T20 (assembly GCF_047345655.1). Lineage (NCBI taxonomy): Bacteria > Pseudomonadati > Bacteroidota > Flavobacteriia > Flavobacteriales > Weeksellaceae > Chryseobacterium > Chryseobacterium sp. T20. Next base: position 129,102 of record NZ_JBLFDU010000003.1, read on the forward strand.
CTTGAAAAAACAGTTTCTGAAGCTCCTGAACTTCCAAAAATTGAATTTCAACCCAAAAAAGTTGAAATCAGGACCCCGGAAAACACTGATTTACAAAAATCAAATACTGAAAATCAGCCAATTACACAAAACAAAGCAACAACAAATGAGATTGAAATTTCAGCTGTTCCGCCTAAGAAAAATTTCTTCAAAAAGAATGCCTGGGCACTTGTTACTTCAGTTTTGATTACGATTACCGGACTTTTAGGTTTTAAAGATGTACTTTTTTCAAAAACTTACAAATATTGTTTCATCGATAAAGACAGAGGAGTTTCTGTGATCAATACCTTAGAAATAATGGTAGTGAAAGAAAATGAATCTCCATTGATGTATAAAATAAAACCGGGTGAGTGTTTTTATTATTCTACCAAGGATAAAAATTTAAAAATGCGAATCAGTGCTCCTTTCTACGAACCTCTGGAAGTAAACAGAAATCTTGAAAATGCCCCTGAAGAAGAAAAAATAGAACTAAAGCCTGATGATTATAAGATGGCTGTCTATTATTTCTCTATCAAAGATATCAAAGGAGGAAATCCTGACGAACAGGTTGCACTCATTAAGCAGAAGAGAAACCAGCTGGAAAACCTAATCAGCAGTAATGCGGTGATCTACCAGGTATATGATAATGATACCTACGGAATAGAAAGATTGGATAAGCAGAAATATATCACGCTGGTAACGACTCCAACAACCTCACTGAAAAACCTGAATGTAATAGAAATGAAAAAGGATACCAAAGGTAAGATTGTATCCATCAAATTTAAAATTGCTACCACAGATGAAAAGAATAAGTAATTTTTTAATTTTCACCGTGCTTCTGACTTTATTTATTGCCTGTAATAATAAAACATCAGAGGTGAGCGACCTCGATAAACTACGAAACAGCAACAATGAAAAAAGCTATCCTGCCGTACAGATGGATAGTATGCAGGCGATTAATTCCATCACCAAACAGAAAGTTCAGGAACTTCTTGATCTGTCTACCTTATATCTTAGCGGAAACAGAAATACAGAAATAGATACCGTGATTTATTCACAAATGGAAAGTTATTTCCACAAACCGGACTCTCTTACCTTCAAAACATTGCTGAAAGAACTTGACAGCATGAAAGCAAAAACAGCTAAGGTGAGCAACCTGAATGTTTATAAAGAGTTTTATAAAAAAGATACATTAGACTACGCTAAGTTCAATGTGGAATACTTTGACAATAAAAATAAGTCGTTGGGAAGTTTTGAAAAGAATGCACAGTATATCCTGCTTTCTACTTCCAAGCTTAAAAAAGAATTTAAATTTTACTTTTTAGATTTTTATTCCAAACCGCTTAAGAAAGACAGTACTTCAGTAGCAGTAACCAAATAGTCCAGAGGAATATCATTTTCCCAGACATCATCCACATATTCATCGGGGTCAAAGTAATTGACTCCGATTTTTTTTGTCTCCCCAGATATACTTTGAAACAAGCCATCATAAAATCCTTTACCATAGCCTACCCTATTCCCTTTTTTGTCGCAATACAACAAAGGCGTAATCACATAATGAAAGTATTTTTCGCCAGAATCTTCATTGGAAACAGGTTCTGAAATCCCCCAATTGTTGGTTTCAAAAACAGTATCTTCAAAGATCTCAATATTAATAAGTTTATCTCCAACAATTTTAGGTACATAAACACGGATGTTTTGCGCTAAAAAATATTGAATGAAGATTTGGGTATCAATTTCTTTTCTTGCCGGAATTGGAATGAAAATGTGTACTTTCTCTGATTCTTTTGGCTTGAAATACTGAATGAAATTTTCAAAAATCTTCTCCGATAACAAGAAAGCCTCATCGGTAGACAAGGCTTTTCTTTTTTGAGTATATTTTTTTCTAAGCTCAGCTTTTAGCATAATTATTAAGTTATTTGAACTGAAATAATTGTTACCTGACAAGCTTTTGCAGCTTTATCGCTTATTTGGGATTATGCGTTTTGCACAATTCTGTATAGTTTATCAGACAGACGAACTCTGAATGGAAGTTCGAAAGTGATCTGATCTCCTGGTTTTGCCGTTTCGCAAGGACCTCCGTTAGCATAGATTTCAGTAACAGTAACTTCCTGTTCTCCTGTTGTCGGACCTGAAATTAATATTTTATCTCCTACTGACAGATCTTTATTTTCAATTAAAAACTGTGCAATTTTTGATTTTGAATAGTAATGCTCGGCCTTTCCAATCAATTCTTTTTTAACAGCAATCTTTTGACGGATATTTTTAGTTTCAGCTTTTGCTAAAGGTTTATCTGATAAATCTCCAGAATTTTTGAATTTCAAAGCATCTGATTTTCCTTTTCTGAATACTTTATTTCCAACCTGAAGTCCTTTTCTTAATTTCACCTGCTCATCCCAAGGTAAATGAATGGTATCCAGACATTCCGTAGAACAGCAGTTTTCCATTGCCGCTTTACATTCGTCACATTGTATGAATAGAAGGTGGCAAGCATCATTAGCACAGTTCGTATGGTTATCACAAGGTTTTCCACACTGATGGCATTGTGAAATAATATCGTCTGTAATTCTCTCCCCTAAACGGTGGTCAAATACAAAGTTTTTACCAATAAACTTACTTTCAATTCCTTCTTCTTTTATCTGGCGTGTATATTCAATGATACCTCCTTCTAATTGATAAACATTTTTGAAACCCTGATGTTTGAAATAAGCACTTGCTTTTTCACAGCGGATTCCTCCGGTACAGTACATCAAAAGGTTTTTATCTTCTTTAAAATCCTGCAGCTGTTCATTAATGATCGGTAAACTTTCTCTGAAGTTTTCCACATCCGGAGTAATTGCTCCTTCAAAATGTCCCACTTCACTTTCGTAGTGATTTCTGAAATCTACGACAATCGTATTCGGATCTTCTAATAAATTATTGAACTCCTGAGCTTTTAAGTGAATCCCTTTATTGGTAACATCAAAAGTCTCGTCATTCAAACCGTCAGCAACAATTTTGTTTCTGACTTTTATCGTTAATTTTAAAAAAGAATAATTGTCCTGGTCTACCGCTACATTCAAACGGATTCCTTTCATGAAGTCATATACTTCCAGCGTATCACGAAAAGCCTCAAACTGATCAGCAGGAACACTCATCTGAGCATTGATTCCTTCTTTAGCAACATAAATACGGCCAAGCGCATCAAGTGCATTCCAGGCTATAAATAATTCGTCGCGAAATTTTTTGGGGTCTTCGATTTTGGCATACGCATAGAAAGACAAAGTAAGACGGTCTTTACCGGCTTCATCAATAAGTTGAGCTCTTTCTTCTGCGCTTAAGGTGTTATACAGTTGCATGCTATAAACGTTTTAAGTGAGAATAAAATTTTTGCAAAGATAATAATTTTTGAATTAAGTATCTTTATGACACAAATCACGAACAATAAATAATGAACGATTGGCAGTGAAAAACCGATGACTTTGTCTGATGAATCTGCCATATTTTCATTAATTTTTTTTTAAGTTTTGTTAACTATGGCATTAACAATTATGACATAAGGCATAAAATGATATAATAGCCGTTAAATTTTAGTTAAAATTGAAACATAGCATACTAATTGCTTACTTATTTAACATTAAATTTGTTTACTCAAAAACATAAAAAGAAAAATTAATTAATAAACAAGAAAGATATACAATGAAGAGTACTTTAAAAAAACTATTACCATTTGCAGTAGTTGGAGTCATTTCCGGAGCTACTACCGTTGGAGCTTTACAATATTTCGGACATAGCTCCAACAATGGAGATCAATCGTATTTCACAACAGCAGCCCCTAACACTTCATTCGCAGGAATGAATACGGGAGCGGTAGGTGATGATTTTGTAAAAGCAGCTAAAACAACCGTTCCGGCTGTAGTTACCATTAAAAACTACCAGAGCAGAACAGCAAGCAGAGCTTCAGAACAGGATTTGTTTGACTTTTTCTTCGGAGATCCTTTCGGAGGAAGAGGCCAGCAGAGACAGAAGCAGCAGCAGGCTCCTGATAATATGCCATCGGGAATGGGTTCTGGTGTAATCATCTCTCCGGACGGTTATATCATTTCCAATAACCACGTGGTAGCAGGTGCCAATAAGCTGGAAGTTGTACTAAGCAACAAAAAATCATATATCGCAACTTTGGTTGGAACAGACCCTAACACGGATATCTCTTTACTTAAGATTGAAGAAAAAGGTCTTCCTTATCTGAATTTTGCGAATTCTGACAATATTGACGTGGGACAATGGGTTCTTGCTGTAGGAAATCCATTGGGATTAAATTCAACAGTAACAGCAGGTATTGTTTCTGCAAAAGGAAGAGGTATCGGAATCTTAGGAAGCCAGGGAAAAGCCACTAATCCTATTGAAAGTTTCATTCAGACGGATGCTGCTATTAACCCGGGTAACTCAGGAGGAGCTTTGGTAAATACAAATGGAGAGCTTATCGGGATCAACTCTGCGATTCAGTCTACTACAGGATATTACCAAGGATATGGATTTGCAGTGCCTTCTAACTTAGCAAGAAAAATTGTTGAGGATATCAAGAAATTCGGAATTGTACAGAGAGGATTCTTAGGTGTTCAGTCTTTAGATCTTTCGAATGATCAATTGGTAACTTCTTACAACAAACAGTTCAAAACAAATCTAAAAGTAGGTTCCGGAATTTATGTTACAGGATTTGGTGAAAACAGTGGCGCTGAAGATGCAGGATTGAAAAAAGGAGATGTAATCACTAAAGTAGACAACTACGATATCACGGATTTTGCTGATCTTTCCATGTCTATCGGAAGCAAACGTCCTGGTGATAAAGTTCAGGTAACATATTCAAGAAATGGTAAAGAAGCTACTACTACTGTAACGCTTAGAGACCAGAAAGGAGGTACTTCTACCAGAACGAAAGCAGATCTTACTGTAACTGAAAAAATCGGAGCTGAATTTGATCCACTTACAGAGCGTTTCAAAACAGAATACGGACTGAACAGTGGTGTGGTTGCTAAAAACGTATCTGAGGGCAGCGAAATGGCTAAAATCGGAATCGTAGACAACTATATCATCATTGAAGTCAATGGTAAACCGGTCAATTCACAGAAAGATGTTGAAAAGATCCTTGAGAAATACCAAGGAAATGTACAGGTGAAATTCGTAGATGATTACGGAAGAATTTATACCAAAGGATTTAAAATGCCTTAATTGAATTTTTGATTTAATATTAAAAAAGCTAACCATTCTTATTTAAGAATGGTTTTTTTATGAAAAAAAATAAGATAATTAAACTCAATCCAGAAACTAATGAAAATCATATAAAACACTGGTTAACACTATATAATAATTCTATTTTTAATATATTTGAAAAAACAAAAAATGCATGAAAAAAGCCACTTATAAGGATAGAGAAAAAGTCGTTAATATTTTATGCCAGGCTTTCATAAACGTTCTTATTCCCAATTCTATCAATTTTGTTATAAAGAATTCCGGCAACAGATATAAAAGATTGAAAGCATTAATGGAGTTCCAATTTGATTTATCAATACTAAATGGAAGTATATTTCTTAGTGATGATCACAAAGGGTGTATTTTATACTTAGATAAATTCCAATTCAGTTTAAAAAAAATCTGGCTTGAAATAAAATTACTGTTCAATTGTATTGGAATTGAAAATATCTTTAAAGTTTTACAACGAGAAAAACTCTTAGCAAAGTTTCATCCGGAAGAAAAATTTGTTCATTTATGGTTAATGGCTGTAGTTCCCGGTGAACAAGGAAAAGGAATAGGTACAAAACTTTTAAAGGAATCTATGAATAAATATGAAAACGATCTCGTATATGTTGAAACAACAACATTAGAAAATAGAACCTTCTATCAACAAAATGGATTTACCATTTTCCATGAAACCTTTGAGCTGGACTATCCTCTTTATTTTTTGAAATATGTTTAATAAGGAAATCTATTAATTCCTTTCATATCAACAAAAAACGCTGCAGAAATCTGCAGCGTTTTTTTATTATTTATTTAGACTTGTTCATTTTATCAGCGATACTTTTCTTTTTATTTCTTTCATAGATCACTTCTACAATCTTACCTCCAATCCAGGAAAACGGAAAGAATGTAAGGAAAATGGAGATCTTATAAAATGTAGGATGATATGGAAAAATAATAACATCCAACATGGCAATAAAAAGCATAATAAAGCCAATCAGAATAGCATAGGCTACTTTAGCATATTTAACAATGATAGCGGTTGCCACTCCCCCAATAGTAGTCCCTAATCCGGAAATAAACAAAAGGAAGCCGAAAAATGCCTTATCATCTTTCATACTGAAAAGAAACCTTTGCCAGTGCTCAAACGGAGCAAAAGCCTCAAAAGTTACCCATTGCGGAAAAGCTCTTATACCAAGAGTAATAATAAGTCCTGCAATACCAAGACCTATCAGAACCGCAATTGTATTTCTTATAAAGTTCATTAATCCTGATGTGCAATCATAGAAATTTCGATATCCACATTTTTAGGCAAACATGAAACCTGTACTGTTTCACGCGCAGGATAGCTTTCTGAATCTAAGTAAGATGCATAGATATCGTTCATTACAGCAAAATCATCCATACTCTTAAGGAAGATAGTAGCTTTTACAACATTTTTGAAAGTCATGCCGGCTTCAGTAAGAATCGCTTCAAGGTTTTTCATTACCTGGTGCGTTTCTTTTTCAATTCCTTCTACCAATTTACCAGTTGCAGGATCTACAGGAATCTGTCCGGAGATATACAAAACTCCGTTGGCCATATTAGCTTGTGAATAAGGTCCGATAGCTGCAGGTGCATTAACTGTGTTGATTATTTGTTTCATAGCGGATATTTATTTTTTTCTATGGTTATATACAATCACTATCTGGCAATATTCGTTGGTTTTTGAATTCTGCCAACAGTGATTTCATTAGAATTTATTTTGCTTGCAAATATAAAATTTATATTGTCAAATGCCAATCTGATATTAGAAAGGTGCATTAGGCTGGGTAAAGCTTCTGTCTTTGTACTTCAATGCGTCACTTAAGATATTGGCTTTGATACCGATAAAGAAGTCATACACTTTATACTGTCCGAAAGGAACCCAGTTGAAATTGATCGTAAAACTTCGCTGATCTCTTGAAAAACCAATTCTTGTATACGCCAATTCTTTAGTCACCATGTCATAATGTGTACTTCCGTTAATATTCCAGTAAGGAGTTAACTTGATACTACCGTCCAATCCTATGGATGCAATTTTATTGGCAAATTTGCTTAATCCTTTTGAGTATGCATAATTCGCACTGATATTTAAAGTCCACGCCTGATCAAAGTGAGCATAATGATCATCATCAAAATAATAATTCTCATTTCGGACCTCTCCCTTCGAAGAATACTTCTTGGCATAATCTGTTTTCTCTCCAAAAATCTCACTGCTTAAAGGATAAGATAGCTGAACGTTGAATCCCTGTACACTGAAATGACCGAACTGTTCTGTTCTCACTCCCGTATTCTCTCCTGATGAGAAATCAATTTTATAAGGTTCTAGTGCAAGACTGGTATTTACAGTAAGTTTATTATTGAAAAAAGAAGACTGTCCGTTGATTGAAAATACAGACCAAGGATGATCTTTAGCGGCAAAGTTGTAGCTTCCTGCAAGGTTTAAAGATTCAAAAATTTTGATTTTCTTTACCCCTGTAGAATCACTCTTAGACTTTACTTTCATCTCGATATTGTTACCGATATTGAAACCTAAGGCTCCCTGCATACCACTTGACGGGCTTCCGATAATTCCTTTTTCAAAAATAGAATATGGCGTCAGCGCTCCTGTTGCATTATAATAGTTTCTGTAATATCCGAAGTTAGGACTTGAAAAGTCCGGTGAATAAGTAAAACTCAAACTTGGAGTCATCATATGTCTCACCGCTTCTACTGTAGATCCTTTTTTGAATTTCATCATTCCGAAAAGCGTTGTCTGAAGACTGGCAGAAGTGGAGAAAGTAGAGTATCCTGTAAAGTTTTTGTTAATCTCGTCAACCGTTACATTTTTTACCGGATCATAATATCTGTTCAACGTTTTTGTTGTCAAAGCATTGTCGATATTGGCACTTAAACTGAAAGTGAAATATTTTGCCAATGTTGTATTGGTAGCTAATGCGATATTGTTTTTAAGTCCTGTCTGCATTTTATCCCACATTTCTTTTTTAAACAACTCATTCTCCTGAGTATTTACGAAATTGGTAAGGTTGAACCCGGTATTTACCGTAATATTTTCAAGAAGTCCCTGTCTGATTCCTGTTCTTGATTTAAATAAATAGAACTGGTTGATGGCTACGTTCATCTGTGGAAGACGAAGGTCTGCCAATCCTGTGGCAAAGTTCTGAGAATAAGAAGCCGTTCCTGTAATAGTCATCGGAAGTTTCAGGAATCTTTTGGTAAGGGTTACCGTAGAGTTCTGCTGAGTATTCAATACATTCTGGTTGAAAATATAGTTGTTATTCAGCGGGTTATTATAGAACTTGGTACTTACAATATCCACAGAAGCACTGAATGTAAGGAAAGGATTGGCCTTAGAATCCTGTGAGTGTGTCCAGTTGATTCTATACGTACTGTTTTTAGTATAATCATCCAAACCTTTAATTCCTCTTACCATAGTACCGATGTCTGCAGTAAAGTTTCCTGAATAGCGGTATTTTTTCTGGTAATTCACCTGAGGACGTAAGTTCCAGCTTCCTTTTGTATAAATATCTGCTAAAACTTTAAGGTCGAAGTGCTCTCCAATGGGTTGGTAATATCCTATCCCGTTCAGGAAGAAACCTACATCTTCTCTTTCTCCAAAACTCGGGATCAGAATACCGGCTGCCCTTTTATCTGAAAACGGTAAAATAGCAAACGGAAGGTAAAGCGGTGTAGGTACCTGCTCGATAAACATCTGAATAGGACCTGTAACGATCTGGGATTTTGTTTTGGTTTTAATCAGCTTAATATTATAAGCTCTCATAAAATAATCCGCAGCCGTATCTTTTTTCTTAATGAAATAATCATCCGTTGTATAATCCGCTTTTCTCATTGCGAATACGGAATCATTATATTTTTTAGTCTTCTGAGCTATAATTACCCCTTCACTTTCTTCTGTTCTTGCATTGAAAGCAATCGCCTGTTTGGTTTTTGTATTATAGCTGAACTCGTTGGTTTCGTATTTTTTCCCGGCCTGCGTCGTAATTACAGGTTCTACAATTTTCCCTAAAGAGTCTTGTTTCCCTCGCGCATAGATCAGATTTTTGTTATCATCAATAGAGATATAATCTGCATCAATCTGCATATCCTGATATTTTACCTGAGCATTTTTGTTCAGGAATGTCATCTTTTTAGGGACATCTCTCCTCTGATCATCCGCTTTTGTACGAAGAACATCATTTAAGGGTTCTTTTTTTACAACTATGGTATCCTTTTTGGAAATAGTATCATTAACCGCATTTTTAGGCAATTTTTCAGGAGTTTTCTGTGCTAAAAAATTGTTAAAAATTAGGATAATTAAAATTTGTAATATATTTTTGAAGACGGTTTTGGCCAATTTTATACTATATAATTAAGGCCCAAAATTAATATAATTTTTATAACTGTAAGATGCACAAACAAAATTTTAAAATAATTTTATCATTTCTCCTTATCCTAACCAGCAACTTTATTTTCTCTCAAAAGAAGTTTACTATCGTTCTGGACGCGGGACACGGAGGAAGTGATCATGGAGCCAACAGGACATATTCCGACATTGGAAGAGTCGCAGAAAAAGACATTACACTTGCCATTACGTTAAAAGTAGGTGCCATGTTGGAGAAAAACAGAGATTTCAAAGTAATATATACCCGTAAAATTGACGAATACCCTTCTCTGTCTGACAGAACCAATCTGGCCAACAGGAGCAAAGCAGATCTTTTTGTTTCCATCCACTGTAATTCTTCCCAAAGACCTACAGCCTATGGTACCGAAACTTATGTACAGGGACCTAACCAGAATAACGAAAATCTTGAAGTAGCCAAAAGGGAAAATGACGTGATCTTCCTGGATGAAAAAGATAAGCAAACCTTTGGTTCTTATAATCCTGATTCTCCGGAGTCATTAATTGCCCTGAAACTTCAGCAAAGTAAATATCTGGAATCAAGTCTTCTTCTGGGAGGATTGGTAGAAGATAACTTTGTTAATAAAGATAAAAGATCCTCAAGAGGTGTATTTCAGAAAAACCTTCACGTTCTCCGTATGAACGCGATGCCATCTGTACTGATAGAAACAGGTTTCATCAACCATCCTGAAGAAAGTCACTATATTGCTTCAGACAAAGGACAGAGTGAAATTGCTGAAAGTATCTATAATGCTATTATAGATTACAAAAAGGCTATTGACAGAAAATCCGGAGGTTCTATTGCAGTCAGAAAGCCTGAACCTGAAAAACCGGCAGAAGTTCCTTTGAAAAACGATTTCAGAATTCTATTGATGAGTTCTCCTACGAAATACAATGAAAATGATCCTGCCCTGAAAGGTCTGAACTATATTCTTACTCTTAAAGAAAACGGACAATACAAGTATTACTATGCTGTAACCAATATGGCTTCGGTAAAAGATATTAATCTTAAAACAGCGAAAGATGCAGGTTTCAGAAATGCATTTGCTGTAGGATTTATGCCGAATCAGAGAATCAGCATGGGATACTATACGATCGAAGTGTATGCAGGCGATAAGCTGAATGGCAATTCTTATATCCTCCAGAATTTAAAAGATGTGGAACGAAATAAGGACAATGGTGTATTTTACTACACCTATGGAAAGGTATATACATTAGAAGATGCTGTAAAACTTCAAAAGGAACTTGAAGCTAAAGGTGTCAAAAATACTGTGATACAAAAGGTCTACAAATAAATCAAAAAAAATAATTTTGAAGTTTAAAAGTTAATTCCTACTTTTGCAACCTCAAAATTTGGCCTATTCGTCTAGTGGTCAGGACTCAAGATTTTCATTCTTGCAACAGGGGTTCGATTCCCCTATAGGCTACCAAACTACATCAATCAATCCCTAACTAATATAAGGTTCAGGGATTTTTTTATTCTAAAAGTCAACGGAATCTCCACGGATTTTAAAAGAACTCTTGTACACACTTTGTACAGGTGAATTTCGAAAATATTTCTTCATCTCTTTTAAAGATTCTTTAGAGCAATAGTTTCATTTTTTCCCAATATCCACAAAGCAAACTTTTGATTGCCCCATATTATATTTCTGATTTCAGGAACCGTTTTGAGCCAATAAAAACTCAACCTCAAAATCACGAAAAAGGGTAATTGAAATAATTCTGATTATAACTGAAATTTGTACTCATACATAGTCTAAGTATTGTACAAACTGAACACCGTTGTAAAAAACCGAGCATCAAATTAAAGTATAGGAGCAGAGAATTTGCACTCTTATAAACAGTCGTAAAAAACTAATTAAAAACATATGAAACTATCCAATCTAAAATTCATAGCAGAGACTGAAAAAAGATTTTCAAAATTGAGTCTTCCTCATTCTAAAGCAGTAATTGAATCACCAACATGGTTAAGTGAGAAAGTTATTATTAACGAAAGATTAGATCACCTTGTTTCAAATCGCTTTGAACCTTTCAATCTTGCAAAGGAAAGAATCTTGAAGAAAAATGATTTAATGAGTATAAATTATTTACAATTGGGTTTTTTAGCCTCAAATCCTGTATGCAGAATTCACGTAAAGAATATAAATGGTGGTAACGTAGGTTTTGGAACTGGTTTTTTAATTTCTCCCAATCTCTTGCTCACAAACAATCATGTACTTGAAAATGAGGATGACGCCCAACATAGTCTGGCTGAATTCAATTTTCAATACGACCAGTTTGGCGAGCCTACAGTAAGCCATATATTTACTTTTAATGTAAGTAAATTCTTTTATACAAATGAAAGATTAGACTTTACAATTGTCTATGTAAACCCCGATTCTAAAAGCAAGATTAAACCACTTTATCATTTTGGATTTTTAAAGCTTACTGAGGACCCGAATAAAGCACTCGTTTCAGAATACGTGTCAATTATACAACATCCTTCAGGACAATACAAGCAGATTGCTATTAGGGAAAACCAATTAATTGCTAAAACAGCAGACTTTATAACCTATTTTACAGACACTGCACCAGGCTCCTCCGGCGCACCTGTTTATAATGATCAGTGGCAGGTTGTTGCACTGCATCATAGCGGAGTCCCCCGAAAGGACGAACAAGGTAATTACTTGTGTAAGGACGGAACTATATTTCAAGAAAACATGGATGAGAATCTTATAGACTGGATTGCCAATGAAGGAGTGAGAATTAGTTCCATTCTGCAAGATATTAAAAGCAACATAAACAATATACGGGCAAAATTTCCCAATAATTTGGTTGAGGAAATATTCAATAATTCAAATTCAATTTCCGAGGCACAAATCTTAACAGAACAAAATCTCCATCAACCTCCATCTGACAATAAAAAATTAAACGAAATGAGCAACAAAATTACATTTAACGTACCAGTTGAAATCACGATAGGCATAGGCTTTACAGACAACTTGGCTTTACAAAATACAACAGACAGTATTCCCACTAACCAAGATACGAATGAGCAGTCTTTCTTCATAGAAAAAGCAAAAAACCCAAATTACAAGGGTAGAAACGGATATGACGCAAACTTTGTAAGCTCAGATAATTTCAAAATTGAAATCGAGGACTTATTAAAATCTCAAAGTAAAAATTTAGCACCATTATTAAACCTTACAGACACCAACAAAAACCTTCTGCATTATTTTAATTTTTCGATAGCCATCCATAAGAGCCGAAAGCTATGTATTATGACAGCAGTCAATATCGATGGGAATAGTCTTGATCCTATAAAAAGAGAAAATACAAAATGGATAATTGATCCAAGAATGGACGAGAAATATCAAACAGGTCCAGCCGTGTATGCAGATAATGATCTGGATCGCGGACATATGGTTAGGAGATTGGATCCTGTTTGGGGACCAAATGCAGCAGATGCAAATGATGATACTTTTCATTTTTCAAATTCTACTCCACAACATAAAGACCTGAACCAAAAGACCTGGTTAAGCCTTGAAAACTATATATTGGATAGTGCGGGACGGGAAGATATTAAAGTTTCCGTTTTTACAGGTCCTGTATTTAGTGAAGATGACATTCCATACAGAGGTGTTTTGTTGCCATTACAATTTTGGAAAGTGGCCGTGATGATAAAAGCAGATGGAACACCTTCCGTAAGCGGCTATATGTTAAAACAACCAGATAACATTGAAGATTTTAGAAATAAAGAAGGAATCAGAGAGGATGGTTTTGGTCAATTTGAGACTTATCAGGTTCCATTACAAAAAATTGCAGATCTAACGGGTATTGCTTTCAATGACTACAATGAATTTGATCCTTTAAACAGAGTTGATTTGCGTGAAACCCTACAACTTATTGAAATTACAGGGAAAGATGATATAAAATTATAAATCCCCTGTATTACTTAAAAAAAATCACTTTTAATCTGAAAATATTGAACATCAAACTTTTTTTTGAGAACAATAAAGAAGGACAATTAATTGCCCTTCTTTATTATTTAAAATAACTTTTAGGCTATTGATTTTCAATACCAAGACCTCGTTCAGAAATATTTTTAATCATTAAGAGTAATGAAAACTTTTCAAATTTTGAGACTTATATTCATGAAGTAACATCAAAATTTTAGGATACTGACAGTCTGATAATTACTGTCATTATACTGAAAAGACAGGGACTTTTATTTGAAAAAAGCATTCCATTTATGTTATATGTCACAAAAGCATTATATTTGCAAAAATTTTACCATACTTGGTCACACAAATATGGAAACACTGATGAAAAATATTATTGATAAATCATTGTTTGTAGTTTTCTACAGACTATCAAATTTTATATCATGCCGGATTTAAAAATACAAGAAGCGAAATTGCTTTTTAAGAAAATCCACTCTAACCCAAAAAGTTATGATCTACAAATCAATGAAGGCGGGATTACAGGCAGAGATGATAAAATCAGTTTCAGACTTTACAGGACTGGAGAAAGGGTTGCTTTTGAAGTAACAATTGACGAACTTACTTTCACCAATACCACTGGAGAATGGAATAATGCACTGATCATGCTGGGAAATACGATCAAAAAAATAGAGAAAGAACAAGAAAATTTAAAAATAGAACAAGCAATAAATAAACTGAGAAAGTACCTATCAGAAGAAAATTAAAATTTTTAAAAATAAATTTGGTAGTTTAAAAAAAAGTTTATAGTTTTGCACTCACATTTAAACGATATGGCAAATCATAAATCAGCACTAAAGAGAATCAGACAAAACGAAACTAGAAGACTTCGTAACAGATATTACCACAAGACTGCTAGAACAGCTTTAAAAGCTTTAAGAAATGAAGAGAACAAAGCTGCTGCTACAGAACAATTGCCAAAAGTTATCGCTTTATTGGATAAATTAGCTAAGAAAAATATTATCCACAAGAACAAAGCGGCTAACTTGAAAAGCAAATTAACAAAGCACGTTAATAAATTAGCGTAACAATATAGCTGGCCCGTTCGTCTATCGGTTAGGACCTCAGATTTTCATTCTGGTAAGAGGGGTTCGATTCCCCTACGGGCTACTTACATCTTATAAGACCACTGTAACAACGGTGGTTTTATAAAGATCGCCGTAGAAAAAGCTATATTTAAATAAATCTAACCGGCCCGTTCGTCTATCGGTTAGGACCTCAGATTTTCATTCTGGTAAGAGGGGTTCGATTCCCCTACGGGCTACAATAAGAGTTGATACTTATAAAAACAAAAGCTAACACATTACTTCGGTAATGGAAGATAGAGGGCCCGTTCGTCTATCGGTTAGGACCTCAGATTTTCATTCTGGTAAGAGGGGTTCGATTCCCCTACGGGCTACAAAAGGACTTTTTCGAAAGTCCTTTTTTCGTTTCTATATATTCTATTTCAGTAATTTCTTCCCAAAAGCATCAACAGGTTTAAGCTTTCTATAGTTATTACACCTACTCTAGCGAGCGAAAACGGGATTTTTTTTCAGTCAACATATCTCACCGACAAAACTTCTTATGTTATTTTCATCACAGCCCGTGAAGTCATATTAAATTTCATTAAAAATATCACCAATAATGGAAATATTATTTCATACTTCTTCCATTAATCCTTAAATTTGAATAAAACTATTCATTCTAAAATATATAACATGAAATTCAATTTATTTTCGGGAAGCCCATCTTCTTTAAAAGCCGGATTGATGGCTTTATTTTTATTTTCCGCCAGCACTATGTCAATGGCACAAAACAGAATTTATGCCCATGCGCAAAGCTCAGGAGTATTCGGAGTAGCCTGCCTTGGATGTCGTATAGATAATCCATTGAATGCTATAGGGGATAATGAAGATGACTACTCAACAATGGTATTAGGCACAGTGCTATTGGGAGGAATCCAGCAAACGCTGATTTTCCCAGATCTGAGAGCAGACACTAGGTTGGTAGTAGGAATCGGAACAGACAATATTCCATTATCTGTACAGTTATTAAGCGGAGTAACACTTGAAACCATGAATGGCGGTACATCTAATGACGACAGAAGAACAATTGATGTAAGTCTTCTTAAACTGGGTGCAACTCCTAACAGAGGTACGGTAGAATTCAAACCTACAAAACCTTATGATGGAATAAGAATCGGATTAACAGGTGGCGTTCTCAGCCTCGGTGGTGGTTTCAGAATCTATTATGCTTACCAGGATCCCTTAATGAATATTATGGCTCACAGTCAAAACGGACAAATTACTCTTGGCGGAAATGTTCCTGTAGAAGGCTCAGAAGTTACTTTGTTCAATACTTCAGGAAAAGAAGTATTCCGTTCTACATTGAGATCAAATACATTTGAGTCAAAACAACCGGAAGGTGTCTATCTCATGAATGTACAAACTAAAGAAGGTAAAACATATTCCAGAAAAATTTTAATCAAATAATTCAATAAGCGATATAATAAATGCGGTAGACTTTTTAAAGCTACCGTATTTTTTTCATTCATTCTCAGACAAATACAACCGTATAATTATTAAATAAAAATAGATTCATAATTACAAATATCAATAAATTATTAACAAATCACATAATTATGAAATAAAATAAGTAACATAATCATTTTATTTATAAATTTACAAAAAAGCTAAAACCCAAAATTTTTCTACATATGAAAACTTATTTATTATTTGGCCAACGCACGATGAAAGCTGCAATCCTGGCATCATTCCTATTTTTAACCAACGCAATGTCTACTGCACAAATTGTAAAAACTTATGCAAGCAGCCAAACCAATCAGGTTCTTGGAGTATGCCTGGGTTGTGGTGTATTAAATCCTCAAAATGCTGTAGGAAGCAACGAGAATGACTACTCTACTTTACAGGTTTCAGTAGGTCTTCTTGCAAGAACAGAACAGACATTGATCTTCCCTACAACCAATATTGCGAACAATACCAACAAACTTGTTATTGCTATTGGTTCCAACGGAACTCCTCTATCTGCTCAGGTATTGGGTGGTGCATCTATTGAAACATTTAACGGAGATGTTTCCAATAACGATTACACAAGTCTTGCGACAAAACTGATCAACCTTGGAGCAGGCGATCCAAGCAAAGGTGAAATTGAGATGACCATGAACATCCCTTTTGACCGTATCAAAATTAATGTTAACTCAGGATTATTGAATATTGGTGGAGAACTTAGAGTATACTATGCTTACCAATACAAAGATCCTTTCATCAATTTCATGGCTCACAGCAAGGATGGACAGTTTACTCTAGATAAAAATGTTTCTGCAGAAGGTTCAGAGGTTACTCTTACCAATACTTCAGGAAAAGAAGTATTCCGTTCTAAACTGACATCAAATTCTTTTGAAACCAAACAACCACAAGGAGTATATATTATGAAACTTCAGACAAAAGAAGGAAAAACATACTCTAAAAAAGTGATTATCAAATAAGAAAATACATAACAGATCGAACCCGGCAAGCTTTTCAAGCTTGCCGGGTTTTTATATCCCATTGATGAACCTATCCCATCTAAAATCATACTGAAGGACAAATAAAAACCTCTGATCAACATTGACCAGAGGTTTTATTTAACAAGATTACGATCTAAACTCGTATTAGTTTTTGATTAATTTTTGCTGATAAACCGCTTTATCTGTCACAGCTTTTAAAATATAAATACCTTTTGGAAGTGCACTTACATTGATCTGTCCATTGTTCAGCTGAGCATTAACAATTCTTCCTGATGGATCGTAAATAGAAACATTCTGGATTTTCTCCTGTGTTTTAATAGTAAGAATATCAGTAACCGGATTTGGATAAATACCAAATTCAAGTTTCTTCACCTCAGCGGTTGCCAAAGTGGAAGCTGTACTGTTTACTGTAAGTGTTTTTTCTACAAGCTTACCGTTTGAGTTAAAGCTGATCACAATATCAGATGTCCCTGAAACAAGTGGCGTTAGAACCAGTTCATCATTCTCATTAATCGCAGCAGAAACGGTTGTAGGATTGCTGTTTGATTTGATTGATTTTACTACTGACACAGCCAAATTATCAGCATCAGAAACGATTGATTTCAGATCAATAACAGTTGTATTTCCTGCTATAACCTGTGAAGGTAAAACGTTACTTACAACAGGAGCTGAATTATTGGTAAATACCGTCAATGCAGGGAACCAATAATAGTCATTCAATGTTTTTGTATTGATAAGAGCACCCGTCATATCATACGTATGAATCCAGTTTTTCTGGTAATGCGCACCGTATCCGCTTTCTGTAGTATTCAGAACCAGTTCTCCGGTAATAGGGTTTACACGAAGTGCTGCTCCGTAAGGAATTTGTTTAAACTGACCTGTTTGTCCAGGAATTGCAGCAAAGTTTTCATTAAATGTTTTCGTTGTTACATCGAATCTTACAATCTGTGTTCCTGAGCTCCAGCTGCTGATTGAATTAATCCAATATAAAGCATTCTCTTTATTACTTGCTGAAAATTTACCAGCATTCCATGCGCCCCAGTCTCCGATATATTTCGTTGTAGGAATATTATAAACCTGAGTAGCAAAAGTAGTAGGATTAATGTTGATCAGTTTCTGATCCTGAATTCCCCAAACACTTCCGTCTTTAGCCTGAGCAACTGAGTAGAAACCTCCGGCAATTGTACTCACTATCGTATCAGTATTAGGATTAATCACTAAAATTCCTACTCCTTGCTTCACTGCAAAAACATATTGTGAAGTACGGATCATGTTTCCGATCTGTCCGTTTCCACCTGTACCGGTAATTAAAGAACCTACCTGTAAATTATCAATATTGAAAGTAACAATTCCAGTAGAAGTACCGATATATCCTTTATGTTCGTTTACTCCCACAAATGATCTACCGTCACCACCTCCGATATTATTAAATCCTGCAAGTTTCTGCATGGTCTGCGCATTGGCTACAACCAATCTTCCTCCAGGAGTATATTGAGTATCTCCTCCATCAGCAGCTTGTTTTGAAACAAAATAGAATTTATCACCATAGATTGTTCCGTATTGTGTAGTTGCCCCGAAAGCTTGATTATTGTTTGCGTTACTGTACACACGATAGTTAATCTGTCCATTGTTATCAATGAAGTTAACAGAACCGTTAGTATGTCCGAACCATTCTTCATTCACCATGAAATATCCATTGGTAAAGTTATTGGAAGCAACATACGGAGAAACCGGAGTAATGGTAGAAGAAATAGGAGTTTGATTAAATCCTACGTTAAAATTCCAGACATCCCAGGAACCATTTTCCAATACACGCGAAGAAGCTCCCACGCTAGAATATCCGAAATCAGCATCTGCAGGGTTCTTTACCCAATATGACCAGTACCCGTTAACCGTCCATCCGGACTGCCAGTGATCGTTAGCCGCATCTACAATGGTGTAGCTGTCAAAATCATAAGCAGTTGTATTCACGAAACCATTTACCGGATATAACGGATAAGTGGTATTTCCGCTTTTGATCAGTGCATTAGTTCCCTGACCGTTCAGATCAAAACCAATTCCACCAACAGCTGATCCAAACTGTGTTCCCTGATACAGCAATGTGTATAATCTGTGATCTGCTTTAGCAATAGCTTTCAGCATATCTTCACCGGTAGCATTTCCATTCCATTTGAATCCCCAAACCATGGCATCAGGATTCTTACTGTCATTCCACTGTACTACAAAAGCAGCCTGATTGGTTCCTGATCCTACCCAATATTGAATATCAGAAAAACTGATAGTCGTGGTATTAAGTTTGCTGATCCCTTGAATATCATTTCTGGGTACACCTTGAACTTTTATCTGTGCATTCGATACGCATGCAAACAGAAAAAGCATCATAAAAAGATAAAACTTTTTCATTTTTTATTAATTTAAATAGATTGTATTATTGAATTATTATTTGAAATGTAAATCGTAAGCTCCTGCCACTTCTGTAGAAACTTCTCCCAACCATCCTGCTTCCTGATTGACTCCTGTATATATTTTCATAAAGTCTACTCCCGGAAGTTTCACATATTTTCCACTTCTGTCTACCGCCCAGGAAATATCGATATTGGAGGCATCATCATTATTCGGAGCGTTGTCTGCATATCCGAACTCATATGATTTTCCTACCCAATAAGATCCGTCACCACTCTGGTCGAAGAAGTTATTCGCAAGTCTGGTCCCTGAAAAGCTGTAAGAAGGATCTGTAAACCATAAAGGATAATAGCTCTGGGCATGAAAGGTATTCTTTGTTTTGAACCCCTGATTTCCCAGATTGTCATTCCACTTGATATATTCCACGTCTGTCTGCCAGAATTCAGTTCCGGGTACAGGTATTTTATTTTCGTTAGGCTTATGATAGGTTATGCTGTAGTCTTTAACCGTAGCATTTTTGAAATATTCGCTGCCTGCAATTTCATACCATTCATCATTATCGGGTTTTCCATTTTTATTTCTGTCATAGGCCACCATAATAATTCCCGGTTCGCAAGATCCTGAACGTTGATCAGCGGCATCATTTCCAAAGAATGCATTTCCCAGTACTTTAAAATCACGTCCATTCAGATTAGGAATCGTGTGATCAAAACCGAATACTACATATCCACCATATCCACCGAGACTGATCATGGTAGAATTACCTCCTACCAACGATTCGTTAGCTTTCTGAAGCATATTCGCCGTAGTATTTCCAGGTAAATATTCCGGAATTTCGTTCATGAACTGCCCTACAGCAGGACGGAACTCCAATACTTTGGAAATATATTTACTATAAGGTGTTTTTTCTTTGGTAACAATTATTTTGGAATGAAAAACCTGCTCGCTTCCTTTATTATTAATCTTTAAAGTCAAAGGATAGGCATCTGCAGTAGGACTGATGAATTCAAGTTCTGAATTTTGAGAGATAATAGAATCATTAATACTCCATGTAACCGATCCTGAGGCATTGGTAGGAATACTCAAAACCTTTAAACGTTCAATGGTATAGGAATCATCAAGTCCATTAAATGTAAATTCATTTTCATCATCATGTTTACAGGCTATCACTCCTACAAGGAAGCAGGATAGAAATCCGATTTTCAAATAAGTAAAGCTATTTCTGCTCATTTCTTAAAGTTTGGTTATTTGTATAAAAAAGCGAAGTGGGCAGGGATATTTCCGCCTTCCGTTTTCCATTTAAAGTGTCCGTTTTTATCAAAGCAATACACAAATCCCATGGATACATAATTTCTGGCATCTGTCATATAGATATCTCCTGTGATGGGGTTTACGGTAATTCCGTAAGGCGTTTTAATGGCATCTTCATATTCTTTGTCAAAAATTCTGTTGGCGATGATCTGTTCTGTTTTTACATCAATGATTCCAAATGTTTTTTTGTAACTGTGGGTATTGTAATTGAATTCATTCCCATAGAAATACAGTTTATCATTCACGATCGTCATTTCGCTCACGGAGAGATTGAAATTTTTCTTCACAGTTCCCGTAGCTGCATCTATTAAATACAAACTGGAAGGAACATTATAATAATCTCCTCTTGAGGTTACATAGAGATCTCCGTAATTATCTTTTTTAATGTGGTGAAGATTGATGGCAACATTTATTTTTTTAATTTCTGTAAAAGTATTCAGGTCGATTACGGAAACTGTATTGTCATAATCGGGAGCTTTGTAACCTCCGGAGTTGGCCACAAACAATTGATTACCCACAATTTCCATTTCTTCCGGTTGATATCCTACCACCACTTCACGCTGAATGGAAAGAGAAGTGGTATCAATTTCCACGACTTTTCCTTTAGGGGCTTTGGGGTTAATGGCTACAGGACCGGCATAACTGCTGGCATAAGCTTTCCCATCTTTGAAAGCCAAATATCTGCAGTTTTGTAAAGGAATAGAAGTAATACGTTTGGCCGTTTTAGCATCCAGCACTTCAATTTTGTTGGAAACATTGACAACAATATAAAGTTTGCTTCCGTACACTTTGATATCATTTCCTACATCTCCCAACTCTTTTACCACATTGGGATTGATTTCTGCATAAATATTCCGGTAATAGGTTCCTTTGGTATAATCAAAAAAATCCAGGGTACATTTATTACTTCCCATGTTTCCTTCATTGAGCATATAAAAACCTTTTATTGCTGTGTTTTCTGAAGGAAGTCCTTCAACCACTTCCTGACGGACAATAATTTCATCGGTACGGCATGAAGTAAGAAAAGCTAATACCAGAAATAAAAAATAAAAGTTTAGTTTTCTCATAGGGTGAAGTTTAGAATAAGTTTAAAATTTCTTCCGGGCATCGGATAATTGAGTACAACATCATAGTATTGATTGAAAATATTATTCATCTCAAGGCTTACTTTAAATTGATGATTCGCCCAATTGAATTTTTTCTGAACAGACAGATCGTGCGTATACCAGGGCTGAACATAATTGTATTGAATATTATCCTGATTCACATCATATCTTTCTCCTACGTACATCGCACTGTAATTGAAACTCCAGTCTTTATAATCTGCCATCAGACTGAAAGATCCACTGTGCCATGGTGTATAAGGAATCTGATTGCGGTAGAAAGTATCTTCCGGATCACTGATATCTCTTGCGCTTTGATAGGTATAGGAAAGCAATGGCCGAAGGGTGACTTTTCCAAGCTGCATTTCAGTCTGCACATTCACATCAGCTCCAATGATTTCAACCAATCCAAGGTTCATCATCAGCCAGCGGAACATGCTTCCGTTTGGAGCAGCTACAATTTTGTCCTGTACTTTATTGTAGTAACCGTCTACTTTAGCATAAAATGTTTTAAAGAAACGGTTGGTATAATTCTTCTGATAAGTAAATCCTACATCATATTGATTGGTAAATTCCGGTTTCAGGTAGGTATTTCCAATATTGGTATAATACAAATCATTGAAAGTTGGAAGTCTGAAAATTCTTTTATAGAAAGCTCTTAGGGTAAGCTCAGGAATTTTTTCCGGCTGATAGCTCATAAAAACGGCAGGTGTCCACTCTCTGGCATCTCCCGGCCTTTTATTTTTTCTTACTTCTTCAAAAGTAAAAGTTCCTAAAAGGCTTCCCAGAATTTTGAATCTGTTCCACTGATAGGTTGTCGCCAATGCCACCAATGTAGTGTAACGTGTAGGATATGAGAAGTTATCAAGATTCGCATCCAGATTATTGTATTGAAAGTCTCCACTCAGGCTGACATCCCAATTGGGAGTAATGGAATAAATATTGGAAGAGGAAAGATAAAGTTCCCTTTGGATATAGGTATTATCAGTATAAATAATAGACTGCGAACGAACCGTGTCCATAAAATGGGTATAATCGTAAGCAAATTTTGCTTTCAGCTGAGTTTCCAATTTCGGGAAGAGTTTTTTTCTCAGATTAGCTTGTACAAAGTAATTTTCATCGGAGAGCCTTGCTCCTCTTCCTCCGAACCGACCATTAACAATAGGTGCCGGCATTCCGCGGTTTGAAATATAACCGTAGCCACGGATATTCCAGCTTCCGTTATTTAAGGTTCCGTTGAGAGAGGTTTCAAAACGTTTTGCCCGAATATCTGAATCCTGTCTCTTTGCAATGGTATCATACGCTTGTTGCCCATCGGGATATTTTTTGGCATACCGAAATCTGTAAATTCCGTCACTCTGCATAAATTCACCACTGAAGCTGGCAGAAATCCTGTCTGAAATCTTCTGTTCCAATCGGAATGAAGGATTAAAGAGATCAATGGAAGCACTTTTTGCTCTTATCACGAGATTGGTTTTCCTATTTCCTTTAAATACAGGTGTTTTTGGCTGTAAATAGATAGATCCCGAAGAGCCAAAGTCTTTTGCCGGTTGGAAAATTTCACTTTTCTGACCGTTGTACAAGGATATTTCTTCAAGATCATCCAAAGAATATCTTCCCAGATCCACCAGTCCGTTTTGGGCATTTCCTAATTGAATTCCATCATAGAAAACCCCTACATGCTGGCTTCCCATGCTTCGGATATTAATAGTTTTCAAACCACCCAATCCTCCGTAATCTTTAATCTGAACTCCTGAAAAATACCGCAGCGCATCTGCAACTGAATGACTGTTCAGCCTCTCCAGCTGCTCACCCTGTAGGATTTGTGCCGGAAGGATTTCTTTAAAATTCTTTTTATAAAGATTGATTCCTTTAATAGTCTCTTCCTGAAGGCTGTCCTTCTTCTTGGTTTGAGAAGATAAAAGTTGAGATGTGATCACCAATATTGTGAAAACAGCTTTATGAATTGCAGAAGTAGTTAGTTTTGCCGCCATTAGCTCATTTAGGGTAATGAAGACGCTAATGGATATAAGAATACAACGACAAAGCACAGCTGTCACTGCACAGAATCATTGATGTCCTAAGCTTTATTCCACGAAAGCGTCAAACGATTATTTTCTGGCAGGTCTTCTGACTTACTCCATTTTTGAAATCCTTCCCATTAAAAAACAGTGGATATATTCTTCAAAAACTTTGGTGCGGAGCTTACAGCAGCGGGTCTGTTCCGGATTTTCACCGGATTCCCTTTTAAGAGCTTTTTAGGGCTCACCAAATTTCGGCAAAGATAAATAATTATTCCTAATCCCCAATTAAAATCATGATTCATAAACAATTAAAGCTCCCGAAGGAGCTTTAACATCATTTTATTGAGGGTGTCACTTTAAATTCCAATATTCAGGAAAACACTGAATCTCGATTTTGCTTCAATATCTCCTCCCGCCAGATGCGTGTACATGGGAAGCATGATTTCACTTCCAAGACTGAGTTTTTTATAAGAAGCTTCAAATCCCAATTTTCCATACAAAGCACTTCCAGCAGTATTGGGCAACGCCTCATCAAACTGTTTGTTCTGAGCGTAAACTTCTCCCTGGACTCCTGTTTTTACAGAAAAAATGGATTTTTCATTTCCTGCAACCTGATAAAAACCTGTTGCAGCATAGTTCCATTGGTTTCCAAAACGGTAATTTTTCTTATTCTCTGTTTTGATGGTATAATCTGTATTGACCAATACGGCTACTTTATTTTTCTGAAACTTATAATTTAAAGCAGCCTGATAATCCCAGCTTCCGGTTCCCAGCTGAAAACTTGGATTCACTCCGGATGCTCCTTTTTCATCAAACTTTCCCAGTGGAATTTTCACGCCCAAACCTCCGCTCAGGTGATGGAAATTATCTTTAGAACTCATCAGCTGGTAGATTCCCATCAGGTTCAGATCCCCTATTCCATTGATTTTAATATCTCCCTGCATGGTTTTCTTCTCATGAAAATGGAATGGCAGGCTCGCATATACACTCAATTTTTTAGTCAGTGGAATTTTCCCCCAAAGCTGCAGCGTATTGAAATACTGATCCTGAGTAAGGTCTTTTACAAATAAGTTCTCTTTCGCTTTATAATGCTGTGCAAAGTATTTGATTCCGATAAACTGTGGATTCAGTAAAGATTCAAAGCCGGAAGATCCGTTTCCTGCAGCACAGCCACAGGCATCGCAATCATCATCAAAATCGAATCTGCTAAAGGTTTCGGGAGCAATATACGCACTGTCTCTAATGGTTTTCGCCTGATACTGATTAAACAGGATCAAGCTTACTATCAATATAATCTTCTTCATGTTTTTATAAATTATTCTGCAAATTTTGGATTGGATATAAAGCTTTTATCCGACAATGTTTTCAGGAACGCAATGATTGACTGTTTTTCCTGGCTGTTCATGGCAATTCCTATATGACCGTTCTGTTTCAGCTGTGGATCAAGATTAGCATTATCTTCCACCTGATCCGAATAGAAATTGAGTACCGCCTCTAAGGTGTAAAATCTTCCGTCGTGCATATAAGGTGCAGTATATTCTACATTTCTTAAACTGGGAACACGGAATTTCATCCAATCTACCTGATTAAGGGAAACTCTGTATCTCCCTGCATCCTTGAATTCTGTATTGTAATACATTCCCGTATTTCTGAAACTCTCATCCGTAAACAGCCCTCCGCTATGACATGAAGCACATTTCTGTCCGAACAAAGCCATCCCCTGAGATTCTGTTGAAGTCAATTGTTCTTTTCCCTGTTTGAATCTGTCGTATTTTGAATCTGCAGAAATTAAAGAAGCCATAAACTGCGACAATGCTTTCAGAATTCTTTCTCCTGTAATGGTTTCGTCTCCATAAGCTTCTCTGAACAGTTTTTTATATTTCTGATCATCTTTTATTTTCGAAATAGCTTCCGGTATGGAGCTGTCCATTTCATTTACATCGGTAATCGGGCTGATGGGCTGTTCATTAAGGTTATGAATCACACCGTCCCACATATATCTTTTCAAAAAAGCCATATTCTGGATCGGTGGCGCATTTCTGATTCCTATTCTGTCGTCTACCCCATGGCTCACCGTATGACCATGATGGGTAAAAGCATTTTCCTGTATATGACAGAAACCGCATGAAATGGTATTATTCCTTGAAAGTCTTCCTTCATAGAATAATTTTCGTCCCAGCTCCACTCCGTTTTTGGTCACCGGATTAATGGATTGATCAAAAGTCATTTCCGGAAAATAAGAAGGGAACTGCAAATTATACGCTTCATCTTTCTCCAGTGGCTGTATCACCTCATCGGAACAGGAAACACAGCTCAATACCAATACAAACAGAACCAATACTGTTCTGACAAAAAAATTAATCATTGTGAACGTGGTCTACTTTAAACATTTTCGTAAGATTGTTGGTAACATCTGTCAAGTGTTGGTTTGAACCCATCAGCATGTCATTGGCCGTTGTAAGAGTAAGTGCCTTATCACCGCTCAAAAACTGGTTCAGGTCTGCCAGAATATGAACAGAAGGACGAATTTTTGCCGTCACTCTTGCCGTTGTCGGAAGATTCAATGTGATTTCACGGTATAGATCAGCCTGTTCATTAGCGGTAACATTTCCCATATTTCCGGTATGGTTCATGAATTCTTTTGAAGGGCCATCATTCCCGTATTTTCCTTCTAGTTTTGCAAAAATATAACCTGCAGCCCATGACCAGGTCATTCCTTTTTGCTTGGCTTTTGTCCAGAATTCAGCTTGCCCATCCTGCCCTAGCAAGTACGCTTTTTGGCTGATTCCCAATCCGAATTTTATTTTTTTATAATTGTTTTTCGGAACACCATCCAGATTAAGATAAATAATTCCGGCTACAGCATCTGCCTGATCTACGATAAAAGCACCTTTATCAGGATTGTTTTCGTTGTATTTAAACTCATTTCCGTTTTCGTCTATCAGTGCAATATTACTGATGACATATTTTAAGGCAGAAAAATTATGTTTCTGTCCGTTGGAAGAGGTCTGAACGGTCTGATTCAAAACGATATCGCCTACATTATTAAATCCGTTTTCAAATTTGATCTGAAGGCTTCCTGGTGTAGTATCCTGTGGATTTTCGTCATCCCTGCTGCTTTCGCAGGCTACAAAAGAGAATAAAGTAAAGGCAATAAAGAATAGTGATAAAAATTTATAAATTTTCATTGTTGATTTTTTAAGTTGAATTAATTTGAATGGCTGTAACAGCATTATTTTTTACCACAAAAGGCACAAAAGTTTTTACACTTAAGTTGATCAGGTGGTAAGTTTTATGCACAATAAGAACACTTAAGCTTTTTTATTTGTCAATGTTTTTGTGACTTTTGTGCTTGAATCGTGATCGTTTAACTTAAAAAACCGGTGGTTTGAAAATATGGGTAAGAAACAGAAAAGAATAAGCTGTTTCGTAGGTAAAATTGAAATTGAAAAACGGTAGTTTTCCAGTAGTGTTGATCTCTGTAGTCTCCGGCAGAATATAAGTATCCAGGACTTTCTGTCCTGAGTTTTTGAGTTTCTGAAAGGGGGAAGATTCCGAATCATTGGTTTTGGCCAACTCTTTACTCAGGTAACATTTTCCGTTACAGTGAATCTCCGGTCTGTCTTTATTAATACAGAGAACTTTAACAATATAATCATAATTTACAGCATACTCTACCACAGGTACTAAAGGTCTTAGCACCATATACAAGGTAAAAAGTATGCTGTAAAATAATTTCATCAGATTATTTCTTGCTTATTACTTCGTCATATCTTCTGCTGATCTCTTTCCAGTTGGTAACATTCCAGATAGCGGTCAGATAATCTGCTCTTTTATTCTGATATTTTAAATAATAAGCATGCTCCCATACATCAATTCCGAAGATAGGAGTTCCCTTTTCTTCTACTACATCCATTAAAGGATTATCCTGATTAGGAGTAGAAGAAACGAATAGTTTTCCGTTTTTATCGACAGATAGCCATGCCCATCCCGACCCGAAACGATCTGCTCCGGCTTTAGCCATTTTTTCTTTAAACGCATCCATACTTCCGAAAGTTTCAGTGATGGCTTTTGCTAATTTTGCTGAAGGCTGCGTGTTTTTCTGAGGCGTAAGAACCGTCCAGAACAGTTCATGGTTGTAATGACCTCCCGCATTATTTCTCACTGCAGCAGGCAGTTTTGAAACATTGGAAAGAATCTGAAACAAAGTTTCTTTTTCCTGTGGAGTTCCAGCAATGGCTTTATTCAAATTGGCTGCATACGCTGCTCCATGCTTCGAATAGTGAATTTCCATTGTTTGGGCATCAATATTTCCTTCCAAAGCATTATAAGCATAAGGCAGAGGCGTCTGCTTAAATTGAGCCAGTGCAAACTGAGCTGCGAAAACTGCACTTAGAGCAGCTATTTTCAAAATCTTCATAATTTTTTTGTTTATGGTTGAACAATGTTTTCTATTAGGCTGGAGGATGGGAGATCGAGGCTGGAAGTCATTAATGTCATAACATCATTTCTTCAACTCCTATTTACTTTTATAGCTATCTCGAAAATCACTAGAGCTTCATCGTCCGGAATAACTTCCAACTTCTAGCATCCGGCTCCCTTCCTCTCTATTTCAATAATTTCTTAATATCCTCGATCAGAATTTCTCTGTCGGGGTGATATTTTCCTGTCAGCATTGGCGTTTTACCTTCCGGATCTCCATAATTCAATCCTGAATAATAGAGAATAGGCATATTTTCTTTGTTGTATCTGCATCGGATATTTCCTTCCTGATCTACCAGCGCAATCATTCCGCTGTGGTTCAGGCTTTCTCCTTCATCTTCTTTATCACCAACATAGATATTAAACTGATCCGCCAGATTTCCAATATAGGTACGGTCTCCGGTCAGAAAGTGCCAGTTCGGAGATTTTGCCCCTATTCTTTGAGCATGTTCTTTCAATGCTGCTGGCGTATCATTTTCCGGATCAATACTGATGGAAATAATGCCAAAATTGGGATCATTAATCTGGTTCTGAATCGCTTTCATATTGGTATTCATCACCGGGCAGATGGTAGGACATTTGCTGAAGAAAAATTCTACGAGATATACTTTTCCCAACATCTCTTTATTGGTGATTTTTTTACTGTTCTGATCTGTCAGTTCAAAATCGGGAACTTTCATTACGGTATAAAGATTCTTTTTAAAATACCCCATTCCCACACCTATTCCCAGGAAAAGCAATGCAAATAAAGCGATGGGTATAATCACTTTACTTTTATTATTGTTCTTTTTATTTTTGGGCATATTTCTCAGGGCTTTTTTTGAATTCATGTTTGCAGGATACACTGCAAAAACCATACGTTTTGTTTTTATATACGGCTGTATCGTTAATAGATCCTGCAGTTTTCATGTGGCAGACAGGATCTTCTTCGTTCACTATCTGTACATTTTCTATTTTCTTGCCGGAGGAGTCCATGTGGCTTGCGTGCTTTACCTGAGGCGCTTCTTTGGCACACGACAGTAGTGATATTGACAGCAGAGCAGTCAAAATAATAGGAGATTTCATTTTAATATTAAATTGAAATTAAATAATGTTAAATAAAGTGACGATACATTATACAAGTCTGGAAAAACACAGCATTTCTCAAGAAGAATTGATGGATTCCTTACTGCTTACAATAGTTTATTTTTATTGTAGAATGTATCTTGAAGGTTTACTGATGAAAGCTTTAGAAACTTTCATTCTATAAACTAAAAACATAGTTTATAATAAAAATTAAACCAACGGAGGATGGAATATTCTTGAAAAGTATTCTGAAGAATGAGAATTAAAATAACTTGAATCGGGAATTTCAGAAAGTGATTCCGAATTCAAATGAGCGGAGAAGGAAAGGATATCGTGAGAAATAAAAACATCCAATCCTGCAATCTTTATGGTTTGGGAGCTATTGGACTGTTTTTCTGTTTTGGCCAGCTCTTTTTCCACGTAGCACTTTCCTTTACAGGTTGATTGGGGTACATTTCTGTTCTCACAAAGGTTTTTCACTATATAATCATAATTCACGGCATAATTTACCAATGGCAAAACGGGACGTAATGCAATGGTAAAAATGATGAATATGGAAATGAATACCTTCAACGATTTTGTTCTCTGTTACAAATATACTACTTCAAAACTGTTTTAAGATGAACTTATGATGAATGTCATTGGAAAGTTTTTATCTGTTACCTTTAAAATTCACGAAACTGTGGCTGTTACTGCTATAATATTTTTCCGACCTTTGAGTAGGTGAAGATCTGAAAAATTTAGTTCTTTATATACAATTTAATCTTGTTGATAAAAGCTCTGCTGTTGTATTTAGCAGAGCTTTTTATTTTTTTTAATGTCTTGTTTTTGTTGGACATCGCAAAGGCGCAAGTTTTTTAAATACTTACCGTTTTAAGACGCAAAGATTTTATCTCCGATAAAATTTAATACGGCTAATAATAAGATTGAATAAAGCTGATCATTCGGAAGTAACTTTGCTGAAAATCTTTGATTTTCTTGCGTCCTAAAAAACACTACAATTTTTATCTTCTTTGCGCCTTTGCGTTTCTCCAACAAAAAGCCTATTGCCTTTTTAAAACTAAATTTTGATATATGATATTAGAAACGCGAAGGCGCTATTTTTTTTAATACTTACTGTTTTAAGACGCAAAGATTTTATCTCTGATAAAATTGTAATACTAGCTTGATTTCTTGTTGTAGAGATTCCTACGGAATGACAAACTGGTTGTATTATTTTTATATTGGTTATAATTGTCAATCACATAGCTTAGTCATATTTTATATGGAAAGTAAAGACAGTTCCTTTGTCACTCCGTAGGAGTCTCAATAGCATAGTATAAATTTCAATAATATCACTGGTATCATGTGTAATTAAAAACAAAAGCCCTACTGAAATTCAGCAGAGCTTTTTATTGAATATAATTGAGTTGTGTTTATTATTTGCTTCTTAAAATTTCATTCTCTGAATTCTCACCGCATTTAAAATAGCCAGCAACGCTACGCCTACATCAGCAAAAACCGCTTCCCACATGGTTGCCAGTCCACCAGCTCCCAGGATGAGAACAACAGCTTTTACGGCAAAGGCAAGGACAATATTCTGCCAAACGATCTTTTTAGTTTGTTTTCCAATATTGATGGCCATCGGGATTTTACTTGGTTTATCATCCTGAATCACTACATCTGCAGTTTCAATTGTGGCATCACTTCCCAAACCTCCCATTGCAATTCCTACATCGCTTAAAGCCACCACAGGCGCATCATTCACTCCGTCTCCTACGAAAGCTACTGTTTGGTTTCTGGCTTTGATTTCTTTAACCTTATTTACTTTGTCTTCAGGCAACAGATCTCCGAATGCATTGTCAATACCCAGCTGATCTGCTACATATTTCACAACGGTACTTTTATCGCCACTCAGCATGGTAGCTTTTACATTCATTTTATGCAGGTTGTCTACGGTTTGCTTTGCATCTTCTTTTATACTATCTGCAATGGTGATATAGCCTGAAAACTTTTTATCATACGCTACCGCAATCACCGTGTACACAATATTGGCGTGGTTAAGATCATAACTGATGTTGAACTTATCCATCAGCTTAAAATTCCCTACCAGAAGTTCTTTTCCGTTAACCGTGGCTTTCAGTCCGTGGCCTGCAATTTCTTCCACATTTTCTAAAGGAATACTGTGATTGATTTCTCCAACATAATTGTGAATTGCTGTTGCCACCGGATGGGTACTTTTACTTTCGAGAACATTAACCATCTGAAGAATTTCTTCTTTATTAAATTCAGGATTCATGCTTACTTCCTGAACTTTGAAAACTCCTTCTGTCATGGTTCCTGTTTTATCCATCACCACATTCTGAATCTCTGCAATACTGTCCAGGAAATTACTTCCTTTGAATAAGATTCCGTTTCGGCTAGCAGCACCAATTCCTCCGAAATATCCTAATGGAATTGAAATAACAAGGGCACAAGGACAAGAAATTACAAGAAAGATCAATGCTCTGTACAACCAGTCTCTAAACTGGTAATCGCTCACAAAGAAATACGGCAGTAAACAGATTCCAATGGCGAGAAATACAACGATGGGCGTGTATACTTTCGCAAATTTTCTGATGAATAATTCTGTAGGGGCCTTTTGAGCCGTAGCATTCTGAACCAGTTCCAGGATTTTACTCAGTTTACTGTCTTCATAGGCGGTATTTACTTTTACTAAAGCAATACTGTTCATATTGATCATTCCTGCAAGAACAACCTCGCCTTTATTTTTGGTATCGGGTTTACTTTCTCCCGTTAAAGCTGCGGTATTGAATGAAGCTGAATCTGAAAGCAATTCCCCATCCAGCGCCAGTTTTTCGCCTGGTTTCAACTGAATGATGTCTCCAATTTTAGCTTCTTTGGCCTTCATGGTCTTGGGCTGATTATTTTCCATAATCGTTACCTCATCAGGACGCTGATCCAATAACGCTTTTATGTTTCCTTTGGCTCTGGTAACCGCCATAGACTGGAATACTTCTCCTACGGCATAAAACAGCATTACCGCTACTCCTTCAGGATATTCTCCGATGGCAAAAGCACCAATGGTTGCAATACTCATCAGAAAAAATTCTGAGAACACATCTCCTTTGATGATACTTTTATAGGCATCCTTCAATACTGGAAATCCTACAGGAATATATGCAGCAAGGAACCATACTAAACGTACCCATCCTGCAAACCATGCCGGTTTTATATAGTTGTCAAAAACAATTCCCAATAATAAAATTACAAAAGAGATAATAGCTGGCAGAAACATCTGAAAGACCGTCTGATCTCCAGAGTCATGAGAGTGATCATGCCCGTCATGGTCATGTCCGTCTCCTTCTGCATGATTGTGTTTGTGTCCTTTTGTATCGGGTTTTTCGGGGGTTGTACTACAGCATTTTTCCATAACTGAATATTTTTATACAAATGTAAAGATGAGACTGATGCAATGCTATTGCAAACTTTCAAGACAGTTTTCGCAGATTCCTTTGGCAAATAATCTTATTTCATCAATCCTGAAATTGGTCTGGATATTTTCAGGGAAAGAAATATCTTCTTTGCAGGTAGTCTGCTTGCATATTTTACAGTAAAAATGCAGATGCCAGTCTTTGTGTGTCTTTTCATCACAATCGTCTTCGCAGAGTTTGTATTTCGTGGTTGTATTTTCCTGAATGCTGTGAACAATTCCTTTTTCTTCAAAGGTTTTCAAGGTTCTGTAGATAGTGATTCTGTCAGCATTATCAAAATGATTTTCTATTTCAGAAAGGGATAAAGCGGCTTCCTGAGAGCTTAAGAAATCATATACCAAAATCCTCATACTGGTAGGTTTGGTATTTTTATCAATAAGTTTGTGTTCTATATCTTTTTTCATTGTACGCTTTTAAATTTTTACAGATGAACTTCATTTTCTTCATAGCCTTCTTCTTCGATCTGAAAAGTAGTATGACTGATTTTAAAGTTTTGAATCGTAGTATCAGTCAATATTTTTAATAATTGATTCTGAGAATATCCTGCATCTTTTACGATA
Source organism: Chryseobacterium sp. T20 (assembly GCF_047345655.1). Classification (NCBI taxonomy): domain Bacteria; kingdom Pseudomonadati; phylum Bacteroidota; class Flavobacteriia; order Flavobacteriales; family Weeksellaceae; genus Chryseobacterium; species Chryseobacterium sp. T20. The sequence continues at coordinate 162,663 of NZ_JBLFDU010000003.1, forward strand.
TGGGCACTCATGGCATTGACACTGGAAGTCAGTGACCATACATGCAGATCATGAACATCTTTCACTCCGGGAGTTTTCTCCAATGATTGACGAAGGGCATGAATATCCACATCTTTAGGGGTTCCTTCCAGCAGAACATTAATGGCTTCTTTCAATAATCTCCATGTTCTTGGGAAGATCAGAAGTCCTATTGCTGCTGAAATCAACGGGTCGGCATAGTACCAGCCTGTCGTCAGCATAATCACTCCGGCAATCATGACTCCTACAGAAGTAAGCATATCTGAAAGGACTTCAAAATAGGCTCCTTTCATATTGAGGCTGCCTTCTGAATCTTTTCTGAGAATCATCATTCCGACAATATTGACAATCAATCCGATTCCTGCTACAATCAGCATTGATTTACTTTGTACTTCTGGTGGATTTTGAAAACGCTGATAGGCTTCAAACAAAACATAGATCGAAATAGCCAATAAAACCACTGCGTTGATTACGGCTGCTAATATTTCTGTCCGATAATAACCAAATGTTCTGGAAGTATCTGCTTTTCTTTCTCCTATTTTGATGGCAATAAATGCCAACAATAATCCTACCACATCGGTCAACATATGAGCTGCATCGGCCAACAGCGCAAGACTGTTGGTAATTATTCCTCCTATTACCTCAGCAATGAGATAGGTTCCGCTAAGGCAGAGAACAATCAGGAGGTTCTTTTTATGTCTGCTTCCTACAGAAACAGTTTGTGTTGGTGTACTTTCCATATTGTGTATGGTTTAATTACATTTCATAATAAGATGTATTTTCTTTTTTAGGGGGAACATTTTGCTCACCGATCATCTGTCTGATATTGATTTCTATGGTCTGTGCCAGAGAAGTCATTGGTGTATCTACAGGACTATTTTCAAACGGATCCTGCATGATGATGGATGTTTTTTCAATAGCAATGAATGTCACCGGAACCAGGAAAGTAATGGCAATTTCTACCACCAGCTGCGAATCATCGAGTCCAAACGGAAGAATGGCCGCAAAAACATAGATCAGAATATGAACTAAAACACTGTAAGAACGCGGAAATACTGTATTCTTCAGTCTTTCACATTTTCCCATACTGTCGCATAATCTTGTGATGATATCATTGAGCTGCATCTGTTGGAAATCCGTTAGTCCTTTGGAAACTGCAATTTCTTTCAGCTGTCTGGAATGTTCGTCCAGAATTGCGTTGGGAATATTAGCTGCTTTGATCTGATGTTGATCCAAATACTGTTGAACCTTTTCAGAAAATGGCAGTTTTCTCAATGATTCTCCAAGTGCGTAGGTCCAGATGATCTGTCTTTCCGCAAAATCTTTTACTGTTTTGTCATCACCTGCCGGCATAAACTGAATGATTAGTCTGACAAAAGTTCTGGAATCGTTTACAACAGCACCCCAAACAGTTCTTGCCTCCCACCATCTTTCGTAGGATTGGGAAGTACGGAATGCCAGCAGCAATGATACTGCTGTTCCCAGGAGTGCCGGAATATTCAAAGGCAGAGAGATCTTGCGAAACCATGGCAATTCATCCAAAAGACCAATAGTGATGGCAAATATTCCTATCAACAGAATTTGGGTTTTTATTTCACGGATGAAATACCAGACTGATATTTTTTTGTTTAATAACATAATCGGGTTATTTATTAAAATTCGGTGAGATCATTTTCACTTTTCCAGCCGTTTTCATTCAATAAAAAATTACGTAAACAGCTCTAATTTAAGGATTAAAATCGACATTTTACTGGTTCCGGCCACCTTCATTAATGTTCGTGTTCTCCGGAATTCACCAGTTTTGCATTCACGAAAAATGCGCCTTTCACTACTATTTTTGCCTTGTCAGGAATATTTCCTACCGGAGTTATCGCGGTATATCCCATATCGGAAGTTCCTTTTACCACTTCTATTTTCTCGAAGTTTAAGGTTTTCGGATGAGGTTTCCCTTTTTCTTCGTGTTCTTCTTCCACTTTTTTATCGGTCTGAACAAATACAAAATATTTCCCATCTGCTTCTACAATGGCCTCTGTAGGAACTGCAGGAGTTGTGCTTTTATCAAGGCTTACAATTCCGGTGATATTCATTCCGTCAATCAGTCCGGATTTGTTTCCTATCACTTCGCAATGCATAGAGATGGTTTTGCTTTCGTTTTCAAAAGAAGATCCTATGCTGTAAATTCTTGCATCATATTCAGTTTCCGGATTGTTGGTCAGTTTAAAATGAACAATCTGCCCTACTCTCATTTTAGGAAGATCTTTTTCAAATACCTGAAGGTCGAGATGAATGGAACCGTTATCAATCACGGTAGCAACGGGAGAAGAAATATCCACATAACTTCCGATCTGTGCGGTAATACTGCTGATCGTTCCACTGATAGGCGCTGTAATAACCAAACCGGATTTCATATTTCCATTGCTTACTTTCCCAGGGCTTATTCCCATCATCTGAAGCTGTTTCAACAGGGATGCTCTTTTTGTTCTTAAGGTTTTAAGTTCTGCATCGGCACTCTGAAGATTTTTCTTGGCACCTGCATCATTATCAAAAAGCTCTCTTTGCCTTCTATATTCCTGTTCTGCATAAGTAATTCTACTATTGGTTGTCAGATAATCTTCCTGAAGCTGGATATATTCCGGATTGGCAATCGTGGCAATGACCTGTCCTTTTTTCACGATACTTCCTACCTGAATATTGATGGTTTTGATGATTCCTCCGTACAGGGAAGTGATGGTTGCTTTATTACTGTTGGGTACACTTAGCAAACCATTAGCTTTTATCGTGGATGTCAACTCTTTCATTTCTACATTTCCCAAAGCCACTCCTACAGACTTCATCTGCTCTTCTGTAAGGGAAGCTATTGTTGGTGTAGCTTCTTCGTGAGCCTGTTCTTTCTGTTCTGTTTTTTCAGGAGCTTTTTCTTCCGAAGCTTCTTTTTTTCCACAGCTTGTTAGTAAGATTGAGATCAGGGCGAGAGGGATGATATTATATTTGAGTTTCATAAGTAAAAATGTATTTTGTCTGATGCTGTATGCCTTCATTCTCATTGATCTGGCAGAAATTTTTATGAACAGCGATTTCATATTATTTGTTTATAATGGAGTTAATAGTAACTACAGATTGGTTCACCTGTTGGATGGATTCCAAATATTTCAACTGGATATTTGTGGCAGTCTGCAGGGCAAAAAGATATTCTACATAGGAAATTTCTCCTGTTTTATATCCTAACTGAGCTGCTTTTACAATTTTCTCTGCGTTAGGCAATGCCTGGCTTGTATAGTAATCATACTGCTGTAAATCCTGCTGATACTGGCTGAAAGCATTTTCCAACTGAGCAGAAAGCTGTTTCTGCTGCATTTTAGCATTGGTTTCAGCGACCTGTTTTTCATATTCCAGCGCCTGAATTCTTGCTTTTGTAGCTCCAAATGTTAATGGAATGGCTACGCCGACTGTTGCCGACTGAAAACGTTTTCCTGAGTTATAAAAATTCTCCTGCCCATTGATGGTATGAAGGCCTATCAAAGACTGGTTGGTATATCCTAAACTAAAATCAGGCAGTCCGAGAGACTTTTCAACTTTCTTATTTTTTTCAGCAATTTCCATTTCCTGGTAAAAAGCTTTTACCGTAGGATTGTTGGCAACCACAGTACTATCGAGTACATTTTCTGCTTTTAAAGGAGCATAATCTTTGTTAAACGGAATTTCAAGATCTTCTGAAGTGTTCATCAAGGTCTTTAAATTCTTGTAGGCGTTGTTCAGAAAGACTTCATTTTGTCTGAGCAGCAGATCAATTTCTCCTTTCTGAGTTTCTGCAGTACTGATTTCTATTTTCTTGATATCACCTGCTTTAAATCTCACGGTTGCAATTCGGATAAACTCTTCATAATATTTATCCAGACTGGTCAGCTGGGCTTTATTATACTGAAGATATTCAATTTGATAATAGTAAGTCCGCACCTGTTTTATCAGTTCATTGGCTGTAATTTCCTTATCAATCTGCTTACTTTTAATATTCTCATTGATTAATTCCTTTCTTGCTTTAAATAATGTCGGAAAAGGAATGCTTTGTGAGATCGCAAACGATTGGTCAAACCTTGGACTGTTGTATTGTCCAAGCTGTGCTGTAACATCTAATTTGGGAAGCTCTTTTGCAGTTGCCCTTAATGCTTCGGCGGATTTAATACTTAAGTCTTTTGACTGTAGCGTTAAATTATTATTCACAGCCTGCTCTACCGCCTGTTCTACAGAAATTGGTCTGGATTGGGCGTTAAAAGTCTGTCCTAGCATCATAAATCCTACAACAAGAACTGCTGTAATTATTCCTGTATTATTATTTTTTCTTTTCAAAATCTTTGTGTTAAAAATAATGTACAACATCGGCAAAACGAATAGTGTTAGGAATGTTGCGGTTACCAAACCACCAATCACTACTGTCGCCAAAGGCTTCTGTACTTCTGCTCCGGCTCCGGTGGAAATAGCCATTGGCAAAAACCCTAATGAAGCTACAGTGGCCGTCATTAATACAGGTCTTAATCTTGTTTTTGTTCCTTCAAATACTCTTTTCAGAATATCGGTTTCACCTTCTTTTTCTAACTGATTGAATGTTCCGATCAAAACAATTCCGTTAAGAACCGCTACTCCAAAAAGGGCAATAAATCCAATTCCGGCACTGATACTGAAAGGCATATCTCTTATTAACAGCGCAAAGACACCACCAATGGCACTCATAGGAATCGCTGTGAAAATCAATGCAGCCTGCTTGAATGAACGGAAAGTAAAATACAGAAGCATAAAAATCAGAAGCAATGATACCGGAACGGCAATCATCAGACGTTTGCTTGCTTCCTGAAGATTTTCAAACTGTCCTCCGTAAGTAAAGTAGTATCCTGAAGGAAGTTTCACATTATTCAGTTTTGCCTGAATATCTTTCACTACACTTTCCACATCACGATCCTTTACATTGAAACCAATCACAATTCTACGTTTTCCCTGCTCACGGCTGATCTGTGCCGGCCCTAGTTTATAGCTAATATTCGCCACTTGCGAAAGTGGAATCTGAGCTCCGGTAGCAGAAGTGATCATCAGATTATTCACATCTGAAATATCTGTTCTGTGAAGACTGTCCAGGCGGACAACCAGATCAAAACGTCTTTCATTTTCAAACACCTGTCCGGCAGCTTTTCCTGCAAAGGCTGTACTTACGGCATTGTTGACATCTTCGATATTCAATCCATAATTGGCGATTCTCGTTCTGTCATACTGAACATTAATCTGTGGAAGACCACTTACTCTTTCGATCTGAGGTGCCGTAGCTCCATCTACCGTCTGAATGATTTTTCCAACTTTATCCGCATATACCGCTAAAGAATCCAGATTTTCACCAAAGATTTTTACGGCAACATCCTGCCTGATTCCTGTCATCAGCTCATTGAAACGCATCTGAATAGGCTGGTTTTTCTCAAAGAACACTCCAGGAATGGTTTCCAGTTTTTCACTGATCTCATCAGCAAGTTCGTTGTAGGTTTTTTTGGTTTTCCATTCGCTTTGTGGTTTTAATACTACGATCATATCGGTTGCTTCAGGAGGCATTGGATCTGTAGGAACCTCAGCGGAACCAGTTTTACCAACGACCATTTTCACCTCATCAAACTGTTTGATAATTCTCGATGCCTGCATGGAGGTTTCTATACTCTGACTGAGTGAGCTTCCCTGTGGTAAAATACAGTGGAAGGCAAAATCTCCCTCCTGCAACTGAGGAATAAATTCACCACCCATATTTTTAAAAATAAAAGCGGAGATCAGAAAAACAACAGCTGTTGCTGATACAATGATATATTTTACTTTGATTGCTTTCTGTAATAATGGCTGATATATCTTCTGAAGACGGTTCATCATTTTATCAGAGAAGGTTTCCTTGTGTGATATTTTCTTAGATAAAAACAAAGCACTCATCATTGGAATATAGGTCAGGGAAAGAATCAATGCTCCCAGAATAGCGAATCCTACTGTTTTTGCCATTGGAGTAAACATTTTTCCTTCTACGCCTGCAAGAGTAAGAATCGGGATGTATACGATAAGAATGATGATTTCTCCGAAGGCTGCACTGCTTCTGATCTTTGAGGCAGAAAGGAATACTTCCTCATCCATTTCAGACTGTGTCAAAGCACGGGTAGATTTTCTTACGCCTAAATAATGCAATGTAGCTTCTACAATAATAACAGCACCATCTACAATCAATCCGAAGTCTATCGCTCCAAGGCTCATCAGATTGGCACTCACTCCGAAAACATTCATCATTCCTAATGCAAATAGCAAGGAAAGAGGAATGGCTGAAGCAACGATAAGTCCGGCTCTCAGATTTCCCAGGAAAATAACAAGAACGAAAATAACGATCAGAGCTCCTTCGATGAGGTTTTTCTGTACGGTATTGATGGCTCTGTCTACAAGGTCCGTTCTGTCCAGAAACGGTTCAATGATAACGTCATCGGGAAGAGATTTCTGAATGGTCGGAATTTTTGCTTTGATATTGCTTACCACTTCATTACTATTGGCTCCTTTCAACATCATCACGACTCCACCTACAGCATCTACCTTTCCATCATAAGTTAAGGCTCCGTAACGAACGGCACTTCCTAAGCGAACATCGGCAACATCTTTTATAAAGATCGGAACACTTCCGGTTTCGTTTTTAACCGCAATGTTTTTAATGTCTTCCAAAGAGGTCACCAGGCCAATTCCACGGATAAAATAGGCGTTGGGCTTTTTATCAATATAAGCTCCTCCTGTATTCTGATTGTTTTTTTCAAGCGCTGTAAATATTTCAGTGATACTTGTTCCCATTGCCTTTAAGCGATTGGGATCAATAGCCACTTCATATTGTTTTAATTCACCTCCAAAACTATTGATCTCTGCAACTCCGGGTGTTCCGTTCAGCTGTCTTCGAACAATCCAGTCCTGCATGGTACGGAGTTCTTTGGCATTGTATTTCTTTTCGCTTCCTTTTTTAGGGTGAAGAATATACTGATAGACTTCTCCAAGACCTGTACTTACAGGAGCCAGTTCGGGAGTTCCTACCCCTTTGGGAATTTCTTCTACAGCATTTTTCAGTTGTTCATTAATGAGCTGTCTTGCAAAGTAAACATCTACATTTTCTTTGAACACTACTGTAATCACAGAAAGTCCAAATCTTGAAATACTTCTTGTTTCCTGAATATCGGGAACATTGGCAATACTCTGCTCAATAGGAAAGGTAACCAACTGCTCTACTTCCTGCCCTGCCAGTGTAGGACATACGGTAATGATCTGCACCTGATTGTTGGTAATATCCGGCACAGCATCTATTGGTAATCTGGTGGCACTCCATGTTCCCCAGATGATCAGTACCAATGTCATCAAACCAATGATCACCTTGTTTTTGATACTGAATTTTATGATTTTATCTAACACGATTGATATTTAATTTTTATTGAAAAGTGAATGCACACAGTATAAAATACTGCAGCAAAAATATCCTGAAAACCTCTGCAATGGTATTGCAAAGTTTCAAGCACAGTTTAAAATCAGAAAGCAAAAGCTTTCTAAAAGTCAATAAAATTAAATTTTAGGAGGTTGCCAGATTGGGTCGTAAACCTGGTAGGCAAAGTCGTTTTTGTGGAACAGGATCTTCTTTGAAAAATAAGCGGGAATCTGCTCTGGAATTTCCAATAAAGGATCCATTTTAAATGCTGAAACTGTTATCTGACAACAGCTGCATGCACACAGTGGAGAACAGATATCTCCTTTTTCTGTAGAATGAACACCGTGAATACTTAATGTAATCTTATTATCTCCTGAATTCAGAGGATGGGACGTGTCTTCACATGGCATCAATGAGAGTGCCATGAAATAAATTGCCAGTATCCATCTTAAGAGGTTCATTGTTACAAAGGTAGAGATTTTTTCTAAAATTGAGATCCGTCTTCATATAACTTGCCTATAAAACCATAATTTTTAGCTTCATTTCCATTTTCAATAAGGAATTTCAGCTAAAAATATTCATCAAATAAGTAATTACTATAACAAAAAAAATAACAAAACAGAATCCATATTAAACAAAACACAAGATTAAACACTTTTTATTAAAAAATATTAATATTAAAAAATATCACCAAAACAAGATTGCTTTTTTTATAAATTTGCAAATAACAAATAACTTTTTTGAAAACAATACAACTATTATTAAACACGACGCAATTTGTCGTTTCCTGATTATAGTTTTACTAAAAATAAATTTTAATTAATATATGAAATCAAAATTACTACCACTTACTTTATTGGTATCAACCCTTACGTTTGCACAAAGCTGGAACATTACCGGAAACACAGGAACAAATTCTTCAACCAACTTTATTGGGACTACAGACAATCAGCCATTAGTTTTCAAGGCTAATAATACCGAAGGTATCCGCATCAAGCCTAATGGCAACATCGGTATAAATTTCGATTCTCCACAATCAAGATTAACCATCTACGAAGGCGGAGCTGCGGGAACCAATAATTTTGAATTAAGAAGCAATCATTTAAGAAACGCAGAGAGATACTTCATGAAAAACATCATTTTCGGAACAGGTGTAGAAGATATCACTTTTTCTTTAAGACATGATGGACAAATGTATGTAAATGGAAAAGTTGGAATAGGAACAACGTACCCTGAGGCTAATTTACACGTAGCTCAAGAAAATACCAACAGTCAAAATTTAGTTATTGGGAAATTTTCCTCTTCCGGATCTACAGGAGGTAGCGCAATGGTTAGCATCAAGTACCACTCAACTGCAAATCTGGAATTAAATTCTACATATACTGGTATTGGCTTCCGATATGGAAGTTATGGTGACTTTAATATTGAAAATGAGATTTCATCCCCAGATTTTGGAGCGATTAACCTTATTACAAACAAGAAAGTCCAGATGGCTATTATGCCCAATGGAAATGCTTCTTTACAAGGTAAACTTGAAGCCAAAGAATTAAAAGTAACCCTAACTCCTACTGCTGATTTTGTATTTGATGAAAAATATGATCTCCCAAAATTAGAAGAAGTTGAAAAACATATCAAAGAGAAAAAACACCTTCCTGAAATTGCTTCTGCTAAAGTAATGGAAAAAGAGGGCGTAAATGTAGGCGAATTCCAGATCAAACTATTACAAAAAATAGAAGAACTTACATTGTACTCCATTGATCAGAATAAACAAATAAAGCAACAGGCAGAACAGCTGAAACATCTTAAGGATGAAAATGAAGTTTTAAAAGCCCAATCTGCTAAAATTGAAAAGCTTGAGCAGCAGGTTCAGAAATTATTATCCACCCAAAAATAACCACAAATGAAAAGAAAATTACTCTCACTATCATCACTGATGATAGGATTCTTCGGTTTTTCCCAAACCGAAGTTTATTTCAAATATGACGAAGCTGGAAACCAGAGATACAGAGGAATCGACGCTGCTGGTAAAAAGGCTGAAGAAATTGTTTCAAAAGAATCAAAAGTAGCAGCTGTTACCAGACAAGCTCCTGTTATTGATGAGAAAACATTCTTGAAACAAATACGCCTTTACCCCGTCCCTGTCAATGATTATCTTACCATAGACTGGACAGAAGAAGTAGATGGGCTCATAGAATCCGTTTCATTGTATCAGCACAGTACAGTTCATTGGAAATTTCAGCAACAGAATATCCCAGACTTAAACCGCCAGGTTAAGATCAATATGACGGGTTATGACTGGGGAGTGTATGTTGTTCGCTTTACCCTAAAAGACGGCAGAGTTTTCAGTAAAAACATTACCAAACGATAGATAACCATGAAACTTTACGATAAGAAAATACAGATATTTTCATCATTCATCCTGTCATTATGTTCGGTATTGGGCTTTTCACAGACCATACTGTATCAGGCAGAGAGCACCTCAAGAACGGTACAAGATCCACAAACAGTGGTGTTAGCACCAGGATTTCGTGCGTCTTTCAGTTCATCAAATCCATTTATAGCTAAAATAGGACCTGCGACAGAAAATCCTGGCGGAGGACCCACTGACTCAAATGCGGGGGCTAATAATCCCTATGGAACAACAGCTCCGGATGGAAAGAGTTTTCATGACACTAAAGGAAATATTGAGGTCAATGGAGCTGGGCAACTTCAATTTACTCTGCCGATTGATCTACCTCAGGGCGTGAAAAATGTATCTCCCAATATGAGCTTAATCTATCTGAATAATTCCGGAAATGGAATTTCTGGTTTTGGTTGGACAATCTCAGGGATCACAACTATCACAAGAAGTGGAAAGAACATAGAAAAAGATGGAGAATTAACTAGTGTGAAATTGGACTATTCTGATTATTATAGTTTTAATGGACAGAGATTAATTTTAAAGTCGGGAGAATACGGAAAAGAGGGTGCAGAATATGTTACCGAAAAATATTCCAATATTAAAATTAAGTCAATTGGAGCAATTAGCGGACAGGCATGGCAAGGTCCTGAATACTGGGAAGTGACTTTTGAGGACGGTTCTCAGGCTTGGTATGGAGGAACGACTTCAGGAAATAGTTCTGCGAAAACTCCTATAGAATATAATATTGTAAAATGGAGAGATGCACAGGGCAATTATATATTGTACAATTATGTACAGACCAAAAATGTCGCTTCTGTTTCCAATATCAAATGGGGAGGTAACGAAAATTTAAATACCCCCCCCATTAATGAAGTTATATTTAATTATCTTACAAGAAATTTATCTGAGCAGTATTATGTCAGTGGAATTTCATTAGTCCAGGACAGGATATTGGATAATGTCGTTGTAAAAACAAACAACAATATATATAAAAAATACACTATTGAATACAGCAGCAATGGTACAAGCTATCAGTTTGTCAATAAAATTACAGAATACAATTCCGAAGAAGTTGCCGCCAATCCTATAACATTTGATTATCCCCAACCCATTCCTTCTTCTGTAGATTTAGACTATTTACCTAATAGCGATCCGTTTAGCGGCGTAAAATTGACAGGTGATTTCAACGGAGATTCATATATCGATTTTATAATGTCAAATGGCACTGTGAAATTAGGAGCATTCAATAATGATACATTTACGACGATTACAACAAATAAATATTTTGAAAACAATGCGAAGGTAGTAAATACTTTACTAGATGAGGAGGGTCAAGTATATAACGGAAATGGAATCGTCCAGTATGAAGGAGGAAAAATTATAGGATATATTTTTAGGAATAATACTTTTGTCAAAGTATTTGAAAAGTTTGTGTATGATGAATCAACCTGTGAAAAAAGTAATTATCCTCCACCTGCCGGCTGTAAAATGTTATCCCCCAGATTAAATGAAGGGGACCTTAATGGAGATGGTATTTCAGATATATTTTTCACATTAGAAAAGGAAGTTTGTCAGTGGACTTATGATCCTAACTGCGTCAATAAAACATCAGATGACACTACTAATCGTCCTCCTCCATGCAGCATACTTGAATGCAATACTTATCAAGTAGGAAATTTCATTGTTGATTTAAAAAATCAAAATAATCCGGTATCTACCTATACGGTTGATTCAGGGATTAATGAGAGTACTCTTTATAACCAGCAATATATGGATATAGACGGAGACGGAAAAGTGGAGATTATTAATGTTTCCAATAATGACTACAAGGTATTTGAATTTGTAAAAACAGCTCCAAATCAATATTTGAAGAAGATCAGGTTTACAAATAGTTTAGTCGAAACCAAAGACCCTGAATTTCCGGTATTATTTGGTGACTTTAATGGAGATGGAAAATTGGATTTTACCATTCCTGTTACAGATACAGCTATTGGCAAACCAGATAACTGGAGATTCTATATAGGAACAGGAACAGGGTTCAATAATTTCCTTAAAGTAGAGTTCTTTTCATATAGAAAACGTCAGACAGAGACTACGGGCAATTATAATAAATTTGCCAAACAATACTTTTTTGCTATTGCTGATATGAATAAAGATGGAAAATCTGATGTTATTCAGGTTTTCTCTTATAACCAGATCAATAATTATAACCAAAATTACAGGGATTTTGGGTATACAATAAGTACAAGGCTAGCCAATGGCTCTGCCTCTGATGGGACACTAAATTTCCAACCCACCCCCACCTTTCTAAGTCCAATGTACCAAGTACAGGATATTGAAGATCTGACATTGTTTACTCCTTTGACTAATCCAATAAAAGCAAATAATAATTATTATAATGTATTTTTATATTGGAAACAACATCTACATAGAATAAAAGCACCATCTCCACTTTCAGAGCTGGCAAGGATTAAATCCATTAATCAGGGAAATGGGAGTATCATAACGGAAGTTAGTTACGCAGAAGCGGTTTCTAATGGAACTAATATTTATAAGAAAGTTAAGCAAGAGCTTTATCCTTATTTTTCATTAGAAAGAGTAGATCAAACATTCCTCGTTTCTCAACTTCAACAGGCAGGTAGAAAACAAGATTTCAGATATAGGGGAATGACGGGGCATCTGCAAGGGAGAGGAAGTATCGGGTATCACCAGATGGCACGATCTTCATGGTATGCAGATGGTTTTGAAAACACTAAAATATGGAGCGGTGTTGAAACGGAGGCCCAAAAATTTGGTCAGCCTGTAAAAGAATGGTCAATCAGAACTAATGATGAAAACCTGATCTTTCCAACAGACTTATCAGTCAATAATACTCAATTACTATCATTTAAGCAAAGTAATTATACTATTCAACAATTGCCTAACAAAGTTGATGTTATTCTTCCTGACATCATTATTGAAAAAGATTTCTTAAAAAATATTACTTTAACAAAATCAGCAACTTATGGCAATTACTATTTACCTGCCTCAACCCAGCTTAATGTCAATAATAATTTTTCAACGATAAATACTACTTTTGGATACATTCATAATCCGGCAGGCACAGGTTCTAATTATTATATTGGACGTCCAGAATATAAAACTACTGTTATACAGGCTTATGGTGATGTAAAATCTGAAAAAGAAGAATATGTTTATGAAAGCAATCTTTTAAAGACATTAAAAACCTGGAACAGGAATAATACAGAATATCTACAGGAAACATATAATCATGATAGTTTTGGAAATATTACTCAAAAAATCATCAGTAATAGTGTAGATTCTCAAACACAGACCAGTACTTCTAAATATGAACCTACAGGAAGATTTGTTGAAAAGAATACTGATAATTTAGGATTAATAACGAGCTATACTTATAATGATAGAGGGCAGATCCTTACCCAAACTGATCCGTTGGACAATAAGCTTACTAATACCTATGATAGTTGGGGCAAACTTTTAACTTCCAAAACTAATTTAGGAGGCACAACCACTTATAAATATGATAGAGATAATAATTCCAATATTATTGTTACCCTGTATGATCCGGATGGAGATATAGCGAAAAAGTTCACCAATAAACTAGGTCAGGATTATAAAACTTCTACCAAAGCATTGGGGCAAGGACAATATGTATCTAAGGAAACTCAATATGATATATTGGGCAGGCAACTGAAGGAATCCGAACCTTATTTTGAAGGACAAAGTGCCTCCCAATGGAATACTATCACCTACGATGATTCTGTATATCCTGCCAAAGGAACAGCTACTGCGTTTAATGGTAAGAAAGTGGAGACCTCTGTTTCCGGCTTAACAACAACGGTAAAAGAGCTGAACGGTTATGGAAGAACCACTTCAAAAACCATAGATGCGCTGAATAATGTAATTTCCAGTACGGATAAAGGAGGAATTATTCAATTCTCCTACAATGCTGCCGGAGAACAGATAAAAGCACAATATGCGGAAAATATTGTTACAACCAAATATGATGCTTGGGGAAGAAAATCTGAGTTCAATGATCCATCTAATGGATTATACAAATATGAATATGATTCTTTCGGAAAAGCTAAAAAAATTATCAGCCCGAAAGGAGTCAAAGAATATACATATAATGCTTTAGGGCAACTGATTTCTCACACGGAAATTTCAACCACAGACGGAGGACAAGCTACTAATAAAACAATTTCATATTTTTATGATAATAAAGGTAGAGTGATTTCAAAAAGCGGAACATCTAAAGGAAAACCTTATAGCTCAAATGTTTCGTATGATCCACAGGGAAGATTACTATCTTCGTCTGAAAGCAGCAATGGTAAGTATTATATACAAAAAGGCATTACTTATGATGATAAAGCAAGGGTAATTTCTTACGAAAAACAATTATATTCTTCCGGTGTTTTGACCAAAGTTACTGTAGAAAATGCATATAGTTCATGGAATGGAGAATTGAATCAGGTGAAAGATAAAAACTCAGGTAAAATCCTTTGGGAACTTCAAGAGACTAATGCAAAAGGTCAAGTGCTAAGAACAAAATTGGGAACAGCAAATGTTAATAATATGTATGATGCCAATGGCTTCTTAACGAATGTCAATCATTCTTCACAGGTAAAACCAAGTATTCTACAACTTTCTTACTCTTTTGATGCTATTAAAAATGAATTAAAGAGCAGAACAACAGGCGGAGATTTTAATATCGTGGAATCCTTTGATTATGATGATAATAACCGATTAGTAAACTGGACAAATCCGGTAACAGGAATTAAACCATCCATCAATAGAAATGTCTATGACATTAAAGGCAGAATCATAGAAAACGATCAGGTGGGAACGATGAAGTATGAAAACTCTGCTAAGATTTATCAGCCAACCGGAATGACCCTGAATGTAGCAGGGACTCAAAATTATAACAATGATTTAATCCAGAGTATTGCTTACAATGAAAACAACGATCCGGTATTCATTGATGGGATAAAAGGAAATGTTGCTTTCGAATATGGTTTAACCAGCATGAGACAAAGAATTACCTATGGAGGTAATTTCAGTGTTGATGGAGAAGGAAAGTTTACCAAATTCTACAGTGAAGACGGAAGCTTTGAAGTATTGAAAGATAATATTAACGGAAAGGAAAAGCATATTTTGTACATTGGGGGAACACCTTATGAATCAAGTATTGTATATTTAAAGAACTTTGACGAAACAAATGGATCTTATAAATTCTTACATAAAGATTATATAGGAAGTATTTTAGCGATCAGTGATGAAGCAGGAAACAAATTAGAGCAGAGACACTTTGATGCATGGGGTAATTTTACTCATTTACAGATTGGAAACGGAGCTATAATTACGGATAAAAATATTATTGACAACTCTTCGTTATTAATAGACAGGGGATATACCAGCCATGAACATTTTGCAGAGGTTGGAATTATTCACATGAATGGAAGGCTATATGATCCATTATTGAGAAGGTTCTTAAATGCTGATGAAAATATTCAGGATCCTTACAATACCCAGAATTATAACAAATATGGGTATGTAATGAATAATCCGTTGATGTTTAATGACCCTACTGGTGAATCATTAGTAGGGTGGTTGGCTGCCGGATTTATTATAGCTCCACTACCACCTTTCCTGCTTATGCCTGCCTTATATGGTGCGGCTATTTCGGGAGGAGTATTCATCATAAAATCTCTAGTTACCGGAAATTGGTCTTGGAGTGGTTTCGCAAAAAGCTTACTAATAGGAGCCATCACAGGAGCTGCAACGGGAGGATTGACTGGTGGAATGTCCGCCAGTGGTTTTAATGGCGCAGTAGTTGTAGGAAGTATAAACGGAGCTATTGGAGGTGGCATTGACGCCTTGTTTAACAAACAAAATTTCTTTACGGGTTTGTATCGTGGAGCTGTGATGGGAGCTGCAATTGGCGCTATTACCTATAATATTAATTATCTGGTAAATGGAAACTACAAAAGAAAATATTATTATAAAAGAACAACTGAACACTATATTTATGATCCAAATGTAGATAAGAAAGTTATGCTAGAGAATATCAATAATATGAGAGTTGCTAGAGAATCTGCTTCAGTAGGTGAAAAAACGTTAACTAATGTAGGCAACGATATATTAGGAAAAGGTAATTCTAAAGGATATATAAATCCAGGAAATGGTGATGCTTATGCATATACAGCTACAAATTATATAACTGGTCTTCAGGATATAACTTATTCTCCAATAGCTGCCCAACATAAGGATCTTTTAGGTGTAACAATGGTTCATGAAACCGGACATGCATACTTAACAAAATTAGGAATTAAAGAAACTAAAATTGATATTGCACTTGAATCTGGCGCTGATACAATAGGTCATTTTGCTATTGGAAAATTAGAACACATATATGCTGGTGCAAATAAAATCCCTTTTTCTCAAAGATTTCAATATATGGATATAGATCAATTGACTGTTGATTATTTCTTATTAGATAAATCATTACAGGAAGGAATAGATAATATTTATAAAATATTAAAGCCAATTTTCAATAAAAAGATTATAATAAAATAAATAAAATATGAGAGTTTTAATTTTAACATTCATTTTTTTTCATGGTATATTCCTAGGGCAAAATATTTGTGAAAAAGACTTTTTATATGAAAACTTAATCTATAAAAATAACAATATTGATCTAAAAGAAAATTACAATAGCTCAACTGGTGAATACTCGTTTGTATATTGTGGCACAGAAGGAGTACAAAGAAATATTAATTTTAATGTAAAATTAACGAATGAAGAAAAAGAAAAATTTAAAAAAAGCTATTTAGATTTAAACATTAATAATAAAGTTTTATGTACTGAAGTTAGAGCTGATAAACTATTCGCTATAACTTCTATAAGCTATAATTTTAATAAAAAACAAGAATGTGCAAAGAATGATAAAGAGAAGGCAGATGTATTATTTGTCAAAAGTTTATTTTTAGAAATAATAAGAGAAAAAAAAGAATATAAAGAAGCACTATATTGGAAATTCATAAAAAGATAGAGGGCTTTTGAGGATTACTTAGTACCTTATATTTGATGTACAGTAGCCAAGGGTTGTAGGAGCAATGATAGTTGCAAGAATGTATATTCTGAAATTTTTGGTAATCGGCACATAGATTTATTCTCATTTTTGAGACAAAAGGTTTGTATTTCTTATTAGGTTCTCTTTAATATTTCTCAAATTCCTGTAGCACTTGTTACAGGAGTTTTTATTTTACTCCGATACACAAAGCCTCCCGATTTTGGGCCAATTAAAAATAATCCTTTTAAAGACGCTGCAAAGTCGAGAGGTAAAGGCTTCATACATACCTCATCTTGTTTTGTAATTTTACAATATTATTTTTGAGAAAACGGCTCTAAACATTTTAGATAACTATGTTTTAATAAAAAAAATATTAATTCCAACATCATGGAATACCAACCCATAATAAATGTAAAAATTATGATTTTTTTTTAGCAACATGCATTATCATTTTTTCATGTACTTCCAAAATTAAGGAAGGTGCAGAAATGACTATATACAATGAAACAAATTCTGATATTTTTATCATAGACAAATTTCATTTTGATAATACAGACATTTCCAAACCCTTTGAGATATTTTCATATGGTTATGCAGATTCCAATATAAAGGAAATCAAGCCTTACTTAAAACCCGAATATGTTACGATGTATACCAACAAAACATTATTTTTTCCTTTAGGAGATTATGATAACAATAAGGTTTATAAGAGTTTAATATTTTATTTTATTAAGAGAGAGAATCTGAGGAAAACCAAACAGGAAATACTCACCAATAAATTATATGACAGTATAGATATAAGCTTAAAGAAGTTCCATCAGGAAGGAAGCGATAATCAACTACATGTAAAAGAAAATAAGCTTGAATTTAAAAATAATCAATAAAAAACCACCGCAAAAGCAGTGGCTTAAAAAAATCAATCTAATTATGGACTAAATCTTATAAATTCGGGTTATTCTCAAATTCTCTCTGAGGAATACTGAATAAATAATAATTACTGTTGGGTACAAAAGCAGATTTATCCGGGAAATCAAGAACAGAATGTCCTTTACCATCTACTGTTTTCACAGTTCCGTCCGGTGTCGTTACCTGAACTTTTATCGGTTTTCCATCTGCATCTACAAATGGTTTTCTTACTACTGCACCCTGCGTTCTGATGATATCTGAAAGAGAGAAACCTTCTCCGAATAATTCTTTTCTTCTTTCAATCAAAACTGCATCTACTACTGCATTTTGTGCTAATGAACCATTATAAACATTAGCATTTCTGGCAGATTTCAACTGATTCAATACTGCTACCGCTTGAGAAACATTTCCACTTCTTGCTTCGGCTTCAGCTTCAATCAGATACATTTCCGCAGCTCTCATGTAAACAATATCTGCAATAAGAGTTGGTTTAAACTTAAACTTTGCATACCTCAGCAATCCTTCTCTACCTTTCTGTCCATCCCACGAAAACAATTGAGATCTGATATCATTAGTATCAAAAAGGTCTTTAAAATAAGGATCCGCCATAAAGCTGTAATAATAACTTCCTGATGAAGATACATCCAGATAGTGGAAGGCATAGCTCGCATCAGATTGTTCTTGTGTCTGCCCGTGTCCCCAGATCCATTCTGCATTGTTGATATCATTGAATCCATCCTTATATTTTTCCGGAGCCATCAAAGGGAAACCTTCTCTTGCAATTTTCGCAGATGCTGAAGCTTTACTCCATTCACCTGTATTCAGGTAAGTTCTTGCCAAAAGGCCGTTCACTACAGCACGGTTGATCTTATCTTTATTATTTCTTGTATAACTTTTCAACAGGTTATCAGCATCCGTAAGATCACTTTTAATCAAAGTATAGATTTCTTCAAGACTTGCTCTTTTCTTCCCTACCGTACTTGTTGTGGAAGGTTCAGTATAAATAGGAGCTGTCAAAACTGATTTATCTTTCAGGTAGCTGAACTGATAAAAACTGGCCAGATTCAGATAACAGAAAGCACGTAATGCTTTTGCCTGCCCTTTCACCTGATTCTTTTTCTCCTGGCTTCCTTCTGTTCCATCAATTCTTGTAATAACATTATTCATATTATTGATGGTAGAATATAACATTGTCCAGATAAATAGCGGGCGGCTAGCTGTATTGTTCACCATCTCTGTGAAAGCATAGGTAGAAGCAAAACCATACTTATTGGTCAGCACTGCTACATCACTTCCCATCGCATCACTGGCTCTTAAAACGGTGGAATAACCGATATTGGCATAGGTTGTTCCATCATTATTAAATTTCGCCCAGGTACCATTCACCACTGTTTCAGCACTTTCAGCGGTTTTAAAAACTTCCACGCTGTTGGCTTGATCAGTGGGTGCGGTATCCAAATCATTTTCACAGCTTGTCAACGACAAAAACCCAATAAGTGCTAATGATATGTATTTTAATTTTTTCATTGTTTCAATTTTAAAAGGTTAAAGAGTTGCCTGAAGACCAAAAGTGATGGTTCTCATTGCAGGATATCTGTAGTACGTCGTCCCGTCCAAAGCCTGCTCAGGATCCATTCCTTTGTGTTTATAGAAGGTGAGAAGGTTTTCTGCCTGAATATAAATTCTGAACTTTTTCAATCCTATTTTCTCAAAATAATCTTCTGGAAGTGTATATCCTAAGCTTACATTTTTAAGTCTTGCATAAGTTCCGGAGTAAAGGAACCTTGAAGAGGTTGAGGTCCAGTTATTTGTTGTTGTACTTAGTCCCGGAACATCTGTATTAGGATTGTCCGGAGTCCATCTGTTCAACATTTCGGCACTCCATGCACGTCCTCCCGCACTTCCGTTATGCATAATGGAAGTATAGTCATTATCCAGAATTTTCCCTCCGATTTTGAATGTCAGTAATCCTGAAAAATCAAAATTCTTATAGGTAATGCTTGTACTGATTCCTCCTGTCAGTTTCGGCAATGCAGAACCTTGTAACAGTTTTGTCGCTTTTGAATATTCTGAAGTCGTTCCTTCCACTGAGTTTCCGCTGGCATCAGTAGTAACTGTTTTCCACAAAGGTTTTCCATTACTTGGGTCTACCTCAGCCCATTCCGGAATAAAGAAATCATATACAGAACCTCCTACAGTTAATAGCTTTGTTCCTACCACAAGTGAACCTCCAGGCAATTTGGTTACCTTATTGTTTAAAGTACTTAAGTTCACATCTACATTCCATTGGAAATCATCATTCTTAATAGGTGTTGTGAATAATGAAAATTCAAACCCTGTATTCTGAATCGTTCCGATATTCGCCGGATAATCGCTGATCCCCAATGATGGTGCCACCGGCATGTTAAACAGAAGATCCTGGCTTTGTCTTTTGAAATATTCAATATTACCTTTAATTCTGTTATTTAGAATAGCGAATTCCAATCCTACGTTTAAGTTAAGGTTGGTTTCCCACTTTACATTATTGGTAGATGTTTTTTCCAGCGTTGTTCCGGGTTCTCCACCAAGACTGATAAATCTGTATAGTTCCTGATACGCATAATAAAGCGGCTGCCCGTTGGGTCTAAGTAATTTATCATTCCCCTGACCTCCGTAGCTGGCACGCAATGTCAATTGATTGAATACATTCAGACTTTTAATAAATTCCTCGTTTGAAATCTTCCATGAACCTCCTACTGACCAGAATCTTCCCCATCTGTTATCTTTTTCAAATCTTGAAGAGCTGTCCGCCCTTCCTGATGCAGATAAGAAATAAGTATTGTTATAATCATACTCTACTTTCCCAAGGAAGCTCAATAAACTTAGTTTGTTGCTGTTCCCGCTGAAACTTCCTAATAAAGAAGCCGCATCCGGTTCATAATAGTAAGGCAGTGAGAACTGACTTCTTGTTCCGGAAATCGTCTGATAATCGTATTTGTAGAATTCATGTCCTGCTAATGCATTCACGTGGTGCTTTCCAAACTTTTTATCATACGTCAGAATATTGCTGGTTGTATAGGAAAGTGTTCTGGTATTGGTTTTCGTCACTGAACCCCCAATTTCAGCACCTTGTCCCAACAATGGATTTGAATAATAATGACCATTATAATTCACCAAATCAACTGAGAAGCTTGTTTTGAATTTCAATTCAGGCAAGAAAGTGAATTCCATGAATCCTTTTCCTGAAAAGTTATCTTCTTTATTTTCGTTTTTATCTAATGGCAAAGTTGCAGCCGCATTCTGATTCTGAAGTGCATTTGTGGGTCTGTATTTTCCAAAATCATAAACCGGGTTTCCATCAGCATCTAAAATGTAAGTTCCGTCAGCATTTCTTTCGTAGTAAGGATAGAACGAAGGAATAAACCTTGCGGCATTGATGATATTACTCGCCTTGGAATCTGAAGAAGTAGGAGCCTGCTGAACACTGTTTGTATAATTTAAGTTTACTCCAACATTCAACCATTTTTTAACTTCAGAATTGATCTTTAATCGGGTATTGTATCTTTTATATCCTGATTCAATCGCCATCCCTTTATCATCCAGATACCCTAATGAAAAGAAATAATTGCTTTTATCACTTCCTCCACTGATATCAAGATCTACCTGATTTCTTGAAGCCACTCTCTGTAAAATATCTCTCCAGTCGTCATTCCAAAGTGGCGATGCACCTGGTAATAGTTTTCCATCTGTTCCTACCGGTTTTGGGTAAGCAGTTCCATAAGGATTGATTCCAAGGGTAGAAACAAGATTATCTGTCGCCATTTGTGCAGCCTGCTGAGAAGAAACTTTCCCGGACTGATATCCGTTTCTTAATGCTTCCCAGTATAATTGAAAGTACTGATCTGTGTTTACCTGTTCATAATCTTTGACTGCTCTTCCGGAGAATCCCTGACTGATGTTAAAATTAACTCTGGCCTCTCCTTTTTTACCTGATTTTGTAGTAATGATAATAATTCCGTTGGCTCCTCTTGAACCATACAAAGCACTTGCTGTAGCATCTTTTAAAACACTGATAGATTCAATATCGCTTGGGCTGATAGAATTCAGGTTTCCATCGAAGGGAATCCCATCCACTACGTACAAAGGATCACTGGAAGCACTGATGGAGCCAATCCCTCTGATTCGGATGGTAGAAACAGCACCGGGCTGTCCTGATGCACTGGTCGTTTGAATTCCTGCAACCTGTCCCTCCAATGCTTTGGTAATATTTGTTACGGGTCTGTTGTTGATCTTATCACTGGAAATGGTGGCTACGGAACCAGTATAGCTGTTTCTTTTAGCTTTTCCGTAAGCTACCACTACTACTTCATCAATCTCTTTTTCATGAAGGCTATCTTTTTTCGGCTTGGAATTCTGTGCATTCACACTGGCCACTCCTAGAAAAAAAGCAGCAACCGGAGGTATCCAAGCTTTAGAATTGAATAAATTTTTGCTAATCATAATCAATTTTATTTATCATATATTAAAATTTAGCCCTTTGCAGAAAAGTCAACAAAGGGCATCGATAAATACGATAAACCAAATGCTTATTTTTCCTTAAAAGGCTGAACGTAACACCTTGCCCCACGGGTAGGTTGTCAAGATTTCACAGGGTCAGTTCCCTCCATCTTTCTTTATAAGCCGATCGAAATATAATTGCAAAGCTAAAAACTTTTAGTCTACAAAACAAGTAGACTTATTTATTTTTCATGATAAATTTTCAAAAATTAACGTAATTTTTTAATAAAATCCATTACATTAAAGAGTTACAAGCTTTGCCACTTTCTTAGACATGACAAATATCATTATCAATAATTCAATACAACAAAATCAAATCTGTCCATAAATTTTTGATCGTTAATTAAAAAAAGTTTTTAATTTTATAGTATGAAAGTTTTGATCATCAATGGCCCTAACCTCAATCTGTTAGGCACAAGAGAACCGGAAATCTATGGAAATGTTTCTATGGAAAGCTATTTGGAAAATTTAAGATCCGAGTTTCAGGCTCATGAATTAAAATATTACCAGTCTAATATTGAAGGAGAACTTATCAACAGACTTCAGGAGGATGATTTTGATGCCGTAGTAATTAACCCGGGAGCTTTTACCCATTATTCTTATGCTATTGCTGATTGCTTGAAAAATATTCGTAAGCCAAAAGTAGAAGTACATATCAGTAACATTTATAAAAGAGAAGAATTCCGACAGAAATCTGTAACGGCAGCCAATACTGATGCGGTTTTATCTGGTTTCGGAATGGATGGATATAGATTGGCCTTATTGAGTTTGAAGTAAGTTTTCTTACTTATACTTTTCCCACGAATTGCACAGATTTTCACAGATCTTTTTGTCTAAATATCAACAAGGAATCATACAATAATATCTCTAAGGAAAAAAAATAAAAAAGCCTCATCGATGATGAGGCTTTTTGTATGTTGATTGGTAACTATTAGATAGTTTGTTCCTGCAATTGAGGTCCTGAAGCTACTAACTTCTTCCCTTCTTCAGTATCACAGTACTGCTCAAAGTTCTTGATGTATCTAGAAGCAAGATCTTTTGCTTTTTCTTCCCATTCTGAAGTGTTCTCATAAGTATCTCTAGGATCTAAAATACCTGTAGAAACGTTTGGCAATTCAGTAGGAATTTCAAGGTTCATAATTGGAACCTGAGTTTTAGGAGCATTGTCAATAGAACCGTCAATGATTGCATCAATAATTGCTCTTGTATCTTTAAGAGAAATTCTCTTTCCAGTACCATTCCAACCTGTGTTCACCAAATATGCTTTAGCTCCGTGCTCCTGCATTTTACCGATCAATGTTTTAGAATACATTGTTGGGTGTAGTGTAAGGAATGCTTCACCAAATGCAGGTGAGAAAGATGGTTGAGGTTCTGTAATTCCTCTTTCAGTTCCGGCTAATTTTGAGGTATAACCGCAAAGGAAGTGGTATTGAGCCTGATCTTCATTCAGGATAGAAACCGGAGGAAGTACTCCGAATGCATCCGCTGAAAGATAAACAATCTTCTTAGCATGACCTGCTTTAGAAGGCAATACAATTTTGTTGATATGATAGATTGGATAAGAAACTCTTGTATTCTCTGTAATAGACCCATCTGTATAATCTGCTACTCCATTGTTCACAACAACGTTTTCAAGAAGTGCATCTCTTTTGATCGCTCTGAAAATATCCGGTTCTTTTTCTTCTGATAAGTCAATTACTTTAGCGTAGCATCCACCTTCATAGTTGAATACTCCGTTATTATCCCATCCGTGCTCATCGTCACCGATAAGGTATCTTTTAGGATCTGCTGATAAAGTAGTTTTACCTGTTCCTGAAAGCCCAAAGAATAAAGCAACATCACCTTTTTCTCCTACGTTGGCAGAACAGTGCATAGAAGCCATCCCTTTTAATGGAAGGTAATAGTTCATCATAGCAAACATACCTTTCTTCATCTCACCTCCGTACCAAGTACCTCCGATGATCTGTAGTTTTTCAGTAAGGTTGAACATAATGAAGTTTTCAGAGTGTAATCCCTGCGCTTCCCAATTCGGGTTAGTTGTTTTTGATCCGTTGATTACTGTGAAATCCGGCTCACCGAAGTTTTCAAGTTCGTAGTGAGAAGGGCGGATGAACATGTTAGTCACGAAATGTGCCTGCCATGCTACTTCAACGATAAATCTTACTTTAAGTCTTGTATCTGCATTTGTCCCACAGAATGCATCTACTACATAAATCTTCTTAGCTTCAGAAAGCTGGTTCATCACTAGTTCTTTACAAGAACCGAAAATTTCTGCTGTTGTAGGTAAGTTTACTTTACCATCCCAGAAAATTGTATCTCTTGTAACATCATCCTGAACAATATATCTGTCTTTAGGTGAACGACCTGTGAAAATTCCTGTTTTTACTGATACTGCGCCAGATTCCGTAAGCTCAGCTTGCTCAAACCCCTGATTTTCAGGAGAAACTTCAGCCTGATATAATTCTTCGTAAGAAGGATTATACACTACTTCATAGTTTCCTTTAATCCCTAATTTCTCTAAATCCTGGATGATTTTAGTGTTTTTCATTTTACTTATATTTTCTATTTCTTTATTGACTTCAACAAAAATAATATTAATTATTTGTTAAAGGTGGTTTAAATATACTGATATAAGTCAGAATGACAAATAAAAAAACAGGATCACAACTATTTGATTATAAATCAATTATATTTTCCCATTCTAAAACAGTGGGAAAACCTTTCTCCCAAAAATAGTTCTTATAGTCCCCAAATTTGGCACTCATTACAAAATCTCCACCCCATGCGCCTAAACTTTTGACAAATGAAGGGCAATCTGAGAATAATTTTTCCTTAACTGTGAGAATTTCAAGAAAATTGGCAATTTTATGCTCATGAATCATCATTAATTCGGAAAAATTTTCCAATTCATTGCATAACAATATTTTTTTTGTGAGATCTGAAAATTCATTAACCAATTCCGGAGACTTCTTTTTGGACTTGTAAAAATTGATTCCTTCTCTGCTATCCTGCTTCTGATTTAAATGAATAAAAATCAGTTCATTTTTAAAGGATGGATTGAAATCTACTTTCTCATATTTTATCTCAGGTTTACTTTGAAAAAGTACTGCAGATTTTTCTTTTGCTACAGCGATATCGTATCCGCTGCCACCCAAACTGATTGTATTAAGGTAAAAAGGATCTACTCCAGCCCATTCTGCAAGATTATTCATCAGGGTAGAACTGCTTCCAAGGCCATAATCTGCTGGAAACTGAAGATTGGTTTTTAAATGATAAGTAAGGTCGGTTTTGAATTTACTATTAGAAAGCTGCTGAACATTTTGTAATGTTTTGGTAATAAATTCAGCGCTTGATGGAATATTGGTTTCCAGGATCTGCCAGGTTTTATAATCAATGACAGCCTTCAACCATAGTGTGTTCTGATGATAGGCTTCCCAAAGAATAAGGGATTTTCCATCTTCTTTTTCTTCAAAGAAAAACTCTTGTCCCAGCTTGGTAGGTACCGCTAAGACAAGAGCTCCATCTATTGCGAAATATTCTGAAGTAAGCATAAGCTTGCCCGGTGAAAATATCGCGTTCATATTTTTTGCTTAGATTGCAGAAGTAGCTTCTACTGATCCGTCAATTTTTTTGATCAATCCCTGAAGGGTTTTTCCTGGTCCTACTTCTACGAAGTTAGAGGCACCATCTTTAATCATATTCTGAACAGACTGTGTCCATTTTACAGGACCGGTAAGCTGAGCGATCAGGTTTTGTTTGATCTCATCAGGATTGGTTACCGCTGTTGTCGTGATATTCTGATATACAGGAATAGTGGCTTTTCTGAATTTTGTTTTTTCGATAGCTGCCGCCAGTCTTTCCTGTGCAGGCTGCATCAAAGGTGAATGAAAAGCTCCGTTTACTGGCAATAACAATGCTCTTTTAGCACCTGCTTCTTTCAGTTTTGCGCAAGCTTCTTCTACTGCAGGAGTTTCTCCTGAGATAACCAACTGCCCAGGGCAGTTATAATTGGCAGGAACAACAATTCCGCTGATCTGTGCACAGATTTCTTCAACCTTAGCATCGTCTAATCCTAAGATAGCCGCCATAGAACTTGGATTGGCATCACAAGCTTCCTGCATAGCCTTTGCTCTTTCAGAAACTAATTTCAAACCGTCATCAAAGGATAAAACTCCGTTGGCAACTAAAGCTGAAAACTCTCCTAAAGAGTGTCCTGCTACCATTTCAGCACCAAGACCATTTACGGCTTTTAATGCTGCTACTGAATGTATAAATATTGAAGGCTGGGTAACCTCTGTTTTCTTAAGATCCGCATCCGTACCGTTAAACATAATGGAAAGAATGTCGAAACCTAAAATTTCATTGGCAGATTCCATCAGATCTTTAATATCTTTTCTAGAATCATACAATTCTTTTCCCATTCCTACGAACTGAGAACCCTGCCCTGGAAATACAAGTGCTTTCATGTATTGAATTAAATATTATGCAAATATAACTATAATGTTAACAATATTCTTTTAAACAGTTATAAATCATTTAAGGTACTAACCTGATTACTCTATAACCGGTATTTACATAAGCACCATTAGCTTTAGATTTTACAAACTCAAATTTGGTAGCAAGCTGAGTCTGAACTTTATTCATCTGTTTAAAGATCTCTCCTTTTTTGTTTTCTCTGGTTAGCATGTCATTGACAACATCAAAACCTACGATCGCATATTTTGGTGGAGTTTTGCAGTATTTGTTTTTATAAGCAGCCAGAATTTCTTTTTCGAAATTACCGTCTGTATTAATCTTTCTATCCATCAGATAGACCAGGCTTGCCTGGCTCAGTTCGTCTACTCTCTTTTCAAAAACAGGAGAATAGAACATACTGAAGGCTTTTATTCCCTGTACTTCTTTAGACATTGCAATCATTCTGTTAGCAAAAGCATCTCCTGCAGCATTATCATCATTCGCTAAAATGGCGATAACCGGTGCAGACTGCCCTGTCATCATATTCTGATCCGGCTGAATATCTGCCGGGGAATTAACAATAATAATATTAGGATTTTTCACCGCTTTTTCAAGTCCGGCTTTGATATAATTGGCATCTTCTTTTTTAGCATCTGCCACTATATATATTTTCTGATCAGAATAAACTCCTTTTACTTCTTCTACAATCTTATCAGCATAAGTCTGATTGTTTGTTTCTACAATAATAAGGTTACTGTAGTTATAGAGTTCCGGAGAATTAGCAAATGGTGCTACAACCGGGATTTTCTGATTTTTAGTAAAATCAAGAACATCAATTACATTGGACTTAAAGAAAGGTCCGATAATAAGATCTGTATTATCAGGATTAATCTGCGTCAAAGAGTTTTTAAATGAAGCTTCATTTCCTGAATCTACAACTTTGATATCCAGTTTCTGTCCTCCTCTTGCATTTCTTTCAATAGCCAATTTAGCTCCTGTCAAAAAGTCCAGGGCCATTGCTCTGTATTGGGTTTCGTTAGTACTGTACCCGAAAGGAAGCATTAAGATAACACTTAGAGCATCACCATTTTTCTTCACATATGCTGCGTCCTGCTTTTTGATTTTTAGAACCATTCCGGTCTTCAAACCGTGTGAAAGATCCGGGTTAAGAGCGATAAGCTCATCAATAGAAACACCGAATTTATTAACGATAGAGAATACTGTATCTCCCTGCTGAACGGTATAGGTTACATAATCATCACCTACTGCAACATTGGAGGCAGCTGTTGATTTTTCGTTCCCTGAATCCATTTTTGCTTTTGGATTTGCAGTTTCTGCAACGGTATCAGTATTGGCAGTCGTATTTGTTCTTTTTATTTTAATGGTATCTCCAGGTTTCAGTCCTTTTTCTTCCAATCCTGGATTTAAAGCATATAGGTCCTGCTGGCTGATGCCAAACTGTTTTGTAATTCTGTAATAATTATCTTTAGCCTGAATCACATAAGATTCTCCTTCTGTTGCTGCAGTAGCAGCAGATGTAGATGTAGCAGCAGTTGTTGTTGCTTTTTCTACAGGAGTTTCAACGTGCTTTTCTGGTGTTACAGCCTGTTGAGCACCACCGTATTTTTTTATACTGGCAAGAGGTAAGGTAATCTCGTCACCGATCTTCATGTGAGAATCCAGTTCAGGATTCAGTTTTCTCAGATCAGTTTCAGAAATTCTGTATTGTTTTGTAATACCGTAAATCGTTTGTTTTGGCAGTAAAACAATTTTACCCAAAGAAGAAGCACTTGTTGTTGAAGTTGCTTTTTCTGCTGGAACTGCTTTTGTTACAACCGGAGTGGCTGCTTTATCTGATTTTATAGTTAAAACATCACCGATCGCCAGTTTGCCATCTTTATGTTTTGGGTTTAGCTTCAGCAATTCATCTACAGTCATTCCATACTTTTTGGCAATGTTGTAAGGATTATCACCTTGCACAACCGTATGTGATTTCTGGGCTGAAACTCCCAAAACCATACATAAACTGGATAGAATAAAAAACCTCTTTATCATATTCGATAATTATAATTTACAAAAATACTTCTTTAAAATTAAATGGCAACAATTATTAATTTTGAATCTTGAACCACCATTTCTTCCAAACAATTTTCAAGCCACGAATAGCCATAATCTGAAAAGAATACACTAAAGTTATATACTCTCTCCTGCCATGTTTTTGCGGGATGAACATCTAAAAACAGATTTTCAAGTCGTTCCAGCAATTCATTCTGTTTTATTTTTTCAGCATGAAGCAGACGTTTTTTCATTCTTTTAAATGACTTTAATTGTCGTACTTCTTCTGCCTTTACCATATTCCCGAAGGATTTCTCAGTAGTTTCTGCTGAAGTTTTCAGTGTAGAAAAACTATTGACCAATAATTCTTCTTTTTCTTCGAGTAATTGTAAAATCGGATTATCTTTTAAAATCTTCTGATTGGTAAGTACAGTGAAGTTCTGAAAAAAATCTTCAATTTTAAGATCAAGTTTCTCAATTTTTCCCAATGTTTTTTCTTTCAGGAAAAGCATAGAGTTTCTTGGAATCAGAATTGGGAAAGGAGTGTTAATTTTTGAGAAATAATCTTTCAATTCCAGCCAGTACATGATTTCGGCATTTCCTCCGATATAGGCTAAATTAGGAAGTACATTTTCCTGATATACCGGACGCATTAATGCATTCGGACTGAATTTTTCAGGATGATTTTCCAATTCGGCAAGAATTTCTTCTTCTGTAAACTGGACAGGCTTATCTACAATACTATACTTCTGTCCGTTAAATTCTATTCTGTCTCTCGTTTCAGAAAGGTAGAAAAGGTTTATTTCACGAGGGTTTACCTGAACCTTTCCATATTTCTCTGTCAGAAACTTTACTTTATCTTCAGAAGTTTTCTGTAGGCTGAAATGAAGAAGTTCATCTTTAAAAATCTCCTTCATCTGTTTTTTAAGTTCCTTAGAATCTCCATCCAGAATCAAAAGTCCGAATTCCGAGAAAAGACGGTTGACAAGAATCTTAATAGCTTCCGTTAAAGTATTCCCTGCTTTATAAGCTTCTTTCATCATTAAGATCAGCTCGGTTCCGAAAATAGAATCTTTGAATTCTTTTTCAAATTCCGAGATGAAATATGTATCACTTATTTCAATTCTCCCTACCGGACCTCCGGATTTCTCATTGGTTTCGTAATAATTATTTTCGGTTTTAAAATGATTGATCTCCGCAAAGTCATGGTCTTCCGAAGCCATCCAATACACCGGAACGAAATTAAAATCCGGGAAATTTTCTTTCAGATAAGTACATGTCTTTATGGTCTGAAGAATTTTATACACAAAGAAAACAGGTCCTGAAAACAGGTTCAGCTGATGTCCTGTTGTTATCGTAAACGTATTGGGCTGTTTAAGATTCTCAAGATTTTCTTTCTGTTCTGAGGATAGAGAAAGAGTTTCTAACTGTCCTTCAAACACGTCAGCTAAAATGTTTCTTTTTTCAGAAGTGAAAGAATCTTTCTTCAGATGAATCTGCTGTCTGAAATGATCTAAGGAAAATGTATTATTTTCAAAATCCTCAATCTTCTGATTTAAAAAATCTTTTACCAGCTGAGGAATGCTTTCTATATCGTTAAATGATATTTTATTAATTGTTTTCAACCTGTATAGTTTTTAGTTGAACAAATACCACACGATTCCGATATTCAATCTGAAATCATACACCGGATAATGTGGAAATGCATATGCTTTGTTATTGGAAATAACAGTTCCTATCTGCTGCCCTTCTATGAAAAAGAACATTTTTTTAACCTTCATATTAATATAAATATCGGCGATAGGCTGTCCTCCAATTGAAAATGAATCTGCTCTTGGAAGAATATATTCATTAAGAACAGGGAAATAGTCTCTTGATGCAAACTTAGAGAAATAGTATACTTTAACACCTGCCTGAATTTCTGCTGCTTTTTTGAAGGCCTGGGTCTGGTAAAAGAAATTGGCTCTACCGATGAAACCTGGCATTGGAAGCAGATCTTTGTTCGTTAAGGTATTCTGAAAATGCACTCTTGTATTAAGGTGGAATTTGTTGAAGCTGAATGTAGCATCTCCTCCAATCTGAGAGATATTCACTGAATTATCACTCTGCTTCGGACTTCCATTGCTGTTAAAATACGTATAGTTTTCGATTCTGAAATAATTGGCAAAAATTTCAGTCTTAAACCATTTCAGATTGATGCTTCCTCCCACTTCCATTACAGACTGGTTTTTCGCATTTTCAAGATAATAATTGAAGTTATTATAAACAGAAGTATTCAATAAGTAATTGAATGATGGATATGCACTTTGGAAGTTTACCTTAGCATTAACGAAATAGTCTTTGATAGGCTCAAACTTCAGATTATTGGTTGTCTTCAGGTAACTTTTAAACTGGCTTCCGTTTGAAAATTCCAGAAATGAATTCAATTGAATTTTATCCCAAAGTTTTACCTGCAGGTTTCCTACAGCTCCGATTCTGTTTTCTTTCAGTTCACCAGGAAAAGGCACGTTGTTGAGTGCAACGACATCTCTTATCCCGAATTTAATGATCTGATAACGCACCCCAGCATCCAATTTGAATTTTTCATTATTAAAAATCAAGCTTACGGTATTACTGAAATTCTCAGAATATTTTTTGGTTGTCAATGGAAAGCCATTTACTAAATCTGTAGGTGCATCATACCAATAAGGCTCCAAAGCAGTTTGATTATAGTAATATTTGTTTCCCTGATGAGAAAGAATATGTCTTATGCTGAAAGGAAATTTCTCAGAATTGAATGGAGTAAACTGATGGCTCAGATAATATCTTCTGTAAGAAAACTGTGAACTTGAAGAGGCCAGATTTACCTGTGCGTTCTGTCTATTACTATAATTGCTGTCTCCACTCTGAAACAGGTTATCTTCAGTAATCCCTCCACTTTCCTGATTATTTACATTCTGGTGAAGATAATGGGCAAAAAGCTCATAGTTTCCACTTTTCGAAACATAGTGTCCTGAAAACAACGTATTATTATTAGCTGACAAGGAGTTTCTGTAAAGCCCTTGCGAACGAAGTCCCATATATTCAAGCGCAAAATTGAATCTTTTTCCAATATTCTGAGTATAGGTAGATTTTAGAGCGGCTCCGTTTCGCATAGCATTATGATATAAAAATGTAGCTGTAGGTGTTTTTACGTCATAATATTTCACATCATTTGCTCCAATGATCATGTAAGATTTGTTGGATGGCAATAAAGAAAGATTTTGTTCATCATTAACTTCAAATACAAGAGGATTAAACCCTGAACCAATGTTGGCAGGTTGTACTCTTCCGAAGTTATCTTTGTTATTTTGTTGTGAAAAGATATAGGTCTTATCAAAAGTCATTACCGTATCAAAAACTTTCTTTTCAGAAAACTGGGTCTGATACTGGTAATCATTTATAGTAGGTTTGAAAATTTTCAGGGAATCTTTTTTCCCGGAATCTATTACAAGGGTGTCTTCTTTTTTAGGTTGAGGCTTTGTTTCTGCTTTATTAACGACCTGAGCCTTGGCTACAAAACCTAAAGAGAAGAGTATGAAAAGGATGTACTTCATTATTCATTATTGTACAGCAAAAATAAGAAATAAAAGGACATAAAAAACCCCTGCTTTGAGCAGGGGTTCTATATCAAATGATTATTGTATGATTAATAACCAGGGTTTTGTTGAATACCTGGGTTAACATTTATCTCATTTTGAGGAATAGGCAATGTCCATTTGAAACTAGTTAATGGAAGATTGCTAGGAGCAGCAGCAGGGATATTCACAGTTGACGAAGAATAGTCAGCCGGATCTCTGTCGATACCTTTATTAGCAATAGTACCTAATCTCTTTAAATCTAAATATCTATAACCTTCAAAAGCAAATTCAATACGTCTCTCATCTAAAACACCTCCCCAAGCTTGTTGAGCTGATGTATAAACAGGAGCAGTTTGTGCAGATCCATATCTTGCATCACGAACTGCCTTTACAGCAGCAGCAGCACCAGTTAAGTCTCCAGCAGCAATTCTTGCTTCAGCTTTAATCATGTACATTTCTGATACTCTCATGATCTTGAAGTCATTATTATTAGCGTTAGTAGCAGTAGTAGCCCATGTAGTAGATCCTGTAACCACACCACCATGCTTGTTAATAATAAGTCTGTCACTTTGCAGATAGTTTGCAGAAGTCTGATAGCTTGCATCTACAGTCGAAGAAGGAGCAATTAAAATATTTCCTCTAACATCAGGGATTGTAGTAGATAATGTAGCTGCAGATAAGTTACCTGGGTTAACTTTATTATGCAAAGCTCTACTTACTTCATAAAAAGGAGATCCTGCAGCAGAAGGTCTTACAGAAACCCAAGAATTATGTAGGTTTGTAAGCTGGTTATTTTGGTTAGCTGTTCTTTTAAGTTTAAAAATCACTTCTGAAGTAGCAGGTTGATTATCGGAGAAAAACAAACTTCTATATTCAGCTTGCGTTGCCAATTTAACAGGTGAGTTATTGATTACATCATTTGCAAATGTTTCAGCATTTGTATAATCACCTTTGTACATATATGCTCTTGCTTTAAGACCTTTTGCAAACCATATATTAGCATAAACACTGTTAAATGCAACAGGGTTAGCTGTAAAAGTAGTTATAGCTTGATTTAAATCCGCATGAATTAATGAATAAAAAGCACCATTGGTAGCTCTAGGATTCGTTTTTTCCTCTGGTAAAAATACACGATCAGCAAGAACACCAGCTAATGCACTATCATTTTTCAAATCTGTAGAAAAATAAGACAGGATCAACAAGTGAGCATAAGCTCTCAATGTCAACGCTTGTGCTTTTAGGTTTTTTAAAGTAATTGCATCCGTAGCATCTTTTGGAGCAATTTTATCAGCCAAAGCAATAACTCTGTTAATTCTTGCTAAAGCAAAATAAGAGTTAGTCCATAAAGAAACCGGAAGATCAGATCCAGGGTTCATTGTAAATATATACTCTGTAGATTTTCCTTGTCCTCCATTGGCAAATCCAATCCCTACTTCATCGGTAAATACTGATACATCAGCAGCTTCTGCACGATTTGTCAACAGGTTATAAGATGTATTTAATAAATATGATAAATCTGCGCTTGTTTGTATAGCTACATCTTCTGTCATAGCACCAGGAGCAAACGTCTCTAGTTTGTCTTCACAAGACACGAATAGTACGCTTAATGCTATTATTGAGAATTTAATATATTTTTTCATAAAAGTTTAATTAAAGTTTAAAATCTAAAGTCAAATCCTATAGTAAACGTTTTTGCCGTAGGATAATTCGCGGCATCACTATTACGATTACTTTCCGCATCATAACCTCTCCACTTAGTCCAAGTTGCAAGATTTTCTCCTTGTACATAAATAGAAGCTGAACTTAAGAATGTTCCATCTAGCATTCTTTTAGGAATTTTGTATCCTATTTGAGCATTTCTCAATCTTAAATAAGATGCATCCACAAGGAATCTATCAGAAGAAGCATCAAGACTTCTGTTAGCAGCAGTAAGTGAAGGTAGAGATGCACCAGTGTTAGTTGGTGTCCAAGAATCTAACAAATCACGAGATACATTAAACTGTCCGATGTTATCTCCCGCATACATTGTTGACCAGTCTCCATCAAATCTTTCAATACCTGCAACATAAGTAAATGTTGTTGAAGCATAGAATCCTTTATAATTTACATCGAATCCAAATCCTCCTTGATATTTCGGAAGGTAATTATACTTTCTTGTCTTTCTATCAGCGAATGTTGGATTTTCTGTTGCATTACCATTAGCATCTTCGAAAAGCAATTCTCCATTCGCTGGATTTACACCAAGATAATGGTATACATATGGCATGAAAGGAAGCATTCCGTTTTGTTGTCTCACAATAAACTGAGTTCCGCTATCGATATATCCTCCACCAGCAATACCTCCTAGTTCCTGATTGTTAATAGATCCGTTAGCTCTAATATTAAGTGTTAAGTCTTCTGTTTTTAGAGCTGTATAGTTTAAACTTAATTCATAACCTCTGTTGTATAAAAACATATTAGTATTATGATCGATAGATCCAGTTCCCAATACAGGAGCCATTGGATCAGTATAATACATATTCTCTGTTTTTTTACCGTATTTATCAAATGAACCGGTTAATCTTCTGTTGAAGAATTCGAAATCTATACCAACATTATAAAGTTTAGTAGATTCCCATTGAAGAAGTGGATCTCCAAAGGCAATTCCCATACCGAAACCACTGTTATAACTTCCTCCTGCAGTAGTAATTGGCGTATATACATCATAATACTTAGGAGGGTTAAGTCCCTGGTAAATTGTTCCAGCAACAACTCTCTGGTTACCAATAACCCCATAAGAACCTCTTAGTTTTAATACATCTACAAAACTAACATTATCCATAAAAGATTCAGAGTCGATATTCCATCTACCTCCTACAGACCAGAATGTACCCCATTTTCTATCGTCACCAAATCGGCTTGTTCCATCTCTTCTGATGGATGCTACGATACCATAAGTTTTATTAAAGTCATAATCGAAAGATCCAAAATATGAAAGAAGATCCAGTCTGGATTTCACATTGGAAATTGTTGGAACATACCAGTCATTTGCAGCTGTATCAGTTACATATCCTTGTCCAGTATCCGGAACATAGTTCTTAGGATTTAAACCTCTTTGAGTTTGGATACTTTGTTGGAACTGGTACATGTTATATTCCATGTTTCCAGTTAAGTTGAATGTATGTTTCCCGAAACTCTTAGTATACCCTAATTGAGCTAACTGGTTAAATGAGAAGTTGTAGTTATTGTTAATTGCTTCCGTACCATTATAAGCACCTCCTAAATAAGAAGGAACCCCTTGTGTAGGAGAGAATAAAAGACTGTTAAAACTTTCAGGTCTTTGTACAGAAACCAGTCTTTGATAAATCAACTGTGCATTGGTACGAGTTCTCGCAACCAATCCAGGTAAGATTTTATAAGATAATTCAGAGTTAACGTCAAATCTGTAATCATTGAATCTTCTGTAGAAAGTTTCAACTTTATCAATCAGGAATAATGGTGTGTATAATAAACTTCCTCCTGACGAAGCATAATCCTGGAATAATTGATATCCGTTCGAATACATACTTGGGCTTAGGTAAGGTACACCCATCTGAGCTCCCAAGATAGGGTTTTGGTTGATCCCTTCAGCATCTCCTTCAGAAGGCTGGTCGCTATTCTTTGAAAAAACAGCTGCCATCCCGATAAAGTAATCAAATTTTTTGTTTTCACTTTTACCACTGATGTTATTACGTAATGTAAATCTCTGCAATGAAGTTCCTGCAAGAGTACCATCCTGGTTCAAATATCCAGCAGTTGTAAAAGTACGAACTCTTTCGTTACCACTTTCTACACTCAGGTTATGAGCTGTAAAAATTCCTGGATTGTAAAAATAATCTAACCAATCTGTATTGATATTAAAATCATTAATTTCCTGATCGGTCATATCAACACCCTTACCAGTGTTTAATCTTTTCTCCAAAGTCAATAATTCTCTGGAGTTAGCAATATTATATTTATTTTTTTGTAAGAAATTAACACCTGTTTGAGAGTTATAGTGGAAACTAAGTTTTCCTCCTGTTGAACTACCTCTCTTTGTGGTAATAACAATTACCCCGTTTGATCCTCTGTTACCATATTCAGCAAGAGCAGCAGGATCTTTCAGTACTTCAAAAGTTTCAATATCATAACTGTTCAAGTTTCTGAACGCATCACTATTGGATGGGAAACCATCAATTACATATAGAGGATCTGTACTTGCAGATAGAGTACCTACCCCACGAATAATTACAGTAGGCTTAGCACCCGGTTGTCCACTACCTGCGCTAATATTAACACCAGCTAACTGACCCTGAACAGCATTTAATACATTGGATTGCGCTCTACTTTCAATAGTTTCAGCTTTTATTTGCTGACTAGCACCAACAGCAGTTTTCTTAGAAACGGTTCTATAACCTTGTACAACTACCTCATCAATTTGCTTTGTTTGAGTAGTGTCTTTTTTTGTTGTTTGCGCATAAGTTACTGCTCCCATAAAGAACAATGCTCCTGCACTCAATACACGTAGTTTAACATTCATATTAACAAATTTTAATATATTTAATGGGCAAATATGTTAATAAATATTAACATCCACAAATTAAACTAGCGTTTAAATGCCTGTTTTTTTTACTGTTTCATTTAAAATTTACATAAAATAAATAAGATTCAATAATAATAGACAGTTTTTATTCAATAAAAGATAATTTTTTCACAAACCGAATTCGCTTTAACAAATTATTAATAATCTAAAAAAAATTATTTAGAATCATTATAAATTAAACAGGGTTAAAAAATAAAAAAACCACTTTATAAAAAAGTGGTTTTCACATATTTAGGATATATTTATTTTAATTTTTTCTTGACCGCTACTTCTTCGTATACTTCAAGGATATCTCCGATTTCGATGTCATTGTAACCTTTCAGATTCAGACCACATTCGTAACCTTTCGTTACTTCTTTAACATCATCTTTGAAACGTTTCAAACTTTCAAGTTCTCCGTCGAATTTAACAATACCGTCTCTTAATAAACGTACTTTAGACTGTCTTGTTACTTTTCCGGTAAGAACCATACAACCTGCAATTGTTCCTACTTTAGAAATCTTGAATACCTCACGGATCTCAACATTACCAATCACCTGCTCTTGAATTTCCGGAGAAAGCATTCCCTCCATCGCTTCTTTTACCTCATCAATTGCTTTATAGATTACAGAATATGTTCTGATCTCAATTTCCTCACGATCTGCAAGTTCTTTAGCATTAGCACCTGCTCTCACATTAAATCCAATGATAATAGCGTCGGATGCTGCTGCTAAGTTGATATCAGATTCAGTGATTTGCCCAACACCTGAGTGAAGAATTTTAACACTGATTTCTTCTGTTGATAATCTTTGTAACTGATCAGAAAGAGCTTCTACAGAACCATCCACGTCACCTTTAAGGATAATATTCAGTTCTTTGAATTCTCCTAAAGCAATACGTCTACCTAATTCTTCAAGCGTTGTATGCTTCTTCGTTCTGATTGATAATTCTCTCTGTAATTGTTCTCTCTTATTGGCAATAGCTTTACCTTCACTTTCATCAGCATAAACACGGAATTTATCACCAGCCGTAGGCGCTCCGTCCAAACCTAAGATTGTTGCAGGAATTGATGGACCCGCTTCGTTAAGGTTTTTTCCTCTTTCATCAAGCAAAGCTTTTACTTTACCGTGATTTTTACCAGCAACTACATAATCTCCTACTCTTAGAGTTCCGGTCTGTACCAACATTGTTGCTACATACCCTCTACCTTTATCTAAAGATGCTTCAATAACAACTCCGTTTGCTGCACGTTCAGGATTCGCTTTTAATTCAAGCATTTCTGCCTGTAGTAAAACTTTCTCCAACAATACATCTACGTTATTACCGAATTTAGCAGAGATCTCTTGTGCCTGAACATTTCCACCCCATTCTTCTACTAAAACCGGAGGGTTTAATCCTGAAAGCTGTTGACGGATATTATCAGGGTTTGCATTAGGTTTATCCACTTTATTGATTGCAATAATCATTGGAACCTGCGCAGCCTGCGCGTGAGCAATAGCTTCTTTTGTTTGTGGCATCACATCATCATCGGCAGCAATTACGATAATTGCAATATCCGTAATCTGTGCACCTCTCGCTCTCATCGCGGTAAAGGCTTCGTGACCTGGTGTATCTAAGAAAGTAATTCTCTGACCATTCTCCAGTTTCACGTTATAAGCACCAATGTGCTGAGTAATTCCTCCGGATTCACCGGCAATTACATTTGTTTTTCTAATGTAGTCCAACAATGAAGTCTTACCGTGGTCAACGTGTCCCATTACAGTAACTACAGGAGCTCTTTGCAACAAGCTTTCTTCAGTGTCTACTTCATCTTCTGAATCTGTATCTTCAAGATCAGCATCTGAGAATTCAATTTTATAACCGAATTCATCTGCTACTAATAATAAGGTATCAGCTTCAAGTCTTTGGTTCATGGTAACCATTACCCCTAATGAGAAACAAGCAGAAATTACTTCAGTTGGAGAAACATTCATCAAACTTGCCAATTCACCTACTGTGATGAATTCTGTTACTTTAAGAGTTCTGTCTTGTGCTTCAAGCTCCTGCTGACGCTCATCCTGCTCTCTACGGAAAGTTCTCTTATCTTTTCTGTGTTTTGCAGATTTAGATTTCCCTCCCTTATTAGTAAGTTTTTCTAATGTTTCTTTGATCTGGTTTTTAACCTGCTCATCAGTTAGCTCAACTGGCATAACTCTTTGTCCAGGTCTGTTGTTCTGACCTCCTTTTTTGAAGCCACCACCTTGACCTTGACGGTTTCCACCACCCTGGTTATTTCCAAAACGGTTTCCACCCTGGCCACCTTGACCTTGAGGACGATTTCCTTGTCCTCCCTGACCACCTTGGCGGTTTCCACCTTGTCCCTGTCCACCGTTGTTGTTATGTGGACGGTTTCCTTGGCCTTGGCCACCTTGGTTATTGTTGTTATTTCCTGAGTTTTGATTATTCCCCTGACCTTGTTGGTTATTCTGGCCACCAGGTTTTTCAATTCTCTTTCTTTTCTTTTTTGCTCCAGCACCTGGCTTTGGCGCAAACTGAGTTAAGTCAATCTTTTCCCCAACGATCTTAGGACCGTCAAGCTTCTGATATACTGTCTCAATTTTTTGTGGTTCCTGAGATTCAGGTTCAGCTTCTACTTTTGGAGTTTCTACTTTTTTCTCCTCTGCAACCACTGGTTTTGGAGTTTCTTTTACTGTTTCCACAGGTTTAACTTCTTCTTTTTTCTCCTCCATTTTTGGCTTGTCTTTTTTCACAGGTCTGTTTCTAGATTCTATTTGAGACAAATCAATTTTATCCAAAACTTTAAATTCCTGCTTCTCAGGCGCTGCTTTAACTTCCGGCTGTTGTTCTTCTTTCACGATTTCTTCTTTCTTTTCTTCAACCGGTGTCGCAACAGGAGCTGCAGGAGCTTCCTCAACTTCAGGCTTCTTAGGTTCTAAGTCTATTTTACCTAAAATTCTAGTTTCTGGTTTATTTGCTTTAGCTCTTATCACTTCAGGGGTTTTCTTTTCTTCAATTTCCAGTTTTTCTTCCGGAACTTTAGTGATCACCACCTCATGGGAAGCCTTTCTTTGTTCGCCGTCTTTAGCAAACTCAGCCTCCAATGCAGAATATGCCGCTTCTTCCAATTGAGCGTTAGGATTGCTTTCAACTTCGAAACCCCTTGATTGTAAAAACTCTACTAATCTGGACATCGAAATGTTGAATTCCTTAACCGCTTTATTTAATCTAATTT
Organism: Chryseobacterium sp. T20; assembly: GCF_047345655.1. NCBI lineage: Bacteria > Pseudomonadati > Bacteroidota > Flavobacteriia > Flavobacteriales > Weeksellaceae > Chryseobacterium > Chryseobacterium sp. T20. The sequence continues at coordinate 202,990 of NZ_JBLFDU010000003.1, forward strand.
TTGGCATTTATATTATTTACTGTTTTTAATTTTTAAAATTAAAGTATTTCCTTTTTACTGTTTATTAAAATTTATTTAAAATCTTAATCTTCAAATTCTTCTCTCAGAATACGTTTAACCTCTTCGATGGTTTCTTCTTCAAGGTCTACCATATTTAAAAGACTCTCAGTTTCTTTATCCAATACTGATTTTGCAGTTGTAAGTCCTACTTTCTTAAACTCATCCAAAATCCACTGCTCGATATCATCGTTAAATTCTCTCAATTCAACATCGTCATCCTCGCTGGACTCTCTGTATACATCAATTTCATATCCTGACAACCAAGAAGCCAATCTGATATTCTGACCTTGTTTTCCAATTACTTTAGAAATCTCTTCAACAGGAGTATATACTAATGCATAGTTTTGATCCTCATTGATGTCAATTTTATTGACTGTAACGTTTCCTAATGCTCTCTTAACCAAAATCTCAGGGTTTTTAGACCACTGAATAACATCGATGTTTTCATTTCTCAACTCTCTTACAACGCCATGAATTCTGGATCCTTTAACCCCAACACAAGCTCCTACCGGATCAATTCTGTCATCATAAGCATCTACTGCAATCTTCGCCTTTTCACCAGGAATTCTCACTACCTTTTTAAGGATAATTGTTCCGTCCTGAATTTCAGGAATTTCCAGCTCTAATAATTTCTCAAGGAATTTAGGTGCAGTTCTGGAAATAATAATCTGTGGTTTAGAACCTTTAAAATCTACTGTCTCAACAATAGCTCTGATATTCTCACCCTTTTTAAAGAAATCGGATGGGATCTGGTTTTCTTTTGGTAAAATAAATTCATTTCCTTCATCATCCAGCAAAATCACGTGCTTGTGACGGATGTGGTGGATTTCTCCAACAACGATTTCACCAATTTTATCTCTAAACTGTTCGTACAGCATTGCATTATTGTGTTCCTGAAGTTTTGTAGCAAGGATTTGCTTAAGGGTAAGAATATTTCTTCTTCCCAATTGTGCAACAGGAATTTCCATTGTAAAGTCCTCACCTACTTCGAAGGTAGGGTCAATCTTCTTTGCTTCAGAGATTTCAATCTCCAAATCATCATCTTCAGACATTTCGTCCTCTACAATTGTTTTATTCAAAAATATCTGAAAATCTCCTTTATCCGGGTTTACAATCACATCAAAATGATCATCTGAATCAAATCTCTTTCTTAAAAGAGTCTTCAGTGAATCTTCAATAATTGCCATAAGATCAATCTTACTGATCCCCTTTTCGTCTTTAAAATCACCAAAGGATTCAATCAACGCTATATTATCCATCTATTCTTTTTTCTTTTTAAAATTTAATTACTACTAATGCTTTTTTGATCTCAGGATAAGAAATCTCTTTCTCCTCCTCCACATCTACTTTTCCTTTTCCGATATCTTTCGGCTTACGGTAGCGTAGAACAAGTGTGATCTTCTCATCGTCTACTTTTGACAATTCTCCTTCAATTTTAGAAGAATCCTCCAGCATCACCTCAATCTCTCTTCCAATGTTTTTACTGAACTGTCTTGGTGTGGATAATGGCTCGCTCAGTCCGGCAGACATCACCTGAAGGCTGAAGTCATGCTCTTCACGATCCATATTAAATTCAATGGCACGGCTTGCATCAAGGCAGTCCTGCAAAGAAACTCCGTTATCACCATCCAAAATCACTGTAATATCATCCCCTGCAGAAATTTTAAGATCAATAAGAAACAGATCTTTTCTGGTCTCAAGGAATTCATTTAATAATTCTTCAATTCTTTTTCTAAACTCCATATATTTTTATCTTGATTTACAGTACGAAAAAAGGCTTTCTTCCGAAGCCTTCCCATTTTTTCCGTAAATCCATTGCAAATATAAGCTTTTTTTCTAAAAACACAAAATATGTTCTTATATATCAACTAGTTTGTAGGCAATATCATACACCTACAGATTAAACAATAGTTACATTCTCAAGATTAATTCAAACAGAACAATACAACTGAAAACTCATTATTTCCCAGAACACTTCCCTGTTTTATATTTATTATAAGCTGCGTTAACAGCCTCTTGTTTATTGTCAAAAAGCAAAGTACTAAATGTACCCTCGCAGTTATTCAGTCTCCAGGGCTTAGATAATTTTACAGATAAGTAGCTTAGTTTTTTACTATCCTCTCTATTTTTTAAATCCTGATTACGCACCGATTCTCTTTCAGTATCATAAATTAGCTGCCCAAATGGCACTATTGTTCCATCATTAAAGACCAACCTATATGTAATATTACCATCAGCTAACAACTGTTCTTGCTGATCTTTCAAACGTCGAGACGAGTCATTGGTTTTAGCATCATTTATTTGCCCATAAATATTATTTAGAGAGAACACTAAAAGACAAAATATTTTTGTTAAAGAAGAATTAAATTGCATTTCATGAATAATTAATGTTTATCATACATACAATATTACAAAAAAAATTAATATTTGTCATTCAAGTTATTGCTAACCCTGTCATTATATAAAAGTTACTGAACTCTATATAGTTGATTAGATACCATGACAGTATTTTTATTACTTTTGTCTTTAGAATTTTAAAACAAACATTTTGAATATAACGATTGTAGGAACAGGTTATGTAGGATTAGTTACAGGAACTACTCTGGCAGAACTTGGCAATTCAGTATACTGTGTTGATATTGATGAAAAAAAAGTAGAAGGTATGAAAAACGGCATTGTTCCCATCTATGAGCCGAACCTTGAAGAAATGTTTTTAAGAAACATCCAGTCTGAAAGATTATTTTTCACTACCAACCTTAAAGAAGCTTTAGACAAAAGCGAAGTTATATATCTGGCATTGCCTACTCCTCCAGGAGAAGACGGATCTGCAGATCTGTCTTATGTACTTCATGTAGCCAATAATATTGGCGAAATGATAACTGAATACAAAGTCATTGTTAATAAAAGTACTGTTCCGGTAGGCACGGCAGACAGGGTAAGAGAAACAATCTCTTCCAAAACAGACATCCCTTTTGATGTGGTTTCAAATCCTGAATTCCTAAGAGAAGGTTTTGCTGTTGAAGACTCTATGAATCCCTCAAGAGTTGTTGTAGGAGCAAGCTCAGAAAGAGCTAAAGATATTATGTCTAAAATATACCAGCCTTTTACCAATACCGGAATTCCAATTATTTTTATGGATGAGAAGTCTTCAGAGCTTACCAAATACGCAGCCAATTCATTTTTAGCGGTAAAAATCACCTTCATGAATGAAATTGCCAACTATTGTGAAAAAGTAGGTGCAGATGTGGACAAGGTAAGACTGGGAATGGGAAGTGACGACAGAATCGGGCACAGATTTTTATTCCCTGGAATCGGATATGGAGGCAGCTGCTTCCCTAAAGACGTAAAAGCACTTATAAAATCTGGGAAACAGGAAGATTTTAATTTCCAGATCCTGGAAGCTACTGAAAATGTAAATACCACCCAGAAAGTTATTTTAGTGTCTGAAATTGAAAAATATTTCGGAGGAAGTATTGAAGGAAAGAAAATCGCCATGTGGGGACTTGCCTTTAAAGCAAATACAGATGACATCAGAGAAGCTTCATCTTTAGACAATATTGCCCTTTTATTGGAAAAAGGTGCGGAAATTGTAGCATATGATGCTGTTGCGGAAAGCAATGTTCAAAAACTTCTTGGTAACAAAATACAATACGCCAAAGGAATGTATGATGCATTGGAAGATGTAGATGCACTATTTATTGCCACAGAATGGCCGGAATTCAAAAACCCCAATTTTGAACTTATGGCTAAAAAAATGAAAAACAAAGTCATTTTTGATGGCAGAAATATGTATCCATTGGAAGTCCCTGAACAAAACGGATTTCATTATAAAAGTATAGGAAGAAAGACCATCTCAAAATAAATAAATGAAAAACATTATCATTACAGGAGGTGCCGGGTTCATCGGTTCCCATGTTGTAAGAGAATTTGTAAAAAACAATCCGGACACTAAGATCATCAATCTTGATGCCCTTACCTATGCCGGAAATCTGGAAAACTTAAAGGACATTGAAAATGAACCTAATTATGTTTTCGAAAAAGCAGATATCACAAAACCGGAAGAACTTAGAAAAGTTTTCGAAAAATACAATCCGGATGCAGTTGTCCATTTAGCAGCAGAAAGTCATGTAGACAGAAGTATTACAGATCCAATGGCATTTATCAACACGAATGTAAACGGGACCGCTAATCTTCTGAATCTTTGTAAAGAGTTCTGGACGTTAAACCCTGATCATACTCACGGCAGATTCCCGGATGAAAAAAGAAATAATCTTTTCTATCATATTTCTACTGACGAAGTATATGGAAGTTTAGGCGAAACAGGATTCTTTTTAGAAACCACATCATACGACCCTCAATCTCCGTATTCAGCATCCAAAGCAGCTTCTGACCATTTGGTAAGAGCTTACGGAAACACCTATGGAATGCCTTTCATCGTATCTAACTGTTCTAATAACTACGGTCCGAATCATTTCCCTGAAAAGTTGATTCCGCTTTGTATTTCTAATATCATCAACGAAAGACCTCTTCCTATTTATGGTGACGGAAAATACACCAGAGACTGGTTATTTGTCATTGATCACGCCAAAGCAATTCACCAGATTTTTAAAGAAGCCAAAACCGGAGAAACTTATAATATCGGAGGATTCAATGAATGGCAGAATATTGATCTTGTAAAAGAACTGATCAAACAAATGGATGCCAAACTGGAGAAACCTGAAGGCTATTCTGAAAAACTGATCACTTTTGTTAAAGACAGACCAGGCCACGACAAACGTTACGCCATTGATGCCACAAAATTGAATAAAGATTTAGGCTGGAAACCTTCAGTTACCTTTGAAGAAGGATTAGCAAAAACCATTGACTGGTACCTGGAAAACAAGGAATGGCTGGAGAATGTAACTTCTGGAAATTATCAGGATTACTATAGCAAGCAATACAACTAAATATATTGTTATTGAGATAACAGAGAAATAAAAGTCTTTGTACTCAACAGAAATTCAACTCACAACACAAAAGAAATAAGCGTAATACGCACCAAAACATGAAAGGAATAATATTAGCCGGAGGTTCCGGAACAAGACTATACCCTCTAACGATTGCAGTGAGCAAGCAGCTGATGCCTGTTTACGACAAACCAATGATCTATTATCCGCTTTCCACACTACTTTTAGCAGGAATCAAAGATATTCTGATCATCACAACTCCACACGACCAGGCAGGTTTTATCAAACTTTTGGGCGACGGCTCGCAAATTGGCTGTAATATAGAATATGTTGTACAGCCAAGCCCGGATGGTTTAGCACAAGCCTTTATCCTGGGTGAAGATTTTATTGGCAATGATCCCGCAGCATTGGTATTGGGAGATAATATTTTCTATGGTTCTGAAATGGGAACTTTATTAAAAAACAAAACCAATCCGGAAGGAGGAGTTGTTTTTGCCTACCACGTTGCAGACCCTGAAAGATATGGTGTAGTAGAATTTGATAAAAATCTGAAAGCCGTTTCTATTGAAGAAAAACCTTTAAATCCGAAATCAAACTACGCTGTTCCTGGACTTTATTTCTACGATAACAACGTAGTGGAAATCGCAAAAAATATCAAACCTTCTGCAAGAGGTGAGCTGGAAATCACAGACATCAACAATGTTTACTTAAACAATGGAAAGCTTGAAGTAGCTGTCCTTAACAGAGGAACTGCATGGCTGGATACAGGAACATTTGACTCTCTTCATGACGCTTCAGAATTTGTAAGCGTTATTGAAAAAAGACAAGGATTTAAAATTGGCTGTATCGAAGAAATTGCCTTCAGAAATAAATTCATTGGTGAGGAGAAACTGCTTGAAACAGCTACTAAATATGGTAAAAGTGGATACGGCGAATACCTGAAACAACTTGTCGGAAAATAACAAATATAATTTATAAAATTCATAGACTATTGGCTTTATGGCCAATAGTTTTTGTTCATACGCTCAAATATCAATATATTAGTTGATGATTTTTAGTTTTATTGACTATGAAAATTCATAAACTAGGAGATACAGTAAGAATTAATTATTATAAATTTGCAAAAACTTACACAGATGAATGAACCACAACAGAAGTGGACTGAGACGATTGATGCAGATCATTCGCTATTTGACTTGAAGCTAAAAGAAGTCTGGAGATACAAAGATCTTGTTTATATGTTTGTAAAAAGAGATTTTATATCCAGTTTTAAGCAGACTATTTTAGGGCCAATCTGGTTTTTTATTAATCCCATTTTAACGACTATCGTCTATCTGGTTATTTTTGGAAGAATTGCCAAATTACCTACAGATGGAGCACCACCGCTCCTTTTCTATCTGGCAGGAGTTACTCTCTGGAATTACTTTTCTGCATCGTTACTGGCTACCTCCTCCACTTTTACAGGAAATGCAGGAATCTTCGGAAAGGTTTATTTTCCAAGACTCGTTACTCCATTGTCGATTGTTATCTCCAACCTGATGCGATTTGGAGTACAGCTTATTTTATTTATCCTTGCATGGGCATATTATTATAGCAAAGGAGAAGCTCATCCTAATATCTGGATTCTTGCCACCCCATTTCTTATATTCTTAATGGCACTTTTTGCATTAGGAGTTGGAATGATATTTTCTTCATTGACTACAAAATATAAGGATCTTGCAATGCTATTGGGCTTTGGAGTGAGTTTATATATGTATGCAACTCCTGTGATTTATCCTGTATCTTCATTACCAGGATTCTTTAAAAAGTTAGCTTATTATAATCCTTTAACCGGTATTTTTGAATGTTTTAAATATGCTTGGATAGGCGTTGGAGACTTTTCTCCTGCCATGCTTGGAATTAGTACGGTTATTATTCTTATCCTTTTAATGATAGGAATTGTTATTTTCAATAAGGTTGAAAAAACTTTTATGGACACTGTATAACTTTTACTGGTAACTTATTTTATTAATTTTAAATTCAATGATGAATATGCTGTCTTTAAAAGCAGAAAATATATCAAAACAATATCGCCTGGGACAAGTGGGTACAGGAACTCTTTCTCATGACCTTAACAGATTCTGGCATAAAGTAAGAGGAAAAGAAGATCCTTATCTTAAAATTGGAGAAACCAATGACAGAACCACAAAGGGAGATTCCGAATATGTATGGTCACTCCGTGATATCAATTTTGAAATCCAGCAAGGAGATGCTGTTGGAATTATCGGCAGAAATGGTGCTGGGAAATCAACTTTGCTCAAGGTTTTAAGTAAAGTTACAAAGCCTACCACAGGAAAGATATACACCAACGGAAGAATAGCATCTCTGCTTGAGGTAGGAACAGGTTTTCACCCTGAAATGACAGGAAGAGAAAATGTTTTCCTTAACGGAGCTATTTTAGGAATGACAAGAAAGGAAATCAAGAGAAAGTTTGATGAAATTGTAGATTTTTCCGGTGTTGAAAGATATATAGATACACCTGTTAAAAGATACTCTTCGGGAATGTATGTCCGCCTTGCATTTGCTGTAGCAGCTCATTTGGAATCCGAAATCCTTATTGTAGATGAAGTTTTAGCAGTGGGAGATGCTGAATTTCAGAAAAAATGTTTAGCTAAAATGTCAGACGTGACTAAAGATCAGGGAAGAACAATCCTGTTTGTAAGCCACAATATGACTGCCATAAAATCTTTATGCAATCAGGGGATTGTAATGTCTAACGGAAACATTATCTATAATGGCACCACAGATAAGGCTCTTAGTGTTTATAATGGAGATAAACAATCTTTTGGCAACAGTGTAATATTAGGAGATCATAAAGACTTTAAGAATAACCTTTTTGAGCTTAACAGCATTTCTTTGGTTGATGAAAATTTACAATCAAATGAAATTGATTTCAGAGAAGATCAAAAATTCAATCTTCTTACTGACATTACGATAAAAGATAATATTAATGAGTATCATCTTTCTTATATTGTAAAAAATTTCAACAATGATATTCTTTTTACCATGAGTAACGGATATAAAGTGAAATTACAAAATGGGAACAATAAACTTGTATGTGATATCCCTAAAGATTTCCTGAATGTGGGTGAATATGTAATAAGTTTATATATTATCAGAAACGTACATGAAAGCGTATTGTATGAAGAAGATATATTAAAATTCAGAATTACTGAAAGGTCAAAAGAGTTAGGTGAATGGTTGGGTGTAGAACCTGGATTTATAAAAACTAATTTTGAATGGCAGCTTTTATAAGAAAGTTTGTTAACTATATAAAGAGTAATGATTCTTTATCTAATTATTTTAAGAGAACGGTTTATAATTTCAGATATAAATCATTTTCTGAAATAGTTTCTATAAAGGATATTATTGATTGTAAACAGCAAACTATTCAAAAGCTTGCAGAAGAAAACAAGACCAAAACCTATCTGCCAAAATTCCTCAATATTGAAGAACGGTATATTGAAGTTGTATCTCCAGAAGTATCACTTTATCAATTTGAAGATGCATATATTGATATCAATTCATCTTCAATCCTTCAAAATGATAATCTGATCACTCATAGAAGTGAAGGTGAAAGATTTAATGAAGGTTTTGTAAACTTCCATAATGATAAGCACGCTAAAATTATCAAAAAGGAGGTTGAGGAACTTAAAGAAGGCTTCTTTTTAGGAGGAAATGGTTCCTGGAACTGGTTTCATTTCCTAATAGAAATAATGCCTAAAATTACTTTACTAAATCCCAAGTACACCTCAACCGTTTTAGTGAATGATATTGTACTCAAGGTTCCAAGTATGAAGAAAATACTGGATTTGTTTATCATAAATAAGTTTGATGTAAAGTATTTAAATCCGGGCAAAACATATCATGTAAAAAAGCTTTATCATATAAATGATTTTAACCACATTCAGTTCAACAGATTTGACAGCCTGATTAAAGCAGACGGAGCTTTCTACAATACAGAAATAACCTATAACTTTTCTAATTATATTTTAGAGAAATTAGTTATTAATGACGAGCTTCCTAAGAAACTTTTCTTGTACCGGAAAAATACTCACAGGATTGCTGAAAACCAGGACCAGATATTAGAATATTTAGAAAAATTCGGTTTCGTACCGATATGTCTAGAAGAACTTAGTATAGAAGAGCAAGCAGGTTATTTTAAAAATGCAGAGTTCATCATAGGAATTTCAGGAGCGGCATGGACCAATATGATTTTTTGCCGTAACAAACCAAAGGCTATATGCTTTGTACCTGAAAGCGCCACAGAGTCTGTAGTTTTTTCCAATCTGGCTAAAATATTTGAAGTTGATTTTTATGAACAGTCATATACAAATAACGGCCGCCATACTGATTGCAATTTTATAATTAACTTTGAGATGTTTGTAGAATTATTCAAATACACCAATGAAAAATAATAATCCCTATTTAATTACATTTGATAGAATCGGCTCATCACAGTTGGGCTATATCACCATAGCGGAAGCAAAAAAGAATACGCCTTTTGATATTAAACGTGTTTACTGGACTTATTACACTCCACAAGATGTAACAAGAGGAGGACATGCCCACAAAAAACTGAATCAAATTATATTCGCCGTTTCAGGAACCATTACTTTTAATACGGAAGATAAAAACGGAAATACAGAAACTTTTGTATTAGACCATCCAAACAAAGGGCTATTTATCCCTAAACTGATATGGAGAGATATTCAGTTTTCTCACAACGCTGTCTTAATGTGTCTTGCTTCAGAACTTTATGATGAGGCAGATTATTTCAGAAGCTATGAAGACTTTAAATCTTACGAGGAACAGGACCACCTAAGTCTTATAGATTATAACGAAGATTTTTTAGAAAAATCATGGAACTGGTTGAATGATCCCGAAATAAAAGAATTAACCGGTACTCCTGACTTCACCAAAGAAAGTCAAAAAGAATGGTTCAGCAATCTTGACCGTAATGAAACGTATTTCATTAAAGGTATTTCATACAACAATCAAAATATTGGAGTTGCAGGATTGAAAAAAATTGACAGGAACAACAACAATGCAGAATACTTTGGTTACATTGGAGAAAAAGAATATTGGGGAAAAGGGTTGAGCAGCCAAATTTTATCAGAGCTTGTTTCTATTGCCAAAGAGAAGTTTGGATTGAGCAGCTTATATTTAAATGTTATCCCGAGTAATATAAGAGCATTACGCGCCTATGAGAATTTTGGATTCAGAATAGACTGTATTGAAAATAACAACGTAAGAATGACATTAAAATTATAATGGAAATAGAAGTTATACGATACAACGAAAGCCACAAATCATCCTGGGATAGCTTTGTAAAAGAAAGTAAAAATAACCTTTTCTTTTTTCAAAGAGATTACATGGATTATCATTCTGACCGGTTTTTGGATCATTCTTTGATTTTTAAAAACAAGAATCAGATCATTGCTGTATTTCCAGCTAATGAAAGAGAAAAAGAAATTTTTTCACATGGAGGATTGACTTATGGCTCCTTAATTGTCAATAAAAGGGTGAAATCTGTAGAAGTTCTGGAGGTTTTTTCTGCTTTGAAAAAGTATTACTCTTCAAATGGTTTTCAAAAGCTGATTTATAAAGCAATTCCCTATATATTTTCTGAACAGCCTTTTCAGGAAGATCTTTATGCTTTGTTTATTAATAAAGCTCATCTATTCAGAAGGGATATCTCCTCTGTTATATCCATCAAAAACAGACTTCCTTTAGCTAAATCACCTGCTAAAAAGTTTAAAGACTGTTCTGCTTTGAATCTTGAAATTGTAGAAAATAAAGATTTTGATAAATACTGGGAACTGCTGACCAATATTTTAACCAGACATAATGCAACTCCTACCCACAGTTTAGAGGAAATACACAGACTGGCAAAAAAATTCCCGGATAATATAAAGCTATTTGAAATTCATGAAAATGGTGCTTTGATTTGTGGCTCTGTAATTTTCGACTTTGGAAATGTTGTCCACACTCAATATCTTGCCAATTCTGAGAGAGGCCGTACTATTGGAGCTTTGGATTATTTAATTATTAAACTGATTGAAGAGCAGTTTCAGAATAAAGAATACTTCAGCTTTGGAATATCAACCGAAAACCAAGGCCTGCATTTAAATGAAGGGCTTATTAACCAAAAAGAAATGTACGGAGGAAGAGCTGTTTGCAATGATTTTTATGAAATCTCTATGCTTTAAAATATCATCATTGAACAGTATATTAGCAAATACATACTCAATCATACAATACGGGATTAAATTTTCCCATAAACTTTAAAGAAAAAACAATAATGATAAAATTCCTTGATTTACAAAAAATAAACCTCAAATATCAGCAGGAAATAGAAGAAACTTTATTACAGACTTTCCGTTCAGGATGGTATCTTCTTGGAGAAAAGACCAAAGCTTTCGAAAAAAATCTGGCCTCTTATATCAATTCAGAATATGCCCTTGGTGTAGCCAATGGACTCGATGCACTGCGTCTCATTTTCCGCGCGTATATAGAATTGGGAGTTATGAAACCCGGTGATGAAGTCATCGTTCCCGCTAATACTTATATAGCGTCTGTACTGGCCCTATCCGATAATGGTTTGATTCCTGTTTTTGTGGAACCCGATCCTAATACTTACAATATTGACATCTCAAAAATTGAAGATAAAATAACCCCTAAAACAAAAGGTATACTGATTGTACACCTTCAGGGAAGGGTCGTTTTTTCTGATGAATTGAAAAAGATAGCCGAGAAATATCACCTTAAAATTGTAGAAGATAATGCTCAGGCCATCGGAGCAGAATGGAACGGAATAAAAACCGGAAACCTGGGTGATGCCTCAGGGTTTAGTTTTTATCCAGGCAAAAATCTGGGTGCACTGGGTGATGCCGGCGCTGTGACAACGAATGATCAAAAATTATTTGAAACAATTCGTGCATTAGGAAATTATGGTTCCAATCAGAAATATGTTAATATATACAAAGGTCTGAACTCCAGAATAGATGAACTCCAGGCTGCTGTTTTAGATATTAAATTAAAATATATCAGCCACGAAAACGAAACCCGCAGAGAAGTTGCCAAGAAATTTATAGCAGGAATAACCAATCCAAAGATTACACTTCCTGAAAATCCGGCAGATGAAAAAGAACATGTATGGCATGTGTTTGTGATTAGAACAGAAAACAGAGATGCTCTTCAGGCTTATTTAACAGAAAAAGGGATACAGACTATCATTCACTACCCTATTCCACCTCATAAACAACAGGCTTACAAAGAATACAATGATCTTTCTTTTCCTGTGACTGAAAAAATGCATGAGGAAGTCCTTAGCCTACCTATTTCATCAATCTTGGAAGAAAAAGAAATTGAAACAATTATTAAAACTATAAATGAGTTCTAAATGGAACAACCATTAGTAACCGTCATCGTGGTATCCTACAACCATTCCCGATATATTAGGGAAAATCTGGACAGCATCAAAAACCAGACTTATACCAATATTCAATTGATTGTTGGTGATGATGCTTCCCCTGATAATTCCGCTGATGTCATTGAACAATGGCTAAAAGAAACTCAATATCCTGCAGAAAGAAATTTTCATACAAATAATACAGGACTGGCTACCATGCTTAACGAATGTATTGATCTGGCAAAAGGGAAATACATTAAACTGATTGCTGCAGATGATTTTATGCATCCTGAAGCCATTGAAAAGTCAGTTTCCTTGCTTGAAAGTTTAGGAGATGAATATGGTATGGCATTCAGCAATACTCATACGGTTGATGATAATGGATCTATTATTGGAGATATTTCGAATTATGACAGTGTGAAGGGAATGGATCCTCACACTTTTAAAAGAGAACTTCTGAAAGAGAACAGAATACCTGCTCTAACTGTTTTGTTAAAAACTGACGTCATTAAAGAAACAGGTAAGTATGATACAAAATTAATTGTGGAAGATTATTTCAGATGGCTAAAAATCAGCGAAAAATATCTCATCGCCTATATTCCGGAAAAACTTGCCTATTATCGAAGACATCCAGAAAATCTATCTAAAATAAAAGCAGAGAGAATTGAGATGGAAGTCCTTCTTCTTCAAATGATGTTTGATAAAGACGGGATCCTTAAAGATAAAATTAACAGTCGTACGCACAGATATTATCTATTTGGAAAGCTTTTTGATGAATACAGCCATGCTTATAGTGCTTACCCCTATCGTACCAAGAGATTAGATATAGCGATTAGAAATAAGCTACCAACTTTACTTTATAAAATTATCAACAAGATCGCAGAATTAAAAATGTAATCTGAAAGTTAAAATATCATCCTGCCCGGAATAAGGCATAAAACAGTCAACATATGATTATTGGTAATGGAATTCTGGCAAATGCCTTAAGGTTTTATGATAAAGAAGATGTTATTTTTTTTGCATCAGGAGTTTCCAATTCACTGGAAAAAAATCCTGCTGAATTTGAAAGAGAAATATCCCTGCTGAAATCGGTTATTAGCCAGTATCCGGATAAAAAGCTGATTTATTTTTCTACGTGCAGTATCTACGATCCAAGCAAAACTGAAAGTCCTTATGTGATGCATAAACTTGCTATTGAAAAACAAATTACTGAACAGTGTTCCAGCTTTGTTATTTTCAGAGTTGGTAATGCAGTAGGCCGTGGAGGAAATCCCAATACACTAATCAACTTTCTTAAAAACTCAATTTTATCTGAAAATAAACTCACCATTCACAGTAATGCAAGAAGAATACTTATCGGTACGGATGATATTGCCTTATTTGTTTCGAAACATATAGAAACCCTCAACAATAAAATCGTCAATCTGGCTTATCCTTATCAGTATTCATTGCATGAAATTTTATCACAGCTGGAGAATCATCTTGCCAAAAATGCGGACTCTGAAAGTATAAATGAAGGTTCTTTTTACAATATAGAATTTGACAGTTTGACAGAAGATTTCTTCAGAGGCCTTCCCCCTGATGAATACCTGAAGAAGCTTTATTCATCATATTTATAATATGTTATTCAACAAGAAGATCTACTCAATGGTATATCCAAAAATATCCCATTCTAAATTCCCGGAAAAAATAATTTTGTACCTTCGAACAGAAAATTTCAGGTAATATTATTAAAGTGTGGCAGAAAGAATTTAAAAAGCTGTAATCTTAATGATCCACTGAAAAGTAAAACACAATAAATTTATTGAATAAAAATGAAAATGAATCCCAAAATATCTGTAATCGTCCCCTGTTATAATCAAGCACGCTTTTTGGATGAATCTCTGCAATCTGTTCTTGATCAAACGTATGAAAACTGGGAATGCATTATCGTTAATGACGGATCTCCTGATAATACGGCTGAAGTAGCAGACAAATGGGTCAAAAAAGATAACCGTTTTAGATATCTTTACAAAGAAAACGGAGGGTTATCTTCTGCAAGAAATGCCGCTCTGGAAATCAAAACCGGAGATTATATTCAGTTTTTAGATTCAGATGATATCTTAGTTCAAACTAAGTTTTCAGATTCTTTAAATTTGATACAAGAAAAAGAAGCAATAGTAGTGTCAAATTTTTGTTTGTTTGACGATTCAGATAAACAAAAACTATTACCTCCTTTTTGCAAGTTATCTCAGGATTTGCTGAATTTTGAATCTATCCTATATCAATGGGATTTTACATTCACAATTCCTATCCATTGTGGTTTTTTTCCAAAATCTCTTTTTGAAACTATTCGTTTTAATGAAAATCTAAAAGCAAAAGAAGACTGGCTTTTCTGGATTCAAATTGCACAAAAAAACATCAATTTCATTTTTTTAGACGCTCCTTTGGCCTTGTATAGAAAACATGCAAGGAGTATGTCCAGAGATAGAAAACATATGATTGTATATCAGATGCTTTTCTATAATGAAGCTGAAAAGGTAATTTCAAATTCTGATTTCAAGAAATTACTTTTAAGGCACTTAAACACTAACTATAACAAAGTGAACGAATTAACAATTGAAATAAGAAATCTAAAAGAATCAAGAACTTTTAAACTGTTTTTGTCTCTTAAAAAAATAATTGAAGATCTGGGGTTATTACATTTGTCTAAAAAAATATTCCGCTTAATAAGGAAGCCTAAGAAATAAATTTCAATCCAGAAATTTTACAAAGTAATACTAGATTAAAAACAGAAAAAAATATCAATATCCAGAAAGTAAATTATTTTTTACAATATATTAAGACATTTCAACAACTTTTACTTCCAAAATCCTATGAATATAGCTTTCACAATCTGCTCCAATAACTATTTAGCACAGGCTAAAGTTCTAAAAAATTCTGTTAATAAATATGGTGAAAACTTCAAATTTGTAATAGGATTATGCGATGAAAAATCTAGTGAAATAGATTATGATTCTTTCCAATGTGAAATTGTAGAAATGAAAGATATTGGAATAAAGAATTTTGATGAATTATGGATGAAATATGACATTATAGAATTTAACACCTCTGTAAAAGCATCATTTTTCAAGTACTTATTGGCACAAAATCTAACTACAGAATTTATATATTACTTCGATCCGGATATTGAGATATTTGATCAATTATCTATATTAAATGCAGAATTTGATAATAATACAGATATTTTGCTCACCCCCCATATCCTGAGTTCTATTCCTTTAGATGGCTACAAACCAGTAGAAAATACTTTTCTTAATTTTGGCATATATAATCTGGGGTTTATTGGATTAAGGGCCAATTCTGAAGATGTCAAAAAACTTCTCGATTGGTGGGAAGAAAGATTATTATCTCTTTGCTATAATCAGCCGGAAAAAGGTCTGTTTGTAGATCAAATCTGGATGAACTTTACGCCTGTTTTTTTCAAAAATGTAAAAATTCTTAATAAAATGGGATACAATGCCGCTCCATGGAATTTGCATGAAAGAATAGGATTAGTAGCAACAGAAGACAATAAATACATTATGCCGGACAAATCCCCTTTAGTATTTTATCATTTTTCAAATTTTAAATATAAGAATCCCGAAACTTTAGCAAAATACTATAACAGATACTCTCTGGAAAGTTCAAGTTCCTTGAAAAAACTATATCAAAATTATTATCAGAAAACCATTGATAACGACATTGAAAGAATCTCGAAAATAGATTGTAAATATATAATTTTGAAAAATGCTATCCCTCAAAAAAGCAAACCGTTCTCTCAAATTTTGAAATCAAACTTCAATAATTTATTAAAAATAATTTATTATAAAATCCGTTACAACTACAATTATGAACCAAAACTCTAAAATATATATTGCAGGACATCGAGGTATGGTTGGAAGTGCCATTTTAAGAAACTTAATTTCAAATGGGTTTAACAATATTGTTACTAAAACCTCCGATGAATTAGACCTTATAGATCAAAAAAAAGTACAAGCATTTTTTGAATCTGAAAAACCGGAATATGTCTTTCTTGCTGCAGCCAAAGTAGGAGGTATTCTTGCCAACAATACATATCGTGCAGATTTTCTTTACGAAAATCTTATGATTGAGGCTAATATAATCCATCAAAGTTATTTACAGGAAGTAAAAAAATTACTTTTTTTAGGCTCTAGTTGTATATATCCCAAACTTGCTCCTCAACCTCTAAAAGAAGAATACTTATTAAGTGGATTTTTAGAAGAAACCAATGAACCTTATGCCATAGCAAAAATTGCAGGAATAAAAATGTGTGATGCATACAGAAATCAATATGATTGTAATTTCATTTCGGCAATGCCAACCAATCTTTATGGCCCTAATGATAACTACGACTTACATAATTCCCATGTTTTACCCGCTATGCTCAGAAAATTTTTTGAAGCCCAGCAAAACAATGTAAAAGAAGTGATCTTATGGGGAGACGGCAGCCCTTTTAGAGAATTTTTACATGTAGATGATCTTGCAAAGGCATGCGTATTTTTAATGAATAATTATAATGATAGCGGTCATGTAAATATAGGTTCATCCAGGGAAATCTCTATATTAGAACTGGCCATGCAGATTAAAGATATTACCCAATATGAAGGAAATATAGTTTGGGATACGGAAAAGCCCAATGGCACACCTAGAAAATTAATGGACTCCTCTAAAATTAATTCTATGGGCTGGTCTCCTAATATACCTTTAGAAGAAGGAATAAAACAAGTTTATCAAGAAAAATTTTTAAACAAATGATGAAAAAAGCACTTATTACAGGAATTACGGGACAAGATGGTTCTTATCTTGCCGAACTGCTTTTAGAAAAAGGCTATGAAGTTCATGGTGTAAAGCGAAGAGCCTCCTCTTTTAATACTCAAAGAATTGATCATTTATACCTAGATCAACATGAACATAATGTAAATTTCAAATTACACTATGGAGACCTTACAGATTCTACCAATATCATCAGAATTATACAAGAGGTACAACCAGACGAGATCTACAATCTGGGGGCAATGAGCCATGTGAAAGTAAGTTTTGACATGCCCGAATATGTTGCCAATGTAGATGGTCTAGGTACACTGCGTCTATTAGAAGCAATCAGGATTTTAGGACTAACCCATAAGACGAAAATTTACCAAGCCTCTACCTCAGAATTATATGGCGGACTTCCATCCAATAAAAATGAAAAAGGTTTTTATGATGAAAACTCTCCTTTCTACCCTCGTTCTCCCTATGGTGCTGCAAAAATTTATGGTTTTTGGATAACAAAAAATTATAGGGAAGCATATGGAATGTTTGCCTGCAATGGTATTTTATTCAATCATGAATCTCCTAGAAGAGGTGAAACTTTTGTTACCCGGAAAATAACCATGGCAGTAGCTAATATAGCAAAGAACAAACAAGATTGTTTATATCTGGGAAATCTAGATGCTAAAAGAGATTGGGGACATGCCAAAGATTATGTAGAAGGAATGTGGAGAATGCTGCAGCAGGATAAGCCAGACGATTTTGTTTTAGCGACAGGTGAAACTACTATGGTAAGAGATTTTCTGATTATGGCTTTTGAAGAGGCAGGAATAGAACTTGTTTTTGAAGGTACTCAGGAAAATGAAATTGCCAGAGTGCTACGCTGTAATAATCCAGATTATCAATTACCAGTAGGTAAAACTGTTGTAAAAATAGATCCTAATTATTACCGTCCAACAGAAGTTGATCTCCTAATTGGTGATCCCACAAAAGCAAAAAATATTCTCAGTTGGAAGCCACAATACACCGTAAAAGCTCTTTGTAAAGAAATGGTAGAAAATGATTTGAAAATAATATAATCTTTTTAAAATCATTTTCTATTATACAACATCATTTTTTTGCAATAAACTGGCAGATATTTACCAAAAAATCACTCAAAAAATATGCTTAACAAATCCCTTACAATCATAACGATAAACTTTAATGACCGAAATGGTTTACAAAAAACCTTCAATAGTGTATTTGGGCAAACCAATAAAGATTTTGAATATATCGTAATTGATGGTGGAAGTTCAGATGGAAGTAAAGAACTCATAGAAAAAAATAACTCCAAAATAAACTATTGGGTAAGTGAACCAGATAAGGGAATTTATCATGCGATGAACAAAGGAATTGAAAAATCTACCGGAGAATATCTTCTTTTCCTAAATAGCGGAGACGAGCTGATAAATGAATTAGTGGTAGAAAAAGTAACTCCACTACTACATACAGATGATATTATTTCTGGAGATTTAGTTATAGATGAAGATAATAAAGATGTTCTTAGACCAACTAAAAAAAACATCTCATTCTTAGATTTTATTGCAGAAACTATTTGGCATCCTAGTACTTTCATTAAAAAAAGTGCTTTTGAAAAAGTAGGTCTCTATGATGAAAATCTGAAAATTTGTTCGGATTGGAAATGGTTTTTGATTTCTATTTTTAAGTATAATTGTACTTATAGACCTATAGAACACACCATATCCCGATTTTATAAAGATGGTATAAGCTCTGATCCAAAATCACAATCTTTAAGAAAAGAAGAAAGAAGAAAAATACTGGTAGAAAATTTTCATTTTTCTGAATTCCAGACAGAAGAATTAATCGATAAAATTAATTTATATTTTACTGCACAAAATTCTTTAGACAAAATAAATAAATTGAAAAAATCAAGATTATTAAAATTTTTATATCGAATAGGGGTATTTAAAAACTATAAATATCTTTAAAAAATTTAAAGGATAGGATTATTTTTCTTCTGCTATGAAACTTAACAACCTCCAGATATTAAGAGGAATTTCAGCATTGTTGGTATGTTGCTTTCACTTTCGTGAAACGATCAACTTACCTGAGCTGAATCTTGGCGATACTCTTTTTAAAAAAGGAAGCATCGGTGTTCCCGTATTCTTTATTATCAGTGGATTTATCATGACTTTCACCACTCAAAAAATAAATTTCAGCAAGGATACTTTTCAGCAGATCACTTTATTTTACAAAAGAAGAGTAATCAGAATTGTTCCGTTGTATTATCTTTTGACATTTGCGGCCATGATACCAGGAGGCAGTTTCTTTCTATATTTTCATGGAGCAGGTCTTTATGAATTAATCCATTCTTTATTATTTCTTCCGACCAAGAAAGAATTTCCGGTGCTTTTCTTAGGCTGGTCTTTAAATTTTGAAATGTTCTTTTATCTCATATTTGGACTCGCGTTATTTTTTAAAGAAAAGAGGTACTATTTCATTGTAGGATTTTTCATTCTCACTTCAATTTTAGGCTATATTATCCATTTTGACAGCCCTTATCTGAAAATGGTAACCCACTCTTTGAATCTTTATTTTGTTGTAGGAATTCTCTTTGCTCTCTTACTGAACCAATATACAGTTCCAAAGAAATGGGCAGTGATAGTTTCTGTAATAGGAATAACATCGTTTATACTTGTTTTGCTTAGTGTCATTCCAATAGATAATGACTGGATAAAACTGGCAATCATCTCCACGTTTGTCTTTTCTTTCCTCACTTTTGATTATATATTCCATTGTAAAGGAAACAAATTCTTAATATTTCTGGGAGACATTTCCTATTCATTATACCTGTCACATCCTTTTGTAGAAATTATTTTAAAAAGATTTAAAGTGGAAGGCTATTTAAACATCCCTTTTTTTCTTCTTAAAATTGTTTTAGTTATTATTGTAGCCTCAGTTCTATACTATTTAGTAGAGAAAAGAGTTACCCATTATTTGAAAATTAAATTAAAAGCATAATCCGAAAAAAATGAAAATTTCAGTCATTATTCCCGTTTACAATGCCGAAAAATATGTTACTCAGGCTGTAGAATCTGCTCTCCAGTTTGAAGATGTATATGAAGTGGTATTGGTAGAAGACAAATCACCTGACAATGCCTTGCAGGTATGCCGGGAACTCGCTGAAAAAAATGACAGGGTAAAACTCTTTCAACATCCGGACAAAGGAAATCATGGAGCAGGTGCCAGCAGAAATTTAGGAATAGAAAAGGCTGAAGGAGATTTTATTGCTTTCCTTGATGCAGATGACTACTATCTTCCTAACCGCTTTGATGCAGAAAAAAGGCTTTTCATCAATCATGAAGTAGATGGTGTTTATGGCGCTATAGGGGTTCATTATTATTCTGAAAAGGCAAAAGAACAATATTATAAAGTATTTGGCGACCGTCTCACTACAGTGTATAAAGAACATCCTCCTAAAGACGTATTTCCGGGACAGCTGAATATGAGAGGAACTTTCGGACTTTTCAGTATTGATGCTTTAACGATCCGGAAGAGTTCTCTACAGAATATGGAGTATTTTTTCAAAACCCATTTAAAACTTCACCAGGATACAGAATTCTTATTCAGGCTCTCCTACTATCTGAATCTGTACCCGGGAATTCTTGACAAAGCGGTAGCCGTGAGAGGTGTTCATGAAAATAACAGAATTACCAAAGTGGATTCCGGAGAAGTAAAACCGGCTTCTACGCGAGTGGTATTGTGGAAGGAAGTTAACCACTGGGCAGAAAATGAAAATACCATTCCTGAGGATATTAAGCTTCACATCAAACGGGTATACAGAAGTTTCCAGATTGCCAATGCTCCCCTCCTGAAAAAATGGGGAATGATCACAAAGTATCTGTTGACAGATTATAAAAGCATACGCTCAGGGTTGTACAATATCAACTTCAGAAATGAGTTATTCTAACAATAAACTAGATATTTAGTTCAAAACAACATCTATATATCAACGCTTTAAAAAATGGATCTTTCTTAAAAGATTTCGCATCGGCTTTTCTATAAACTGGTAAAAAGCTGCGGAACTCAACAGCATAACGACAATATAAATTAAAAATACAATATCTATGCTGAAGGTACACTCCTGCCATTTCAGAAACTCCCTTACAAGGTAAAGCACAGGAATATGGGTGATGTATATACCATAGCTTATTTCTCCCAGATACTCCATTGGCTTCATTGAAAAGAACCGGGAAATCTTCCCGTTATTAGCAGAGATCAAAAGGATAGCAGGGACAAACAGCAATGCCATTAACCCATTGTGGTAGAAAAGCGGGACAAATATCAGAGACAGAAGGATCAGTAAGAACACGATGATAACCTGACGGTCATAATTTTTCTGCCTGTAATTTTTCACAAAAAATATCCCTGCAAGATTTCCGATAAGGAATTCATTAAGATGCCAGAAAGGGAAATAGTAAAGAAACTCATGGCTTTTCGTATGAGGTCCTTCATAAGCTCCATACACCGGATAAAGGTTAGAAAACACCTGCGTAATCAGCCAGAGAACAATGGCAAACACCCTGATCATTTTGTTTTTCCTGGCATAAAAATAATTATACAAAAACGGAAAAAGCAGGTAGAAGAAGAACTCTACAGAAATTGACCATCCCGGAAAATTCAGGATCATCGCTTCTCCCGGTATCCAGCTCTGAATACCCAACCCGTATAAAACCAGTTTATACCCATCGAACATCTCATATCTTGTCATAAAATAGAGCAAAAGTCCCAGCATATAAAGTGGATAAATCCTGGCAAACCTGTTTTTGTAAAATTCCAGGTAATCAATTTTATCTTTCTTGTGATAAGCAATGATCATGATAAATCCTGAAAGGATAAAAAAATAGCTTACGCCTACGTTAGCCCTCAAAAAGAGATTGGAAATATAATCTATCTTATATAAAAACAGATCTTTATTGAAATGAGAAATTACAATTGCCATTGCGGCAACAAACCGGGTAAATGTAATCTGACTTATTTTCACAGAACACCAAATGATTTACTTTATCAAAACTCAGCAACCTCAACCTGAAAAGTTGTTTTATTGGGTATAAAGTATTAATTTTTAAGGCACAAAAATAAGATTTATTATTATAATTATTTAAAACAAATTATATTTGTAAACTACAAATGTGAAAATAAATCCAGGTATGCTTGATGAAATTTTAGCAAAAATTCAACGGAAAAGCCAGATTTCTCGTCTCAAAAAACACCCTAATGTTTCTTTTAAAGGGATAAAGCTTGGGACCAGTAATCATTTTGTTCTGCACGAAAACTTAAAAAATGTTACGCTCGGGAACTCCATGAGTTTCAGAAATTATGTGCATATTCTTGTGCAGCAGAATGCCACTTTAGAAATCGGAGATCATTTTTTCATGAATAATTTCTGCTCTATCAATTGTCTCGACAGGATTTCAATAGGAAACAATACATTATTCGGAGAAGGGGTAAAATTGTATGATCACAACCATGCTTACCAGACTCAGCCGGAATTTAAGCTGTTCTCCTCCGAGTTCACTACAGCTCCCATCAAAATAGGAAGTAACTGCTGGCTTGGAAGTAATGTGACCGTCTTAAAAGGAGTTACTATTGGAGACAACTGTATCATTGGAGCAGGATGTGTCATTCATAAAGATATTCCGTCTAATACTACTGTTATCAATCATCAGGATTTAATATTCAAGGAACGTTCATGAAATTTTCTATCCTTATTGCCCATTACAACAACGCCATTTTTTTTAAAGATTGCTTTGAAAGTATTCTTCAACAGACCTATACAAACTGGGAAGCTGTAATTTTAGACGATGGTTCTTCTGAAAGCGAGAAGAAAATGATACAGGAAATGATTTCAAAGGACAAAAGATTTAAGTTTTTTGAAAATGAAAAAAATTCCGGTGTAGGAGTTACAAAAAGCAAACTGATTGAACTGGCCGAAGGAGAAATCTGTGGTTTTCTGGATCCGGATGATGCTATTTCCCCTACTGCTATTCAAAAATGTATGGAGATTTTTCACGCTAAAAAAAACACAGTCCTTACCTATTCAAGGTTTATGACATGTGATCAGACCCTGAAGCCCATAGCTCCTTTCAGATCAGCTATGCAGGTGCCGAACAGAGATCCTTATTTTTTTAATTTCCCTATTCAGATTGCTCATTTTGTAACCTTCAGAAAAGCTGTTTATGAACAGACCGAAAAAATGAACCCTAATCTGAAAATAGGGGAAGATCAGGATTTATATCTTAAAATGTATGAAAAAGGGAACGTTCAGTTTATTAATGAAACGAACTATCTTTACAGAACACATCAGGGCGGAATTTCACAGAATGACAATAAAAAGAAATCCCACGAATATTTTGCTCAGGTGATTTTCAATACCATAAAGCGCAGAGGACTTACGACCATCAATGGAGAAAAAGTTCCTGAACAGTATACGGATGCAGATGAAATATTCGGACTGCTGCAGTATCAGCATCAGCTGCCTTTCCGTATCAAGAAAAAAATAAAAATTATGTTACAATCAATCTTCGGATAATGTTAGAAAAAAAAATAAAAATTTTGTTCAGGCACCGTTCCATGGAAATGGGAGGCGTGGAAAAAGTATTACTGGGGCTTCTCAATAACCTTGATCCTGACAAATTTGAAATGACGGTATGCCTTACGCTTAACCAGGGGAAACTGCGTGATGAATTTCCGAAGCATATCAGAAAAATATACCTTACTGACGGAAAAGAAGATTTTTCCAACAATTCTATTTTACAGAAACTTCAGCTCGTTAAAAGAAGAATAAAGCTGAGAAAACTGAAAAATACTCCGGCCATTGCAGACCGTCTTATCAATGATACTTTTGATATTGAAATCGGGATGGATTACAGAGACTATGATGCCATTTTGAATTCAACCAATAAGAATTCAAAAAAAATCGGATGGTTTCACTCTGAAATTAATGTTCCGAAGTTTCAGCCTTTAGTGCCGAACATTTTAAAGAGCTTTCCGCAATTTGACCATATGGTGTACTGTTCCCACAAGATCAAAGATATGATGCACCAGCATTACCCTAATCTTAGTTATCCGGCTGAGAGCGTTATCATCAATCCTATTCCTATCGAAGAAATTAAACGTAAGGCAGAAGGAAAGCTTGAAAATTTCCCTGAAGGACCTGTTTTCGCATCTATAGGAAGACTTCATTCAAGAAAAGGATATCATAAGCTTATTGATGCTCATACAAAGCTTATCAACGAAGGATTTCATCATAGCATCATTGTTATTGGCGAGGGTGATGAAATGAACAACCTTAAGGCACAGGTAGCTAAAAATAATGTTGAAAAAACATTTATTCTGGTTGGAAACCAAATGAATCCTTATCCTTATATCAAAAAAGCGGATTACTTTGTTCTTCCTTCGGAGTCTGAAGCATGGCCATTGGTCATTGCTGAAGCGTTAATTCTTCAGAAACCTATTATTGCAACAGAAGTAGGAGATGTAGGATTAATGATCAAAGACCGTAAGACAGGATACCTCATCAATTATGAAGTGGATGAAATGTATTCAGCCATGAAAACATTCCTTACCGATCCCGACCTTGTTCTCCACATCAGAGAGAACCTTAAAACAATTGAAAGTCAGTTTGACAATAAGAAAATATTTGACAGCGTAGAAAATATTATAGAAACGCTGCACAAAAAGTAAGTTACTGTGCAGAATATCCTCCGTCAATCACAAGGTTGCTACCCGTAACCCATCTTGAGGCATCAGACAGTAAAAAAATACAGGCATTCGCTACGTCTTTAGGTTCACCTATTCCCAGCGGATGCTTTTTTATGATTTCTGATGAGGCTTCTTCTCCGATATTTTCAAACATTTTCTCTAAAATCGGAGTATTGACCATTGCCGGACTTATACTATTAACCCGAATATTACTTCTTGAAAGCTCCATAGCCAAAGAACGGGCTCCGGAAATTACAGCACCTTTACTGGCAGAATAAGCAGCCTTCCCGGCCTCTCCTATCATCCCTGCAACAGAAGAAATAAACACAAAACTGGAGTTTTCGTCTTTGTATTTTTTTAAAGATAAAATTTTTGCAATTTCAAGTCCTGCAATGACATTGACAGCAAATATGTCCTGATAGAGCTGAGGATTGTGCTTCTTTAATGGTAACGTTTTTTCGATACCGGCACAGTGAATAAACCCTGATATTTTACCTAAAATTGAAACTTTATCTGCAATAACTGCTTCAAGGTTTTCAGATTGGGTAATATCTTCAGTGATGGTTTCAACTTTTGTTTCAGGATTGAGCATAGAAACGGTTTTCATCAGTTCTTCCTGGTTTCTTCCTACAAGAATCAGATCAGCACCGCTTTTGCTGCATTCTACAGAACAGCTTCTCCCGATCCCGGAAGAAGCGCCTGTAATGAGAATAATTTTATTTTTTAATGAGAAAGCATCCATTAATCTTCAAAATTTTCTTGTCCTATAACATTCATCAGATCTGAAACGGTTTCAATATCTTTAAAATGCTTGGTATCAATTTTTTTGCTGAAATTTTCGTCTACAAACGCAATAACAGAAAGTAAGCTGATAGAATCGTAGCTTTCTAAAGATTTCAGGTTCGTTTCAGTAGTCAATGTTTCATCTTCTTCCAATTCCTCCTGTAGTTTTTCTAAAAAAACGGATGTTTTCATATTTTATAATTTTAAATGTTTGTTTTCTTTAAATTTCCATTATGGTAGCTCCCCATGAATATCCAACTCCAAATCCTGCCATTAAAACCTTATCTCCTTCTTTCAACATTCCTTTATCCATCATATTTTTAAGAGCAATAGGAATCGTTGCAGAAACCGTATTCCCGGTTTTTTCCATGTCAATATAAAACTTTTCTGCCGGTATTTTTGTTTTCTTTCTTAAATAATTCAGCATAAAAGAATTGGCCTGGTGAAAAACAAAATGATCGATATCATCCATGGTCATCCCGTTAACTTCCAATGTTTCTTTTACCAGTCCCGGAATATTTTCAATCGTAAAATTAAAAATTTCAGGGCCATTCATATAAATATTTTCAGGGCTGAATTCGTGTTCAGGATTCAGTTCAAAGTCTTTTTTGAAAGCTCCTTTTTTCACAATAAGATTTTCGGCACCGCTTCCGTCTGTTCCCAGGCAGAACTGATAATCATTCCCTTCTGCTTTTTCAATAATAGCAGAGGCAGAGGCATCTCCAAATATGCTTCGGTTTCCTTTATCCTCGGGATGAATATGTTTGGTGTACGTTTCTGAAGTAACCAAAAGAATACTCTTTGCAATTCCACCAGCAATTAATCCTTTTGCAAAAGCTAACCCATATACGAATCCTGAACAGCCAAGATTAAAATCCATAGCTCCGATATTTTTTCTAAGCCCCAATCTGTCCTGCAAAATACAGGCCGTTGTAGGGAGAAAATACTCCGGACTCTGGGTACAGAACAAAATAAAATCTACCTTGTTTCTGTCATAGTTTTCGAAAATTTTTTCTGAAGATTGTACAGCCATATCCAGTACGGTTTCGCTGTCAGAAGAAATATGGCGTTGGGAAATACCTACTTTCTCCTGGATACGTTCGGAACTCCATTCAGGGAATTGCTTTTCAAGGTCCTCGTTAGTGAGCACCTGCTGAGGCAGATAATATTCTATTTTTGAAATTTTCATCATATTAATAAATTCTCTTTCTTTGCAAAAGTAACGAAAACAAATTTACACTTGTGATGATTTTTATATTCAGAATCCTATTAAAAATAGACTCCCTCTATCATACTTTTTTGAACAGGGGCAGTCTTGAAGTGGCTAAATATAGAGGGATGAAAGTAGGAAAAAACTTTAATATGCCTGATAAAGTGTATTTCGGAACGGAACCTTACCTTATCGAAATTGGTGATAATGTAAACATTGCCGGAGATGTACGGTTTGTCAACCACGGGGGAACAACTACTCTGCTTAGAAAACTTCCGGGATATGAAGATGCAAGAATCCTGGGGAGAATAAAAATTGGAAATAACTGTACCATTGGTCTCAATGCTGTTATTATGCAGGATGTACAAATTGGGAATAATTGTATTCTGGGTGCCAACTCTGTATTGTCACAGTCTATGCCGGACAATACAGTTTTTATCGGAAACCCGGCACAATTTCTGTGTACTATTGAAGACTATGGAGATATTGTTCTTAAAAATAATCCGGAATATCCCCGGGAATTGGAGAAAGACAGAAAAAAACTGGATGCCTATATCAAAGAAAATCTTCCTCACAAGTATAAAAAAGCAAGAAAAATTAAATAAATTTAATCTTGTAAAATCATAAAAAGAAAAAAACAAATTGAAAAAGAAAAAACTCCTCATTCGTATAGGTTCATTACGTCATGGTGGTGCAGAGAAAGTATTAATCAACTTTTTGAAAAATCTGCCTGCTGACAAATATGAAGTTGACCTTCTGGTAAATCTCTATTCAGGATTATACATTAAAGAAGTTCCGTCATGGGTGACCCTGTACTATTTGACAAAAGGAGAAATGATAACAACCAACAGGCCGCAGGATATTCCTGTGAAAGCTTACAGGGTTCTTTATCAGAAAATGTTTCTTTGGTTCCCTTCCCTACTTTACAAATTTATTTTAAAGAATAAAAAATATGATGTAGAGATTGCTGCCATCCATGCGATGCATCAGGAAATTCTTTCCAGCCCTCAAAAAGATTCAAAAAAGATTATTTGGGTACAGAATGATATTTTCAATTTAAAAGAATATACTCCGGAAGTCATCAGGCAGTTTTTCAGGTTCGATAGAATTCTGGTAATTTCTAATAAACTCCAGGAAGGAATGCATAATTTAGCTAAAAATGAAGCTGAAAAAGCATCTGTGATTAAGATTTTCAATCCAATTGACAAAAATGATACGTTAAAAAAGGCGGATATTGAAGTTAATGACTATCCTTTCAACAGTGATCTTCCCACTTTTGTAACAGTAGGAACCGTATATCCTCAGAAAGGATACGACAGATTGCTTAATGTTCATAAGAAACTTATTGATGAAGGGTTGAAACATCAGCTTTTGATTATTGGTGACGGGTATGATTTCAATAATATTCAGGATCAGCTCAATACACTTGGTCTTCAGGATACGGCAAAAATGCTTGGTTTCAGCAGTAATCCCTACCCTTATATGAAAAAGGCGGATTTCTACATTATGTCTTCACGACATGAAGGATTTCCTACCATCATTGCCGAAGCGCTTATTCTGAATAAACCTATTTCTGCAACGGATATTTCCGGCATCAGGGATCTTCTGCAGGATGGAAAGCTCGGGAATATCACTCCAAATTCCGAGGAAGGGATTTATGAAGGAATGAAAAAGTTTCTTACAGATAAAAATATCACTGAAGAATACAAAAAACAGATTTCAGAAACTGAACTTCCTTTTGTTTTAGAAAAATCTGTGGAGCATCTTCAGAAAATAATTGACGAAGTATAAAAATATTGACGATGGCTGATTATTCAATCATTCAAAAAGACTTTTACCGGGAAAGTGGAAAATGGCTTTCCACTTTTCAGATCTGGAAAAAATGTATTAACCCCAATCTTCATTTTGTGTACATTCTGAGAATGACTCAGAAGTATCAGAGGAAGCCGGTTTTAAATACTTTCTGGAGAATTATATTAAGACATTACCAGATCAAATACGGGTTTCAGATTTATCCTGAGACTCAGATTGGTGAAGGTTTTTATTTAGGTCATTTTGGAAGCCTTGTGATCAATCCGAAAACAGTGATCGGGAAAAATTGCAACATCGCCCACGGCGTTACGATAGGACAGCAAAACCGTGGAAAAAATGAAGGATATCCGGTTATTGGCGATGAAGTATGGATTGGTACTAATGCCGTTATTGTAGGAGGAATCACCATTGGGAACAATGTTTTGATTGTTCCGAATTCTTATGTCAACTTTGATGTTCCCGCTGATTCTGTTGTTATAGGAAATCCTGCTAAAATTATCCCTACCGCCAATGCTACCAAGGATTATATTAACCGTAAAGTGTAGGAAACCCAATAGTTATAGTGAAAATTCTACTTGCATTTATCGGTAATTTCGTGTACATTTGAAAAAAATGTATTGTTTGATTATAAAATATCATCACCATCATCCAATTTTATATAAAATATCCCATTTTATTTCTGGATGATTCCAATCCTTCAATACAACTTGTTCTGAAAAAAATCGCTTAATATTAAAAACACAACCCAGGCTTATTATTAATCTTTAAAAATAATTTTTGATGGAAAAAAATACTATCCAAACACTCCCATTCCTACCTATACAATCAACTTTATAAAGCGGAAAAACAAGATACCGCTATCAACCACAACAATTTATCTTCAAAAGTTCTCTTTTTGAGTGAATGCAATATCCGAAATCCTTAAGAATTATTATCTGATACTAATTCTTTTCATGCACTCCATGATTCTGATATTCAACAAACTCTTCTGAAAATTCCAACATGAAGATGATATAAAAATTTATTTTAACAGTACAGAAGCATATACAACCATGTTCAAAAAAATAGTTCCGATTCTACTCATTATAATCTACCTTATAGGTTTTTTAATTTCATTCCCTTACATCTTTGATAATCTGTTCGGGGCTGAAAAAATAGACAGTATCCGGAATATTTTTGAGTACGGAATTATGTTTTGTTCCTTTCTTGTGTTCAATGCCCTGCTTTTTAAAAATAAATATACCGCTGTCATTGCTGTGATTCTCTGTTTATTATTAAGCATCAACTTTCTGATATCAGCATCCTGTTACCTGATCTATCATTCCGGGTTTAATGTAGGAATGGCTATCAGTATTCTTGAATCTAATCCGGATGAAGCAATGAGCATGTCTTATATGTTTATTCTTCCGGGAATTTTGTTTTTCGTTTTTCTGGGAATGGTCCTGTACTCGGTGAATTATCTTAAAAAAAATGTAGTTAAGGTGGATGCTAAATTTATCATGATTGCATTACTGTGGCTTATTTTACCCTTCGGATACCACCTTAAGCACAAGTATGTAAGCAATAAAGGAGGAGGTAGGATGATCAAGAATGTATACTATCATTTATCTGATTTTAATACAGCGCTGAATATACAGAGAGACATTAACGAAATAAAAAAGAATATTCCGGTTTTCAATATCAAAAAAATACAGCCAGGAATAGAAAACGTAATTCTCATCATTGGAGAATCTGAGAGAAAGCAAAACATGTCATTATACGGCTATAACAAGAAAACAACTCCTTATGCGGATGAACAGGCAGGAAATATGATGATTTTTGATCATGCCATTTCTCCTGCCGGCATCACCAACCTGAGTGTCCCGCTGATGCTGTCCAGTATCCATCCGGATGAATTCAGATATCGTTATGATAAACTATCCTATAATATCATCAATATGGCGAATCAAAGCGGATATAATTCTTTCTGGCTGAGTACACAGGCAAGCGCAAGAGGAATTACAGCTATCGCTTCCATGTCTAAAAATAAAAAGTGGGTAAACGGCTATGATGAAGTAATTGTTCCTGAACTCCAAAAGGTTATTCAGAAGAAGGAAAATAAATTTGTAGTTCTTCATATTATGGGAAGCCACCCTAATCCATGTAACAGGCTTCCTCCTAACTGGAACTCCGGTGATCTGAATTGCTATGACAGCTCTATCAAATACACAGACTACGTTTTCAAAAATATTTTCAGTACGCTGAAAAATACCAATTCCGTAGTCATCTATGCTTCAGATCATGGGCTTAAAATACAAGGTGACAAATTATTGCATGTAGACTCTAAAGAATCTACTCAGGTACCGTTTTTTGTTTGGTTTGGAGATAAAGTACCTGCCAACTATAGAATTACAGGACATGAAACCAAGCAGACTCAAACCACTTATATCTACCCTCTGATCATGAAATATATGGGTCTTGAAACGCCCCTACATTATAAGAATGAAGGAAATAAATACCTGAACCTGGAGATGAAAAGTATGGAGTATAGCACACTGCCAGAGTAAAGCCTATTCTCTTATATTGCAACTGTTTTTTTATTGATAAAATAAGCAACTAACAAATTTGGAATCCAGCACAGCCATGCTACGACAAGATAAGACAGCATGGGATCTCCTGTAATATTTTTTAGTAAGGGAAGCCACAACCTCAATGTTACCGCAGCAAAGGTACAGGCGTAACTATAAGTCATCAGCTGCTGATGTCTGATCATATTTCCTTTCCTTATTTCTGCTAAGGCAGCAAGAGTTGTTAGTAACCAGATCAATCCTAAACAGATAAACCCCATCGCTGAAACCAGCCCACCATTGGCATAAAATCCCATATAAATAGCTGAAACAGAACTAAGCACCACAGCAATTACATACAACATCCCGATATTCCGATGGATTCTCATGTATCGAGTCCGAAATGAACGACCAAACTGACGCCAGCCTATAAAAAGAGCCAGCCCTCCAAAAATAATATGAGTAAAAAATGCTGTTTTCCAGATCATACCGTGGAGTAATTCGGGAGATTTCGAACCCAGAAAAGTATATTTAGATTCAACGAAGGCATAAATAAGAGGATAAGCTCCGATCAGTAATGCCAGCACTCCCATCATTACAAATAATATTTTTTTCATAATACCTGATTATTTTTCTGTAAAAATGAGGATTATAAAAGGTTCAATTGTTCCAAAATGAAAGGTGGAACATGTTTATAAATCATTATGAATAAACACTTTGCTCAATTCACCAGCAAATCATTCCATATTAATCTCTATACTTTGGCTTTTTAGAAATTCTCTGGGTGAGCAGTTCATATATTTTTTAAAATTCCGGTTAAATGATGTTTTAGAATTAAAGCCACTCTCAAAAGCTAATGAAAGAATAGTATACTTTCCGTTTTCAGGAAGTACTGCAATTCTTTTAAACTCTTCAATCCTCTGACGATTGATATAATCATAAAAATTTTTATTCTCAATGGAATTAATTGCCTGAGAAAGGATATTAGGATGAACCTCCAGTAAGGTAGCGGTATGATTCAGATTCAGTTCGGGATCTTTATAAAGTTTTTCTTTCTCCATCTTCTCCACAAGCTTTTCGTAAACAGCCATAATAACATCTTCTCCGGGAGAATTCTTCTGATATTTTACCGTTTCTTCGTTTGTTTCTTTTTCATTTACTATACCTTCTGCTACAGGCAAGTTCAGAATTCCAACACGAGTGATGCCAAAATACGCAGCAGCTACGATAAACAGAACAACTATGAAAAAAATAAGAATATCATTTCTAATGATCACTGCAACCCATATCAAAGCTAATCCAGCAATAAGATAATAGAGCCAGCTGAGATTTATTTTCTCTGTATTTGAATATTGGTCAGAAATCTCTTGCGTATATTTTCTGACAGCAAAAAAACTTAATGCAATATATAATACTCCTGATAATATCATCATGTATTTGATAACATTGCTTATTAATTGATATTGTCTGCCTCCGCTTTGATAAATAGCAAGTCTTTCCCACGGTGACAACATCAATAGTTTAAATAGCATGAAAAAGACAATCAGAACAGGAACAAAATGTAGCAGCCAGGTCTTTTTTCCCGGTGCTTTTCCTGTAACACAGAGAACATAAATATATAACATTGGCCCATGGATAAAGGGAAAAATAACTTCATAGCCCAGAAAATAAGGAAACTTTATATAGCCTCCGGAAAAAAATAGAATAAATAAGACAAGATGTATTCCTATCACCAGAAACCAGGCTGCCAGAACATAATCAGCTGTTATCTTTTTACGTTTTCCAACAATCAGAAATGAAGAGAAACAGGCGATAAAAACTCCTGCCAGATAGAATACCGATGGTAAAGATTGCAGACCAAAATCAGGCATCAGATAGAGGGATTAATAAGAGCTTTAAATTATTCATTTTTTGGCATACACAAAGTCTTTTTATCAACTATTTCAAAAGAAACAATTCAGGCTACCTAAATAATTAAGAATATTTTAATTCACAAATCACAAATTTTAATTTATACTTCGTAATTTTATCCTAGTTTTTTAAACGTTTGGATTTCCTTATAGATCCCAATAGCTGTAAGACAAAGCATATCGGAATATTAGATATGATTTTAAGCATATTTTAATATTAAACTTTGTTAAAAGTGATTAATTCTTTAACAAAAAGTATATTTTTGCACAATTATTGATTTGGTCTATTGATTTTGGAAATAATTTAAACGAAATAAATAATTATATATTTTAAAATTATGTCACAATCGTACGAGGTTATTTTCGAAAACAATAAAAAATGGGTAGAGTCCAAAGTAGCTGAAGATCCAAATTTCTTCCATGAACTTGCTAAAACTCAGCATCCGGATTATCTGTATATAGGATGTTCAGATAGCAGAGCTACCGCTGAAGAGTTGATGGGAGCCAAACCTGGAGAGGTGTTTGTTTACAGAAACATTGCCAATGTTGTTAATACTTTAGATATGAGTTCCACAGCAGTTATTCAATACGCTGTAGAACATCTGAAAGTAAAACACATTATTGTTTGTGGACATTACAACTGTGGTGGTGTAAAAGCAGCAATGACTCCTCAGGATCTGGGATTATTGAATCCATGGTTGAGAACCATCCGTGATGTGTACAGATTACATCAGGCAGAACTGGATTCTATTCAGGACGAAAACAAGCGTTATGACAGACTTGTAGAACTTAATGTTCAGGAGCAATGCATCAACGTAATTAAAATGGCCTGTGTACAGGAAAGATACATTTTAGAAGAGTATCCTATTGTTCACGGCTGGGTATTTGACCTTAGAACAGGTAAAATCATTGATCTGGAGATTGATTTTGAGAAAATCTTAAAAGACATCCAAAAGATCTATAATCTTACAGGTTCGGATTGGGTTATGAGCAGAAAGACGAAATAGTTTTTCTAAAAAGAAGATAAAATGAAATTCTGGAGTATTATTGTATTAACGTTCTTTCTGAATTTTACAGCGCTGCCAAGCATTGCTGCGGTTGCGGGCTGGGATATTGCGAGAACAAATATAATAATCAATGAAGAAGAGCCTCATTCTCACCCATCCTCATTCATTGTTTACGAAAAGACCATTCCGAAACCTTTAGATGTATTCGATTATCTGAAGTTTTCAGAACCAGATGTTCAGGGTGTGTCTTTTGTTCTGATTGATGATTCTTTTCATCTTTCCCCTTTACTTACTATATTTTCCCCTCCTCCGGAAGCGTAAACTCCTATAGTTAGATTTTTTTGATACCATTTCCATATCATTTTATGATATCGGATATCCATGTACTTTAAAAATTATTTTTTCTCAACTTTTTATAATTGACTTATTTAAAAACAAATAAGCCGGTTATACTTTACAGCTTCACATTATGAAAAAGACATCATTAATAGGAGGAATCAAGGAAAATTTTCCTTCAGGACTCGTGGTATTTTTAGTAGCACTTCCGTTGTGTTTAGGAATTGCTTTAGCATCAGGTGCTCCACCATTATCCGGTATTATTTCCGGTATCGTGGGCGGCCTGGTAGTAGGAATCATCAGTAATTCAAATATTTCAGTTTCAGGGCCTGCTGCAGGTCTGACAGCTATCGTTTTAACAGCAATAACAGATCTTGGCGCCTTTGAACTTTTCCTTTGCGCAGGGATTATTGCAGGACTTATTCAATTGGTTTTAGGGTTTGTAAGAGCCGGAAGTATTTCCAACTATTTCCCGAATAACGTCATTGAAGGAATGCTGGCAGCCATAGGAATCATTATTATTTTAAAACAGATTCCGCATGCATTAGGTTTCGACAAAGATTATGAAGGTCATGAATCTATTTTTGATAATGGCCTGAATTTCGGATATTTTACTGAATTATTTGGAGCGATCCATCCGGGTGCCATTGTTATTACTTTAATTTCTGTAGCAATCCTTATTGCATGGGACAAAATCCACGTACTGAAAAGGATGAAAATGCTTCCGGGAGCATTGGTTGCCGTAATTGTAAGTATTCTTTTAAATCAACTCTTTAAGATGTCCGGAAGTTCTCTGGCTATCGAAACTCAACATTTGGTTTCTTTACCGGTTCCACAGTCTTTTGATGATTTTAAAAATCTGATTACAACGCCTGACTTCAATGGTTTTACCAATCCAAAAGTATGGATCGTAGGAGCAACGATTGCCATTGTAGCATCTATTGAAACTTTACTTTGTATTGAGGCTTCAGACCGATTAGACAGACAAAGAAGAATTACAGATACCAATCTTGAGCTTAAGGCTCAGGGAATCGGAAACCTTATAAGTTCTTTTATTGGCGGTCTTCCGATGACTTCCGTTGTAGTAAGAAGTTCTGCCAATGCCAATGCTGGAGCAACCTCTAAAATGTCAACTATTATTCATGGTGTATTCTTGCTGATTTGTGTACTTTCTATTCCCGTTATTTTAAATTTAATTCCATTGGCGACATTAGCTGCGGTATTAATTTTAGTAGGGTATAAATTGGCAAAGCCGGCAACATTCAAACATTTCTGGCACTTAGGAAAGTTCCAGTTTATTCCATTTGTGGCAACTGTTGTAGCGGTAGTGGCAACAGACCTGTTAAAAGGGGTAGGAATTGGTCTTATGATCTCCGTTTTCTATATTCTGCAAGGAAATATGAAAAGGGCTTATTATTTAAGCAGAGAAAGACTGGATGATGCTGATGGAATCAATATTAAACTGGCTGAAGAAGTATCATTTTTAAATAAGGCAGCCATCAAAAAAACACTTAAAAATATAAAACCCAACTCTACAGTCATTATTGATGCGAAGAGCACTTCCTATATTGCAACCGATGTACTGGAAATGATTCAGGATTTTGCCAATATCCGTGCAAAGGAACAAGACATCAATGTAGAGCTTATAGGCTTTAAAACTTCATACAGAGATTACGAAAGAAGTGAGGATTCCCATATTTTAGTTACTCACAAAAGAGCCATGTAATCCCAATAATTAATTAATTTTTTTAACTTTAAATTCGAAAACAATAAAAATATGAAAGCACATACATACGAAACACAGTCAACTATTACTCCTGAGAAAGCATTAGAATTCTTAAAAGAGGGAAACCAGAGATTTGTAAACAACCTTAAGGCAAACAGAGACCTTCTTGAGCAAGTGAATGCAACACGTGAAGGGCAATGGCCTTTCGCAGTTGTTTTAAGCTGTATAGACAGCCGTACTTCTGCAGAGCTTATCTTTGACCAGGGATTAGGAGATGTTTTCAGTATCAGAATTGCCGGTAACTTTGTGAACCAGGACATTCTGGGATCTATGGAATTTGGCTGTAATGTTGCAGGTTCTAAGCTTATTGTAGTTTTAGGACACACGAAATGTGGAGCTTTAAAAGGAGGTCTTGATGCAGCACAAATTGAAGGACTGGGAATGGATAACCTAAACCACCTGATCAATCACTTCAACCCTATCATCAACGAGATCATTGAAGAGAATGAAGAACGTTCATCAAAAAACAGCTCCCTTCTTGAAAGACTTAACCATCAAAACGTAAAAAGTGCGATTGAAGATATCCGTAAGCAAAGTTCAACACTTAAAAACCTTGAAGCTGAGGGTAAAATTAAAATCGTTGGAGCCAACTATGATGTTGAAACAGGTGCAGTAACCTGGTTATAAGAAGTAAAACTCTTAACATTTCAATTATAATTTACAGAAAATGCCATCGGAATCCGGTGGCATTTATGTTTTATTATATATCATCATAAAATAAGACAATTATAAACCTGGCTTGTCAATAAACTGGCTTAAACAGTAGTATATTTCATTTTTAAAAGGGTTTGTTTTCATTATCGAAAAATAATTATAAATTCGTGCCGCTGAGAAAACATTCTCACAAACCATGACTACAAACTCAAAAAAGTATGATTTTCCCCAAAGCAAAAAAAATAGGCAGAGATCTTGGATGGCATAAAACAAACCATAAGGTATTCGGACTTTACAAAGGCTATTTTTTCAATGTTTCAGATGCAAGTATCATACATACTCCTCAATACAAATATGTTTCAGTAACAACCGGCAATTTAACCGAGGAACAAAGACAAAAAATCAAAACAGAGTTAACAGGAAACAGAAAAAGATTAAGATTTACCCTCTTTGAAATTAGAGAAAATACTATTTTTTTCAAATTCACAGAAAATATAATGCCTACTAAAATCAGAACTGTTTATGCTCTGTTTGACTTTATGGCTGATCTACTAAAAAAGCTGAACATACCAGAACAAAACCATTGTCATAGCTGTGAAACAAATGAAAGTATTCACTATTACGACCTTAACCATACTGGTATACTCCTTTGTGATCATTGTTTTAAAGAAACGGATGATAAATTCTTTGAAATCGAAAAGACAAGAATTTCAAAAGAAAAAAATTATCTGACAGGATTTTTAGGAGCCATTATTTTTTCAATTCCTGCCATTATACTTTGGGTCTTAATTGCTGTATATTTAGGAGGTATTTCCTCAGGAATGGCATTTGTTATTGCCCTTCTTGGTTTTTTAGGCTATGATTATTTCAAAGGATTTCGTGGAAAACTGACAAGATCTATTATCTTCTTCACAAATATTGTAAGCATATTTATAGCCAATGTTATCACTGTAATTGCTTTATTGGTAAAACAAGGACTCACAATTAATCAGGCGATATTTGAGTTTCAAAACAACCCTGCAGCAAATGAAATATTTATGCAGAATATTATTCTATCTTTTTTATTATCATTCATTCCTTGGGTGTGGGTATTATTTATCAGGAAAGACGATAAATTAATTATAAAACCAGCAGAAAAATTTTAAAAGACATATAAATAAATGACTGCCTTAAATTTAAGGCAGTCATTCAATTTTATAAGCTATGCTGTAATTTCAGTTCTCTTTTATCCCTTTCCGGAATTATTTTCCGTTAAATGCAGACATTGTATTGTTCAATCCTGCAAATACGAATGAAAGACTAGCCTTAGCAGAAGTTTCAATTCTCTCTGTAAGCTTTTCAGATTCTTCTTCATTCCATGTTCCTAATACATAATCTACCTGTCTTCCTGCCGTAAAATCCGCAGAGATTCCGAAGCGAAGCCTTGCATAGTTTTGAGTCTGCAATACTTCATTAATATTTTTAAGGCCATTATGCCCTGCATCAGACCCTTTACCTTTCATCCTTAAAGTCCCGAAAGGTAAAGCCAGATCATCGGTAACGATCAGTACATTTTCCAAAGGAATATTTTCTTTCTGCATCCAGTACTTCACTGCATTACCGGAAAGGTTCATATAAGTATCCGGTTTCAGGACAAAAACTTTTCTGCCCTTGTGCTTTCCTTCTGCCAACCAGCCAAAATTGGAAGTATTAAATGATACGTCAAGAGTTTCCGCTATTTTCTCAGCTACTTTAAAGCCTATGTTATGTCTTGTATTTTCATATTCCGAACCTTTGTTACCAAGCCCGACAATTAAATATTTCATCAGAAATTTTTTGCAAAATTAAGGTATAAAAAATAAAAAACTCAATCTTAGGAAAGATTGAGTTTGAATATTGTTAAAAATTCTTCTATTGTGGTTTATAGATATAATTAACGCCGTATCCTTTTGTCATGTAAGTCTGAGGATCGTAAACGTAATTGGTGCTCTTCACAATCGGTGTTGGAATGGGTGGCGTAAGATCTGTTACCGACCATCTCTTAGGGTTGTTTGGAGATAAGATAAGACTTTCTTTGTCATTGATGATTGTAGATAATAATCTTGAAATTTTATATACATGTGGCAACAATGTGAATGGGCTTACCTGCTCATCATAGGCATAATATTCATAGCTATATTTTCCGGTAACAGGACCAAACGATCCACCAGTCATTGTTCCGTAGTTTCTTACTACTTTAGAGACATTGTCTCCTACATAAGTATAACCTGTTTTAGAATAATCTGTAAAATTAAGTGGAGCTCCTGGTACATCCGGTCCGTTTCTCATAATGATTGAATCCAGTTTTCCTGTAGCAGTACTGTATTTAACCTGATAAGCAGTTTTCTCTTTTTTCAGTAATGTCTGTGGTCCTACAGGCCCTCCAGGTATTACAGGCGGGGTTCTTCTGAAGGTTGAACGGTTTTCAGAAATCAGCTGCAGTTTGTTATTGTTTGCATAAGTGAACAATTGAGTGTATGACACACTGTCTTTATCCAGTTTTCCGTTTCCGTCTAGATCAAGGAAACCATTGAAATTAATCTGGCTGATTTTATCACCACTGTACATAATATCTGTAATGGAAGCACTGTCTGTGATTACTTTAGTCACAAGAAGCCCGCTGTACTGATATTCTGCGATCGTATCTTTATCTGTAATTTCTCTGTATAATGCTCTGGGGCCGCTTAAGCCTCCTGTATTGTTAAGATCCAATAATGGATTTCCATCCTCATCCAGCATGTCCTTGCAGGAATGTATTGAGGAAAAACCTGCGATTAGTAAAATAAAATAGAAAATTTGCTTCATTTCCTTGTAATTGATTATTTTTTTGACAAATATAATTTTTTTTTGCCTAAAAATTAGATTATTATTTATATTCTGGTAAGATTAATAACTATATTTCTTCTATAAGTTTTTATAGGTAAAAGTTACATTCTGATTTTTTTCAACAACCACATACCCTTGATTATCATAAGAATAACTTTGAGCTGTATTAACAGGAGTAGCCGGTGATGGCAATTCTATAAACATAGAAGTAGGGTTGTTCGGAGATATTTTATAGAATTGAGCAGGGTCAATCAGACTTCGCGTGATGAAATACACGGATGGTAGTGTAGAATATGGGCTTTTCTGAGCATCATAGTTCTGAAAACTAAACTTGCTTATTACTGCCGTACTCATATTCGGGTTTCCGTTGATATCCAACAGACCTTTGGAGCGAACGACCTGAATCACATTTTCTCCATTATACACAAAAGAATAATCAATAAATTTGTTATAAGCACTGATTCCTCCTTCTTTTCTCTTCTCAAGAATTTTAGTAAGTCTGCTGTTAACCGGATCATAGGTAAATGTATAGTCGCTTACAACAGAAGCCGATGGAGTTGCCCCCGTAGCGGTAGAAGTAGCGTTATAAATCTTTTTACCTGTAGCATCAGGAACAATATTAAATTCATAAGTAAGGCTGGATGCCGCTGAACTTACATATTTAATTTTAGTAATATTTTTATCGGTATACGTTACGGTTCCTGTATAATAAGCAGTTCCGGCAAAAGATTCATCTTTAGAGACAGCAGTCTGCAGATCTCCGGTTACAGCGGTTGTAGTATAATCTTCCTGAGAAACATTATTCGAATTTACCTTCGTTAAAATCTTTTTAGGAGGAGTTCCTTCATCCGGATTCGGGATGGATTCTGTGGGATCTGAGGTAGTATTACATGCAGTCAGCAGCCCAAGAAAAGCAATACCGGCAAATATTTTTAAAAAATAGTTTTTTACCATATAGAATTTTTTTAGCTTGTCCAAATATAATTCAATTTTCGATAATACACTTTACTTTATCTGAACAAATTCACAAGAAATAGAGTTAATAAACAAAAAAAATCTAAAAACATAACGTTTTTAGATTTCCTATTATTGTATTATGATGAAAATTAATAAGGTTGCAATATGGATGTTGTCAAAACAGACTGTGACATATCGCTGTTGAGAAAGGCCGCATCAACCGCTCTTCCTATTCCAAGAGTTGTTCCTGCAATCGCTCTTTTTATACAGGCAACTTTAACAGAATATTGGTTTTTAGGAGTAAGATTAGTAAGTGTAGCATTAAGATTAAAAATCTTATAAGCACCGCTGTCTCCTAATAACACATCCGTTCTCACTGCTCTAAGGGCATTATCAACAAAAACTCCACAGGCAAAACTCGCAGAATTTGTTCCTGTTTTCTGAATCGTCGTTTGAAATGAGAAAGTAGCCTTATTGGTTCCGTTGGTTACGGAGAATGTATCCACGGTTCCAGGAATTACCGTCCAGCCACCAGCCAGGGCTTCCCCATCAGTATAAGGGTTAGTTGCACCGCTACTTCCAGAAAAACCCACTCCAACTTTATCCGAAACGGTGTTGATGGAAAACACAGACATACTTCCCTGTCCATCTGCAATTTTAATAGCTTTCCAGTCATTGGCGTCTAAATCCGTATTATTGTGAAATATGTCACCTGCTTCTCCAGCAGACCCTTTCAGTACATCAGTACCTCCTGTTCTTAATTCTTTTCTGATATTAAGATCTCCGTTTACATCCAGCATATTAGTCGGATTAGGAGTATTAATACCCACTTGGGCATTTGTTGCAACAGCTACTAAAAGTGATGTTACAAATAATATTTTTTTCATAATCCGTCTTAGTTTATAATCGTGTTAAATACTTCAGGAACTTCATATACGTCAACTTTAAGAGAAGACTGTGAAATAAAGCTATTGATATTGCTATACACATTAGTTCCTATAGTAAGGGTATTTCCTGCACCTGAAGCTCCATAAGAGCCTAATCTTGTACAGGCAACGCTAACGGTATGATTACCCTGAGATAGATTATCTACAATCCCGATTTGGGTATGGGTAAGGAAAGGATATGAAGTAGTAATTGCCTTGAGATTTCTCTGTCTCAGGTTCACCAGTTTATTATCCACAAAAATACCACATGCATAATCTATGGAATTATCTGTACTTCCTGCCGCCGTAAAATCTGCCTGCACAACCGTTTCAAACTGAAAATATGCCTTACTTTGAGTACTGTAAACGGTGATGGTTTGTGAAAGTCCGTTTATGATCTTAAAATTGGTAAGGGTACTATACTCTTTTCCTTTCGTAAAAGTCCCTCCTCTTGAGGCCATGCTTACCGAAGAGTTTTCGGAAGAAGAGAAAGTGATTCCTACTTTATCTGAAAAGGAATTATTGTATATAAGGTAAAATTTATTGGGTTCATATTCAGGAATACGGAGTGATTTCCAGATCGGAGCAAAACCTTCTCCCTGAGATACAAGAAGCTGATCATTGTTCCCTTGAAAGATTGAGTTATCAGTAGCATTCTGGACAGCAATTTTCTTTCTGAAATTCGCATCTCCGTTTACATCAAGTTTTGCCTGTGGAGCGTCTGTTTTTATTCCTATCTGAGCTGTTGCCAAAAGACCTATGCTAAGAAGCAGCGTTGATAATAGTTTTTTCATCATTAGTTGTTTTTATAGCTCACGTATTCGATAACATCCATTTTCATGGTAGATTCCAATGTAAAAGCACTGGAAGCACCATTTGAAGAATCTACATTTCGTCCAATAGTAAATTGTGAAGTAGAGCTTGATGTATCAATCTTTCTGCATGCAATTTCAATATTGTGAACCCCTACAGGAACGTTCTGCTCGGTATAATTAAGAGTAAAAATATAATCCTGAAGACCCGCTTTTCCGCTGTTGTTATTGGAAGCAATTCTATCCGGACGTACCGCTACCAATGCTCCGTTTCTGAAAACACCGCAGGCAAATCTG
Organism: Chryseobacterium sp. T20; assembly: GCF_047345655.1. Taxonomy (NCBI): domain Bacteria; kingdom Pseudomonadati; phylum Bacteroidota; class Flavobacteriia; order Flavobacteriales; family Weeksellaceae; genus Chryseobacterium; species Chryseobacterium sp. T20. The sequence goes on from NZ_JBLFDU010000003.1 coordinate 245,884, forward strand.
ACGCTCTGTATGGTTGTAGATGTAGATGCTTTCATTTCAATTCCTGTCTGGAACTGATAGGTAAGTCTGTTCTTTCCATTTTTGATGGTAAAAGTATTGTCGAGCCCGCCAATTTTTTTCCAATTGCCTTTAGTGATATCAGTAATATTATCTCCCACGTTGTTGGTGTAGATACCATCACCAGCGATACCATCCGTAAGTGAATTAATACCCGTTTGATCCGATGACAGATAAGAATTAATCAGCTTATACTGTCCCTCTTCCATAAAGGAAACATTCAAAGATTTCCACACTGGAGGCAAACCCTCACCCTGAGAAACCAAAACCTGGCCATTCAACCCGGCATCTCCAGCCTGAGTTGAACTACCGCCTACTCTAAGTTCTTTTCTTAAGGTGGTTTTTCCGTTCACATCAAGAACAGATTTGGGTTTTGCAGTACCTATTCCCACCTGTGCGTTAGCGCAGAACGAAAAAAGTCCAGCCACGCAGCAATGTATAATTGTTTTCATAATTAAGGACTGCAAAGTTAAGCAACGAAGTCCAAAAAATTCCAGTTATACATCTATAAACCTATAGAAATAAACACATTAGAACATAGAATTAATAATACTAAAAAGTAGAATTATTACTACATAACTCTACTTTCCGCGCATAAAAACAACAAGATAACGTCTCAAACCCTTACTGTACGGGAGTTTGCAGGATTTCTTTTATCATTAAAAAGTGATTTTAACCCCCTAAAAAGGCCTTTAATTCTCTTCAACAGGAATATTACAAAAGAAAAACATGATAACAATCACAAAAAAAACGTGTAAAAATTAATCTTTTTACACGTTTCTAATAATTTTTATGATATTATTTCCAGCAAATAGAAAATAAATTTAATCATGTTCAATAATTGCTTTCAACAACAGATTGACCTCATCTACATTTTTCACTCTTTCTTTCCTCATCATCAATTGATTACCTTCTTTTCCTGACTTCTCTTTAAGCTGGGCTTCAGCCGGATTTCGGGTCAGATAATTAATAATATGTCGGAATCTGTCGGTCTGATAAAACTTATCCTGAGGATTCCCTGGGAAGTATCCTAAAAATACTCCGTTTTTCATGACGATCTTTTCAAAACCGATGTCAGAAGCAAGCCACTTCAAGGAAACACTCTTCAAAAGATTGACAGCTTCTTTCGGCAATGCTCCGAAACGGTCAATCAGTTCCAGCTCAAACTGATGAAGATCGGCTTCATTAGTGATTTCCGCAATTTTCTGATACAACAACAGCCTTTCTTCGGTGTTGGAAATATATGAATCCGGCAACATCAGCTCTAAATCTGTATCAATGTTGACATCCTTCACAGATTTGAAAAGTTTTTGTCTGTCTTCTTCATTTTCAAAAAGGTTTTCAAAATCAGCATCATCTTTTAGCTCTTCTAAAGCTTCCTGCATTAGTTTCTGATACGTTTCAAACCCCATTTCATTGATAAACCCACTTTGTTCAGCACCCAAAAGATCACCGGCACCACGGATCTCCAGATCTTTCATCGCAATCTGGAAACCACTTCCCAGATCTGAAAACTGTTCAATAGCTTCCAAACGTTTTCTGGCATCTGAAGTCATCATATCATATGGCGGAGTAATAAGATAACAAAAGGCTTTTCTGTTACTACGTCCTACCCTTCCTCTCATCTGATGCAGGTCTGCCATACCAAATCTTTGGGCATCATTGATGAAAATAGTATTGGCATTCGGAACGTCTACTCCACTTTCTACAATGGTAGTGGACACGAGAACATCATATTTCCCTTCCATAAAATCCAGAACATTCTTTTCAAGCTGCTTCCCCTCCATTTGCCCATGTCCTGTAATCACTCTTGCATCCGGAACCAATCTCTGGATAAGTCCTGCAATATCTTTCAGGTTTTCAATTCTGTTATTGATAAAATATACCTGCCCATCTCTCTGAAGCTCGTAAGAAACTGCATCACGAAGAGTTTCTTCATTGAACCCGATTAACTGCGTATCTACAGGCTGTCTGTTTGGCGGTGGTGTTTTGATAACGGATAAATCCCTTGCAGCCATTAACGAGAACTGTAAAGTCCTCGGAATAGGAGTTGCCGTAAGCGTCAGAGTATCCACATTATTTTTCAAGGTTTTCAACTTATCTTTTACTGAAACCCCGAACTTATGTTCTTCATCAATAATCAATAAACCAAGATCTTTAAACTTCACAGAACTGCTTACCAATTGATGAGTACCAATAATAATATCTACTTTTCCGTTCTTTAAAGCTTCTAAAGTTTCCGATTTCTGCTTAGCTGTTCTGAATCTATTGACATAAGCAACATTGACAGGAAAATCTTTAAGTCTTTCTTTGAAACTTCTGTAATGTTGAAAAGCAAGGATAGTAGTAGGAACCAATACCGCAACCTGCTTACCGTCTGTTGCCGCTTTAAATGCCGCACGGATTGCCACCTCGGTTTTACCGAAACCTACATCTCCACAAACAAGCCTGTCCATTACCGTATCCGCCTCCATATCTCTCTTTACATCTACGGTAGCCTTTTCCTGATCCGGAGTATCTTCATAAATAAAGCTGGCCTCCAACTCGTTCTGCAGGTAAGAATCCGGAGTATAAGCAAACCCTTTCGCCGTTTTCCTCTGGGCATATAATTGAATAAGGTCAAAAGCAATCTGTTTAACCTTCGCTTTAGTTTTCTGTTTTAAAGATTTCCATGTTGGAGATCCAAGTTTACTCAAAACGATTTCTCTTCCATCCGGACCGTTGTATTTCGAAATCTTATGCAAAGAGTGAATGCTTACATATAATAAGTCTCCGTTTTTATAGGTCAGTTTGAAACATTCCTGAATCTTTCCGTCATTGTTCACTTTCACCAATCCCATAAATTTTCCGATTCCATGGTCGATGTGGGCGATATAATCTCCAATTTTCAGAGACATCAGGTCTTTCAGGGTAAGCTGCTCAGATTTTGCAAAAGTATTTTTCGCTTTATATCTCTGATAACGGTCAAAGATCTGATGATCTGTATAGACCAGCAGTTTGTGTCCATTATCTACAAATCCTTCATGAAGTTCAGACTTAAAACTTTTAAATGGAAGCTCATGTTCAAGCTCTTCAAAAATAGATTCCAGCCTTTCTTTCTGTTTTTCAGTTGAAAAAGAAATCCAGGTATCGAATCCTCCATTCTGCTTTTCTTCAATATCTTCAATCAGCAGTTCAAAGTTTTTATGAAAAGAAGGCTGTGGAAGCTGTTCCATTTTCACTTCAATTACTTCTTTCAATCCTTCAATGATTACTCCTCCAAAATCAACTGTTTTGAATTTTTTATAATCAAACAGAAACTCCTGATCAGAAATAAAAAGTTCCTGCGGGGTTCTGTGGGCAATATCTTTACTTAATGTATCGTATTTTTCCAAAGACTTTTCGTAGAACGTTCTGATCTTCTGCATTCCCACCATTCCGTTTTTAGAAACTACAAAACTTTCTTTAGGCAATAGCTGCAACAAAGAAACTCTGGTTCCCGTCACTGAAAAGTTCATATTGGATACCAGCTGAAAATCTTTTACTTTATCAACCGAAAGCTGCGTTTCAATATCAAAAGTTTTAATACTTTCCACTTCATTCCCGAAGAAGGTAATTCTATATGGCTTTTCGTGTGAATAGGAAAACACGTCTACAATTCCTCCTCTCACAGAAAACTCTCCCGGTTCGGAAACGAAATCAGCCTGCTGGAAATGATAATGATTAAGCAGTTCATCCACAAAATCAAAATCCAGCTGATCTCCCACTTTAATATGATGGGAAATTGCTTTAAAATCTTCTTTTTTCAAAACCTTTTCAGATAAAGCACCGGCATAAGCCACAATGACTTTCGGAGATCTTCCGGAATTGATTTTATTAAGAACCTCAGTCCTTAACACCAGGTTGGCATTTTGAGTCTTTTCCACCTGGTAAGGTTCAAGATGGGTCGCCGGAAAATACAGCACTTTATCTTTACCCAGAAGATCTTCCATCTCTGTATTGGCGTACAATGCATCTTCCTTATCATCTACCAGATAAAGAATATTCTTCTTCTGAACCAAAAAAAGCTCAGCCACAAAAATAGAAACTGAAGATCCTGCACTTCCTTTTACAGCAATATGCTGACTGTTTTCTAACTGGGTAAAAATTTCTTTCCCAAACTCTTTCTGCATAAGGTCTGGAAGGAACTTTTCATTGATGGATTTTAACTGCATAAATAGTAATGGTATAAACGACAAAAGCGATTTCGGGAGTTTTCCGAAACCGTTTATTGCTATACAAAGGTACGGATATTTTTTTCTTTGTTTCAAAAACAGAGTAACTTTCAGATTTAAAATGAAGCACTTAGACAATAAATCTTAATTTTTTACAATTTTATCTAATAACCTGTTAAAAAAATTCAACTATTCGCCCATGGCATAGTGTTTGGGACTTCCAGCCTAACCAAACATTAAGAATAGTATTATGAAAAAAGCAATTAAAATCTTAGGAGTGATGATGCTGTTGGTATTTACCGCAGTATCTTTTTCGTCGTGCAGTAAAGATGACGATCCTGTAAACAATGAATTTTTTGCAGGAACCTATAAAGGAAAGGTTTCTTATAACGATGGTGGTTCTACCAGCATCAGTACAGACAACGGAAGTGTATTTGTAACAAAGATCGCCAGCGGTACCAAGTATAATTTCGCGTTCTCAAACAGCATTCCGGATCTTAACGGAATAGAGTTTAATCAGGAAGGAGATCATACGCTGGTGATGATTGGTTCTACAGCAACCTCTTATATCAGAATTGATAACAATGTTCTAAAAATCCTGTATGTCAAAGATGGCAAAACGTGGACAGCCAACTGTACGCGCTAGCCATGTCTATTTATATATTATTCAAGCCTGTCTTTATCTTTGAAGACAGGCTTTTTCATTGTCAATGAAGTTGTTTTAATTTTTTTTTAAGCTGTAATAAACTTTAGTTAAGTTTGAAAATCCCAATTTTCTAGCCTGCTTTTTGTATATCTTTATTCAACAAAAAACAAACAATAATTCTTATGAAAAAATTCTTATCTGCAATGTCTTTGATCCTTGGATTAGGACTTGCCACTGCTCAGCAGACTGCTCCCGCTACAGGTGCTACGGCACATCCACCTGTAAAAGCAACTACAGCAAAAGCTGTTAAACCAGCTGAAGTAAAAGCTGCAAAACCAGCAATGGATGCAAAAGCGGCGATGCCTGCACAACCGGCTGCCAAAATGAAAAAAGATGGCACTCCGGATAAGAGATATAAAGAAAACAAACACCTTAAAAAAGACGGTACTCCCGACAAAAGGTACAAAGCCAACAAATAAGCACAACATTAACATATAGTTGTTATTTTCATAATCAAATTTCGAAAAGCCGGTGGAACTTGTTCCATCGGTTTTTTTATGTGAAGCTTCATAAAAAATGATTCCAGATTCTTTACTTATTTATAAATTTGACCCATGTTAAACTTCTTCAAGAAAAATGCAGCGCTGATCTGGGCAAAAAAACATGTTCAAAAAGCGGAGGATTTCAAAAAAAATGCTGAGAAAAACCAGGAGGAATTACTACTTTCTCTAGTGAATACAGCTCAAAAAACACTTTTTGGGCGGGAACATGATTTTGAAAACATTCATTCTGTAAAGGAATTTCAGGACAGAGTTCCTGTAGCTGATTATGAAGATCTGAAACCTTATATTGAAAGAGTAAAAAAAGGACAGTCCAATATTCTATGGACGGAAACTCCGGAGTATTTTGCCAAAACTTCGGGAACGACTTCAGGTTCCAAGTACATTCCAATTTCCAAAGAAGGAATGCCATTTCAGATTGCCGGAGCTCAAAGTGCTTTATTTCATTATATCAGTAAGAAGAATAACGCTGATTTTGTGAATGGAAAAATGATTTTCCTGCAGGGCAGCCCGGAACTGGAAGAAGTGTTTGGGATAAAAACAGGAAGACTTTCCGGTATTGTAGCCCATCATATTCCTAATTATCTTCAGAAAAACCGTCTGCCAAGTTGGGAAACCAATATTATCGAAGACTGGGAAACCAAAATAGACAAAATTATTGAAGAAACGGAACATGAAAACATGACGCTGATCTCAGGAATTCCACCATGGCTGATCATGTATTTTGAGAAGTTGACAGAAAAACATGGTAAAAAGGTCAAACAGCTTTTCCCTAATCTTCAGCTTATTGTAACCGGAGGTGTCAACTATGAACCTTATCGTGATAAAATGGAAGAGTTATTGGGAGGTAAAGTAGATATTGTTCAGACTTTCCCTGCTTCTGAAGGTTTCTTTGCTTTTCAGGATGATTACACCAAAGAAGGACTACTGCTATTGACCAATCATGGAATTTTCTACGAATTCATTCCTTTGGAAGAATATGGCAAACCTGGAGCAAGGAGATTAACATTAAAAGAAATCGAACTTCATAAAGATTATGCATTGATTCTTACCACCAATTCCGGGCTATGGGCTTATTCTATTGGGGATGTTGTAAGATTCATCAGCAAAGATCCATACAGGGTTTTGGTAAGCGGAAGAACCAAACATTTCACCTCTGCATTTGGAGAACATGTGATAGCATTCGAGGTAGAAGAAGCTATGAAGGCAACTCTTGAAAAGCATTCTGCACAGATTACAGAATTCCATCTTGCTCCACAGGTAAACCCTGATGAAGGACTTCCTTACCACGAATGGCTGATTGAATTTGAAAAAGAACCTGAGCATTTAGAAGCATTCAGAGATGAACTGGATCAACAGCTTCGGGCAAGAAATACGTATTACGATGATTTGATTTCGGGAAATATTTTACAGAAATTACAGATCACGAGGCTTAAAAAAAATGCTTTTCATGAATATGCCAAGTCCCAGGGAAAACTTGGCGGTCAAAACAAGACTCCGAGATTGGCTAACGATAGAAAGATTGCAAATCTCTTAGAAATTTACAAACTTTAATCATTTTTTTTCAATTCCAAAAACGTATATTCGAAAAAAATTATAAATTTGAAAAACTAAAAGAAAATAATGAAAGCATCTGTACTGTTGAAATCGTCTTTACTAACATCTTTATTTGTTATTACATCTTGTGCTACTACAAAATACAGCGAAGATATTTCAAAAAACAACTACTCTAATCTTGAAGCCGGAAAAGTATATAAAGTAACTATGAGAGACGGCTCTCCGAAGCAGACTATCTTATTCAGAAACGTCGTTGGTGACAATATTGTAGGGACTGCCGGTAAAAAAGATAGTACAGAAGTGATTATTCCTAAATCCAATGTAGCTGCTGTGAAAGACAGAAGAAAAGCAAGAATTGCTGCAGGAGCTACGATTATCGGAGCAGCAGGTGTTGCAGCGATCGTATTGAGTTCTTCCAGAGCTGACTAAAATAGATTTTATCTTTTGAGATATATTTAATATATCTTTCAAAAATTGTCATATGGATAGCCCTAAATAAATTTTTAGGGCTATTTTTGTTCATGATTTCCTTTACCCCGTTACAAACATTACAAAATGTTGAGTTCAGAAATCTTCTCACCGGGAGATTTTTTATTGTTTTAGCCTTCAGAATGCTTGCCACTTTACTTGGATGGTGGGTGTACCAATTAACAAAAGATCCTTTTTCAATAGGTCTTATCGGACTTTCAGAGGTGATTCCTGCAGTAAGCTGTGCGCTGTACGCGGGACATGTTATTGATATGAATGAAAAGAAGAGACTGCTTCTTATTTGTAATTATGCATATATTTTCCTGATCGGGCTTCTGCTGATCCCTGCCTTCCTGGATGTAGAAATGCACTTTACCGGTCATCAGATTACTTATTATATTTATGGAGTTATCTTTTTTACAGGAATAGCAAGAGCATTTATCGGTCCTATAGTTCCTTCCATGATTCCTAAAATTGTAAAGAAGGAAAATCTTCCGAATGCCGTAACTCTGAACCAGGCTACTTTCCTGATCTCTTCTGTCTGCGGACATGCTATCGGAGGTGTTCTTATTGGATTTATCGGTGTAAAATGGACTCTGGTTGCTATTTTAGCACTCATATTTGTTGCTTCATTATTTTTCTGGCAGCTGCATAAACAGCATTCAGAATACAAAAAAGAAACGGTAAATGTAGTAGAAAGCATGCGCGAAGGAATTTCTTATATTTTTAAAACCAAGGAGATTCTGGGAGCTTTATGCCTTGATATGTTTGCAGTACTTTTTGGCGGAGCAGTAGCTATGATCCCTGTATTTGCGACAGACATCCTGAATTCAGGAGCTGAAGGTTTCGGTTTACTGAATGCAGCTTCGGATATCGGTTCAATGTGTATTATTACTATTTTATCTATTGTTCCGCTTCGCAAAAATCAGGGAAAAATACTTCTTGTTGTGGTTACCGGATTCGGACTATGCATTATCGGATTCGGACTCTCAAAATTATACTGGCTGTCTTTTATGTTCCTGGTGATGAGCGGAATGCTGGATGGAATTTCCGTGGTTATCCGAGGTACCATTGTACAGTTAAAAACACCGGATCACATCAGAGGTCGTGTCCTGAGCGTGAATTCAATTTTTATCATGTCCAGCAATGAAATGGGACAATTCGAAAGTGGACTTATGGCCAAACTACTGGGAGTTGTACGCTCAGTGGTATTTGGTGGCTGCATGACTGTTTTAGTGGCCCTTGTTGTAGGAAGCACCAATCCTAAACTGAGAAAGATGCAATATTAACTTATTGTTTATCAGACTATTTAAAATCTGATATAAAAAAAATCAGAATTCGAAATACTTAAAATCAGAATAGAACGTTTTCTATTCTGATTTTTGTTTTATAGCTGTTTTTTAAAAATTTATAAAAGAATTAAACCTTAAATATTCATCAAAACCACACATATCTTTACGATCTCTACATAAATCAACCCAAAAAATAAAATACCATATTTAAAACCAATACATTACTTTCATTAAATATATCTCAAAATCTTTAATTTAACGTTAATAATTTTTTATATTTGCTTCATAAAATATCCCCCTATGACTAAACTTTTACTAATTTTGAGCTTTCTCGTGACAGGTTCTCTGATGAACGCTCAATTTTTTTCAGACCCAACCTTACAACAAACTGTTTTACAACTCAATGAGGCTAAAACAGAAAATGACTATGATATGCTTTCTTCTAAGTTTTCACAAGCTAAAACTTCAGAAAAATGGCAGGCTAATTACTATGCTGCAGCAGCATTGTATCTTAAGACCAATTTCCTTTTAAAGAACAGCCCGAACAGCCCTCTTGGAGAGTCTAATGAATCTGCGAGAAAACTTGCAATGCAGGCTCTTGCTTCAGAAAAGAATAATGGGGAAGTTAACCTTCTTCTTGCTCTTATTCATTTTCAGAAAATAAGAATAAAAACAGCTGCAGACCCTCAAAAGGAACTAAAGACAGCTACAGGCTTTATGGCTAAAGCGGAAACAACTTTAAAGAACAATCCAAGACTTTCTTTTTTAAAAGCTGAAATAGCTGAAAAGCAAGGAAACAAGACAGAAGCTATAAAGTTCTATCAAAAAGCAGCCAAAGAATTTGAAATGTCAGACGCCTCATCAAGTTCACCTAATTGGGGAAAACAGCTGATCGGAACAAATTAACAGTAAGAAAATGTATGATCTCCCGAGTAAATTGGGACGATCAGTTTTTTTTAATACGAAACTTGAAAATTCATTGAATGTTTTGATAAACATTATTTTGTATCAGATAAAAACAGCATTTTTTAGTAATTAAACACATTTAATATTTGTTTTAAAAATTAATTCTCATGAAAAAAACATTACTTGTTTTATTAATCATATTTTCACATATTTTATTTGCACAATCAGATTGTGGCACTGCAATGGCAGTCTGCGGTAATTCTGACATTTCATATACACCAGGCGGTCATGGAGACATTGCAGAAGACCTGGGTGGATGTTTAACTTCTGACGAAAAGTACTCCGTATGGTATTCTTTTACCATAGCTACAGGAGGAACCCTTACTTTTGAGATTATTCCCAATGACCAGACTGATGATTATGACTTTGGGGTTTATGGTCCGAACAAATCTTGTGGAAACCTGGGAACTCCAATTCGTTGTTCTTACTCAGGACAAAGTGGAAACACGGGTCTTAATATGACCGCTACTGACCTTAGTGAAGACGCTACAGGAGACAAATGGGTAAAATACATGGATGTATTGCCTGGCCAGACTTACTATATCATTGTAAACAACCACAGAGAAACAGCTAACGGATTCAAATTATCATGGGGCGGAACAGCTACTTTATCTTCTCCGTTCACTGATCCGAATATACAGCCTCACCCATTTATCCCACCGGGAATTCCGGGAGCTAATCCTGCTGACCCAAGGGAAGTAGTGATCTGTTCCAATCCGGCGACTTTTGATTTCGCATCATTATCCGCAGGAATTCTTAATGGTAACCCTAACTTCAACATTAGTTACCACACAAGTCAGAATGATGCTTTAACAGGCAACAATCCTCTTGTAGGCCCTCAAACAGTTACTCCTGTTGGTGTTTATTTCTACAGTATCAACTATACTGACCCGACTAACCCCAACAGCCCTATTAATAAATGCAGACAGACTGGTAAATTTAAATTTAAAGATGGGACCATCACAGCTACTGATGTAACGCTGACAAGTTGTAATAATAACAATGCAGGTACGGCAATGTATGATCTTACCACTGCTGCAGTTTTTGCTGATCCAACGGCAACTAAAAAATACTATTACACATTATATGATCTGAACAATTCAATCAATGAGATCACCAACATCTATCAGTTTGTTTCTGCTGAAGGTAAAGTATATGTAAAAGTAACTTCTGTATTTGGATGTAGTGATATTGCAGAAATTACCCTTAAATTCTATCCGCAAATCATTGCAAAAGATGCTGAATTAAGATCATGCTTTATTGAAGCCAACCCTTCTACAGCCTTATTCAACTTAGATAATGCCGCTGTAATTACACCACAGGCAGGGATCACTAAAAAATATTTCCCTTCACTAACAGACGCAATAGATGAAACCAACCAAATTTTAAATGCTAATTATATTGCACCAAGCGGCTTAGTATACGTAAGAGTATCTGACACCAGAGGATGTTATGTAGTAGTAAAAATTGGTTTAACAGTAATTGCTCCAGTAACATCCAGTGTATTGAAAGATAAAATTATCTGTGTAGAAGACACTACCACTTTAGATGCCGGACCTGGATTCAAAAGCTATGAATGGAGTACAGGAGCAACAACACAGTCTATCAAAGACGTAGGAGTAGGTGTTTACTGGGTAAAATTAAAAACAGGTGAATGTGTTGCCACTCAAAAGGTAACCGTTTATCCTTCTGAGCAGCCAGTTGTAACAAATATCGATATTAACAATACTACATTGACAATCAACGTTATTGGAGGAACACCGGATTATCAGTATTCTATGGATAAGATTTTATGGCAGCCTTCTAATGTATTCTCCAATGTAGCAAGAGGAACTTACAAAGTATATGTAAAAGATGCTTATGACTGCGAACCAATTGAAGTTGCAGTAGTGGTTCCTAACCTTATCAATATGATTACTCCAAACGGAGATGGTGTGAATGATGTAGTGGATTATTCTGCTATGGCTGATAAACAGAATCTTATTTTGAGTATCTTTGACAGATATGGAACAAAAATCCATCAGGGAGACAAATCCAATGGTTACAAATGGGATGGTAGAATTGGTGGCAAGAACATTCCAACAGGTACCTACTGGTATTCTGTAACATGGAATGAGAATGACAAGAAAAACACTCCTTTCAAGTTTTCAGGTTGGATTGTTGTAAAAAACAGAGAATAAAAACACCACAATATAAAAAGCCGCTTTGGCGGCTTTTTCTTTTACAAATAATGATAAAAATTTATTGATTTCAAGTTTGTTTAACAAAAAAAGTTTTAACAATGAAAAAAATATTACTTCTTTTTATTTTATTGATAGCGCAAATGGCCTATTCACAGTCAGACTGTGTCACAGCAATTCCCATCTGTGGTAATTCTGACATCTCATACACCCCTTCAGGCCCGGGGAATATTATAGAAATTCTTAACCAAAACGGAGGATGTCTCAGCACCAATGAAAGATATACAGTTTGGTACACTTTCACAGTATCCACACCAGGAACGCTGGCATTTAAAATAAAACCTAACGATCAGGGTGATGATTATGATTTTGCAGTGTATGGACCTACAGCAAACGGCTGTACTTCATTACAGAATGCAGATCACGTCTTCATACAGCCCATAAGATGTAACTATAGTGGTACTCCAGGAGACACAGGGCTGGATCTGACTCTTGCTCCACCTGCAGTATTCCCTACCAATCCTCCCGGAGTTACATCCAGTATGAACAATGGCAAATGGAGCCCTTATCTGGATGTATTAGTTGGCCAGACCTATTATCTGGTTATTGACAACTTCAGTAGATCCGTTAATGGTTTCTCTTTAGAATGGTCAGGAACTGCAAGCTTAAGTTCTGCATTTAATGATCCAATTCTTTCTCCTAACCCATTTATTGCGCCTGGTATTCCGGGAGCGACTCCTACTGACCCTAATCAGGTGATGGTTTGTGCGTTGCCTACCCAGTTTGATTTTACAACGCTAACTGCAGCTATTATTAATGGTAACAACCCGAACTTCAAAGTTACTTATCATAAAACAACCAACGATGCCCTTACAGGACAGAATCCACTTACAGTAGCCACTGTAGACGGAACAACAACCTATTATTACAGAGTTGTATACCAAGACCCGAGCAACCCGAACAACCCTATCAACGGATGTTTCATAACCGGGAAATTCAAATTTGTCAATGTGGGAATCTCAGCCAATACTGCCACATTATACTCTTGTAATAATAATGGAGCCGGTACTGCAAAATATAATTTAACAACAGCCAATGTATTTGGAGGAGGTGGAGCAACCATTAAGTATTATGCTACGGTTGCGGATATGAATGCAGAAATTAATGAAATTACAGATCCTACCAACTATGTTTCTGCTGAATCAACTGTATATGTAAAAGTAGTTTCTACTTTCGGTTGTATTGCAACCACTACGATCAGACTATTATTCTATCCAACAGTGGTATTGAAAGATGCTGTAATCCAAAACTGTTATATTGATAATGATGTTACCCGTTCAACATTTGATCTTTCAAAAGCAGATATTGGTGTAGCTGTTCCAACACCTACAGGAACTATCATTAAATATTATACAACTATAGCTGATGCTAAAGCACAGACAAACCCTATTATAGCAGCATTAAACTATCTTTCAGAAAGCAAAACAGTATATGCAAGAGTAGATAATGACAAACAGTGTTATTCCATTGCTAAAATAGAACTGATTGTATTACCTCCGGTAAAATCAGCAGTATTAAAAGATAAGACAATTTGTGCTGAAGCCAAAACCTCTTTGGATGCAGGACCTGGATTTGTAAGCTACGAATGGAGCACAGGTGAAACTACACAATCTATCAACAACGTAGGAGTTGGGGTTTATTGGGTAAAACTTCAGACCGGAAAATGTTTCACACTTCAGGAAGTACGTGTACATCCAAGCCTTCAGCCAGTGGTTTCAGGAATCGAGATTACCAACAACAACATCACCGTAACAGCTTCAGGAGGAGTTCCTCCTTACAAATATTCTATTGATGGTGTTAACTGGCAGGACTCCAATGTATTCACAGGACTTCCTAGAGGAGAGAATACGATATATGTAAAAGATACTTACAACTGTACTCCTATTCAGGTAACGGTGACTGTTCCTAATCTTATCAATGCGATTACTCCGAACGGAGATAACGTAAATGATGTTATTGATTACTCAGCATTAGCTTACAAGAAAAACCTTATCTTCATTGTATATGACAGATATGGAAACAAACTTCATGAAGCTAACAAAATGAATAACTTCACTTGGGACGGAACAGCCTTTGGTAAGAAAATCCTAACCGGAACTTACTGGTATACGATCTCGTGGAACGAAAACAATAAAGACAATACCGAAACCAAATATTCAGGATGGGTATTGGTAAAAAATAAAGAATAAGTTTTTACTTCATCTTTTTGAAAATCACCTCAGACTGAGGTGATTTTTTTTATCAACAAGTACAACCTCCTGTTTACAGCATTTTACGAAAGACTGCTAATAATTTGTTGAATACTATTTTTTTATTATTTTTTAAATAAACTATCTTTGCACCATGGCGCAGAAAGAAACATTATCATCCCTGACACACGGAAACTTTGCAAAAGAATTGTCTATTGCGGATGGAAAAATGCCTCCCAATGCAGTGGATTTTGAAAGATTGGTTATCGGAACTTTTTTGATTGACAAAAAGGGTCTTGACCATTCCATTGACCTTCTTACCCCGGAAGTGTTTTATGATCCCAGACATCAGGTCATCTTTTCTACTATTCTAAAATTGTATGAAGGCAACCACCCGGTAGACTTAATGACGATTATTCAGAATTTAAAAAAAGAAGACAAACTGAGTCAGGCAGGAGGTGATCATTACATCATTGATCTTACAATGGGAGTAAGTTCATCTGCCCATATCGAATATCACGTACGTGTTATTCTTGAAAAGTATATTTTAAGAAGCCTTATTAATGTTTCTGCTAATGTTATTGATTCTTCCTACAAGGAATCAACAGATGTTTTTGAACTTCTGGATAAAGCAGAACAATCTTTCTTTGAGATCACCAACGGAACGATTAAGAAAGGATTCGATACTGCCAACTCATTGGTAAAGCAGGCTATTGATACCATTAAATCTTTAAAAGATAAAGAGGGACTTTCCGGAGTTCCTTCAGGATTCAGAGATGTGGATAAGGAAACCGGTGGATGGCAGAATTCCGACCTTATTATTATTGCAGCCCGTCCCGCGATGGGAAAAACGGCATTCCTTCTTTCCATGGCAAGAAATATTGCAGTAGGCCACAAAGTTCCTATGGCATTATTCTCTCTCGAGATGGCATCTGTACAGCTGATCACCAGAATGATTGCTTCTGAAACAAGGATTTCTTCTGAAAAATTAAGAAAAGGAACCCTGGATGATGAAGAATGGCAAAGACTATTCTCCAATGTATCTGAATTGGAAAACGCTCCTTTATATATTGACGAAACCCCTTCCCTTTCCATCTTCGACTTCCGTGCAAAATGCCGAAGACTGGTAATGCAGCATGGGGTAAGAATTATCATGGTTGACTACCTTCAGCTGATGACCGCAGGAAGCAGCGGTGGAAAAGGAGTCGGAAACCGTGAACAGGAGATTTCCATGATTTCACGTTCATTAAAAGCCATTGCAAAAGAACTTAACGTACCGGTAATTGCCCTGTCACAGCTTTCAAGAAGTGTGGAAGCCCGACCTGGAAAAAGACCTCAGCTTTCAGATCTGAGGGAATCAGGAGCAATTGAGCAGGATGCGGATATCGTATCTTTCATCTTCAGACCGGAGTATTATAAAATTACAGTTTGGGATAATGATGAGGAAGGACAGGAAACTTCTACCGAAAACCAGGCCGAACTGATTATTGCAAAACACAGAAATGGTGCTACAGCAGATGTAAGATTATCATTCCTGAAACATTTTGCAAAATTCGGTGATATTGAAGCAGCGCTTGACGGTGGTGCCGGAGGAGGATATCCTTCCAACTTCGGAGAGCCGAGCGGATTTGACAAGATCAAAACAACAATTCAGCCAGGAGCAGCATTTGATCTTCCGGATAGTTCAAAACTTTCAGGGTCTTCAATGAATGACTTTGATGATGATGATGACTTCCCTTTTTAAGCAAAGACTAAAATTCAGTTCAATTTTACGGTCAATACATCAATTATTAAAAAGCAGATTTGAGAATCGAAATTTATACGGACGGAGCTTGCAGCGGAAACCCGGGAAAAGGCGGATATGGAATTCTTATGCGCGTTCCTGAAAAAAATTACCAGAAAACATTTTCAAAAGGATTTCGAAAAACTACCAACAACAGAATGGAACTTCTGGCGGTCATCACCGCACTGGAAAAACTGAAATCTACAGAAAATGACATCCATGTGTATACCGACAGTAAATATGTATCTGACGCCATCAACCAAAACTGGATTGCAGGATGGATCAAGAGAGGTTGGAAAAATGTAAAAAACCCTGATCTCTGGAAAAAATTCATTGAACTCTACAACAAACACAACCCAAAAATGCATTGGGTAAAAGGCCATGCCGGACATTTTGAAAACGAACTTTGCGACAAATTAGCCGTAGCAGCAGCCAGTTCTCCAGATCTTGAAATTGATACTTATTTTGAGAGTTTGGATAACAATTCCTTATTTTAATTTAATTAATGCAAATACGTAATTGCTACTATAATATTCACCATTATATCATAATAAGCAGTATTTTTTTAAAATATTATTAAAATTTAAGCAAGATTAACATTAAATACACATTATTTGATTGGGATTTAATATCTTTACATATTAATCTAAGTCCCATTATAAATGAATAAAAATCTATTATTGTATTTAACTGTTTTTTTACTCTGTATAGCTGGGAAGTCCTTTGCTCAGACTTATCAGCTTATCGGAAACCCAGTGAACACTACCGGATGGACCATGGTTTCCCCTACTCAGGTAAACACAGATTTTATTCAGCTGACCCCGGATACCAACAACCAATCCGGTTCCATCAGACTGAATGATCCTATCAATTTAAAATATTGCGACAAATGGAGAGTGGAATTTGATTTCAGGATGGATTCCAACCAAACCTCCAATGGAGATGGGATCGCCTTCTGGTATCTCGCCAATCCTCCGGTAGCCAGTGTATTAGGCTCAGGGCTTGGAGTATCTCAAAACGCTGTAGGACTTGTTGTAGGACTTGACACATACAACAACACCACAACTGCTACCATGAGTAAGGTGCACGTTGGCTATGGACTGGTTCAAAACACCACTGACAGCAATAATGTCGAATTTTTTAATGTTCCCGGAAGTTCTTTCCACTCCCCGGATCTGAATACTACACAGCCTTTTCAGGGAACAACTTTTAAACACGTAGAAGTAACGGCGCAGGTAGATCCCGCTGCTCCTACCAGCTGGATTATAAAAATAACAATAGACGGTAATGTAATTTGCAATCAGTCTTTTGCACCTTCAGGTGCTGCTGCTTCAATGACTGTAGGATATTTTGGTTTTTCGGCTTCTACAGGAGGAGCAAGATCAAGACATTCCATTAAAAATGTAAAAATTTATACGGATAAAGTTCCTATTTTACAGAATTCAGCAACACAATCATTCTGTCCTAATCCCACAACCGGATACGGATCTGTAAACCTTACTACTTTTAATTCTCAGTTTGTAAGCAATCCCTCGAATTATACATTCACCTATTATCCATTTGGAAGTTCAACCCCAATTGCCAATCCTACCAATTATCAGTTCAATGCTAATGCAACGGTTACAGTTGTTATTAAAGACAATGCAGGACTACTGTGTGACAACCCGGATGGTAAAATTTTACTGGTTCTCGCTCCTTTTAAAGCAGAAGACAAAACCATTACGGTATGTAATAATAACAAAGCAGGAACTGCCGCTTTCAATCTGAATACAGCACCTGTTACCACAGTTCTTGGGGTGACTAAGAAATATTACAAAACGCTGGCAGATCTCAACGCAGATACGAATGAGATTCAAAATCCAGACAATTACTTATCTGCTCCCGGAGTCGTTTATGTAAAAGTAACAACTCCCCAGGGTTGTACAGGTTCAGCAAAAATCACACTGGCATTCTATCCGGACACTCCTGTGAAAGAAGCTACTTTAAGATCATGTTTCATTGAAAATAATATTACGAGTGCTATCTTTAACTTGACAACTGCAGATGTTACTAGTTTAGGAGCAGGCGCTGCCAAAAAATACTACACATCCATCGCTAATGCTTTAGACGGCATCAATGAAATCATGAATCCGCTTCAGTATTTATCTACAAGTACTGCAGTGTATGCAAAGGTAACAGACGCCAACGGTTGCTTTAATATTGCTAAAATCAACCTTATTGTATTACCTCCTGTAACATCTTCTGTTCTGAAAGACAAAACCATTTGTATTGGAGAAAAAACAGATCTGGATGCAGGACCAGGATTTGACGGCTATGAATGGAGCACCGGAGCAACAACTTCATCTATTAAAGATGTAGGCGTAGGTACTTATTGGGTAAAATTGAAAACCGGCAACTGTATCACTACGCAGACTGTCAAGGTAAAAGCATCCGCAAATCCGGTGATTTCCAGCATTGATATTGACAACAATACCATTACAGTAAATGTAGCAGGAGGAACTCCTCCATATCAGTTTTCTCTGGACGGAATGAACTGGCAGCCAAGTAATATATTCACAGGTTTAGCAAGAGGCGAAGTAAGAGTGTATGTAAAAGATTTTTACAATTGTACACCTGTTGAAGTTCAGATTACCGTTCCTAACCTGATTAACGCTATCACTCCAAACGGCGACAACGTAAATGATTTCATTGATTATTCAGCACTGGCTTACAAGAAAAATCTGATATTCATTGTCTACGACAGATATGGTAACAAACTGTATGAAGCCGGAAAAATGAGAAACTTTACATGGGACGGAACAGCTTCCGGTAAAAAAGTTCTTACAGGGACTTACTGGTACACCATTTCATGGAACGAAAACAACAAAGACAATACTGAAACTAAATACTCAGGCTGGGTATTGGTTAAGAACAGAGAATAAATTTTAGTATCAGAAACTACCTCATTTGGGGTAGTTTCGGTATTAAAAGCAGAATCTGCTCAATCAGAGATTGGGACCAGGTATTGCTTTTTATCACCAATTTAAAAAAAAAAAAAAACAATTTTATTTCTAAGATTAAGTATAACATCACAATCCATCCACTATGAAAAAAGATATACTCATTTTTGTACTGACTATCTTATTATGCTTGCCGGGAAGGTTATTTTCACAAACGTATCAACTTACCGGAAACCCTGTTAATACAACGGGCTGGGACCTTGTCTCTGATGCTATAGTAAGCGGAGACTTTGTAAGGCTTACCACAGACCAGACCAGCAGATACGGGGCTGTAAAATTATCCACACCTATTACTTTGAGCTACTGTGATAAATGGAAAGTGGAATTCGATTTCAGAATAGACGGAAACGGAACCACACAGTTTGGAAAAGGAGACGGTTTTACCTTCTGGTATCTTGCCAATCCGCCAACAGGATTTGTATCAGGAGGAGGGTTAGGTATTCCTGCCAATGCTTCCGGCCTCATGGTTGGTTTTGATATTTTCAACAATACCACTGAAGGCCAAATGAGTAAAGTTCACATTCTTTATGGTACCAATAATACAGCAGGTAATAATATCGAATTCAACACCACTCCGGGAAGCACATTCCACTCTCCGGACCTTATTGCTACCCAGCCGTTTGTGGGAGACACCTACAGACACGTTGAAGTAAACGGCGAAACAGACCTTACCAACCCTACAAACTGGATCATCAAAGTAAGAATAAATGGTGTTCTTATCGTAGATCAGTCTTTTGCTCCTTCCGGAGGTGCAGTAGGGATGTCACAGGGATATTTTGGTTTCTCTGCAGCAACCGGAGGTGCCAGCGCAAGACATTCTATCAAAGACGTTAAAGTATACGTAGATAAAGTTCCTATTTTGAGCAATACCATAACTCCATTCGTTTGTACAAATCCAGCTACCGGAAATGGTACAGTGGACCTTACTTCTTATAATTCTCAATTTGTAAATAATCCCGGAAATTATATTTTCACTTATTATGTATTGGGAAGTTCTACTCCTATCGCCAACCCTACAAGTTTCCAGTATTCCGGAAATACAACGATTAAAGTGGTGGTAAAAGATCCTACGTCTACTCTTTGTGATAATGGTGATGGTGTTATTCAGCTTAATCCTACTCCATTTGCAGCAACAGATGCTACTCTTAGCGGATGTAATAATAACAATGCCGGAACAGCAACCTTTGATCTCAACACGGCTAATGTAACAACTGTTGCCGGAGTTACCAAAGAATTCTACCCTACTTTATATGACCTGAATAACGGTACGAACCAGATAACAAATCCTTCTGCCTATGCTTCTGCAGCGGCAACAATATATGTAAAAGTAACCACACCTCAGGGTTGTGTAAGTACTTCTAAAATTACACTGAATATTTACCCTGTGGTAGTTGTTAATGACGTTGAACTCAAATCTTGTTTCATTGAAACCAATCCATCTATGGCTTCTTTTAACCTTACAGGAGCTGTTGTTTCCCAGGGCGGTCTTACAAAAGAATATTACCCATCGCTGGCAGATGCTGTCAGTGGAACCAATGCCATCTCCACTCCGGCAGCATACATTGCTCCTAATGGCGTTGTGTATATTAAAGTTTTTAATGGAAATGGATGCTATTCTATTGCTAAAGTTACACTAACAGTAATACCTCCTGTTTATTCACGAACTTTACTTGACAAGACCATCTGTATTGAAAACACCACAACATTAGACGCAGGAGCAGGTTTCAAAAGCTATGAATGGAGCACAGGAGCCACCACACAATCCATCAAGAATGTAGGAGTAGGTACTTACTGGGTAAAACTGAAAACCGGAGATTGTATTGCGACACAAAAAGTAACAGTATATCCTTCCGACAATCCTGTTATTACCACGGTTGACATTTCAGGAAGTACAGTAACAGTATATGCTAACGGTGGAACTCCTCCTTATCAGTATTCTATGGATAATATCAACTGGCAGGACTCCAATGTGTTTACCAATATTGCAAGAGGAGAAGCTAAAGTATATGTAAGAGATGGCTATAATTGCGTTCCTGTTGAAGTTAATATTACAGTACCGAATCTTATTAATATAATTACACCTAATGATGATGGAATCAATGATTTTGTTGATTACTCTGCATTAGCCAATAAACAAAATCTGGAAATTGCCATCTTCGACAGATATGGTTATAAAATGTTCCAGGCCGATAAAACCAATGGCTACAAATGGGCAGGAACTACCAATGGACATAAAAAAGTCCCTACAGGAAACTATTGGTATTCTGTTTCATGGAATGAAAATAATAAAAACAGTACTCCGATAAAATTCTCAGGCTGGATTGTTGTAAAAAACAGAGAATAATTACACTTTCCACCACATCAAAAGAATCACCCCGCCGTTCGGGGTGATTTTTTTGTATTAACAGGCAGGAGATATTTCATTTTAAAGACTCTTTATTCATATTCAATTCTTAAATTTGTCGTATGAATTATTTGGAAGCTTTAAGCAGAAGATATTCTGTAAAAAAATTCAATCATCAGATTATTCCTCAGGAAACTCTTCATAACATTCTTGAGTCAGGAAAGCTGTCTGCCAGTTCGCTGGGACTTCAGCCTTATAAAATTGTGGTTGTTGAAAGTGAGGAGATGAAGCAGAAATTAATTCCTGCTTTTTATAATCCATCTCAGATTTCCACCTGTTCTCATCTTATTGTTATTATTTCAAAAAAAGTGATAGAAGAGAACTATATCCGAGGGTATTTTAATCATATTTCTGAAGTAAGAAATACTCCTATGGAAACACTGGATCCTTTCAGAAACAGCATTAACCAGCATATTACACAGAAAACACAGGATGAAATTTTCAACTGGGCAGAAAAACAGTCTTATATAGTATTGGCCAATCTTATGTATGCCGCCGCTATTGAAAATATAGATTCCTGCCCCATGGAAGGCTTCCGTCAGGATCTTATAGAAGAAATTTTGAATACCGATCCTGAAACAGAAAAAGTAACTGTTACCCTCGCTTTAGGTTACCGTTCTGAAGAAGATCACTTCCAGCACATGAAAAAAGTAAGAAAACCAAACGAAAAATTGTTTAAATTTATTTAATCTTAAACGATTGTACCTAAAGCCAGCATATGATAAAAGCGGATGTATTAGTAATTGGTTCCGGCATTTCCGGACTTTCCTATGCCATTAAAGTTTCTGAACAGCACCCTGATGCCAAAATCATTATTGTAACCAAGTCTGACGAAGACGAAAGCAATACCAAATATGCACAAGGCGGTCTCGCTGTCGTTACAGATTTTCAGAATGACAATTTTCAAAAACATATTGACGACACGATGCGTGCCGGTGACGGAGAAAATAAACGTGATGTCGTAGAGATGGTGGTAAGAGAAGCTCCTGCAAGATTCAATGAAATTGTAGAATGGGGAGCACAGTTCGATATGAAGAACGGCAAATTTGCTTTAGGAAGAGAAGGCGGTCATACTGAAAACAGAATCGTCCATCATAAAGATATCACAGGTTTTGAAATCGAAAGAGCTTTACTGGAAACAGCCAATAACAGCCCGAATATTGAAATTCTTGACCATCATTATGTCATTGACATCATTACTCAGCACCACGTTCCGGGAAAAGAACTTAATGAAGGAGACATCCACTGCTACGGAGCTTATATTCTGGATGAGAAATCCAAAACCATCAAAAAAATAACTTCTAAAATAACACTGGTTGCCACAGGAGGTGCCGGACATGTTTATAAAAATACTACCAATCCTACGATTGCAACAGGAGACGGAATCGCTTTCGTTGCCCGTGCCAAAGGAAAGGTTTCCAATATGCAATATTACCAGTTCCACCCGACAGCTCTATACAGCAAAATGGATGGAATGCTGTTTTTAATTTCAGAAGCCGTTCGTGGAGATGGAGCAAAATTAAGAACCAAAAGAGGCGAAAAATTCATGCATAAATATGATGAACGTGAAGAACTAGCCTCAAGAGATATTGTAGCAAGAGCCATCGACGCTGAAATGAAAATTACCGGAGATGAATTTGTTGGCTTGGATTGCAAGGAAATGAACCATGAAAGATTCTTAGAACATTTCCCGAATATTTATAAAAAATGCAAAGACGAAGGAATTGATCCTTTCACTCAATTGATTCCTGTCGTTCCAGCCTGCCATTACCTAATGGGAGGAATTGAAGTAGACAGAGACGGACAGTCTTCCATCAGAAATCTTTTTGCAGTAGGAGAATGTACCAATTCAGGACTTCACGGTGCCAACAGACTTGCTTCAAACTCACTTCTTGAAGGCTTGGTTTTCGGGCATAATGCAGCCATGAAAACAGTAGACCTTCTCAATGAAAACAATTTCAACTTTGATGATCTGAAAGCCGTTCCGGAATGGAATGAAGAAGGAATGAAAATCATGGACGAAATGGTTATCGTCAGCTATCTGAGAAAACAACTTCAGGAAATGATGAGCGATCTTGTAGGTATTGTAAGAAGCAACAGACGTCTGAATATGGCATTGCAAAAACACCAGGAAATTGCGGCTGCTGTTGATGAAATATACCACTACTCCATTCTTTCACCACAACTTTCAGAATTAAGAAACTTAACAACCGTTGCACACCTCATCATTACCCAATCCATGGAAATGACAGAGAATAAGGGAGCGTTTTATAATAAAGATTTAGCTTAAAAGCATAATATAATGAAAAGACCAGCATACGTAACAGATAAAGCATTAAAAGCATTCATAAAAAGTGCGCTTGAAGAAGATATTCAAGATGGTGATCATTCTACTCTTTCTACTATTCCACAGGATCTTGTGCAAAGTGCCAGGCTTTTGGTAAAACAGGATTGTATCCTTGCAGGTGTTGAGCTGGCTGAAATTATTTTTAAAACATTTGACAAGAATTTAAAAGTAGAGGTTTTTATTAAAGATGGAACTCCATGTAAATTCGGAGATGTAGCTCTTATTGTTACAGGAAGTGCAAGGTCTATCCTTTCCACAGAGAGATTTGTTCTTAACTGTATGCAGAGAATGAGTGGTATTGCAACTCTTACTCATGAGTGGGACTCAAGATTAGTAGGAACGAAAACTAAACTTTTAGATACAAGAAAAACAACTCCTAATTTCAGAATGTGTGAAAAATGGGCGGTGGCTATTGGCGGAGGAACCAATCACAGATACGGTCTTTATGACATGATCATGCTGAAGGACAATCATATTGATTACAACGGAAGCATTACCAACGCAGTAGCAATGGCAAAGGATTACGTTAAAAAGAATAAGAAAAAATTAAAAATAGAGGTTGAAACCAGAAACCTTGAAGAAGTTCAGGAAGCCATCAATGCAAAAGTTGACAGAATCATGTTGGATAATATGGATGTAAAAATGATGAAGCAAGCTGTAAAAATGATTAACGGCTCTTGTGAATCTGAAGCTTCAGGTGGAATTACCCGTGATATGTTGAAAGAAATTGCCTCCACAGGCGTTACCTATATCTCTGTAGGAGCCCTTACACACTCTGCTGAGAATATAGATCTGAGTCTCAAAGCAGTGAAATAGCGTTGAATTTTTAACAAAAACACCCCCACTTTGTTAAAAATTCAATAACATGACTTTTTTCATACAAAAATTCAATTTTTAGCCATAATATTGATTTTTAACACTTTAACATTATTAAGACTGATTAAAAATTAACATTGAGTTAATAATAGTTAAATTTTATTTTGCGAATTTTGCAGAAAATTAAATCTAATTATTACTAACGATTATGAAATTAATCAACAAATCAATACTAACTGCGGTTATTACATTATCTACAGCTAGTGTTTATTACGCTCAAGAAGTTCAGGATTCTACGAAAACTAAATCTAAGGACATTGAGGAGGTAATCTTAAGAGGTGTTACGGATATCGCTAAAGATAGAAAAACGCCTGTTGCAGTATCTACAATTAAAGCTGCTCAAATCCTTGAGAGACAAGGAAACCAGGAGTTGGTAGAATTGCTAAACACAACACCATCAGTATATGCTACAAAAGGTGGTGGTGGATTTGGAGATTCTCAGATCACTATGCGTGGATTTGAGTCTAGAAACATTGCAGTAATGGTAAACGGTATGCCTGTAAACGATATGGAAGGTGGTACTGTTTATTTCTCAAACTGGACTGGACTATCTGACGTAACAAGTACTATGCAGGTACAAAGAGGGCTTGGTTCTTCTAAATTAGCAATTGCTTCTGTAGGAGGTACTATGAACTTCTTAACAAAGTCAGCAGACATGAAAAGAGGTGGAATTCTAAGATTCGGAGTTGGTAACAACGACTACCTTAAAACCTCTTTTGCTTACAATACAGGTAAATCTGAAAATGGATGGTCTTCTTCTATCTTGATGAGCAGACAGGCTGGTAGCACTTATATTGAAAACACACAATACGAATCTTACGCTTATTATTTTGCATTAGGATGGGAGCCAAATAAAAAACATAACTTCCAGTTTACACTAACTTCTGCACCTCAATGGCATAATCAGAGAACATTCTCTCCAACAATCCAAAATTATATAAAATACAATCCGGATCATGATGGAACACCATACAGACAATATAACTCTGATTATGGTTATTACACTGATGCAAATGGAAATAAAGTATCATTAGCTAACAGAGCAAATTATTACTCTAAGCCTGTTATGATGCTAAACTGGGACTGGACTATGAGTGAGAAATCTAAGTTAAGTACAGTTTTATATATGTCTAACGGTAGAGGTGGTGGAACCGGTGAAATTGGTAGAGTTGGTGGAAAAGGAATTACAGATGCATCTTTCATTGATACAGAAGGTCATTTCAACTACGATGCTATTTTTGCGGCAAACAAAGCTGTTAACGTAAATACTGCAGGTGCTGGTAGTACTTTGATCCGTAGATCAAGTATCAATTCTCACAACTGGTATGGTATCTTGGCTAACTTCCAACATAAAATCAACGACAACTGGAATTTCTCAGTAGGTACAGATGATAGATATTATTATGGATACCATTATCAAGTTGCTTCTGACTTGTATGGAGCTTCAGGATATAAGGATAGTAATAACAAAAATATTGCACCTAATATTGTCAACAAAACTTATAATTATCAACAATTAGCTTGGAATCCATTTGGAGGAAAAACAGCTCCTATCCAAGATCAAATTGGTTATAGTAATGACGGAGAGGTTATCTGGTACAGTGGTTTTGGTCAAGTTGAATTCACTAAAAATGATTTCTCTGCATTCCTACAAGGATCAGTTTCTAACCAAGGATACCAAAGAATTGATAACTTCATTCAAGATGGTGTAACTAAACAACAAGGACAAGTTGTCAATACAAAAACAGGATTCAAAAACCTTTTTGGATATAACATTAAAGGGGGAGCTAACTATAACATCAATGCAAATCACAATGTTTTCGCAAATGTTGGATACTATAGCAAGCAACCATTCTTTAACTCTGTATACCCAAGTAACTTCCAGGTAGTTAACCCAACTTTAACTAACGAAAAAATCTTCTCAGCAGAAGTTGGATATGGTTTCAGATCTCCAAAACTTAGTGCAAATGTAAATGTTTACAGAACACAATGGGGAGACAGATGGTTAAGAAGAACTAACCAGACATTTACACTACCAGACAATACTACAACTACAGGATATGCAGAAATTAGTGGTATTACTGAAGTTCACCAGGGAGTAGAATTTGACGCTGTTTACAGACCAACTAATTATCTTGAATTCCAAGGTATGTTCTCTTGGGGTGATTATTATTATAAAGGAAATGCTACAGGTGCTGCTTTTGATGATAACAACAACCCACTTACCTTAGCTGGATCTTCTACATCAACAACTCTTTACTTAGATAAAGTAAAAGTAGGAGGAACAAGTAATAACAGTATTCCTCAGATGACTGCATCATTAGGAGCTACTGTAAAGCCAGTAAAAGATCTTAGCATCTTTGGAACTTGGAGATACGTAGGTAAACTTTACTCATCAATTGATATTGCAACATTCTCTAACCAAGCAGCTCAAGATAAAGGAGTAATGAAATTACCAGATTTCAACCTGTTTGATGTAGGATTCTCTTACAAAATCAGACTAAGAGACAGTTCTCAGTATTTCACTATTGGTGCGAATGTTTATAACTTGTTTGATACTACTTATATTTCTGATGCATCAACAAATGTATTCACAAAAACTAGTGATCAGTTTGCTACAGCAGCACAATATGAGGCTTATCAATCTACTCTATACAAAGGAATTGACCCAACTAACCGTGTACTTTTCGGATTCGGAAGAACATGGGCAGCTAACTTATCATTCAACTTCTAATAATATCACAATATTAGATTTTATAAATATCAATCCCGGCTTTGAGCCGGGATTTTTGTTATCTTTGTGTACAAAAAAATAGGATTATGGATTTTTACAACATTTTACTTAATGCCCATAAAGGTTTCGGGTATCTTGAAATTCTTTTGGTAACATTATTTGTCATTGCACTTTTAGCTACCATGTTCGGTTTCAGTGGAAAAGTGAACAAATTTTTGAAGAAAACAACTCTTTTCACAATGATTTTCTTCCACGTTCAGTTTTTATTAGGGATCATTATGCTGATCACCACTTTCAGCAAAGGTTTAAACATGGGAGAAGTAATGAAAAATGCAGCATTAAGATTCCAATATGTTGAACATCCATTCTCTATGCTTATTGCAGCAGTTTTGATGACCATCGTCAACAAAAAAGTAAAATCCAATGATACTATTTCTTTAGGAGTAGTAATTATGGGATTAATTGCAGTAGGTTTATTTGCATTTGCATTCCCTTGGACAAGAGTCTTCGGGGCTTAAAACAGACAAAGAAATTATATGCGTTATAATTTATAAATAGTTTAATCTTAAATTTTTAATTAAATCAATGAAAGTAGCTGTAGTAGGTTCAACAGGAATGGTTGGACAAGTTATGCTTAAAGTTTTGGAGGAGAGAAACTTCCCTGTAACAGAATTAATCCCGGTAGCATCCGAAAGATCTGTAGGCAAGAAGGTGAAGTATAAACAGAAGGAATTTACCATCGTAAGCATGAAGGACGCTATAGCTGCCAAACCGGATATTGCAATCTTCTCTGCGGGTGGTTCTACTTCTCTTGAATTCGCTCCTCTGTTTGCAGAAGCAGGAACAACAGTCATTGACAATTCTTCTGCATGGAGAATGGATCCTGACAAAAAATTAGTCGTTCCTGAAATCAACGCTGATGTTTTAACAAAAGAAGATAAAATCATTGCAAATCCGAATTGTTCTACCATTCAGTTGGTCATGGTTCTTGGACCTTTGAACAAAAAATATGATTTAAAAAGAGTCATTGTTTCTACCTATCAGTCTGTAACAGGAACAGGAAAAGCTGCTGTAGACCAGTTAAACGGTGAAATCAGCGGAGACGATTCTACTGAAAAAGTATATCCTTATCAAATCTTCAAAAATGCATTGCCACACTGTGATGTATTTGCTGATGATGACTATACAAAAGAAGAGATCAAACTGATGAAGGAGCCTAAGAAAATTTTAGGAGACGATACCTTTAACTTAACAGCAACCGCTGTAAGAGTTCCGGTTCAGGGAGGACATTCTGAAAGTGTAAACATCGAATTCGAAAATGAATTTGAACTGGACGAAGTAAGAAAAATATTATCTGAAACTCCTGGAGTAATCGTAATGGATGATGTAAAAAACAACCACTACCCGATGCCATTATATTCAGAAGGAAAAGACGAAGTTTTCGTTGGAAGAATCAGAAGAGATCTGTCACAGCCTAAAACGCTCAACCTCTGGATCGTTGCTGACAATCTGAGGAAAGGAGCAGCAACAAACGCTGTACAAATTGCAGAATACCTTGTAGCAAACAACTTAGTATAAACTAACAAAATAAAAAGAGTCTCAGAATTGAGATTCTTTTTTTTATCAAACACAATTATGAACACCCAGAAAAATGCCCATAAAGAGAAAATAGGATTTCAGAAGCTTATTGCAACATTCGGAATCATCCTTTTTGTCGGAAAAATTATAGCGTGGAAGCTGACCAATTCTGATGCTGTATTTTCTGATGCCATGGAAAGTATTGTGAATGTCATCAGTGCATTCATGGGACTTTATTCTCTCCATCTTGCAGCCAAACCTAAAGATGATGATCACCCGTATGGCCATGGGAAAGTAGAATTCGTGACTTCCGGAATTGAAGGGGCTTTAATTGCCATAGCCGGTGTTATGATTATCTACGAAGGAATTCACAGTCTTATTGTAGGGAAAACACTGAGCAAAATTGATCTTGGGATATGGATTATTGCTGCCACTGCAGTTATTAATTATCTGTTGGGATATATTTCTATTAAAAAAGGAGAAAGAGAAAACTCTCTGGTTCTTATTTCATCCGGTAAACATCTTCAGTCGGATACCATTACAACCCTTGGCGTGGTTGCCAGTTTAATTATTGTATACTTCACCAAAATCTATTGGCTGGACTCTGTAGTAGCATTAAGTTTTGGACTTTATATCATATTTGTAGGCTATAAAATCGTTCGAAAGTCTCTGAGCGGCATTATGGATGAGCAGGATCCTGAAATATTAAATCAGGTGATTAAAATCCTTGAAGAAAACAGACAAATAGAATGGATTGATGTGCACAATATGAAAATCCAGCAATTTGGTTCTTCCTTACATATTGATGCCCATATCACGCTTCCCTGGTATTATGACCTTCGCGATGCTCATGGAGAAATGGAAAAGGTAATCATCCTTCTTGCTAAAAATATTAAACGTACTATTGAGTTCAATTTTCATATGGACGATTGCAAACCGATTTCATGCTCAATCTGCCAGATCAAAGAATGTCCTGTTCGCGAAAAAGGCTTTGTAAAGCTTGTAGAATGGACACCCGAAAATGTCACAAGTGTAGATAAACATACCATCTCTGGAGGTGAGTAAGGAAATTCAGTTTTGGCTTTATCAATTTGATTTAAGTACCATCTGTTTCCGATAATAGAACATTGGAACAATCAAAAGGATAATCAACGGCTGAATCACAAATCTTCTCATATAAAAAGAAAAAAGATATCCTATTTCGAATTTGCTGTGAATGCAGTACAGGTAAATCGGGAATGTAATGGCAAAAACTACAATCATCATTACAGCGCCCTGCAAAGTCCATTCTTTATTTTTAAATAAACCATAAATAATCAGACAGGAAAAAATAAGGTTTAAAATAAACCTGAACATATGTCCGGCAATCAGTTTTCCCCATTCAAAGACAGGGAACTCAATATGTTTATTGGCTTCGTGAAAGTAGTCTAAAAAAGGGTCATAAAAAAGAGTTCCTTCCAAAGCTCTTACCCCTATCAATCCGCATACACCTGCGATAACCAGAAACCAGCTAAGAATTTTCATGTTTTAAGGCAAAAAATTTAATCCAGATCAGCCAAAGGACAACCACACTTCCATAAATAATGGCAGGAAAAATAAAATCGTGAAACATCTTTCCGTATTCCTTATAGTCAGACATGACGATATTCAATCCCACAATTCTTAAAAGATTGATAACGTACAATAATACCAATCCCGCTCCCACAAAAACAAAAGTTTTCGTTCCTTTATAAAAAGCAAAAACAAAAGACACAAATAAAATGATAACAGAAATCGCATTACAGCCTTCCACCATTCTCGTCACATAATCCTGTTTAACATAAAACCAAACCTGTTCGTTCTTTACATCGTCATAAAGTTCTGTAGGGTAACCTATCGAATTCTGAAGAGCTGTCACCTGATTGGCAATCATTCTTGAAAAAGAATCCAATCCGGAGTCTTTCCCACTATTCAGATAGAACTGATAGGCAAAAAGCAGCACCAGATAAATAATAATAAAACGCAATAAGATACCCAAAACAGGTTTAAAGTCTTTCAGCATATTACAAAGATAAAAATTAGCGTGTAATATCCTGAATTTGAATGAAAAAAGTTAAAAACAAGAGTTCAAACCGTATAATCGCCAGGCTTACACTGAAAATTTTTCACAAAAACAGTCAATAAAACCAAAATTCTACAGCTCCATAATAATAACTCTTTGATCTTCATCCATCACTTCTTAAATCTATCATTTCCAACTCATGTTAATTTAGTATATTTGTTTCCATATTATGACTTCTGATAACGCAAAACGATTTTTTGAAAACCATATAGGTAAAAAATCTTCTGAATTCGTCACATTAGCTCAAAGCGGCTCTGCGAGGGTCAATTTTCTGGCCACTACAGGTACTGAAAAATACATCATCACGTACAATGAAAATCTTCCGGAAAATGAAAGTTTTCTTTACTATTCCAAAGTATTCTCTGACCTGAGTCTTAATACTCCTTCCATTCTTGCTGTTTCAGATGACAGGAAAATGTATATCCAGGAATTTTTAGGACAGCAAACGCTTTCCGAGGTGATTACAAAAGAACAATTATCTCCCACTGTAAAATCTTTGGTTAAGCAGACCTTAGAAAAGCTTTACCAATTGCAGCTACAGACTCAGGGGAAAATTGATTTTTCAAAAACCTTTGAATATGAAAGTTATGATGAGCTTCCTGTGATTCATGATCTTTATTACTTCAAAAATTTTGTCGCCGATTTTCTGGAACTTGAATACAACAAGTCTACTCTTCTTAAAGAGTTCAAAAAAATTGCAGTGCTCATTGAGAACCTTGAACCTAAAGGAATTATGATCCGCGATTTTCAGGCGAGAAATATTATGGTGAATGAAAAGAATGAAGTCTCTTTCATCGATTACCAATCAGCAATGAAAGGTCCGTTAATGTATGATGTCATCTCTTTTCTTTTTCAGGCTAAAGCCAATTTTCCGGAAGATTTCAAACAGGAAATGCTGGAATATTATATTCAGCAATTCGAAAATCCTGAAACAAGAATTCAACTGAAAAATGCAGTGATGCCTATTCAGATGATGAGATTTTTACAGGTTTTGGGAGCATACGGATTTAGAGGATTGATTCAGAGGAAGCAACATTTCATGGCCAGCCTTGAAAAAGGGATACAGAATATTACCCAATTTGCAGACTCATGGGAACAGATGAATAATTATCCGGAACTGAAAAAAGTAATTCAGCAACTGACATCAGAGAAGGCAAAGCAAAAAATTGAAGAAATAATAAATAAATAAGTCTTCGGCTTCGCTCAGACTGACAGATTGAAAATATTTGAGCAAAGCACAAAGCAACTTCAACATAACTAAATAAGCCTTAATGGTTTAAAAATAAAAAATATGCTACACATCGAGATACACAGTTTTTCTTACAAAAAAGGAGGAATTCCTAAAGACAATTCAGGAAATGGCGGAGGTTTCGCTTTTGACTGCCGTGGAATCTTAAATCCTGGAAGAATCGAAGAATATAAAATCCAGACCGGAAATGACATCGGAGTTCAGGAATATCTGGAAACAAAAACAGAAATGCCAAAGTTTTTAGAACTTATAAAGTCTCTGGTTTCCATCAATATTGACGATTATCTTGCAAGAGGCTTTGAACATCTTCAAATCAACTTCGGATGTACAGGTGGACAGCACAGATCAGTATATTCCGCTATAAAAATTGCAGAATTCATCAAAGAAAAATATCCTGAAGGAACTCAGGTAACCCTTCACCATGATGAACAACCGCAACTGAACATTAGTAATCAGTAATGATCAATAAGTAATTTTCTTCTTATACTTCTCTATTACTCATTACCAATCACTCATTACTTATAAAATTATGAAAGCTTTAATTTTTGCAGCAGGAAAAGGTACCAGGCTTAAGCCATTTACAGATCATCACCCAAAAGCACTCGCCAAGGTAAATGAAATTCCGCTTCTGGAAAGAAATATTAATTACCTGAAAAGCTTCGGAATAAAGGATTTTGTTATCAACATTCATCATTTTGGAGAACAGATTATTGATTTTCTGAATAAAAACAATAATTTCGGTTGCAAGATTGAAATCTCTGATGAAACCAATGAGCTTCTGGAAACTGGTGGCGGCTTGATATTTGCAAGAAAATTCCTGGATCACGGAGAAGATTTTTTAATCATGAACGCTGATATTCTAACCGATCTGAACATCAATGCATTGGTAGAATACCACAAAAAGATAAAAGATTTTGCTACTTTAGCGGTTTCGGACAGAGAAAGTTCGAGAAAACTCCTTTTCAATGATGATATGGTTTTGAGAGGCTGGCTGAATGTACAGACTGGTGAACAAAGATTAGCAGAATTCAATAAAGGCTTTAGAGCTCTTGCATTCAGCGGAATTCATTGTATCAATCCTGCCATCTTCGAAAAAATAAAAAGAACAGGCAAATTCTCTGTTATGGAAGAATATCTGGATCTGATGCAGACCGAGCATATACATGGTTTTGTACACGACAGTATTCTTATTGATGTCGGAAGACCATCATCCATAATAGAGGCCGAAAAACATTTTAAATAATTTTTTGCAATGGAAATTGATGGAACCAGGGATGAAAGTTTAGTAAATCCAGAACTTGATAGTAACGAAACAAAATTGCATAACAGTTTCAGACAGAAAACCTGGGACGAAACAATCACCAAAGACAGCTGGATGGTCTTCAAGGTCATGGCTGAATTTGTAGACGGCTATGAAAAACTGGCTAAAATTGGCCCATGCGTTTCTATATTTGGCTCTGCCCGACTGAAGCCTGAGAACAAATATTATGAAATGGCAGTAGATATCGCTGAAAAGATCACCAAACTAGGTTTCGGAATTATTACCGGAGGCGGTCCGGGGATTATGGAAGCAGGAAATAAAGGTGCTTTTAATGCCAAAGGGAAATCTATAGGCCTTAATATTGATCTTCCTTTTGAACAGCATTTCAATCCTTACATCAACAAATCCTATTCGATGAACTTTGATTACTTTTTCGTGAGAAAAGTAATGTTTGTAAAATACTCTCAAGGTTTCGTAGTAATGCCTGGAGGATTCGGAACACTGGATGAGCTGACTGAAGCGATGACCTTGATTCAGACCAACAAAATTGGAAAATTCCCAATTGTTTTGGTAGGAAGTGAATTCTGGGGTGGATTACTGGATTGGTTTAAAGCAACTCTGTTAAAAGAAGGAATGATTGCGGAAGATGATCTTGATCTTTATCGTGTGGTAGATACTGCTGATGAGGCTGTAGCACATATTAAAGCCTTTTATGATAAATATTCTGTAAATGTAAATTTCTAATTGGCATATTATTTGTGACTTATAACTAGCAAGTATGATTGTAAATCTATTAATTAAGATGAAAAAACTTTTATATATATCAGGAATTTTAACATTTTTTGTGTTAATGAGTTTTATGTATGTAGACTTTTTCTCTTCAATGACCAAAGTTGACTATATTGATGGAAGCAAGACATTGAAGTTTACCACAAAAATGAATACAAGCCATATCTCTGATGCTATTAAAATCAACCCTAACACGGCAGGATTTGAAGCAGAGGTAAAAAAATATGTGAACAATAATTTTGATGTATTTGTCAATGGGTCTCCTAAAACGATTACCTTCACAGGAAGTCAGGTCAGTGGAGAAACTGTATGGGTATATTTTGAAACCGGAGGCGTTTCAGATATCAATACCTTAAAGATTAAAAATACGATCCTTTTAAGCGCTTTTCCTAAGCAGATCAATCTGGTGAACATTGCCTACAAAGGCAGCCAGAAAACAATGAACTTCCAAAGAGGAAAAGAAGTGAACGAGGTTTCTTTTTAAACGAAAATTAGATTTAACCATTATAAAATGGGTACCCTGGAAAGTTGAACTTTTCAGGGTATTTTTTTGGAACTTCAAAAAATCACTCAAAAGAGATTAATTAAGTACAAATACCTAATCCAAAATTTCAGCATTTTTACTCTAATATTTTCATTTTCAGCAATGTACATTTGTATTGTAATTACAACCCAATCAGTGAAGCCGTATCACTTTAATAACGGGGCGGAATCTGAAAAGCCCAATGAGTAAGAAAACACCAAACAAAACTAAATATCATGGAAGATATAGAACTAAAATCATCCAGTCAGGAAATTGATGTCCTGATCGTTATTGACACGGATTATGTAAGAGGAACGTATAAAAACCCTAGTACAGACCCTAATAATCCTACCGGAATTGATCATAACAGCCAACATATGATCGTTTCCAATGCCAACGCTATTTCCGGACAAGGTACAGCTGATCTGAATTTCAGTGCAAGAGCCGGGGATACTGTTTCTTTCAGAGGAACATCCATATACCAAAACTCCGATGATGCCGTAATCATCTATAATATTAAGTACTGGTCAGGCGATCAGGTTTTTAACAGCTTTATATACAATTCTGTGGAAAGAAAAAAGGCTGCTGTACCGAATTTGAATTCTCAAAATGGTCTTCCTGCTGCCAGCGCTGATATCACTTTTGCGAGTATCGACTCTAAAGTAAAAGCTACAGGAACAGAGAATTTCTATGTACAGTTTGGACTTTATATTTTAGATCCGAATGACAGTAACAAACAGATTCTGTACGGTTACTTTTACTGGGATCCAACGATTACAGTTAAATAAAAGAAAATAAAAAACCACTGCATCAGCAGTGGTTTTTGTTTTTATTAAATGAATTAAAATATATTCTATTCTAATTATTACTCAATTTTGATGTTATCAATCTGAAGATCATATATACCGTCTTTTCCTGTTTTAAGGGCAAACATAGTTTTTCCAGCGGTAGTATTAAGATCGGTAAGACCTGTAAGCGTAAGCTCAATCAGTCTCCATTGTCCGTTCGTATTGATAGAACCATTATATGAATTCGTACTTTCAGGACTTAAAGTAGCACCTGTAGAGAATGTTGCTAAATTGAATGTATAGAAAGCAGATGTATTAGGAGCTAACGGTGTTGCTCTGTATACATTGAAAGAAAGTGATTTTCCTGATGCGGTACCTTTGATATACATTGTAATTCTCTTTGGAGCTGCTGGCATTCCTGAAGCAGCATTCGCTGTAAATACATAGTCATTGCTGGCAGGCGTCCCTTTAATCTGAAGGGAATTTGTCCCGTTATACCCCAAACCAATACCCTGAGATGCATAAGACATAAGCCCAAAGCTGTTTAAACTTGATAGGAAAGATGGCCAGTTTTCAAAATCAGAGCTAGGGAAAAGATTGACAGCATTAGCTGATGGAAGCTCCGGCTCACCTGGAGTAAATCTGGCATTCGGGAAGTTAATATCATCAAGATTTCTGATATAAGCCTGATCTGTGAAAATTGTAGCATTACTTGAACTCGTAAAACGGCTCAAAAGAAGAACGATATCACCGCTTTTTTCATATTTAGGAGAGATAGGAGATTTCGCAAACGTTGCATAGTTGCTGAAACGAAGGTCTAATCTTCCTGCTTTTTTATCCGTAATATAACGGTCACCTGTAGCTGATTCGTCAGCAAAAGTTTTTGTCAGTTCAGGCTCTTCAAACTGAACGTTTTTAATTTTTACAAGCTGGTTGATGTGAGCACCGTTTTTCAAAGCATCAGAGATAGAATTGAACTCTAATGGCTTCATTGCAGCTACTACAGGCTTTTGCCCATCACAAACTCTTGCCAGGTAATTGGATACTTTATTCGGGTTAATTCTACCAATAGGATAGTTTGGATCATAAGTACCTACTTTGATATTTCCGTTAACACCTTGAACGATCAATCCTTTCAGGTTAATTCTTACTAAAGCTCCTGTAGGATAATCAAGATATTGGTTTCCGCCATCGATATCAATCTCAATCCCTTGAGTTGGGTTTTCAGGTTTATCCTGAAGGAACATCATTTTGTAAATATTTCCTGACTCATCACTTGAAGAAACATAAGCTTCTACGATGTAATCTTCTTTAATAATATCAGCTTCACCCGGTTTTGCTTTTGCAATGGTAGCAAGATCAGTTAGTGGGTGATTTGCAGCTGCAAATCTGTTGGTACACTTGATTTCCGGCACATCATAATCATCAGTTTTTACACAAGACGAGAAAGACAGCATTGAAATGGCACTGAAGATCGCCGCTTTAAAATATATATTTTTCATTGTTTTCGATTTTTAATTTTAGTTTTTTAGAATCTGAATTGAAGGTTAACAAAATAAGATCTACCCTGATTGTACCAATATTTAGGAGCGAATACCATGTTTCCGCTGTCATAATCATTAGCATAATCAGTATAGTTAACATTTCTGGTCTGCTCAAATCCTCCTGTAATATAGTTTCTGTTATTAAGGATGTTATTGACAGATCCGGATACCATTACATAATACTTACCAATCATCCAGGATTTCCCTGCATTCACATTGAAGAAGAATGCTGAAGGTAATTTTGTAGGCGTAAGAACTCTTGCCAGCTCCTCTTCAGTGACATTATCAGAAGGTACTCCAGGTGTATTTGGGTTGGTGTAGAATCTTTCTGTTCTGGTTACAGGAGATGGATCCAGGAACGAATGCCCAAAGTAGTTCCAAGTTGCTCCTACCCACCAGTAGTTTTTAGGGCTGCTGTAACGAAGACCTAGCGTATATGCCTCCTGAGGAGTACCACCCTGTCTGTAGTTTTTAAGAGTAGCCTCACCCATGTTGGTATAAGATCTTGATACGATATTTCCATTTCCGTCAAGCTCTCTGAAAGTTCCAACGGCATCAGATGCAAAATACACTGTAGGGTTATTGGTATACGTGTATTGTCCTAAACTTAATAACCCACTGGCAGTTAAGCTAGGAGTTACTTTCACTTGTGCACCAAGCTCAATTCCCATATTTCTCTTATTCGCACCTGCCAATACCTGCGTAATGAAAGCCCCATCCTGAATTGGAGCCTGTTCTCCACTTTCAGTTAAGGTCGTTAATTTAACACCCTGTGCAAAATATCTTTGTACGCTTGTTTCATTTTGTGTATTAACAAGGTAACCCGTCAATCTAAGTTTAACAATTGGGGTAGAGATTACGTAGCTCAAATCGTTAGCATCAACAACAACGTTCTTGATCCCCGGAGTAGTAACACCACTTACTCTTGTATTAAAGTAAATATCATTTAAGAAAGGAGATTGTGAAAAGTAAGCTCCATTATAAACCAGGAAGTTTCTACCATTGATTTTATAAGTAACCTGACCTTTAACCCCTGCATTCCAGAAGTTTTGATCTGCTCCTTTTCCGTAAGAAGACTCATACAGGTAGTGTTGGAACAATCCTTCTCTGCTGTTTGTTGTATAACCGAATAATCCGGAAATAAAAACATCAAATTTTCCTGTAGAGAATTTGAAAGCAGGGTTTATTTTGAATTCCTGTCTTCTGAAGATATAGCTATATCCGATTTTATCACCTTCTCTTTTGGCAACATCCGTATCGCTTTCTCTTGTATTGAATTTACCCCAAGCATTTCCTGCTGTTGTATTAGATGCAAAAGGATCCATATTCAATGCAAAATCAGCCCCTAGAAGATCATTCACTTCTCTGTACTGTTCAGATCTGTAGTTCTGATAAGATAAGTTTAAGATAAAACGGGAAGTATCGGTGAAGTTATACGTATAGTGAGTAGATACATTCCATACTTTATCATCTTTTACATCATCTACAAGATAATAAGCAGCTCTTCTTCCTCCAAGTAACGCATTGTATTCTACATTTCTGTTCGCGTTATAAAGATTATCCCAGTTGATCTGCGTGTGAGTTTGGTCATCATTCGTCCACCAGTCTCTTGTGATTCCGATGTTAGCCGCCTGTTCCGGAGACGGATTTGTATAGTTTAACCAATAGCTTGGAAGATTACGGTAATAAGTTGGAGACGGGTTATTAGCTCTGTACCAATCCAATCTTGAACTGTACTCTTTCCCAAACTGGTAAGAAACAGACGTCCACAACTGAGAGTTTTTATTGATTTTCCAGAAATCCTGTAATTGAATCATCGGCTGGAAGCCTCTTTTCACTCTTTCATTTCTTTTATCTCCGTTTTGCCATCCCCAGTAAGAGTTGTAATGAACACCTCTGAAGTCATATACTTCCTGAGTACTTGGACTTGAAGAGCTTCTCGCATATTTAGAACCTATGGCATTCAAAGTCATAGTATGGCTATCACTGAATTTCTTCTCAATACCGATATATCCGCTGTAAGCATCATACGCAGTACCATCCTGAATCCCTTCCTGTGCCCATCTCCTTGCGATCATTCCTGTAAATGCCCATCCGTTCTTATTCATTCCGGAAGAGAATCTGTAGGATAATCTGTTAGTATAATTTCTATTGGTTAGAGAGTACGTCAACTGACTTCCTTTTCTGTACTCGCTGGCTTTTGTATTCTTATAAAATACTCCGGTAGTTCCTCCGAAAGCATATTCTGAAGGGGCATGGTTAGCTGCAATTTCCGGATAACGGGTAATTTCGTTCAATCCTCCCCAGGTACTGAAGTCTACATCTCCATTATCTGCAGCGGCCATAGAAACCCCATTGATCATATTCTCACCTGTTCTGCTATCAATTCCTCTCGGACGGAACCAGTAGGGGCCTAAATCAAAACTTGCAATTCTGCTGAAAACATCCTGAGAAGATTGTAATAATCCTACCGTTGCTGTTTGCTGTGCACCACCGCCATCACTTTCTCCAGAGTCTTCTATGATAGCCAACCCTTGATCTGCACCATTCAATGCAGAATAAAGAGTAATTACTCCAAGATCTTTTCTTTTCTCATCACTGGTTACGTCAAATTCAAAAATTTTAGTTTCAAAATTGGGTTTTGTAACCATAATCTGATAATGTCCAGGCATCAAATCCTTAAATTGGAAATAACCGATTTTGTCTGCCTTTGCATCATTTCCTGCTCCTTTTAAATCTACACTTGCTTGCTCCACAGGCTTACCGTCTGCATCCTTAAGATACGCAAACACAGTGGTCTGCGCATAGTAATATGACGCAGGCAGCAAAGTAAATAAAGAGATCAATGATAATTTTTTAATCATGAGTATATTTATTTTTTAATACTTTTATTGTTAATTTTCAACAGTTTAAAAGTTGGGGGCACAAATTTAATCAAATTTTGCAATTCAGAACTTTTTTAACATTATTTTTCCTTAACATTGCAATCTTTTAAGAATCATTATAAAAGAGAGGTTCGAATTACTGCTTTTAAATTTACAAATATTTAAAACGCAGCAAGTTAAAAAAAAGTAAATTTGTAATTAATAGTATAATAAAACTCCAAAGAGATGAAGAGATTTTCGAGTCTGTTTGCCCTGTTTATTTCGATCGTGGCATTCTCCCAACAACAAGGAAAACTGAGAAAAGTAGCAACCGTAGGTTTCTTAAATGTAGAAAACCTTTGGGACACTATTCGCTCAGCAGATTATATTGACGGAACCAAAGACATTAAAAACCCTGCTTTCCACAGAAGTATCCCGATGGATTCTATTCAGTTTCTGGAAGCAGAAAAATATGAAGGACCATGGAGCGATGGAGCTTTAAAAGGGAAAAAAGCAGTAAGACTACAAAGTGGTTCTGAAGAATTCACTCCTAAAAGCGCTAAGAACTACGGAACTAAAATTTATAAGGCAAAACTGGCTAACGAAGCTAAGGTGATTTCTGAAATGGGAGCACAATATACCAAAACAGCTCCGGCAGTGGTAGGTTTAATTGAGGTTGAAAACAGACAGGTCATTCAGGACCTTGTGAACGAACCTGCTTTAAAGAAATATGACTACGGAATTATTCATTACAACTCTTATGACTACAGAGGAATTGACGTGGCATTGATTTATCAGAAAAGAAGGTTTACCCCAACCAATTCATTAAAAAAAGAACTGGTAATTTACGGTGACAACGGAAAAAGAGAATACACAAGAGACATCCTTGTAGTAACAGGATTTTTAGATAATGAAAAAGTAGCGTTTTTTATGAACCACTGGCCTTCAAGAAGAGGTGGTGAAGCAATTTCTCTACCTAAAAGAAATGCTGCTGCAGCTTTATTAAAACAACAGATGGACAGCGTAAGAGCTGCAGATCCAACAACAAAGCTTTTTGCTATGGGTGACTTTAATGATGATCCTGTAAGCCCAAGTTTAAAAAACCATTTGAAAGCTCAGGCAAACCCTAAAGATTTAAGTGAAGAAACTCCATATCTTAATCTGATGTATCCTTTATATAAGAAAGGAGTTGCCTCTTTGGCTTATCAGGATGCTCCCAACTTATTTGATCAGATTATCGTTTCTAAAAACATAATTTCAGATCAGGTAACTAAAGAATATTCTGTGTACAAAGCAGAAATTTTCGCTCCTGCTTATCTTGTCAATAAAGAAGGAAATTATAAAGGATATCCTTTCAGATCATGGAACGGAGACCAGTTTACAGGAGGCTACAGTGACCACTTTCCGGCATTTGTAGTTCTTCAGAAAGAACCATAAAAAAATTAGGCACTCTTATTGGAGTGCTTTTTTTATATAAATACCTATATCATGAAAAATATTATTTTATTAGTAATGATTGCATTGGTACCTTTCAGCTGTTTTTCTCAGGAAATACCAAAGAAAGATAAAGAGCAACATGAAATGAAGCCTTCTAAAAATGAAGACGGAGAATGGGAACTTACCGTTATTGATCCCCAATTTGATTATTTCCTGAGTGCTGTCGCCAAACCTATCAGCCAGTATACAGAATCTTATCTGAAGACCAAAAACACATTTTTGGTCAATGAATGGAACAGCTATTATTATTCCGGCAGATACAGAAATATTATTGAATCCGGGATAGATTATGATCCTAAGGAAAATTACGGAATCAAGTTTGAATATAAATTATACCAGGTTTTCGCCTATGTAAACTGGAAGTATAAGCTAAGATTGAACGGATTATCCGGAAGTGATGCAATAAGGTAAATTTAAAACATAGTCAATAAAAAAGGTTCAAAGTAATTTTGAACCTTTTTTATGTAAATGCTGTTCAAATTCCATTGAAATACTCAACAAAAAGTCTTTCTTAATAGTATTCCGAATTTCCGTAGTAAAAAATACAGCCCTTTCCCAATGGCACAAAAACTACTGAAAAACAGAGACTTAACATAAAAAAAATAATTCACACATCATTTGGTTTATTTTATATTTTAGTAACGAATTAAAAAAACTCATTATGAAAAAAATTATTTTATTAGCAGCTTTCGGAGTTGCAGGATTAGTAAATGCTAAAAGCACAGTAGTGTCAAATAATGATTCCAAGGTTACAGAAATCAGAGAAAAGGAAAACAAAGTAAAAGCATTTGGATGTATGCAGGTTTTTGTTCAAACATCTTGCGGGCTTAATTCATACACAACATGGTGTAGCGAATGGGGGACAGAGTGTTTAATGAGCGATGCAGAAGCCGTTGAACAAATTAACTGCCATCAGTAATAAAAAATAACTCAGATAGTAAATAAACTATCTGAGTTTATAATTACGTAAAAAATGAAAAAAATATTATTACTGCTTATTATTAGCATTACAAGTTTCATTCAGGCACAAGAGGTGAAATCAAATACCGCATTTTATTATAAATATACATTCATGCGTGATTCCTTAGATAAAGACCGGAAATTTGACGAAACGATGGTACTACTTTCAGATGGCAAAGAATCTATCTATAAAAGCTTCTCCAAAACACGTAGAGACTCAATCGTACAAAGCAATTTTGCGAAAGGAAATTACTCTATAAACTTTGCCGCCATGCCACAAGCAAGGGTAAATCATGAAGTATTTTATAGTGTAGATAAAAAAATCAAAATACTTGATAAAATTGTCAACAAATTTTATGGATATTCCACTGAATCAATAACATGGAAAATAGAAAATGAGAAAAAGAAAATAGGTGAATTTAATTGCCAAAAAGCAATTTGTACGCTAGACAACAGAAAGTTTATTGCTTGGTTTACTTCTGATATTCCATCGAATGATGGTCCATTCCGATTTAAAGGCCTTCCGGGGCTGATTGTTGAAGTATATGATTTAAACTCCTATTTTACATTTAGTTTGATTGGTATTAAGAAACAAAACTTGATTATAACTTTACCAAAAAACTTTATTGAAACAACAAAAGCAAATTTCATTAAAGAAAGAACCGATTTTTATGCCGACCCTGCCGGAAAAGCTAAAATGTATATGGGGAGTAGTGTTCAACTAGCAGACCCAAAGGTTATTAACGAAAAATTTAAAAAAGACAATCTATTCATAGATTAAAGAATAAAGGAGACTGTCTAAAAGCACCTTTCTCTCAGACTCTTGTGTGACAAATTTTGTCATTTAAGAAATTCTCAGAGTGTTGGTCTACCTTTTGAGACGGTCTCCTTTTCATTTTTATAATAGCTGAAAATTATTTATTGAATAATTCTTCTACTTTATCCCAGTTTACTACATCGAAGAATGCAGAAACATAGTCAGGTCTTCTGTTTTGGTAGTTTAAATAGTAAGCGTGCTCCCAAACGTCTAATCCTAAAACCGGAGTTCCTTTAACGTCTGCTACAGGCATTAATGGGTTGTCCTGGTTGGGTGTAG
Organism: Chryseobacterium sp. T20; assembly: GCF_047345655.1. Lineage (NCBI taxonomy): Bacteria > Pseudomonadati > Bacteroidota > Flavobacteriia > Flavobacteriales > Weeksellaceae > Chryseobacterium > Chryseobacterium sp. T20. The sequence continues at coordinate 289,445 of NZ_JBLFDU010000003.1, forward strand.
AAGAAACAGATACAGAACCGTCAGCATTTTTTACTAACCAAGCCCATCCTGAACCGAATCTTGTTTTAGCAGCATCAGAAAAATCAGTTTTGAATTTATCAAGACCTCCGTAATTTTCGATAGCAGCCTTTACATTTCCTACAGGCTCTTTGCTTCCTCCAGGAGTTAAAATTTCCCAGAATAGAGAGTGGTTGAAGTGACCTCCTCCGTTATTTCTTACTGCTGGCTTGTCAGTTCCTGTCTGGCAGATTTCTTCAATCGTTTTTCCTGCTAGTTCAGTTCCTTCAATTGCTTTATTTAAATTGTCAATGTATGCCTGGTGGTGTTTTGTATGGTGGATTTCCATAGTTCTTGCATCGATCGTTGGCTCTAATGCATCGTATGCATATCCTAGTTTTGGTAATTCAAATGACATAATCTTTATTTTTAATGTTATATTTCAAAATTAGCCAATATTTAAGGTATTATCAAGGATTGTGGATTACTTTAATAAATCTTTAACATTGATATATTGATTTAGAATGAATTAAGTTTTAATTTTTTTATCCTATTAATAAAAAGCACGAACCCAATGATCCGTGCTTTCTATTTAACAATATTAAATTAAATTTATTTATTCATAGACATCAGGAATTCCTCATTATTCAGAGTTCCTTTGATGTTCTTATTAACAAATTCCATAGCTTCTACAGGATTCATTTCAGAAAGATATTTTCTGAAAATCCACATTCTCTGAGAAGTTACTTCATCCAGAAGCAGATCATCTCTACGGGTGCTGGAAGAAATAAGGTCAATAGCAGGATAAATTCTTCTGTTCGCAATTTTTCTGTCTAGCTGAAGCTCCATGTTACCTGTACCTTTGAATTCTTCAAAGATAACTTCATCCATTTTAGATCCTGTATCAATTAATGCAGTCGCAATGATTGTCAGAGATCCTCCACCTTCAATTTTTCTTGCCGCTCCGAAGAATCTTTTTGGCTTGTGAAGAGCATTGGCATCTACCCCACCGGAAAGTACTTTACCAGATGCAGGCGTTACGGTGTTGTAAGCTCTTGCTAATCTTGTAATAGAATCCAGTAAGATCACTACATCATGTCCGCATTCTACCATTCTTTGTGCTTTTGCAAGAACAAGGTTGGCTACTTTCACGTGTTTTTCTGCTGCTTCATCAAATGTAGAGGCAATTACTTCTGCATTTACACTTCTTTCCATATCAGTAACCTCTTCCGGACGTTCATCAATCAAAAGAACCATCATGTATACTTCCGGGTGGTTGGCTGCAATAGAATTAGCAATATCTTTCAGCAACATCGTTTTACCGGTTTTAGGCTGTGCAACGATCATTGCTCTCTGACCTTTTCCGATAGGTGCAAATAAATCTACAATTCTGGTAGAAATGGTAGAATTGCTTCCTGCCAAATTGAATTTTTCTTCCGGGAAAAGCGGAGTAAGATATTCAAAAGCAACACGGTCTTTGATAAATGCAAGATCACGTCCGTTTACTTCTGTTGGTTTTAACAATGAAAAGTATTTCTCACCTTCTTTTGGAAGTCTTACAATTCCTTTCACCGTATCTCCGGTTTTTAACCCATAATTCCTGATCTGTGCTGTAGATACATACACATCATCCGGAGAAGAGATATAACTGAAATCTGAGGAACGTAAAAATCCGTAGTTATCCGGTAAGATTTCCAAAACACCTTCAATACTTACCAATCCATCGAAATTGAATTCTTTTTTATGGTCGTGCTGCTCCTCTGCCTTTTCAGAATGTCTGTTTTGATTCTGATTTTGGTTTTGGTGCTGATGCTGATGTTGTTGGTTTTGATTTTTATGTTGGTTTCCACTGTTCTGTGGATGGTTGTGCCCTTTTTGGGGTCTGTTAGCCTGTGGTTGTTGAGGATTGTTAGGCTTTTCTTCAGCCTGAGCAGGCTCTTGAGGTTCTGTGTTTTTTGGAGTTTCAGTTCTTTCCTGAGATACTTCTGCATTTCCTGCATTGGTAGAAACTCTTTTTCTTTTCTTTTTTGCCTGAGCTGTTGCTGCTGACTCTTCTGTTACTGTTGCTACAGTGGTTTCAGCTTTTGGTTCTTCCGGTTTTATGTCTTCAGAAGCAGCTACCTTTTCTTCTACTATTTCCTCTGTTTTAGTTTCTACCGGAGCTTTTGCTGGTGCTTTTGGCTTGGCTGCTGTTTTTTTCGGGGCAGCTTTTTTTGCCGGGGCTTTGGCAGGTTTTTCTGCTGGAGCCTCTTCAGTATTTACACTGGCGGTTTCTGTGGCGTTGAAATAATCTTTTGCAACTTTAGGGTTAGAAGCCTGAAAGTCAAGAATAGCAAAGATCTTGTCATTTTCATTGCTGGTTCTTGCAACTTTAACGCCCAAATCTTTTAAGATTTTAGTCAGTTCCGTTACGGATTTTGACCTTAACGTTTCTATGTTAAACATATTTAATGTAAAAATGTAATTAATTGTGAGTAAGAAAAGTAAGTCCGGTGACTTTTGTTTTCAAGTACATTGTATAATGCAAATCTACACTTATTTTTGAATTGTGCAAAATTTATATTATTTTTGCCAAGAATTTAATATTCAATGCTACAGAGAATACAAACAATATGGACTTTATTAGCAGTTTTAGCTGCTGTTTTCCTTTTTATAACAGGACAGGATGTTGTCATTTCAGACAGTATTCCTTTACTTAATATAAGCTGTATAGTACTTGTTATTATCGGAGCATTAAGTATTTTTAGTTTCAAAAACAGAAAAAGACAAATTTTGCTGAATACCATCAGCATCATTATAAACGCTTTGTTGATTGGTGTATTGGCGTACTGGTTACTAAACTTATCCGGAGGAATTCAGATTCCTGAGAAGGGTATTGAGCCGATTTTCCCATTGATTGCGGTCATCTGTCTGCTTATAGCAAACATTTACATCCGTAAAGATGAGAGGCTCGTAAAATCTGTAGACAGACTTCGATAGCCTTACAACGATTTTTTGAGTGAGAACAGCTTCTTTTTAGGAGCTGTTTTTTATTTGTCATCCATTCTTAATTTAAATTATGTAAATTCATTGCAACTTTTTGATTAAAAACACGACAGATCATATAATTTTAACAAAAGACAATGAAAAAGCTAACGTATCTTACTTTATCACTATTCTCCATATTTACTTTTGGACAGGAAGTTTCCAAGGAAAGAGTAAAAACAGTTCTTTCCACTCTCGCTTCAGATGAAATGAAAGGCCGTGAAATCGGAACTCAGGAAAATGAAAATGCAGCTAATTATATTGCGAAACTTTTCAAAGAAAATAATCTGGAATATTGTACCGGAAAATCTTATCTGGTGCCTTTTGACTACAACGGAAAGACCGTATACAATGTTTGCGGAATCAAAAAAGGAAAGTCAGATCAGTATCTGGGCTTCTCAGGGCATTTTGACCATATCGGAACCAGTGATAAAAGCGGAGACAATATTTATAACGGAGCAGATGATGACGCCAGCGGAATCACAACTCTGGTAGGCATTGCCGATTATTTTAAAAATAAAAAACCGGAATTTTCTATGGTGTTCATGGCATTCAATGGAGAAGAAAAAGGAATGCTGGGTTCAAGAGCGATTTCCACCGATAAAAATCTGGATCACATTTATAATAAAATGACTGCTCTTTTCAATTTTGAAATGGTTGCTACAGAGTCTCAATGGGGAAAAAATGCATTATATATGACAGGAGATGGATTCTCAGATCTTGATGAGCTTTTCAATCAAAATGCAGTAAACGGGTTAAAAATCAATGCAGATCCCTATGCAAAACAGCAGCTATTCTACCGTTCAGACAATGTAAGCTTTGTCAAAAAGAAAATCATTGCCCATTCATTTTCTACTGTTGATATGACCAAAGCGTCTCATTATCACCATGAAAATGATGACATCAACGTTGTAGATTTTGATAATATGACACAGATCATCAATAATTTGGGAAAAACACTGGATAAACTGAGTCCTAAAAATTTTGCTCCTAAATACAATGATCAGGTGAAATTTTAAGTGAAATAATATAAAAACTGCTGTTTCAGCGGTTTTTTTATTAAAGAGCAATACCTTACGATCTCCTGTTTTTAAGCCCTATTCAGGTTTATGTATTCAAAAAAATAATGCTTAATAGCGCTGAGTTGTAACAAAAAGACACTTTTTGAAACTTATCCAGTAAAGTAAAACAGGATTAAGAACGTCTTATCTTTTAATTTTACGTAATTTTGCTATCCAATTTTTTCATTGAATGAACCAATATATTAAAATACTAAAGTTCGCAAGACCTCACCAAAAATACATCTACGGAAGTTTGTTTTTCAATCTTATGTATTCTGTATTCCAGATTGCTTCCTTAGGGACAATCCTACCAGTTTTGGGAATGCTTTTCGGAACCATTGAGGCTAAAAAATACAGCCATCCCCCTGTGTATTCGGGAGAAATTTTAGATTTCTTCTCCTATGCAAAAGAATATGCCAATTATTATGTTCAGAGTTTAGTAACCCAATATGGAGCACTTAACGTTTTGGCGTGGCTTTGTGTGATCACAGCTTTTATGTTTTTGCTGAGAAACCTTTTCAGATATTTAGGTTCATTTTTATTGATCAATTACCGTGTAGGGGTTACCAAAGACCTTCGTGGAGCGATGTACAGAAAGATTCTTGCTTTACCTGTTTCCTTTTTTACAGAAAGCAGAAAGGGAGATCTGATGTCCCGTATGTCCAATGACGTGGGTGAAGTTGAAGGTAATATTTTAGGAAGTTTAGTTGAATTAATCAACGCCCCTTTCATGCTGATCAGTACATTGGTGACGCTTTTCTTTTTAAGTACAGAAATGACGCTTTTTTCTCTTTTAGTATTGCCTGTAATGGGAACAATGATTGCTTTAATAGGAAAAAGCCTGAAAAAAGATTCTCACCAGGCTCAAAATGAAATGGGAAATATTTTCTCGATTGTAGATGAAACATTGAAGTCTACAAAGGTGATTAAAATTTTCAGCGCAGAAAAAATAATGGACAACCGTTTTATGCAGTCTATGCAGAAATGGATCAACAGTTCAATAAATTTAGGAAGAAAAAAGGAACTGGCCTCGCCTATGAGCGAATTTTTAGGATCGGTAACATTCTTGATTATTGCCTGGTACGGTGGAAAGCAAATCATTGTAGAACAAAGTATTTCACCTGCTGATTTCTTAGTTTTCCTGGGTATTTTCTTCCAGATTTTACCTCCTGTGAAAAGTTTATCTCAATCTATTTCGAATGTACAGAAGGGTGAAGCTTCTCTTGAAAGAGTTTTGGCGATTCTTGATGCTGATGTGAAAATTGACGAAGTACCTAATCCTGTTTCTATCTCAACATTAAATAGTTCAATCGAATTTAATAATATTGGTTTTTATTACGATAAAGATCATACGATTCTTAAAAACTTCTCACTTTCTATTCCAAAAGGGAAAACGGTTGCTCTTGTTGGGCAAAGTGGAAGTGGTAAAACAACGATTGCTAATCTATTAGCAAGATTCTATGATGTTTCGGAAGGAGAAATTCTGATTGACGGAACAGATATCAAACATTTAAAATTACAGGAATACCGTAAGCTATTGGGAATGGTAACCCAGGAATCTGTATTATTCAACGATTCCGTTTACAATAATATTCTGATGGGTAAACCTGATGCCACCAGAGAAGAAGTGATTGCAGCCGCTAAAATTGCCAATGCAGACGCATTTATCACCACCCTTCCAGAAGGATATGATTCCAATATCGGAGATGACGGAGGTAAACTTTCCGGAGGTCAGAAACAAAGGGTTTCTATTGCCAGAGCTGTATTGAAAAACCCACCTATCATGATTCTGGATGAAGCCACCTCCGCACTGGATACGGAATCCGAAAGATTCGTACAGGATGCTCTGGAGAAAATGATGGAAAACAGAACTTCTTTAGTTATTGCTCACCGTCTTTCTACCATTCAGAAAGCAGACTGGATTGTAGTAATGGAAAAAGGTGATATTGTGGAACAGGGAACTCACCACGATCTGATTGCAAAAAGAGGAATGTATCACAAACTTGTCGAACTTCAGAACTTCGACTAATCTTTTAATTGAATTAAAATGAACCCTATACAAGAGTATTTCTACAGAATCGAAGAGCCTGAAAGAAGTACTCTTTTATTTTTGCGTGATACGATCTTAGCTTCAGATCCGGAAAATATTACAGAAACATTCAGTTTCGGTCTTCCGTTTATCAAATACAAAAAGAAAATGCTGTGCTATTTCTATTACAGCAAAAAATATAAAAAGTATTACCTGAGCTTTTATCATGGTGACAGACTTGATTATCCCGAACTGATCCAGGACGGCAGAAAGAAGTTTAAAATCCTTCTTATTGATATGGAAGAAGATATTCCTGTAGAATTTATAATAAGTCTGACAGAAGAGATTAAAAAGTATATAAAATAAAAAAACTCCGGCACGAATAATCGTGCCGGAGTCATCTTTAAAAAACTTGATCATTTTGTGTTTATTCCGTTGAACTCTGCCTTTTTAATTGCCCAGGCAAGAGCATTCGCATAGAATATTGAGTTATATACATTCATTTCGTAGGCAGCTGCTCCATTTCCATAATTAGGCTTAGCGATAGGCTTATAGTTCGTATCTGCATAGAATGGACATATCGTATCAGAAGTATTGGGAGAAGTAACTGTTCCACATTGGGAGTTAAATCCTCCATCTCCTACCCAGATGAAGTTTAATGTATTATGCTTAAACGCAGTTACACGCCCAACAGTTCCCGATGGAGAAGCTGTAGAAATATTTGTATCTCCTGAATAGACTGTAATTTCACTTGATGGCAAGCCGGTTGCATACGTTGTAGAAGAAGCATCTTCTCCCCATTGCAATCCTCTGATATCTCCGAAAGGACCGTTCAGTATTTCATCATTGGTCATTGGCAGTTTATAAATAGCTCCTGCACTGTTTACACTTCCTGTATTTACTGATCCGTCAAAAACATTTCTGAAAAGATTCTGCATTCCGGCATTACTTTCAGAATAAGCTACGATTACACCACCTTTTGCCAGATAATTTTTTAAAACCTGTGCTTCCGCAGCATTCATACCCCACGCATATCCTATGACGATTATATCTACAGGATTAGATCCGGTGGTCCAGGTCGTTAACTGTGCAGCACTCGGGCTGTCTGTACCATCTATGATCTGATCCCATCCTTCGTATTTTACGATGCTGTTGGCCAGTGTTCCAAAATTAGCGGCCGCTTTAGTTACCATTCCTGATGGAGAAGTTCCTGAAACATTATATCCACAACCATTTGGTGCCGTTCCGATTGTTAAAAGTTTTTTCTTTGGAACCACCACAATCACATTGACAGAACATGTTGTAGATACACCTCCCTGGCTGTCTGAAGTAATTGTTATTGTTTTTACTGTCGTAGAAGAAGGTGTTCCCGTTCCTCCTAATGTTATATTCTGATTTCCTGTAGCCGTAAAGGTTCCTGACCCGCTGAAAGAAATTCCGTCAACCGTGTTGGTTGTAACAGTGTAGCTTCCCAATGTGGAAACATTCACTGGTAAAGTAATGGTATTGGAAGCGGTAAGAGCCGTTCCTACTTTATAAATACCGTTTACGGTGGCACTACCACAGCTCATTGTATACGTTCCTGCAGGACTTAACACAGCAATAGAAATGGCAGGAGTACAGGTAACAGTTGTTCCATTGGCTTCCAGCGACACATTATCTGTCTGAATATTCTGAGGAACACCCTGCCCCGGAATCTGTATGGTTTGTGTTCCGGCATTTAGAAATACTCCGGTTCCATAAAAATTGTATCCGTTTGTGGTAGTTCCGGAAATGGTATAATTACCCGGTTTTGTTACATTCACTGCAATGCTCAGATAATTTGAGTTGGTAAGCTCTTTTCCTTTTACATAGCTACCCATGGCTTTGGATGTGGAACAGTCTATGGTAAAGACAGCTTTCCCCATCTGTCCGCAGACACTTTTCCATTCGTTATCCGCAAGACTCCAGTAATTGAAACAGTCTTCTGTGGTGTTGTAAATCGTCAAACCATCATCATTGGATTGATTGATTACAATTGCATTTCGCTGTGCTTCAGTTAAACGAGGAATAAGGACTCCTTTGTTATTATTTCCTGAAACAACATCCAAAACGGAATTAGCGTTCGGGGTTGTAGTATTAATCCCTACTGCACCATTGTTGGTCTGAGAAAAAGATTTTCCAAAAACAAAGAGCATTGCGATGAACAAGACTTTGATTGAAGGCATTGTAAATTTTGTTTCCATCATTGTATAAGTTATAATTGTTTGATAATTAAATTTTAACCTGAACATTTAACTTCCACAAAATTATCAACCACAGACGATTACAAATTAATTCACGCTACGCAATACTACTCACGCGTAGTAAAACTCACAAAACACCAATGACTTATCATCACATTCAACACAAATAAAAAAGTTGAGTTATTAAAAAAAACTCAACCATAAATTCAAAAACAAAATCAAAACAGCATAAAATCAATTCTTTCTTATGTAATAGAAAAAAATAAAACAATTAGATTAAACAGAATACAACACTTTTTATGATTTAAAAATGGTTTTCCATTTGGCAATAGTATTTCGGCTTATCTTAAAATGATGGCTCACCTGAAGATTAGTCAGTCCATTTCTTTTTTGGTAACTGAGAATTTTCAAAATAGATTCTTCATCATAAGAACGGAGTCTCTGATTATTACATCCAACTGTATAGTTAGCGTCTCCAAAAATCAATTGATTAAATTTCAGAATATCAAAAGCTGAATGCAATGTTTCCAGCTTAAGCCTTATGGCCGCATCCAGTAATTTCTCAGGAAACTTTTCTTCAAGAATATCGGTATAAATCTGCTTGTAATCAGGAATCATATTATATTTTTTTCATCCATTTATATAAAGTGGTCTTGGGTATTCTATACCTTTTAACAGCATCATTGGCTGTCATTTTACCCGTTTTTATTTTATCAAGAATAAAATCTTTAACCTCCTGTGTGTAGATACTCTTTCTGAAAACCAGAGTATCATTCTTTTGAGTGAATTCATTATCAATTCTGGACTGCGGAGCATACAAAATCAGATGGCCTGTATAAAACCTAAAAAAATCGAATTTTAAAAGCTTACACCATTTCAAAAGAACATCAGTATCCATACTTTTGGCATGAAACATCATCTCTACTTCCTCTTCCGTTCTGTTTAAAAACCGGGAAATTCTTTCTATTGAAATCTGATATTCTTCTACTTTAGACCTGATCAGGTTTCCAATATGAATGTCTTTAATATTCATCACAATGTTTTTAAGTAAAAATATCGACAAGAAACTCAAAAAATACCATCAAAAGCTACTCAACACTACGTATGAGTAACAAAAATCAGAATTTTGTTTAAATTTTTATAAGAAAGCTATTGATATTAATCTCTGAGGAAATATTTAATTTTTTCCGGATTCTGTATTTTTTACTTTCCACAGCCCGAATACTGTTATTGGTACACTGTGCTATTCTTTTTGTGTCAAAATCCAGCTTCATCAATGCGCAGAAGTAGAGCTCAGAATGGATCAGATTAGGATTTATTTTTAAAATATCAGGAATAAAATGAGGGAAAAATACCTGGAATTTTTCAAAAAACATGGGCGAATTGCTTTCCGCCAAATTCAATATTTCCTGAATGTTTTCTTCTGAAAGATGATTGATGAGCATCTGGTGTTTCATCAGTTCCGCATTCGTTTTTACCAAATCTTTGATGGTAGAATCTTTTTCTTTTTTATCGGAAATCAGACCATGAATCAATGCGTCTTTCTGGGTAATAAAAACGATATCCATCAGAAAAGAGGCAACGGAAAATAAAATATTCAGCAATTTTATTGTTTTAAAATCCTCTTTTTCTATAAATCTGCTTTTGGGAAGAAAATCAAAATCAAAGTAAAGGCAGGCAATAAAATTAATGCTGATCATAAAGGCAATGAAAAAGATAGCAAAAGAATCTTTTTTATAATTCAGAAAGAACGGAACTGCAAACAGAAGACAGAAATAAAAATATTCCACCCCTGCATTTTTGTAGGTATAAATATTAAAGAAGTTTACGATAAAAGTAAGCAATACGAATATCCCGATAATGGAAGTTTTCAAAACTCTTTTAAACCGTTTGGTCTTTCCTTTTATAGCCATCAGAAACAACCAGAAAAATGTAATAACGGTAAGAACTATGGAGATCAGCATATCCCCGAAAAAAGTAATAATAAAGATGGAGTAAAACAGGAATATGAAAAACAATAAAAGTAAGTACCGGTTAATAAGATGAAGATAACTACTTTCAAAATCATCATCCATATTCTCAGCTTCGTCGTTGATCACCTTAAAGAAAAACTTATAAATCATCTTGTTGTTTTTTTATGCTTTCACAAGCTTAAGTTGGCATTCGTACTCCTGAAAGCATAAATTTCCCAATATTAACAGCCTTTCATGCAAAATAAAAAATCTACAACACGAAATGTATAGTCTTTTTCAGCATTAAAAAGGATATGATTAAGGTGTTTTCTAACTACAATTTATTAAAATTTTCAAATGAAATACCATTTTTGACAATAAATTAATAAGCATTTACCTCAGATCACTTAAAAGCAAGAGCTTGTGTTTTTAAGCATGCAAAATTATTGATCTCAACGTAAAAGCATCAATCTTCCGATACGCAATATTACTCATGCGTAATTTAAACTTAAAACACTCAAATGAGGCTTCTGTTTACTAAATAAAAAAGAGAGCCTTTATAGCTCTCTTTTGATTTTATATACGATAAGAATATTAATTTTCTTTCAGTTTGGCGATAACATCTTCACCTCCTTTTGTAATATCTCCGATTTTACAGATAATCTCAGTATCCAAAGGCAGGAATACATCCATTCTGGAACCGAATTTAATAAATCCGAACTCATGTCCGGCCTTTGCTTTATCCCCTTCATTACAGTAGAAAACGATTCTTCTTGCAACATATCCGGCAATCTGTCTGAAGACTACTTTATGATTAGTCATCGTCTGAATAGCTACCGTAGTTCTTTCGTTCTCTGTAGAAGACTTTTCATGCCATGCTACCAGATATTTTCCCGGGTGATATTTTTTGTAAATCACTTCTCCCGAAACCGGATATCTACAGATGTGAACATTAAGTGGAGACATAAAAATAGAAACCTGGATAGCTTTTCCTTTTATAAACTCATCCTCTTCCACTTCTTTGATCATTACCACTTTTCCGTCTACCGGAGCAATAACATTTTCTCTGTGATCAAGAATATTACGATCCGGAACTCTGAAGAACCAGAATACTAAACCGTAAATAACCAACAAAGGCATAATGATCACCAGTGACCATATTTCAAGGAAATAAATTGCTAAAGCACCCAGAATAATAAAAAGCAGGGTTGCAACGGTAATTGTTCCTTTTGATTCTCTATGTAATTTCATGAGACTAAATAAATTTTTCTAAAATAAAGTACAAATATACGACAGGAACGCAGATAATAAAACTATCCAGTCTGTCTAAAACTCCTCCATGCCCGGGAATAATGTTTCCACTGTCCTTTACACCGAAGTTTCTCTTCAATTGACTCTCCACCAAATCTCCTAAAGGAGCAAAGGCAGCAATCAGAAATCCTACAACCATCCAGTTGCCTCTCAGCTCAGGCTGATAATGTTCAATAAAGTAGGATAAAACCAATGTTAAAACGACACCTCCGGCATACCCTTCCCATGTTTTTTTAGGGGATATTTTAGGAGCCATTTTATGTTTACCGAAGAATTTTCCTACCAGATACGCAAAGGTATCGCTGCTCCAGATCAGGATGAACAGGAACAGAACCTCCAAAGAGAAGCTATCACTATAGCTTGAGAACTTTGGCAACCCCAATGCAAAACTAAATGGCAGGGCTACGTAGATTACGGTAAAAATAAGTTTCCCACTGTCGAAGTATAATTCGTTGGGATATTTGAATAATGTAACCACAGCAATCCCAATAAGTGCCAGTGCCAGTATTTCACTAAGCCTGAAATCAAAAAAGAAATCGTGATTAAAATATCTTTTGGAAAACATGTAGAATATAAAAATGACCAATGGATATACGACCCATTTTTCATAGCCGTTTCCAAACTTCATGATTTTGACACACTCCCAGGTTCCTACAATCAGCAGCAGGCTCATTAATCCATGATAAAGATACTGTTGCTTGATAAGACCAGGTGCAATATTGTTCAGCAGCTGTGCTCCCAGCGGAGTAGAACAAAGAATAATGATAGCTACATAAACGATACCTGATAGGGTTCTTTGAATGAGATTTTTGTCCAAAATTTAAAATTTAGAAGTGGTTGCTTAATCTTCAAGCAGCAATAAAAACAGTTTTGTATTGGAATTGGAAGAACTGTCCATTTTCGACTGGCTTCCGCTTATGGAAGTAAGGTTCTTGATATTTCCGTTTCTTTTTATTTTCCCCATAGCGTCATTCAGGTTGTTTACAATCTGAGAAACATTGGCAATGATGATAATTCTATCGGGAAGCCTTGAAGAATGATAATGAAGAATATTATTATGTGAAAGCATGATTCTGCCGTCATAAGCGATCAGATATTCACAGGTGATGAATGCGGCGTCATTAGACGGCTGTAGTTCTGAAGTATAGGTAGACTTCACAACGTTCAAAAAGTTCTGAAGTTCTTTATCCCAACAAAAAAGATTGTGGATACCTTCTATTTTGATAATTTGATTTAAAGTTTGTAGAGCCTCCGCTTCATCTGCACAATAATTAAAAAATCCCCCCGAATGCGTAAATAATTGCGCAAACTTATAGTCAAGATCCGCATTTTTCAGCGAATCCCCAAGCTTCTCCAGGCTCTGTTTGTCCTCTTCTTCAGGCTGGTTGGTAAGTTTGCTTACAATCCTCTTGAATAAATTCAACTTAATCTATTTTTAGTCAACTTTATACAAAAATAGAAAATTAATTACAATAGTGTCCAAAATATCTCCTTAAATATGAAAAAACCTGACAATTTTGCAGTTGTCAGGTTTTTATGAATTCTATTTTTTAATAGTCTTAAAGCTGTGTTGGGCTTTCTGGAGCCTGAATTTCGCTTTCTTCTTCTTTTTCTTTGATCTGAGGTGTTTCCACTACTACCGGCTGATCTTTTTCAGGAATAGTATTGGTTACAGGCTTCTCTGTCAATTCAGGATCCCATGCTCTTTTTCCGAATATTTCTTCTAAGTCTTCACGGAAGATCACTTCTTTTTCCAGCAGTTTGTTAGCTAAAGCATCCAGTTTATCTTTATTATCAGCAAGGATTCTTATTGCTCTCTCATATTGGTTTTCAATGATAGATTTAATCTCTGCATCAATCTTAGTAGCCGTTTCTTCAGAATATGGTTTTCCGAAATTGTACTCAGACTGGCCTGAACTGTCATAATAAGAAATATTACCAATGTTCGGGCTTAATCCGTAGATTGTTACCATTGCCTGAGCTCTTTTCGTCACTGTCTCCAGGTCAGAAAGTGCTCCTGTAGAAATGTTATTGAAAATAACCTGCTCTGCTGCTCTACCTCCTAATGTTGCACACATTTCGTCCAACATCTGTTCAGTCGTGGTAAGCTGTCTTTCTTCAGGAAGGTACCATGCTGCTCCCAGTGAACGCCCTCTAGGAACGATCGTCACCTTTAAAAGCGGAGATGCGTGTTCTACCAACCATGAGATTGTAGCGTGCCCTGCTTCGTGATAAGCCACTCTTCTTTTTTCAGAAGGTTTGATTGCTTTATTTTTCTTTTCAAGACCACCGATGATTCTGTCTACAGCATCAAGGAAATCCTGTTTTGTTACTGATGTATGGTTATTTCTTGCTGCGATAAGCGCTGCTTCGTTACAAACATTTGCAATATCTGCTCCACTGAATCCTGGAGTCTGTTTTGCAAGAAACTCTCTGTCTACATTATCATCAAGTTTGATCTTTTTCAAGTGAACATCAAAGATCTGTCTTCTTTCGTGAAGTTCCGGAAGGTCTACATAGATAGAACGGTCAAAACGTCCTGCTCTCATCAAAGCTTTATCAAGGATATCCGCTCTGTTGGTTGCTGCCATTACGATAACGTTGGTATCTGTTCCGAAACCATCCATTTCAGTAAGAAGCTGGTTCAAAGTGTTCTCTCTTTCGTCGTTTCCACCGGAGAAATTATTCTTTCCTCTGGCACGTCCGATAGCATCAATCTCATCAATGAAGATAATGGCCGGAGATTTTGCTTTAGCCTGAGCAAAAAGGTCTCTTACTCTGGAAGCTCCTACTCCTACAAACATTTCAACGAAATCAGAACCTGAAAGTGAGAAAAACGGAACTTTAGCTTCCCCTGCAACAGCTTTTGCCAATAAGGTTTTACCTGTTCCCGGAGGCCCTACTAAAAGAACTCCTTTAGGAATTTTACCTCCCAGTTTTGTATATTTTTCAGAGTTTTTCAAGAAATCTACTACTTCCTGAACTTCTTCTTTAGCACCTTCCAATCCTGCAACATCTTTAAATGTTACCTGAATTCTTTCTTTTTCGTCGAAAAGTTTCGCTTTAGATTTTCCGATAGAGAAGATCTGTCCGCCAGGACCTCCACCTCCGCCCATCTTTCTGAAAAGAAGGAAGTAGAATAATCCAAGAATAGAAATCCAAACCAATGCAGGAACTAAGATGTCCATTAATGCACTCTTACCAGTTCCGTAATCTTTAGTTGTTTTAATAACCGGATTGCTGGCCTTAACCTGTTCAAATTTCTGAAGGAAAAGTTGAAGGTCTCCGTATTTCACAGAAAAATCTGCTTTAGGAGCCATTTCGAAGGCAGAAAGAGGGTTGTTTTCTTTACCGGTTTTGGAAACCATTGCCGATTTTGCTTCTTTTGTTAGGAAAACATCAGCTTTCTCTATGTCTTTGTATATAATTATATTCTGGACTTTGCCCGCCTGCATTTCTCTAAAGAAACCATCTTCATCAATAGATTTTGCTGCATCACCTCCAAGGAAATTGGAGCCAAAGAATAGCAAAAGTGCTACGATTGCAATAGGAAAGAACCAGTTGAATCCTTTATTATTCATTTAGACTTTTTAAAATTTTTATTATTCATTTTCAATTTTGGTAATGACTGCGTCACCCCAAAGCTCTTCTATGTCGTAGTACTCACGTACCTGTTTTTGGAATATATGAACCACCACTGAAACGTAATCCACCAATACCCACATCGCATTTTCAGTACCTTCTACGTGCCAAGGTCTGTCCTGCAGTTCGTTTCTTACTTTCTTCTCTACACTACCTGCCAATGCAGCTACCTGTGTATTTGAGTTTCCACTACATATCACGAACGTTTCTGCTACGGAGTTTTCGATGTTTGAAAGATCGAAGATCATAATGTCTTCCCCTTTTACATCCTGGATAGCTTCAACGATTTTATCTATTAACGCTTGTTTTTCTGCTGTTTTATTCATTAAAAAAATACTATAATCTGCAAATTTATTGTTTTTTCTTTACTTTAACCTTACTTTTACCCTCTTAATCTCTTAAAGTTTTCTTAAATGAGCCAACTCTTCTACCTGAAAGAATGTTCTTCTACTAATGACGAAATATCAAAGTTTTTACTTTACGGAGATTCAAATTTTATAGGGCTTCATACTTTTAATCAAACTAAAGGCCGTGGTCAGTATGGAAATATCTGGACTCAGACTGCCGGAAAAAACTTGGCTTATACGCTGGCAGTGAATACTCAGAACATCCTGTGCTCTGACTTTATGTTCAATTATTATACCGCAATGGTGATCCGGGATTTCCTTGCCAAATTGTCTGACTCTGAGGTAAAAATCAAATGGCCGAATGATATTATCCTTAAAGGTAAAAAAATCGTTGGAATTTTAATAGAAAAGAAAAAAATTAATCAAAATAATTATTTCATCATCGGAGCCGGAATCAATATTCTGCAGGAAAATTTTGATGAAATATCCAATGCAGGGTCACTTCTGACACAGACAGGAATCCAATTTGACCTGGAAGAGCTTGCATTCAACCTTCATGAATATTTGTCTGAAAGGCTTAAAAACATACCTTCAGATCAGGAAATTCTGGATGGATTTAATAAAAACCTTTTCAGAAAAGATCAGATCTCAGTTTTTGAAATTGAAAAAGAGCGACAAAATGGCATCATCCGACATGCAGACGAAAAGGGTGAACTCTGGATCGAACTGGAAGACGGAATGCATTCGTTTTATCACAAAGAAGTAAAACTACTTTACTGATTGGCTCTCTTGATATAAAGATAAAGGGTAAGTGGTAAAAACACCATATTAGGCAACCACATAGCTACAGCCGGAGATAAACTTTTATTTTCCGAAACCACTTTTAAAGCTTCGAATGAAAACACAAAAATAAAGGCCAATGAAATCCCTATTGCAAGATTAACTCCTAATCCTCCCCTTTTCTTTTGTGATGACAGAGAGAGTGCCAGGAATGTCAGAATAATAATTGAAACAGGCATTGACGTTCTTTGGTGAAGCTCATTAAGGTAAGAATTCAGGTTGCTGTTTCCTCTTTCCTTTTCTCTTTCAATAAATTTTAAAAGCTCCGGAGTGGTTTTATTTTGTCCTAAAAGCTCGTTAGGGAAAAGCTCTTCCGGTGAATGGCCGTAGTTTTTCCTTAATTCTATCCCGTTTCCGAGTTTTTCAGTATTGTCTTTATTGATGGTTTTTTCCAGATAATTATTTAAGACAAACTGTTTTTTGGCTTTATCCCAATATACTTCACTTGCCTTCAGCTCATAGGTCATCTTTCTGTCTTTATCATATTTCTGATAGACAAAACTCGACCCTCTTTTTTCTCTTTTATTCCATGAGTCAACGAAGATATATTCCGTTTTACTCAGCTGTGAAGAAGCAGGAGCTGTTCCTAAAATCTTTTCTTTATTGGCTGCATTATAAGTATAGGCCTCCAGTTCATTTTTCTTGATATTGGCCCACGGCAACACCATATGATAGACTACAAGAGCAATCAATCCGATAAAAATAGAGGTTACCAGATAGGGTTTGGAAAACCTGTGAAAACTGGCTCCACTACTGATAATAGCAACAATTTCAGTATTATTTGCCATTCTTGAGGTAAAATAGATCACCGAAATAAATACCAGAATGGAAAGAA
This sequence comes from Chryseobacterium sp. T20, assembly GCF_047345655.1. Lineage (NCBI taxonomy): Bacteria > Pseudomonadati > Bacteroidota > Flavobacteriia > Flavobacteriales > Weeksellaceae > Chryseobacterium > Chryseobacterium sp. T20. The sequence goes on from NZ_JBLFDU010000003.1 coordinate 306,708, forward strand.
AGGTCACCACAAGATTGATGATCCAGAAAGGGTAAAAATGGATCAGGAAATAGGTCAGATCCAGTTTTGGGTCAATGGCCTTCGCATTTTCTATCCTTGGAATCTTCTGCTGAACATCGATTACCAATACGACTATAGACAATAATACCAACATGAAACTGAAAGTCCCAAGGTATTTTTTAATGATATATCTGTCTACAATTTTAAGCATATTCTCTTACAGTCTTTGTCTAAGAACCGGTACTACAGAGTTTTTCCATTCGTAGAAATCTCCTGCCATAATATGTTCTCTGGCTACTTTTACCAAATCAAGGTAGAATGCCAGATTATGAATCGAAGCAATCTGCTTTGCCAGATATTCTTTAGATACAAACAGGTGGCGAAGATACGCTTTTGAATATTCACGATCTACAAAACTGGTCCCAAATTCATCCAAAGGCGAAAAATCGCGCTTCCATTTTTCATTTTTAAGGTTCATCACCCCTTGCCAGGTGAAAAGCATTGCATTTCTTGCGTTTCTTGTTGGCATTACGCAATCCATCATGTCAATTCCCAGTCCGATAGATTCCAGGATATTCCAAGGAGTTCCTACTCCCATCAGGTATCTAGGTTTTTCTTTTGGAAGGATATCTGTCACTTCATCAGTGATTCTGTACATTTCTTCTTCAGGCTCTCCAACGGAAAGTCCTCCGATAGCATTTCCTTCTGCTCCTGCTTCAGAAATCACTTCTGCAGAAATTTTTCTTAGATCAGAATAAGTAGATCCCTGAACAATAGGGAAAAGCCTTTGTTTATGTCCGTATAATTCAGGATTATCATTCGTCCATTCAATACATCTTTTCAGCCAACGGTGAGTAAGCTCCATAGATGATTTTGCCTGGTTGTAGTCACAAGGATAAGGAGTACATTCATCAAAAGCCATGAAAATGTCTGCTCCGATCTGTCTTTGAATTTCCATTGATCTTTCCGGAGAGAACATGTGATAGCTTCCATCGATGTGAGATTTGAATCTCGCTCCTTCTTCTGTCATCTTTCTGTTGCTGGCCAGTGAAAATACCTGAAAACCTCCTGAATCGGTAAGAATAGGAAGATCCCAGTTCATGAATTTGTGTAAACCACCTGCATCCTGCATCGTTTCCATGCCCGGACGAAGGTATAAGTGATAAGTATTTCCCAGAATAATCTGAGCTTTAATGTCTTCTTTTAATTCTCTCTGATGAACTGTTTTCACACTTGCTACAGTTCCCACAGGCATAAAAATAGGAGTTTGAATCTTCCCGTGATCTGTGGTAATTTCCCCTGCTCTTGCTTTTCCTTCAGAGGTTTTTTCTATATTAAAAAATTTCATCTCTATACTTTTTTAAATGCACTGTTTTTTGCCAGTGATTTTTGTAAAACAGAAACTATTATGGTAATTTACCTCACTAAGGGGATTACAGTACCATTCTGTTTCAGCCTTTCCTTTACATATTTATCTGCTTTGGGATCTTTTTTCAGCAATATTTCCTGAGCATCATTGGTGATCCCATCCATTTCTTCTTTAATCACATAGTATTTGAAACTATTTACAAAATCATCAGGCTTTACCTTATGTGATTTCAAAACAGCTCTTGTTCCTGCTTCCATATTTTTGTCAGGATATACAAAAATAGCCTGATCGTTGATTGCAAGATCGGCAATGATTTCCGCCATCATATCTTTATCAATCAGATTTTTAGGCTTATCAATATAATCGCCGCACGAAAGCAAGCCCAACAAAACGAAAATAAAGAGTAACTTTTTCATCAGTTTCATAATCTGTTGATGATTGATTTCCATTTTAAGTTCAGCACTCCAAAAACAGCTTCATGGATAATTCCGCCATTCATTTTGCTTTCTCCTAAAATTCTGTTGGTAAATATAATAGGAACTTCTACAATTCTGAAATCTTTTTTAAAAGCTCTGAATTTCATTTCAATCTGAAATCCATATCCTTTCAGTTTAACGTTATCCAATCCTATTTCTTCCAATACTTTTCTTGAAAAGCATACAAATCCTGCTGTCGTATCATGAATTGGAAGTCCTAATACAAACCTTACATATTTGGATGCAAAATAAGAAAGCAGTACTCTACCCATAGGCCAGTTCACTACATTCACTCCTTTTGAGTAACGGGAACCGATCGCCATATCTGCATTTTTACATGCTTCAAAAAGTTTCGGCAGATCGTTAGGATTGTGTGAAAAATCAGCATCCATTTCAAAAATATAATCGTATTTATTTTCGATGGCCCATTTAAACCCATGGATATATGCCTTTCCCAATCCGTCTTTTACATGTCTTATGGACAGGTGTAGATAATGCGGATGTTTCTTCTGCAGCTCTTTTACAATTTCTGCAGTTCCATCCGGAGAAGAATCATCTACTACTAAGATATGAAAGTCGTCCTCCAATGCAAAAACCGCGGAAATAATATTTTCAATATTTTCCTTTTCGTTATATGTTGGGATGATGACGAGTTTTTTCATTTCAGTTTGCAAAGATAGTTTATTTAACCTTTTTATTTTATACAAAATAATCTATAATTTTGCAAAAATATTTCTCGGGGATTAAGCGGATGAAACAGAAACTTTTATTCAACAGATCTGAACAATACGTAAAATCGATGAGAGCAAATATTTTAACTGCAGATTCATGGAGTTGGTGACAGGAAAATCTGTGCCGGGCTGTGTTATCTGAAGTTAAATAATAAATAAAAAAAACTTAAATTTTGCCATCATCACAACACTTCATCAATCACGTAAGAATACCTGAGAACAATGATTGGGTAATCTTTATCCTTGTGGGCTGTATCTTTTTATATGTTTTTATGATGAACGTCATAGAAAGGGATGCCAGCCTCAAAGATTTTCTGCTTCAGAAATATTTTGATGCAAGCAACAACCTTCCCAGCTGGATCATCACGTCCTGTGTAACGACACTTACCCTGTCTGTATTAATTTCACAGTACGTACCTATCGTACCGAAATATATTGCAGATCTTCAGCTTCTGGGATATCAGCTTAATAAATTTGGATATACATTGCTGGCAGTGCTGCTTTTTTATTTAACAAAATCAACCTTAGGATTTCTATTTTACCAAAGTATAGGGGATGGAAAAAAATGGACTATTTTTTATTTTACCTCCACAAAATTTTATTTCATTCTTTCATTTTTGCTAATAATTCTTTGTGTAGCCCATTATTACTTCCCGATAGACAGAAATAAAATGTTTTTATATTATTTCTGCTTCTTCGCTTTTGTATTCATTTTCAAAGTCTTTTTCTATTTATTTCACAAGAACAAGATTCTTCCCGAGAAATGGTATTATAAATTTTTGTATATTTGCACCCTCCAAATCGCACCATTATTATTGCTTTGGAAGTTGTTATTTTTTTAATAAAAGTCAATGATGAGAATAAAGTCTATATTGGTTTCTCAACCAGCGCCTAGTGAGTCTTCTCCATATTTGGATATAGCGAAGAAGGAAAAAATAAAGATTGATTTCCGTCCATTTATCCACGTCGAAGGGGTTGACAATAAAGAGCTCAGAACACAGAAAATAGATCTGACGCAGTATACCGGTATTATTTTTACCAGTAAAAATGCGATTGACCATTACTTCAGACTCGCGGAGGAATTGCGTTTTGCTGTTCCGGATACAATGAGATATATCTGCCAGTCGGAAGCAATTGCCAACTACCTTCAAAAGCATATTGTGTACAGAAAAAGAAAAATCAGCTTTGGGGAGAAAAACTTCTCAGATCTGCTTCCTCTTTTCAAAAAATTCCCAACTGAAAAATATCTGTTGCCATCTTCAGATGTTTTGAGTCCGGATATTGTAAAAACCATGGATGCATCTAATGTAGACTGGACAAGAGCAATTATGTACCGTACCGTATGCAGCGACCTTACAGATATCAATGTCAAAGATTATGACATGCTGATTTTCTTCAGTCCGCAGGGAATCAAATCGCTACAACAAAATTTCCCTGACTTCAAGCAGGATGAAACAAAGATCGGAGTTTTTGGAAACACGACTTTGGCAGCTGCAGAAGAAGCAGGATTAAAAGTAGATTTAATGGCACCTACGAAGGAAACTCCTTCTATGACAATGGCCCTTGAAAAGTATATTAAAGCACTTCACAAATAGTCTTTAATTATAAAAATACAATGAACCATCTTTTCAATAAAGGAAAGATGGTTTTTTTTTACCTAAATTTGAACAAAAATTAATATTGAAAGGATTTCTGCTTAAATTACTTACTTTCAGAAGAAAAAGTATAAGAACATTCTATTCAATAAAAAAATAAAATACCCCGGATGAAAGCTCCACAGGCAAAAAAAATTGAAAAAATACTAGAAACCCACGGCGATATAAGAACCGATAATTACTTTTGGTTGAATGAAAGGGAAAACCCTGAAGTGATCAAATATATTGAGGAAGAAAATGCCTACGAAGAATTCATCATGAAAGATACGGAAGCCCTTCAGGAAGAGCTTTTCGAAGAGATGAAAGCCCGCTATAAAAAGGATGATGAGTCTCTTCCTTATTTCTTTAATGAGTACTGGTATATTGTACGTTATGAAGAAGGTAAGGAATATCCTATTTTCTGCAGAAAGCACAAAAGCCTCGACAATGAGGAGGAAATTGTACTTGACGTTAATATTCTCGCAGAAGGCAAAGAGTTTTTCGAAGTAGGAAGTGTTGCCGTAAGCCCCAGCAACGAACTGGCATCTTTTTCTTCTGATGATGTAGGAAGAAGAATTTATACGCTTAATTTTAAAAACTTAAAGACAGGTGAGATTTTGCCAGACACTATTCCTAATACGACAGGAAAAGCTGTTTGGGCAAATGATAACCAACATATATTTTACATCAGAAAAGACAAAAGCCTTCGTGCATTTCAGGTGTACAGACACAAGCTGGGAACAGATTCTGCAGAGGATGTACTGATCTTCCACGAAGAAGATGATACTTTTGATGTTAATGTATTTAAGACAAAATCGTTACAATATATTTTCATTGCAAGCTCAAGCACTATTTCTGATGAACATCGTTTTATCCCTTCTGACAATGTATTTGCAGAATGGACAGTGATCCAGCCAAGAATAGATGACCTTGAATATTCCGTAGAGCATTATGAGGATGAATTCTATATCATTACCAATGCGGACGATGCCATCAATTTCAAGATTGTAAAGGCAAAGATTGATAACTGTGGTATAGAAAACTGGGTGGATGTTATTCCGCACCGTGCAGAAGTTTTACTGGAAGGTTTTGAAATTTTCAAAGATTATCTGGTCCTTGAAGAAAGAGAAAGAGGATTACTTCAGATCAAAATCATTGATGAGAAAACGCAGGAATCTTATTACTTACCTTTCTTCGATCCTACTTATACAGCTTATATCGGGATCAATCTGGAATTTGATACAGAAATTTTACGTTACGGTTACACCTCTCTTACACAACCAAGCTCCACTTATGAGTATAATATGAAGGACAAAACGACAAAGCTGTTGAAACAACAGGAAGTTTTGGGTGGAAAGTTCGCTCCTGAAAATTACGTTTCAGAAAGAATCTGGGCAGACTCCAGAGATGGAAAGACAAAAGTTCCTATTTCTTTAGTGTATCATAAAGACACCAAAAAGTCTGCTGACACTCCGCTTCTTCTGTATGGATATGGAAGTTACGGACACACTGTGGATGCCAGCTTCTCGAATGTAAGATTATCTTTACTGGACAGAGGTTTTATTTATGCTATTGCTCACATTCGTGGCGGAGAATATTTGGGAAGAGAATGGTATGAAGACGGAAAAATGCTATTCAAGAAAAATACATTCTTCGATTTTATTGATGCAGGAAAATACTTAATTAAGGAAAATTATACTTCGTCAAAACATATGTATGCGATGGGAGGAAGTGCCGGAGGTCTATTGGTAGGTGCTGTGGTGAATTATGAGCCTCAGTTATTCAACGGAATTGTGGCACAAGTACCGTTTGTAGATGTTGTTTCTACGATGCTTGATGATACAATCCCTTTGACAACCGGAGAATATGACGAATGGGGAAATCCAAATGACGAGGAATATTACCATTATATGAAAGACTACTCTCCTTATGATAATGTAGAGGCTAAAGATTACCCTCACATGCTGATCACTACAGGATTCCATGATTCTCAGGTACAGTATTGGGAGCCTGCAAAATGGACAGCAAAACTGAGAGAATTAAAAACAGATGATAATATTTTAGTCTTCAAAACGGACATGAGCTCAGGTCATGGAGGAGCAAGCGGAAGATTTGAATCTCTGAAGGAAGATGCACTGGAATTTGCATTTTTATTAAAATTAGAAAATCAAAAAGAATGATTAACGAATCCGAATATTGGAAAAAAATAGAACAGTTCTTCGAAGATAATTTTCAGACTGAGAAGAATCCGCCCATTGAAACCCTTTTATTTTTGATAGGGTTACAGGAACTGGGAAGCGGCCAGCAAAAATATACGAAAGAAGACAAGGTAAACCTGATTCATATTGCAGTCTGCAGATTGCTTGAACCTTTTGGATATTATAAATTTACCCATTATGAAGACGGATGGCCACAGTTTGAAAGTCTGGAGGAACTTCCGGAATTAAAGCCTAACGAGCAGACTTTGCTTATGAAAAAGGCGATTATACAGTATTTTCAGGAAGAAGAGCTTTTATAAAGGCTGGAATCTTGAAAAATAAAGCAGAAAGTAATCCCTGTCAGTAAATAAAAAGAGGGTTTTCCAATGGAAAATCCTCTTTTTTATAAATAAGTATTTTTTTATCTCTTCAAATTCATCCAATCAATTCTTCCAGTTGATTCAGTCCCATTTTAAATCCTTCTTCAAATCCCATATCCATAAGCTTTTTCATAATTTCAGGAGAATGGTAATGGATATTGATGGTTACTTTAGTACCTTCTTCCACTCCTGTAAAACCAATCAGCCATTTTGATCTTGGAAAATCTTCGTTGATATTCCCTTTTTCATCAGAAAAGGCACTCATCCAGTCCAGGCTTCTGTGTTCTGTAATTTCTCCGTATTGAGTTTGAGAATACATAGGTCCTTTTTCTCCGTTTGGTCCTACCATGGTATACATCCAGATCCCTCCTTCTTTGAAATCCTGACTTACCGTTTCACATTTCCACGGTTTAGGTCCCCACCATTGATCCAATAATTCGGCTTCTGTAAAATACTTCCACACTGTTGAAACATCAGCTTTATAAATCTTCATGACATAAGTGCTGGACGCATCAAAATCTTTGTTGAAAATGATATTAGATTCCATAAATATTTATTTTTAATAAAGTTAGCACTTTATTTATTGAAAGGGAGTTTTCATATGACAACTAAAAGATAATTCATAAATAATTGTTAAAAAACACTCTTTTAAGAAAAAAAAAACAATTTTTTGGCTCGTTTTTTGTTTAGGTACTCTTAAAACAATTAATTTTAACATTCATTTTTCCAAAACCTATATAATTAAATAATGAATAACAAATTCATCCCAATAATTTCAGTGTTTATGACGATCTCACTGATTGTCTTTGTAACGCTCCAATTTTATTGGTTGAAAGGCTATTACGGCGTACTGGAACAGGATTTTTCAAATAAAGTATATTCGGTTTTGGAAAGTACTTCAAAAAGTATTGAAGAGATTGAGGCAGACAAATACCTGAATCAGGATTATAAAGATTTCAGAAAAAATATTCTGGCCAACAGCAAACAGCCGTCTTTAACTACAATTCAGCAGGTAGCAGACTCCGGTACTCAGAGACAGATTATTTACTCTAAAAATATTATTGAAAAAACACAGCTTCCGATTTCTCAAAAAGGAGATTCTATCAAGCTGACCACTTTGTATACAGATGAAGCAGCCTATAAAATAAAAAGAGATACCACCAATCGTGAGCTTCTTACCACAGACATCAATCAGGAGATCGAAACAGGAGATTATTCCATGAAAGAGTTTGTAAAAGTATATGGAAATAATCTTCCTATCACCAAAAGAGTAGATCCAAAAACGCTTGACTCTGTTATTGCAAAAGAACTTAAAATAAGAGGTATAACCGCCAAGTTCGGATATGGAGTTCTGGACCGCAATAGTAAACTTACAAGTATTGCCAATAAAGCTTACAAAGAAAAGAAAGACAGCAATACCTACAGTTTTCCTCTTTTTGCAGATAAGAAAAATATATTATACACCCTTGTATTGGTATTTCCTAAAAAAGAATATTCTCTGGCAATGAACAACTGGCCGATGCTTTTAGGAACATTCCTGTCTCTCCTTACGATTCTTGGAATTTATATTATTTCTATCAATTATATGATGAGGCAGAAAAAACTTGCTGAAGTGAAAACAGACTTCATCAACAACATGTCTCACGAGTTTAAAACACCATTGGCAACCATTTCTGTAGCCACGGATTCTTTGGCCAATGATAAAATTGCAACCAATCCGGATAAGGTAAAATACTATTCCGAACTGATCAAGCAGGAGAACTTAAGAATGAAAAAGCAGGTGGAAAATGTACTTAACATGTCCAAGCTTGAACGAAATGAAGTGGAATTATTCTTAAAAGAAACCAATGTAAGAGAATTGATCAAAAGAACAACAGAATCTTTTAATCTGATTGTACAGCAAAGAAATGGAACGCTTACGCAGAAGTTCAATGCCACTCATTATAATTTTAAAATAGACGAATTCCACATCTCCAATATGCTGGTGAACTTACTGGATAATGCCAACAAATATTCTCCGGAAGCACCGGAAATACATGTGGAAACAAGAAATGAGGGACAATGGTATGTGATTGAAATTTCCGATAAGGGAATGGGAATGGATACCCAGAATAAAACCAAAATTTTCGAAAAATTCTTTAGAGAAGAAACCGGAAATATCCACAATGTAAAAGGACAGGGATTAGGTCTTTCTTACGTGAAGAAAATTGTAGAACTGCACAAAGGACAGATTATCGTAGACTCTCATAAAGGAAAAGGAAGTACGTTCACGATAAAGCTACCAATGGGATAAAATGCAAATGATAAATGATCATTTATCAATTATAAAAAGGTTAAACCAAATATCAAAATATAGAAGATAGAGTGAGGAAGTTCATTCTTAATTGTTAATTTTTAATTATTAAAATTATGAGCAACAGAATATTATTAGTAGAGGACGATCAGAGTTTCGGGGCGGTGCTTAAAGATTATTTGACCATCAATAATTTTGAAGTAACTCTTGCCACTGACGGGGAGCAGGGACTAAAAGAATTTACAGAAAATGAATTCGATATCTGCATATTTGACGTAATGATGCCTAAAAAAGACGGATTTTCATTAGCGGAAGACGTAAAAAAGATTGATAAAAATACACCTATCATTTTCCTTACTGCAAGAAACATGAGAGAAGATATCTTGAAAGGATATCAGCTGGGCGCAGATGATTATATCACAAAGCCATTTGATACTGAGCTACTTTTATACAAAATAAAAGCAATTCTTCAGAGAAGTTCTACTTTGGAAAATGAAGAACAGGAGCAGTTTAAAATCAGCAATATTTTCTTCGACTCTATGCTGAGACAGCTGAAAGTAGGTGATAAAGAATATAAACTTTCTCCTAAAGAAAATGAATTATTAAAACTTCTTTGCATCCACAGAAATGATTTCATGCCGAGAGACCTTGCTTTAAGAAAGATCTGGAAAAAAGAAAATTATTTTACTGCAAGAAGTATGGACGTTTATATTGCTAAGCTTCGTAAGTTATTAAAAGATGACGAAGGATTAGAAATTATCAACGTTCACGGAGAAGGATTTAGACTTTTGGTAAAAAATTAATCCAAAAATCAAATTATAAATATAAAATTAGCAAAACAATTGAAAATGTTTTGCTAATTTTGTTTCATACCCATGGATATGAAGAATACATTTATAGGTTTGATCGCCGTATCACTCTTAGCTGCATCTTGTAAAAAGGATGAAAGAGCTACTTACTTAAAAGAAGAAGCCAACGCTGGCCAGCCCAACGTAGCTCTAAATACCACCTCAAAAACCGCTCTGATGGAACAGGCAGGCATCCAGTCCAACGCTGCTCCTGCTCCTATGGCTACCGCTCCGGGAATGAATCCTCCACACGGGCAACCTGGACACCGATGCGATATTCCGGTAGGACAACCTCTGAATGGTGCTCCGGCAGCAGCTACTCCAGCTACGCAAAATGTAAACGTAAACGGAGGCAATACCATCCAGATTGATCCAAATGCTGTATCACCAGGAAAAATCGCCCTTGATAACAACGGGAAGCAGGTAAAAACCGCTCCGGGAATGAACCCTCCGCACGGGCAACCCGGACATCGTTGTGATATTCCCGTAGGACAGCCCTTAAACAGTAAACCAGCTCCTACACCACAGCCGACACAAAATGTAGTTCAGCCTTCTCCAAGTCCGACTCCGGCACCTGCTGCACAGAATCTGGCGATGGGAGAAAAACCAAAACTGAATCCGGCACACGGAGAACCTTGGCATAGCTGCTCTCTAAAAGTTGGTGATCCTTTGCCATAAATTTTGTATTTTTGCAGAGATGAAGCTGTTTCACATACTTGCCATAGTGTTTTGCCTGGGAGTCTTTCTGATTCCCAAGGATAATTTCTATGCGCAAGGGGCACAGGAAACATGCTGTAAAGCAGAGTCTTCCAAAAAAATGGACTGCTGTAAAAATCATTCTTCAAAAAAAGACAGCAACCATGATAAAACAAAATCATGTAAAGATGACTGCTGCTCATCATGTGTTGCCTGCTATACTTTTATTGAAACCCCTTTTTCAAAAAATCTACGTTTGGAACTGTCTTATTACAAAGCCAATAAGAATCCTCAGTTTCACTATTCAGATCCTTATCTTTCAGATCGTTTAAAGGAAATCTGGCAACCGCCCAAGATAGGTTAATTAAAACATCAAGGGTTCATTATGTCTTATAGTGAACTGTTTTTTAATTAATTTAAACTTTTAAACAAAATGAAATTATATATTTCCAGGTTGATACTTGGTACATTATTCCTATTTACACAATTTATATCTGCTCAAACACTTTCAAAAAATCAGTTCAAGGTCAAAGGGAACTGCGAAATGTGCAAAACAAGAATTGAAAGTGCCGCTAAAAAAGCTGGCGCGAAAACAGCAGTTTATTCTATTGATCTTCAAACCTTAACCTTTGAAACAGACAAAGCATCCGCTGATGATATTCTGAAGAAGGTAGCAGAAGCAGGGCATGACAATGAGAAATTTAAGGCCTCTGACACAACCTATGAAGGTCTTCCGGGATGTTGTCATTATGATAGAGATCTGCAGCCTTCACAGGCAGAAACCAACCATGAGCATCATGTAAGCACTGGTATTTCCACCAAAAAAGAGAATGAATTCTATGTAAGAGGAAACTGTGCTTCTTGTAAAGCCAGAATTGAAAAAGCGTCCAAAGATGCCGGAGCTGATACTGCGGAATGGAATGCAGAGAAACAAACGGTTACTTTAAATTTTGATCCTTCAAAAACCTCATCGGATAAGATTTTAAAAGCAATTGCTGATGCCGGTCATGATAATGAAAAATACAAAGCTTCAGATGCTGTTTACAATGGTCTTCCGGGATGTTGCTTATATGACAGAGACTTTACTTTTGGTGAGCCCAATCCAAAAGTACATTATGAAGAAGCAACAAAGCATGAAGATCATAAAGACAATGAGACTTCACCAGCTAAAGAGGATCACTCTCAGCATGAAAAAAATATTGACGGAGTTGTTGTAACGGGTTCAAAGGCAGCAACAGCTTTAAGTAAAAAAGAAGCAGGACTTGTTTTTAATATTGATAAAAAAGAGCTGTTAAAGGCTGCTTGTTGTAATCTATCTGAAAGTTTCGAAACCAATGCAACGGTAGATGTTTCTTTCAGCAATGCTGTTACCGGAACAAAACAGCTGAAAATGCTGGGGCTGGATCAGAAATACACCAGCTTAACGAAGGAACAACTCCCTGAGATTAGAGGATTGGCTTCTGCCTATGGATTAAATTTTATTCCAGGAAGATGGATTGAAAGTATTCAGCTTACCAAAGGAGGAAGTACGGTAACCAACGGCTACGAAAGCATCACAGGACAGATCAACACTGAACTTTTAAAGAATGCAAAAACGCCTGAAACATCATTGAACCTTTTTTCCGACTTTAATGGAAGAGCGGAAATCAATATCACCAATGTTTCTCCTATCAACGATAAATGGTCACAAACTTTCCTTCTTCACGGAAACGGAACGTTTGGAAATACAGATATGAACCATGACGGTTTTCTGGACAGACCGAAAGGAACTCAGATCAACGCAGCGTACTTACTGAATTATAACGACCTTGAAAAGTCGGGATTCGGGTCTCATTTCGGAATTAATTTTATCAGAGACGAAAGAACTGCAGGACAGATTGGTTTTGATAAAAAACTGGGTCAGGATAAGCAACCTTTTTATGGAGTAGGAATCGACATTTCAAGATTTCAGGTTTGGAATAAAACAGGGTATGTTTTTAAAGGAAAACCTTACCAGAGTATCGGATGGATGAACCAATATGTGTATCACCAGCAAGACAGCTTTTTCGGATTGAGAAATTATGCGGGACAACAGCATACTTATTATTCCAATTTAATTTTTGAAAGCATCATCGGAAATACCAACCACAAGTATAAGGCTGGAGCAAGTTTCTTGTATGACGGTTATAAAGAAACGTATTTGCTGGATGATATGAGAAGAAATGAAATTGTACCCGGAATTTTTGCTGAATATACTTTAACAGGTTTAAAATATACTTTAGTAGCAGGTTCAAGAGTAGATTTTCACAATCTGGCAGGAACTCAGTTTACGCCGAGACTTAATTTCAAGTATGATTTCACCCCTCAGACAATTTTAAGACTTTCTGCGGGAAGAGGATTCAGAACAGCAAATGTATTTGCGGAAAGCCAGCAGTATTTTGCTTCCAACAGAGCGATTACTATTTTACCTAACGGAGGAAATATTTATGGATTAAGACCTGAAATTGCATGGAATTATGGAGCAAGTTTACAACAGGAATTCAAATTATTCGGAAGAAAATCAAGCATTGTTGCTGACTTCTTCAGAACAGATTTCCAGGATCAGGTATTGGTAGATTTGGATAAGTCTCCTCAACAGCTGACGTTCTATAATCTGGATGGAAAATCTTTTGCGAATTCATTCCAGACTCAATGGGATTTTATGCCTGTAAAAAATCTTGAAGTAAGACTGGCTTATAAATATTATGACGTGCAGGCTGATTATATCGGGGGAAGAAGAGAAGTTCCTTTTATGGCAAAGCACAGAGGTTTTGTGAACCTTGCCTATTCAACCAATAAGAATGATAATGGCGGGTTCTGGAGCTTTGATACGACTTTAAACTGGGTTGGAAAACAAAGACTTCCTGATACTTCAACAAATCCGGCAGAGTTTCAGTTACCGACGTATTCAGAATCCTATGCGGTTCTTAATGCTCAAATCTCAAGAAATTTCAATAAAAAGATCAGAGCTTATGTAGGAGGAGAAAACCTTACTTCTTACTATCAGAAAAATGCGATTGTTGATTTTAAAAATCCTTTCGGAAGTTATTTTGATGGAGGAATGGTATATGCTCCAATTATGAAGGCTAATTTCTATGTAGGACTGGATGTGACGTTTTAAAGGCTGGAAGCTGGAAGAATGATGCTGGAAGTACCTATAAACAAGTAAAGTTTTTATCTTATTGAGGATAACAGCTGAATACATAAAAACCTTATAGGTTTCAGAAACCTATAAGGTTTATTTTTTGCCATTAGCTAATAAATTCAGCATGAATAACAAAGGACAATAAAAAGTTTTGAAAACTACCAGTAACTCCCTTCTTCCATCCTCAAGCTTCCTAACTGAATAAAAAAATCCGCTTCAATGAAGCGGATTTTTTTATTTATCTTCCAAAGTCATCCTGTACTCTTACGATATCATCTTCATCTGAAGGATTGGATGCATCGGTATGCTGCCAGATTTCAGCTACAATTCCCCAGCCTGCAAGACCAATTAATCTGTGTCTTTCTCCCTGTTGAAGTTTCACCTGATCTTTCGGGCCGTATTCTCCCAACTCTCCTTCTTCATCGGTATTGCTTCTTTTGATTCCTACCGTTCCTTCCACTACCTGCCAGATTTCAGCTCTTCTGTGGTGATACTGCCAGCTTAATCTTGCTTCCGGAGCTACGATAAGAATTTTCGGGCTCAGTTTTCCTCCTATTCTCAGGTTGTCTACATCAATCCCATCGAAATATTGGTTAGCAAAATCCTGTGCCTGTGTTTCATCAATCACAAAGAATCCTCCCCATGGTCTTGTATCGTCTTTTGCTGCGATGTTAAAACCTTGTCCTTGCAACATGCTCTCTACTCTATCGAATATTTCTTTTTTTTCTGTACTCATACAGCTATATTTTTAATTTAAAATTTATTTATTTGATTCTTCTTTTGACATTGAATAAGGAAAATCTTTTTCCTGTGAACCTCTTTCTTTATTGGGCTTGCTGTCCATTTTAAAGTCTAAAACAGCTCCCTTCATCAGTTCTGTATGGCTCAGCCAGTTTTTGGAATAAGATTGTTGGTTTACATTCAATGATTTTACATATAGATTTTCTGCGTTGTTTTCCGGAGCTTTTATTTCAATTTTCTTACCATTCTCCAAATGGATGGTAGCTTCTTTAAATAATGGTGCTCCCAACACGTATTGATCCGTTGCCGGTGTTACCGGATAAAACCCTAGAGCGGAGAAAATATACCACGCTGAAGTCTGTCCGTTATCTTCGTCACCGCAATATCCGTCCGGAGTTGCATGATATAATTTATTCATCACCTGTCTAGCCCAATATTGTGTTTTGTAAGGTGCTCCTGCATAGTTGTACAGATAAATCATGTGCTGGATAGGCTGGTTTCCGTGCGCATACTGCCCCATATTCATGATTTGCATTTCTCTGATCTCGTGGATCACTCCTCCATAATAACTGTCATCAAAAACCGGAGGCAATGAAAATACTTCATCTAATTTGGCTTCAAATTTCTTTTTTCCACCCATCAGTTCTGCCAAACCATCAATGTCCTGGAAAACCGACCATGTGTAATGCCAGCTGTTTCCTTCCGTGAAAGCATCTCCCCATTTGAAAGGATTGAAAGGTTTCTGGAAATTGCCATCTTTATTTTTACCACGCATTAAGCCTGTTTCCTTATCAAATACATTTTTGTAATTATAAGCTCTTTTCTTGTAGATATCAATCTCAGAAGCAGGTTTCCCCAATGCTTTTCCTAACTGATAAATCGAGAAGTCGTCATAAGCATACTCTAATGTTCTTGCTGCATTTTCATTGATCTTTACATCGTAAGGCACATAGCCTAATCTATTGTAATATTCTACGCCTGCACGGCCTACCGCTTCTATAGGCCCTTCGTTATTCGCTCCATGTTTTACAGCCTGCCAAAGCGCTTCCGTATCATATCCGCGAAGTCCTTTGATGTAAGCATCTGCGACTACGGATGCAGAATTATTTCCAATCATAATATCAGAATATCCCGGACTGCTCCACTCCGGTAAGAAGCCACCTTCTTTGTAAGCATTGGCCAGTCCTTCCTGCATTTCTACATTAATGCTTGGATACACAAGATTCAGGAAAGGGTACAATGCGCGGAAAGTATCCCAAAAACCGGTTCCTGCAAACATTCTTCCGTCAACAATTTTCCCGTTGTAAGGACTCCAGTGTTTTATTTTGTTTTGAGCATCAATCTCATATAACTTTTGCGGGAAGAATAAAGTTCTGTATAAAGAAGAATAAAAGGTTCTCAGCTGTTGATCAGTCCCTCCTTTTACCTCTATTTTTCCTAAAGTTTTATTCCAGATATTTTTAGCATCGGTTTTTACCTGTTCAAAATTTCTGTTTCCGATTTCTCTTTTAAGATTCAGTTCGGCCTGTTCAAAGCTGATGAATGAAGAGGCTACTTTTGCATACACCGTTTCTTTATTTTTAAGCTTAAATCCTACTACAGCTCCGGTGTGATCACTGGTAATTTCTAACTGATCATTCACCAGTTTATCGTCTTTCCAGGTTTTTGTCAGTTCAAAATCTTTATCAAACTGAATAACGAAGTAGTTTTTAAAGTTCTCATATTTCCCGGTAGAATATCTCGTTGTATATCCCAGGATTTTTCTTTCTTTTGGTAAAATCTTGATGTAAGAGCCTTTATTCAAGGCATCAACCACTACGTAGGCGCTGTCAGTTTTTGGAAAATCAAATTTAAAATAAGAAGCTCTTTCAGTAGGTGTAAATTCTGTTGTGACGTTGATGTCAGCAAGATAAACACTATAAAAGTAAGGCGTGGTCACCTCAGCTTTATGGCTGAACCAGCTTGCTCTTTCGTCTTCTTTAAACTTCACTTTTCCCACTCCGGGCATAATGGCAAATGCGCCATAATCGTTCATCCAGGGAGAGGGCTGGTGGGTTTGTTTAAATCCTTTTATTTTATCTGCATCGTAGGTATATGCCCATCCATCGCCCATTTTACCGGTCTGTGGTGTCCAGATATTCATTCCCCAAGGAAGTCCGACTGCCGGATAAGTATTTCCATTGGATAATGAAGGTTTGGATTGTGTTCCCATCAAAGGATTCACATAATCTACGGGAGATACATTCTGACCTAAAGCCCAGGCCTGTAATAACAGTAAGCAAGTAGAAAATATAAACTTCATTGTATCTTTTCGTTTGTTAATTTATATACGCTTTTTTAATGCATAGCTGGCAGCTCCAAGAATGGCCGCATCTTCAAATATAGCAGAAATTTTAACCTGCAAGTTAATATTATTCTTTGTTAAATTCTGAATAAATCTTTGTTCAAAATAAGGATAAGCCTTGGCAATATTCCCTCCTATAACTAAAACCTTCGGTTTGTAATGGTCTACATATCTGATAATAAACTCAGAAAAGGCGTCTGCATACTCATCAAACATTCGGGTCTGTATTTCTGCAGGTTTGTCCAGAAGATCTTTCGTTCCTGAGATTTCTTCTCCGGTCAGTTCTTTATAATGATTCACAAACCAGCGAGTCGCCAGATAGTCTTCACTGATGGAATTTCTGAAAGGAGAATCCCATAAGTCTTCATCGGTAGTAAATTCTCCATTGAAGAAGGTAGTTCCCAATCCTGTTCCAAGAGTCACTCCAAAAGCACTGTTGAAACCTTGGGCACATCCTCCGAATACTTCTCCTTCCATAAAAGCAGCTGCATCATTTACAAAATGAATCTGCTCCTGAGAAATACTGAGTCTTTTTGCCATTTCTTCTTTAATATTGACCTGATAGATATCAATAAATTTTCCCTGCTGCATTAGGGATATCCCGTTTTCATAATCGAAAGGTCCGGGCATTGCGATACCGATTAAAAGATCTTCTTTTACCAGATCATGAGCCACCTTATTAATGGCTGAAACCCAAGCGTTGAAAATAACTTCTTTATTTTCGAAAGCATCTACATGTTCTCTTACATAGGTTGATGAAATGATTTCACGTTTTCCCGGATCTACCTGAGCCAGCGTGATGTGCGACCCTCCGATATCAATTCCTACTATATTCTGCATTATTTTTTATTTTAAATTCAAGTCCTTCCTGTGACTGAAAAAACAGACAAACAGAAGTATTCCTCTGTCTGTCTGCTTTGTATTTTCAGACTCTATTTCATTAGTACGGTAACTATTTCATTATCTGAATTTACTTCACGATAATTTTACCGGTTGATATTACTTTACTGTTCGCAGATGTAATCTTGTAAATATAAGTACCACTGATTAAATCCTGCGTATTCACTGCGTTATTATTTTGATTAATATTCTGTTTTTTGAACAATTTTCCTGAGGCATCATACAATGCTACTTCAGTTGCCGAATTATCTCTGATGGCAAAATGAATATCATTTCCTCGTTTCACAGGATTTGGATAAACTGCACTGTTATCTTTAACTGATTCTATATCTTTTACCGCAAGAGATGCTGCACAGGCAACGTCTGTTCTCCAGTTCGCATCTGTCATATTAATCAGGGTAGCAAAATGAGTATTTGTTGTTGCATCTAATGCTCCTGAACCACTTCCTTCATCCATTTTCCAGTTCGCTTCAAGACCTGTAGAGTTAGAAGGTACATTACAGCTGTTACTTAAAATTTCCTGCGGCGTTAATGCTTTTTTCCAAACTCTGAATTCATCCAAGAAACCATTGATTGTACGGGAATTGTCATAATTTCTTCCCAGATAAAGAATTCCGTTTGCTGTAAAGTTACCCGTTACTGCAAAGCTGGCATCCAAGTTACCATTCACATAGATCTTCATGGCAGCACCATCATAAGTAGCTGCAATATGATACCATGTATTGGTGTTGAATGCGGTATTTGTATTCAATTTTACCTGTGATGAACCGAAACTTAATATAAACTGAAGTTTGTTATTTGCCAGGTTTCCATCTCCGAATCTAAGCATTGCTGAGTTATTATCACCTACTTCAACGCCCATTACTGATGAGATGTAAGGGAAAGCCGATTTAAATGAATTTACTTTTACCCAACCTTCAAAGGTCACCGCGTTTCCACTCAGATTAAATTGTCCTGCGTTAAGATAATGGGTACTTCCGTTGAAAGCAAGAGATCTTGCACCCGGACTTGTAACCGGAGCAAAACCACTGTTGAATGATCCTTCTCCTGAATAAGTACTTGTAGTTCCTCCTGTACATGATGCCTGTACCTTCCATACATAGGCTGTATTAGGAGTAAGATTTTGTAATGAATAAGAATTGGTGCTAACATTCTGGATTTCAGTCCAGGTTGTGGCAGCAGCCGTTTTATACTGCAGGGTATATGAAGTTGCATTTCCGGCATCCCATGATAACTGAGCCGTATTACCAAGGAAACTTCCGGAAGTCAATCCTGATGGCGTAGTGCAGCCACTTCCGGAGTTAAACCTTGGTGCAAAAATATAAGTACTTGTTAATGTCGGTGAACAGTTAGACTGAATTCTCCAATCGTAATTGGTATTCAGAGTAAGATTGTTGATAACAATATTATTTCCTGAATAATTATTGGCAACGTTTGTCCATACTGTTGAATTAGCTGGTTTATAGTCAATATTATAAGACTGGGAAGCATTGGAAGTCCAGTTCAGTTGAGCAGAAGTTCCTGTCACATTGGAAATATCAAGTCCCAATGGCGGATCACAGGCTTGTCCCTGAGACCATGAGTATAATTGACCACTTAAGAGTGTATTTTCATTGTAAAGAATATTGGATCCAGTACTCAGATAGCTGGCAACATTGGTTCCCGGCAGATCGTACCACATAAATACACCATATTGATCATTCTTTGTGCTGGTCGCTAAGCTTGCCAGTGTAGTGGCAGATGTAGAGCTTGGATTGGAATTTTGTATCCAGGTTGCAGCTGCAGAGATTTTGGATTTATCAAGAGGAGGAACAACAGGGGCATTGTAAGTACTGTACATGGCGTTCCATGTATAGTTGATATAATTTCCTGCTAAATCTCCATTATACGTTTGTCTGGTTGTTGCCGGACCGTAGTAGTAGAATGTAATCAGTTTATCCGGCATTGCCGCTTTCAGTTCCTGTAAAAGCATTACAAAAGAACTGTTATTAGGCTGTCCCGTTCCGTTATTTCCGTATCCTGCGTATTCATCATCAAGGTCTACTCCATCCAGACCGTAAGTGTAAACGGTATGAGCAACCTGTAGAGCGAAATCTTTTGCTGCTTCACGGTTTGGAAAATTAGAAATTCCGGCTCCCTGGTGGTTTCCCAGAAGGTCAAGCAATACCTTGATTCCTTTTTGCTGTAAGGGTTTTACATAAGTATTAACATCGTTCAGAACTTTGGTAACGTTATTATTGTTTGAGATATAAGCACGGCTTTTGGAAACATCATAGTTGATATTCGCTGCAAAAATAATAGCTACATCAAAAAGCTGTCTGTTGGTATTCTGCAACGTATAGGAACCCGCATTCAACGGATTATTGTTATTCACCTCTACATAGCAGACTCCTAAGGGATTAAGCTGCTGTGCTTTGAGCAACGGGGCACACTGAAGCATCAGGGCCATTAAGGGAATAAAAAAGGATTTTTTTCTCATAGTCTATCAATTTTGTAGTAGAAAAATCATTGGGCCGAAGCCCAATGACTGAGTTTTATTATTTTACAATTAGTTTTTCGGATTGTTTTAGGCTTCCATCGTGAGATTCAAACTGGATGATGTAGTTTCCTGAGGAAATTCTGCTCAATTCATATTGATTGTCTCCTGAATTCAATGATTTTGTATCTACGATTCTTCCGTTAAAATCATAAACCGTTAATTTTCCTTTGCTGTATTCATCCGGAACAGAAACTGTCAATGATGAAGATTTACTTACCGGATTAGGATATAACTTTATTTGATTTTTAATGCTTGTCTCTCCTGCACTGATCGCCTTTTGCCCTGCAGTTCTTGCTAATGCTGAACTTCCTGTTGTACATGGTACATCTGTTCCCCAGTTAGAAGAATCAACACCTGTCAACGTTAGACTCACTCCGTTTCCTGAAGTATCCTGAACGGTAGAGCCACTTCCTTCGTTAAATTTCCAATAAGCAGCCAGTGAAGTGGCCGGAACAGATACATTACACATATTCTGACTGATTTCTGTTTGGCTCAATGCACGTTTCCAAACTCTTACCTCATCTATTTTTCCATTGAAGTTTCTTGATGTGTTGTATAAATATCCCACGTTGAATGCACCTGTTGAATTCACACTTCCGGTTTGTGCTTTAGTTGCATCCAGAACTCCATTGATGTACAATTTCATATTGGATCCATCGTAAGTAGCTGCCACGTGATACCATGTATTGGCATTCAACGCCGTTGCGGAAGCAAGTTTCTGCTGAACGTTATTAATACTTACCACAAACTGAAGTTTATTATTCGCCAGACTGGCATCTCCTAATCGTAAGAATGCAGAATTGCTGTCGCTTACCTCCGTTCCCATGATAGAGGAAATATATGGAGAAGCCGATTTGAATGACGAAGGTTTGATCCATCCTTCAAAAGATAGTGCAGAACCGCTCAAAGTAAGATTTCCTGCTGCTCCAGATTCAGTGCTTCCATCTAAAGACAATGCATAAGAACCTGTAAGCGTTGTTCCTGAAGTACTTGTAAATCTTGGGGCAAACATATAAGCGCTTTTCACGCTGCAATTTGTTCTTATTCTCCAGTCATATTCGGTGTTAGCTGTTAATCCGGAGACCGTTACGGAAGTAGAACTTGTAGCTGAAACCGCATTCGTCCAGGTTGTTGAAGAAGCGGGTTTATAATCAATATCATAAGTATTGGTTCCTACGGCTGACCAGTTTAGTTTTGCACTTGTTCCTGTAAGGTTGCTTGTGTACAATCCGATTGGTGCATCACAATTGGTTCCTTGTGTCCATGATTGTAAAGTACCGCTTAAAACAGTTGGTTCTCCGTATAACGTCTGAGTTCCTGCTGAGAGTTGTGATGCTTCATTAGTTCCATGTAAATCATACCACATGAATACTCCGTAGCCCCCAGTTTTAGTTTGGCTAGCTAAACTGGTAGTTGTAGAATTGGAAGTATTTCCCATCCAAACGGCAGCCGGAGATATTTGTGCTTTGGTAAGAGGAGGAACATTGGGAGCAGAGAATGTTCCGTACATGGCATTCCAACTGTAATTGACATTATCTCCTACTCTGGCTCCATTCCAGGAAAGTCTTGAAGCGGCAGGACCATAATAATAAAACGAAATAATTTTATTCGGTAATAAGGCTCTGAGCTCCTGAACAAGCATTACGAAAGAGCTGTCATTAGGCTGCCCTGTTCCGTTGTTCCCATATTCTGAATATTCATCATCAAAATCAATTCCATCAAGACCATAGGTATTCACTGTATTGGCCAACTGTAATGCAAAGTCTTTTGCGGCTTCACGGGTAGGAAAATTACAGATCCCCGCCCCCTGGTGATTTCCCAGAATAGTCAGTACTACTTTCATTCCTTTTTGCTGAAGTGGCTTTATGTAGGTATCTGCATTGGTAAGAACCTTGGTAACATTGTTATTAGAATACAGATAAGCTCTTCCACGGCTGGTATCATAATTAATATTGGCCGCAAAAATATTCACAACATTGAACAGGTAGCTGTTCGATGTCTGCAGTTTGTACGCTCCTGCATTCAGGAGGTTGTTGTTATTCACTTCAACATAGCAAATTCCTGTAGGACTAAGCTGTTGTGCGTTAATCAGAGAACCAGACTGAAGCATCATGGCAATCAGTGCGGTAAAGATGGATTTTTTTTTCATTGTATAATTTTTTTAAGGTGTTTTTGGTGTGTGAATTTTATATAGCATTCCCCTGACACCTTCTTTTTCGGGAAGGAATCTCAGATGAATAAGCCATATAAAAGGGTGGGCTATGTCAGTAGCTCAGGGTTTTCATTAAAGGTTTTCCATAACAATTCGCCAAACAGGGTATTGGCCCATGCAAACCATTCTCTGGTGAACTTTTTGGAGTCGTCTTTATGGAAGGATTCATGCATAAAGCCTGTTCCTCCGTGCGTTTTCTGCAAGGTATCTATACACCATCTGATCTCACTTTTATCTTTGGTAGTAAGTGCCTTCATTATGATACTCATTGGCCAGATCATGTCAAGTCCGATATGTGGACCTCCTATTCCTTCTGCCAGCTTACCTTTGAAGAAGAACGGGTTGTTTTCTGACCACACAAATTTTCTTGTATTCAAATACACGGGGTCATCAGCTTTCACCGCATCCAGATAAGGTAATCCTAACAAACTTGGACAGTTCGCATCATCCATCAGGTTATAACTTCCGAAGCCATTTACTTCAAAAGCATATATTTTTCCAAATTCAGGATGATTGTAAATTCCGTATTTTTTAATGGCTGTTTCTACCTCATCAGCAAGGCTGTTCAGTTGTTGAGCCAATGTTTTTTCATTTTTAATCTGAGCAACCATTTCCGCTGCCTGACGTAAGCTTACCACTGCAAATAAGTTAGAAGGGATCAGGAATCCGTAAATAGTAGCATCATCACTTGGACGGAACATGGAGCTGATCAGTCCTACCGGTTTCGTTGGATAACCATATCCTCCCATAGGAACTCCGTCTGTAGCCCACGCTGTGGTACGTTCAAATTTGTAAGGTCCAAGATCATGTTTTCTCTGCTGTTCTGTAAAGGTCTGCAGGGTAAGTTTAATTCCTTTCAGCCAATTGGCATCAAAAGGTTTTGTATCTCCTGTGGTTTTCCAGAAGTGGTATGCCAGACGGATAGGATAGCAAAGCGAGTCAATTTCCCATTTTCTTTCATGTGTTCCCGGTTTCATATCGGTGTGGTCATATTCTTTCCATTTACTGATCTTCTGATCATCATTATAGAAAGCATTGGCATAAGGATCTTTAAGGATGAAAGTAGTCTGTTTGTGGATTACTCCTGAGATCAGCTTATGAAGTTTTTCATCTTTTTTTGAGAATTGCAGATAAGGGAAAACCTGTGCGGAACTGTCACGAAGCCACATGGCATCAATATCCCCAGTGATCACATAGGTATCCGGTGTTCCGCCGGTTTCCGTATAGTAAACAGTAGTATCTAATGTATTCGGGAAACAGTTTTCAAAAAGCCAGCTCAGCTCTTTGTTTTTTACTTTCTTTTTAAACGCAGCAATAGCACTTTCTACGGATTCGCTGGTAAAATGTCTTTTATCTTTAGGAACACGGACAACAGGAAAGTCATCCAGTACTAAATTTTTAGCAAAAACATTTTGAGTAAACAGCAATCCGGCGCCTGCCAGTGCACTTGTTTTAATAAAATTTCTCCTTTCCATTGATACTTTGTTTCGTTTATTTTTATTAGTCTTATTTTACAGGTTTGCTCCCCATTACGAATCTCAATTCACCACCGTTCATGATATCGCTGTGGTTCAGCTCCCAGCTTTTGTACTCTTTTCCGTTCAGGAACATTTTCTGTACGTAGATATTCTTGTCAGATATTTTGTCTGCAATCACGGTGAAAGTTTTCCCGTTCTCCAATTTTAAAGAAGCTTTTGGGAATTGTGGTGCTCCGATGGCATAAACAGGTTTCCCTGGTGTCACAGGATAGAATCCTAATGATGAGAAGATATACCATGCTGACATTTGACCGCAGTCTTCATTGTTAACAATTCCATCCGGTTTAGCGGCGTACATATTGTCACGGATATATTTTACCATTTTCTGAGTCTTATAAGGACTTCCTGCATAATTGTACAGGTATGGAACATGATGACCAGGCTCATCTCCGAATCCTAAAGATCCGATAAATCCTGAAATATCTACATGCTGCTCTCCTTCCATATGAAGCGCTTCTGTAAAGGTTTTATCCAGTTTTTCTTCAAATCCTTTTTTCCCTCCGTACAGATTCATCATTTCATCAATCTGATGAGGAACAAAGAAGTCATACGCCCAGATGTTTCCGGAAACCCAGTGTGGCTGCAGTTTTTTCCAGTCGTTAAGGGTAAAATCTGCTAAGAATTTTCCGTCTTTCTGTCTTGGCCAGAAATGATTGTTTTCTTTATTGAAGGTATTCAGGAAGTTCATAGAACGTTTTTTATACACTTCTGATTCTTCTTTTTTACCTAATTTTTCAGCAAGCTGTTGAATACACCAGTCGTCATATGAATATTCTAATGTTGCAGAAACCGAAGCTCCGTTTTCTGATGGAGTGTAGCCTAATTTGATATAATCATTAAGACCTCCGCCACCATCACTGCTGCTCATTTTATCTGTTAAAGAAGCATCTTTCATTGCAGCAAATGCTTTTTCAGCATCAATACCCGGAACTCCTTTTGAAATGGCATCCCAGATTACCGAAGCACTGTGATAGCCCAGCATACAGAAGTTATCATATCCGCAAAGCTCCCAGATTGGCATATGATCTTTACGATCTGTATATCTGCTGATCAAAGAGTTGGCAAATTCTTTTGTATGTTTCTGATCCATAATAGTCAATAATGGATGTGTTGCTCTGAACCCGTCCCAGTAAGAATAGGTACTGTAGTTGGTAAACCATTTGGTATTCATATTTTCCTGAGCGGCAACATAATCTCCATTCACGTCCATGTATAGGTTGGGTGCAATGAATGTATGGTAAACACCAGTATAGAAAATTTTTCTCTGGCTGTCTGTTCCTCCTGTCACCTGGAATCTTCCGATCAGGTCTCTCCAGGTTTTTTGTGCTGTTTCTTTTGCTTGTGCAAAGTTTATATTTTTAGCTTCAGTATCGAAGTTTTCCTGTGCATTTTCTGTACTCACCGGAGATAAAGATACTTTTACTTCAATGCTTTCCTGATCTTCAGTTGAGAATCTTACAAAGGCTTTAGCATCCTTGGCAAGGGCAATTTTTTCATCATTTTTGATTTTTCCGTCAGCATACACGCCGTAAGACTTAAACGGTTTGGAAAACTCCATCACGAAGTAAGCAAATCGTTTACCTCCCCAGCCGTTGCTGTAGCAGTATCCTTTGATTTTATTATTGCCTTCCACACTTACTAAAGTATGGTAGATATTTCCGAAGATCTTATTAGTAGGATCAATAATGATATTGGCTTCACTACTTTTCGGGAAAGTATATTTATGAAATCCGACTCTTGGGGAAGCGGTAAGCTCTGCTTTAATTCCATAGCTGTCAAGCATTACAGAATAATATCCAGGAGAGGCAATTTCTTTATCATGCGTAAATTTTGAACGGTACCCTGTTTCAGGGTTTTCTTCAGATCCCGGCACCATTTTTACCTGTCCCACTGTAGGCATTACCAGAATATCTCCAAGGTCTGCCCATCCTGTTCCACTCAGATGGTTATGGCTAAATCCCATGATCGTTTTGCTGCTGTAGTGGTATCCGGAACACCAGTCCCAGTCGCCACTTTTTGTATTCTGATCCGGACTCAGCTGTATCATTCCAAATGGTGTAGTTGCCCCTGGAAACGTATGCCCATGTCCTCCTGTGCCTATGAAAGGATCTACCCAGGATAAAACATCATTTTTATTTTGTTGGGCATTGGCTACAGAAATCAGGGTGGTAAAAAAGCAGATTAGCAGTTCTTTTTTCATGATAAGAGAGGTATCGGAGATTTTTTTGTTTAAAAATAGGAAAACCATTATAAAATTCCCAGAAAATGGAAAAATTAAGATGATTAACCTATTTTCCTAAACTTTATATTACTGTATTAAATTGAATTCTTTTTCATAAAATCAATGATTTCTGAAATATATCCAAAGGCAATCGCAACTACGGTATCAGCAGCACCGTAATATACTGTTACTTTGTCTCCCTCAGTTAATGCTGCACAAGGGAAAACCACATTCGGTACATCTCCTGTCAGTTCATACAATTCTGCTGGCGCCAATAGATAAGGTTTCGTTCTGTACAATACTTTTGTAGGATCTTCAAGATCAAGCAAAGCTGCTCCCATTGAATATCTGAATCCTCTACAGGTATTGATCACGCCATGATAGAAAAGTAACCATCCTTCTTCTGTTTTGATAGGAACCGGCCCTCCTCCGATTTTTGTACACTGCCATGCACTGTCTTCGAAAGGTGTTACTTTCATCACGCAACGGTGTTCACCCCAGTATTTCATATCAGGGCTGTAGCTGATATAAATATCACCGAAAGGCGTATGTCCGTTATCACTCGGACGGCTCAACATAGCATATTTACCATTGATTTTTTCAGGGAACAAAACTCCGTTTCTGTTGAATGGAAGAAAGGCATTTTCACACTGAAAAAATTCTTTAAAATCAAAAGTATATCCAATTCCGATGGTAGGACCATTGTATCCGTTGCACCATGTGATCCAGTAGCGGTCTTCTATGAAGGTTACGCGGGGATCATATTTATAATCGGATTCAATCATATCCGTATTTCCTGCCTGCATTTCAATAGGGTCATGATTGATGTCCCAATTGATTCCATCTTTACTGAAACCAGCAAAAATATTCATCTGTACTGCCTTGTTGTCACAACGGAAGACTCCGGCAAATCCATCCTCAAAAGGAATCACGGCACTGTTGAATATACTGTTGGATGTTGGTATCGCGTATCTGTTAATGATCGGGTTTTCGGAAAACCTCCACATGATATCATTGCAACCTTCCGGGCGATCCTGCCAAGGGATCATTACTGATTGAGCTGTCATAAAGTATTTTTTACTTTTTATTTTTAATTATTATGAATTGATTTGTTGTTCTTTCTGATTTTCCGGATGAGGAAAAGGAACAAATAAAGTGACCAAAAATGCAGGAATGGTAGCAATCAAAACCCAGATAAAGAACATTTTGTATCCGATCCAGTCACTGATCATTCCACTGAACATTCCGGGAATCATTACGCCAAGATTCATGATTCCTGTTGCAAATGCGTAATGGGCCGTTTTGTGTTTTCCAGGTGCAATCTGCTGCATCATGTAGAGCATTAACCCTACAAAACCAAATCCGTAACCGAAATATTCTACTACTACAGCAATTCCTACCGGTAAAAGGTCTGCCGGCTGATAGTGCGCTAATAATGCATATACCACAAATGGGATATTGAATGCACAGCATAGCCATATCAAAGATCTTTTCAGTCCGCGAGCTGAGATAAAATATCCCGCCAGTACGGATCCAAGTATAAATGCTGCCGAACCGTATGTTCCGTAAATAAGTCCGATATCTGAAGTAGATAATCCTAATCCTCCTGATGTTCTTGGAGCTTTAAAAAATAAAGGAGCAATTTTGATCGCAAATCCTTCTGCAAAACGGTACAAAATAATGAAGAGGATACACCACAGAATTTTCTTTTTGGTGAAGAAAGAGGTAATGACTTCCAATAGTTCCTGACGAACATTTCCGGCAGTCTTTTCGCCTTTCTGTTCTTCTTTATTTTCTTTCGGCAGAATGAAATAGTGATAAATAGCCAATACAAAAAAGAGTAATGCATAGATCACCATAATGATCATCCAGGCATGGGTAACGCCTTTTGTCTTTTCTAAAATACCAGCAAAATAAACGAGTGCTCCACTGCTTATAATCTTCGCCAGGTTGTAAAAAGCACCCTGCCAACCGATATATTTCGCCTGCTCTTTATTGGTCAAAAAACCAATATACGTTCCGTCTGCTACCACATCATGAGTAGCTCCACAAAATGCCACTACTGCAAAAAGGGCAATACTATATTTGAAAAAATCATGCATTGGCAGACTTAAGGCCACTAATGCAAACAGAATTCCTATGGCAAACTGAGTAAAAACAACGAAGAATTTTTTTGTTTTATAGATCTCCAGAAACGGGCTCCAAAGAGGTTTTAATGTCCAGGAGAACATGATAAGGGCAGTCCAGAAAGTGATCTGCGAGTCCGAAACACCCATATCTTTATACATGATTCCTGAAACCGCATTAATGGTTACAAAGGGAACTCCCATTGCAAAATATAATGTGGAAATCCAAAGAATTGGTTGTATTCTACGGGTTTCGGAGTTGTTTTTTCCCATATTTAAAAATAAGATTCTAAATAAAAGAGAACATCTCAAACATTCATTCAGGCTAAAAAACGAAACTATAAATTTTTTGGAGATTCTACTCTATTCTCCCGCTTCAATGAATGTATCAAATAAAAATCTGATCTTGAGATGTCTCTTTATTAATGAGTGATTCTGAATATTCTTTATTTCTTATCCCACCAAAGTTTTGTACCTCCGGTGTCAGGCCCATTCAGCATCTGTGCAGCCTGCTGGTAATTATATAATGATGTTTTTGTATCAACAGTGAAAGGAATTCTTCTGATCATCCCTTCTGTACTGATCGCACCACCACTATCATTTTTTCTTATTTTGAAAAGAATCGGATATCCTGTCCTTCTCTGCTCAGCCCATGCTTCTGGTCCGTTTGGATAAAGAGAAAGCCATTTTTGGGTAATGATTCTTTCTAATTTTCTTTCGTTGGTATCCCCGTTATTCCATGCAATGGTGATGGTACTTAACTGTGGATTTCCAACAGGTACATTGTTGTCTGCATTTTTCGGGTCAACATAAGGAGCTTCTGTAGAAGTTGTATCAGCAAGATAGGTTGCAACGTTTGCACTTTTTCCCCATTCTCCGAAAGATTGTTGCACTCCGGTAGTATAGTTGGCCTGAATATCACCTGCTCCTGCATAGCCTCTCAAGGCAGCTTCTGCTTTCAGAAACCATGTTTCTGCAGCGGTGAATAATTTCATTTTACCATCGGTACCTGAAAAATAATCTCCATTGGCAGATTTTGCCTGTGGTTGTGAGAATCCTCCGTACGTTGATTTACCATTTAATAAGTCAATCCCCTGGCGTATTCCTATATATTTTCCTTGTAAACCAGCATCTGTTGCCGGAATAGCATATGCCGGAAGTCTTGGATCATTATATCCGTTCATATAAGCCATCAAAGGAGCTCCGATTAAACAGTCTCCCCATGAGTAAATAATAAAACTCAATTCCGACTGCCCTACACTGATCAACGCATTATCTGCATTGTCAGTAATCAATCCTGCAGGTGAAGCCAAAGCCTCTTCTGCATATTGCTTAGATTTTGCAGGATCAGCATAGCTCATTCTCATTGCTAGCCTCAGCTTTAATGAATTGGCTAGTTTTGCCCATTGTGCCATATTCCCACCGTACACCAAATCAGCTCTTTTCAATGCTGCTTTATCACCTTCATTTCCAGTAGCAGGCATGCTCTGCACTTTTTGCAAATCTGTAATAGCCACAGTAAGGTCATTGATAAAGTTTTGATATGCCTGTTGCTGGGAATCAAAATCCGTTACTCCATTTGCATTGGGTGTTTCATATTTACTATACACTACCGGACCGTGATTGTCTGATACTCTTGCTGCTGTGATTACTTTTAAAATCTTTTTAACTGCAAATGTTCCTGTAAAATCTATTCCCGGATAGAAATTTTTAGCGGCATTATCGATAATGATAGAATAATTGAAGATATCCTGCTGTCTGGCAATAATCCTGTTATTCCAACCATCCATCATAAAATAAGTTGTATTATTCTTGCCACCATTAAACTGAGTTGCTGTACTGAACATACCACTGAACATATCCGCACTTAGATTGGGATACAGCTGATAATCCGACTGAAGACCTCTTTGAAGGGATTTTAAAGGATTAACAACTGCGTTATAATCCGCATACATATTTTCAGGGTTCCCTAGTTTTTCCTGATTATACTGATCTAGATCACCGCATCCGGTAGCAGTCATCAAGACTGCCGCACCCAATACCAGTGTTTTAATATTATTGAATTTCATTTTCGTAAAATTAGAAGTTAGCCTTTAATGATAGTCCGATTGATCGGGTAACCGGCAGACCAAATGAATCTACCCCAACCCCACCAGGTGTATTTCCTGATACTTGTTCCGGATCAAATGGTGCTTTTTTATAGAAGAAGAACAAGTTAGTTCCCACTAAACTTACCGTTGCATTTCTCATATATTTTGACTGGATATCAAAGCTATATGAAATGGATGCCTGGCGTAAACGTATTGTTGTAGCACTGTACATATAAGCTTCATCAATTCCTGTCCCTATACCACCGGCACCACCAGTTCTTTTATAATATGCCTTTGCATCGGTAACTCCATTATAGGCTTGTCCTGCTAAAGGTGTACCCGGAGCATATACTGCATTTGGAATGGATACTCCACCAGCATCTCTTGCATCAGCAGTCGTTTGGCTTACTCCATATAAATCATTTGCTTTTTCAGTAAGAGACAATACTTTACCTCCGAATTTACCATCGATAAGGAAAGATATTCCCAGTTTACCAATATTAAAAGAGTTATTAAAACCTAGAATAAACTTAGGGTTTGGATTGCCTAAATATTGAGGATCGCCTGTAGTACCTAATGGAACTCCATTTTCATCTACTAAAACACGTCCCTGGTCATCTCTTTTGAATTTAACTCCATAAAGATCTCCAAAAGATCCTCCCAGTCTCAGTTTTGTAAAATCTCCTCCTCCTGTTAATGAGAAAAGTTGGTTTTCTGAAATAGGCAGGCTTGACGGGAATAATTCAACAATTGTATTTTTGTTTGCTGAAGCGTTTACTGTAGTTGTCCATCCAAATTTTTCTGTTCCGAAAACTTTGTATGATAAAGACGCTTCAAAACCTGTATTGCGTATTTTCCCTGCATTGATATAATATGACCCTGATGGAATTCCTCCGAAGTTAGATCCTATAGTTGTCTCCAACAACTGATTACTGGCATTAGAGTTATAGTAAGTAAAATCAAAATTTAATCTGTTGCCAAACATTCTCAGCTCGGTTCCTGCCTCAAACGTTTTATTAAGTTCCGGACGAGGAATAAGGTCTGGTCGGCTGGTAACAAATGAACTTTTCGGATATACAATAGTTCCTGCATCTACTCCATAAGAATAGGCATTGTAATAAGCGACCATTGCATTTGAAATATTGGCTGGTAATCCTAGCCCTACAGTTGCATAAGATCCCCTTACTTTCAAGAAATTAATAGCTTCAGGAAGTTTAAAGATAGAAGATAAGATTGCATTAGCTCCTACAGACTCATAATCAAATCCGCTTCTTCCTGTTAATGCCAAAGTAGAATCCCAGTCATTTCTGAAGGTCATATCTACATAAAACATATTTTTATATCCTACGGAAGCACTTGCAAATACTGATCGTACCTGTTTCTTCAGGTTCCAGTAAATGTTATGATATCCATCTCCCGGGCTTCGGTCTACATTCCATTGCAGGTTGTTGATCGCAAATAAATTAGGATTAGACAGATAAGCATTATCAACCTGTGTCACTTTATTACTTGTGGTATTCACACTTCCTCCAACGGTAAAGTCTAAGGAAATTGATTCGCTTAATTTTGGACTACCAATCAACAGGACATCCCCATAGGTAGAAGAATTTTCGTATACATTTTTAAGCATTCTTCCATTTTGTCCTCCAGCTAATAAGCTTGGTGCTGAATAGGCTGAAATATCACGCTGGCTGTCTGAACTATTCCAGCTATAATTACCTCTTACTCGTGCAGTTAACCATGGGTTGATCTCGTAAGATAATGAAACAGCGCTATACGCATTTTTATTTTTTACAGTAACCGGGTTTCTGTTTAAAATCCAATATGGGTTTTGGGTTTCCGGGTTTCCTTTGAAACTTCCGTCAGGCTTTACTTCCCACCAATTTTGTGCAGGTAAAAGTCTTTTTTTATCTAGAAAAGAATAGTTATCCGGTCCATATTGATCGAAATCTACCCCTCTTGGTAACCAATATAAACTGGCCAAAGGAGAGAAAGAAGCTCCTGGTGTTTGTCTGTTTTTACTGTCCTGTAAGGAACCAATGAAGTTAGCATCCAATGTCAGTTTATCATCAAGAAACTTACTTGAGTTTCTGAATGACACATTATACTGATCAAAATAAGACATCGGAATTACTCCTTTATTGGTAGTATTTCCAATGGAAAAGTAGTTAGTCGATTTTTCGTTTCCAGATTGGAAAGAAAGACTGTTTACCCATGTTGTTCCGGTTTGCAGAAAATCTTTAAGATAATCCTTCGAACTTCCTTTTGCTCCCCAGCTCTCAATATTATTTCCTGGAGATTGAGTAGGATCGGATGGGTCATAAGATAAATAACTATGTTGCAGTTTTGGTAGGCTATAAGCTCTTTCTACCGTTAAACTCGAGCTATAAGAGATAGAACTCTTACCTATTTTTCCTTTTCTTGTGGTAATCAAAATAGCTCCATTTCCACCTGCAGAACCGTATAATGCTGATGCTGATGCTCCTTTCAGGAAGTTGATACTCTCAATATCATCAGGATTGATAGAACTTAATACATCCCCCGGATCAGGCATATTAGCATATTGGCTTATATCCGCTGATTTTCCTGTTCCATTGATGATAGGAATTCCATCAACCACATACAATGGCTGGCTGTTTGAGACAGACTTATTCCCTCTCATGATCACCCTTACGGAGCTACCTACACCATTGGTTCTGTTGATCTGTACGTTGGAAACTTTTCCATTGATCGAATTTAATAGATTGGGAGTTTTCACTTCTGTAAGCTCATCTCCACCAATCTGCTGACTGGAATACGTCAAAGAGCGGGCCTGCCTTTTTATCCCCAAAGAGGTGACCACGACCTCCTCAATACTGGTTGTCTTCGTAGTGTCGGCCGCTTTTTTCTCCTGTGCATTCGCAGTAAGTGAAAAAACGAACAGAACGGGTATAACTGCTTTTCTCATAAGGTATAGATTCGTTAGATTTAATTGAGAATCAGTGACATTACTTTATTTTTTAATACAAAAAAAATTATTGTTTTTTCAGCAAAATTTTGCCGTTTATGTATTAAATAATTTAAAGTTTTGTTAAGATTTAATTCACATTCACAAATCTAAATTTTGTTGCCAGTCTGATATAATACTATTTTATCATAAAACGATATTATTTTTTCAGCAATCAAATTTAAAAGCAATTAACATTCTAAATATCAACAAAATACAACACTTCCCAAACAATTAAAAAAAGGGGATTTATTCAGGTATTTTGACAAAATAAAAGTAGATTTCTATGCACAATTTTAGTGCAATAGATAAGGTACAAAAAAAGAAAAAAGTAAATTTTTAATACGTATTATTCAATCTTTTTAACTCCTTTAAACTGCTCTTTAAATTCAGTTGGAGTTGTCTTTTTAATGGACTTAAATACCTTATTGAAATTGGCAATATTATTAAATCCGGCTTCAAAAGCAATTTCAAAGACTGTAAGATTCTTTTCCATCAACCAGCGCGCAGCATAACTGATTCTAATCTCATTAAGATAATTAACAAAAGTTTTCCCGGTTCTTTTCTTGATAAACCTGTTAAACGTCACATTACTCATATTCACCAATGATGCTACATTATCCAGCGTTATTTTGTTCTCAAAATTTTTATGAACAAAATCATGAACAACCTTCATTTTATCATTATCCGCAAAAGACTCAAGCTCAATACTATATGAAGATAAAAGTATTTTGTTTTCTGCTACAGCCAATTCATTCAGAATTTTCATAATTTCTATAAAAGATTCAAAACTGTTCATCTTGGAAAGATTGAGAAACGAATCTTTTAGTTTCTCAGCCGTTTCTGTAGAAAAAAGAATTCCTCTGATGGAGTCTTTCATCAGATTATTGATAGGTTTCAGGATATTTTTTTCCATTAAGGACTGATGGAAGAAATCCTGATTGAATTGTATAGTAATTTCGTGGGTCTTTCTGTTCTTACATCTGTAATTTGCCCAACAGTGTGGTAAATTGGGGCCTACCAGCACCAACTCTATATTTCCGATCTCTCCGGTATGGTCTCCAATCATTCTTCGGTAGCCTTTCCCTTTATAAATAAAGTTGATCTCAATTTCCGGATGATAGTGGTACGGAAAGTCGAAGGAGGCCTTAATCCTGTCAAATACGAGAAAACTATCCTCAGGAGATAGTGGAGTTATTTCTCTCAGAATATTTTCTAATTCGCTCATACAGGCAGTTATGAAAAAAGGTTAATACTTTTAGGTCACAATACAAATCTTTGTAAAAATGATAAAATAATATCAATGTAAAAACATATTTCCGATTTATTTTATTTCAATTTTATAGATCAAACATAAGAAATCATAGGTTTAATAATTTAATACAGCTCAAATCGTCCTTTTTTGTATCTTTAAACTAAAGTTAAAGGATGCCGCACCAGCTTATTTTTGAAGATCAATATAAAAGACTCGGACTGGAAATATTTTCAGAAGAAAATCTGGAGAATTTCAACGGGAATCAATTCAGGACAGATATTAAAGTATTTTTTATTCCTTCAGGATATGAACTTTCGGTAGATTTTAATCATTATACAACCAAAAAACCTTCTCTTTTTTTCCTGACTAACCAGCATTTAAATATACAAAAAGGAAAAGATGAGTCTATCCTCCTTTTCTACAACCGTGATTTCTACTGCATCCAGATCCATGATAAAGAAGTGGCTTGCGACGGACTTCTCTTCCATAATGTATTTGAAATTCCTTTTGTAGAGCTTGATGATTCAGAAACCTCTCTTATAAAAAGTTTGTTCCGGAATATTCAGGATGAACTTGAATGGAAAGATTCTTCCGCAGAGGAAATGATCAGAACCTATGTAAAACAGATTATCATCAGGGCTACCCGTAAGTGGAAGAAACAAAATCTGGATAATGACACGCTCAGAATACCAGGCAGTGAACTTGATATTTTTCGGGATTTCAGCAGACATCTGGAAATTCATTTCAGAGAGAAGCATAATGTAGCCGAATATGCTGAGCTGCTTCATATAGCTCCGAAAACGTTAACCCATAAATTTAAAAATTTAAATCTGGACTCACCCAATCAGTTTATCATCAACAGAATCTTATTAGAAGCAAAAAGGTTACTGTTTTATACGGATAAACCTGTGAAAGAAATTGCCTACGATCTAGGCTATGAAGATCCTGCTTATTTCAACCGTCTTTTCACCAACAAAACAGGAAGCACACCTGCTAATTTTAAAAAAAATTACACTACGGGAAAAAAGTACAATATTTAAGTCATTTTATCTATTGAATACTCCCCACTGCAGACATACCTTTGTAACATCAAAATCAAACAACAATACTAAATACAAAAACAAACATTATGAGACGTAACGCAACAGCCGTTTGGAACGGTACCATTAAAGAAGGAAAAGGACATTTAACTACTCAGAGTACAACTTTAAACCAGACTCAATATTCTTTCAACAGCCGTTTTGCGGATGGTGTAGGTACAAATCCTGAAGAATTATTGGCAGCAGCCCATGCAGGATGCTTCACAATGAAACTGGATGCAGAATTATCTCAGGCAGGTTACAATCCTGAAGAATTAAAGACAACTTCTGTAATTACCCTTGATCC
This sequence comes from Chryseobacterium sp. T20, assembly GCF_047345655.1. Taxonomy (NCBI): domain Bacteria; kingdom Pseudomonadati; phylum Bacteroidota; class Flavobacteriia; order Flavobacteriales; family Weeksellaceae; genus Chryseobacterium; species Chryseobacterium sp. T20. The sequence goes on from NZ_JBLFDU010000003.1 coordinate 342,834, forward strand.
CAATATCGGAAAGATTACGAAATCTGAATTGACTCTTACCGCTAAAGTTCCGGGAATCTCAGAAGAAGAATTCCAGAAATTTGCTAAGATTGCTGAAGAAGGATGCCCTGTAAGCGCGGCTTTCAACTTTGAAATTACATTGAATGCTACTTTAGAGGGTTAAGAATCTAAGTAGTATATCAACATTAATAGGAACGGGCTTTAGCCCGTTTTCTTGTTTAAAAATAATTCCATTGGCTTTAGCCAAAACTTCTGAATTGTAAATTTACAAAACAAATATACCGAATGGTATATTTTTGTATATTTGCATCATATTTAAACATTTATAATGTCGAAGGCAGAAAAAACGAAACAGCATATCATCGAGAAAACAGCAACCCTTTTTAATACCAAGGGTTATATCTCCACATCGCTGTCCGACATTACTCAGGCAACCGGACTGACAAAAGGCAGCATCTATGGAAATTTTGAAAACAAAGATGAAGTAGCAATTGAAGTTTACAAATACAATTCCGGATTATTGAGCAAAACACTTAGTCGTTCTTTTGGTGAAGAGTATCCAACTTCACTGGATAAACTGCATGCTTTTGTAGATTTTTACCGGAAAAACTGGAAGTTTGTCTTTGCCAACGGCGGCTGTCCGTTAATGAATGCCGCAACCGAAGCTGATGATTCTTTTCCTGCTTTAAAAACACAGGTTAAAAAATCCTTTGAACAATGGATGACAAAAATATCAAATGCCATTGCAGAAGGACAAAGTAAAGGTGAAATTGATAAAAAAGTCAGTGCTGAGCAATTCGCCTCCCTATTCATCATGCTTATTGAAGGCGGAATTCTACTTTCAAAAACAATGGGTGACCAAAGTTTTCTAAACCATGCTTTAGATAAAGTCAGTCATATGATTGATCATGAACTCAATATTCTTCCATCATAAATTATACAATATGGAAACAAAAAAAGTGGCTATTGTAGGATACAACAGAATTCCTTTTGCCAGAATGAATACCGCTTATTCAGAGCAGGGTAATCAGGATCTTCTTCTTGCTTCTCTCAACGGATTAATAGATCGTTATCATTTAAAAGGAAAACGACTCGGAGAAGTTGCCGGAGGTGCAGTCATTAAACATATTTCTGAGAGTAACCTCATCAGAGAAACAGTGATGAATACCACTCTTGACCCAGCAACACCTGCTTGTGATCTACAACAGGCGTGTGATACAGGAATTGAAGCAGCTATTTATATCGGAAATAAAATTGCCCTGGGGCAGATAGATTGTGGTATTGCCTGTGGAGTGGAAGCGATGAGTAACATTCCATTCGAATCTTCACCTAGATTAAGAAAAGCCCTTTTACAAGCGAATAAAGAAAAATCAGCGTTTGGAAAATTAAAACAACTGTTAAGCCCTAGACTGAAAGACTGGATGCCAATTCCTTATAAGGGACAGGAACCCAAAACAGGTCTGGTTATGGGTGAACACACAGAAATAACAGCAAAATATTACAATATTTCAAGACAAGAACAGGACGAATTAGCTTTAAAAAGCCACCAGAATATGGCAAAAGCCTATGATGAAGGGTTCTTTGATGATATGATTACTCCGGCCTTTGGTTTAGACAAAGATAATAACCTGAGACGTGATAGCAGTATTGAGAAGCTTTCACAGCTGAAACCTGCTTTTGATAAACAGAACGGAACTTTAACGGCAGGAAATTCAACGCCATTTACGGATGGTGCTTCCGCAGTTTTACTGGCCAGTGAAGAATGGGCGAAAGCCAATAACCTTCCTGTTTTAGCCTATATCAGCTTTTCTGAACTCGCAGGAATAGAATATGTAGAAAATAAGCAAGATTTACTTCTTGCCCCTGTTTTTGCAGCAGAGAGAATGCTTAAAAAAGCAGGCATGAATTTATCTGATTTTGATTATTATGAAATTCATGAAGCATTTGCCGCACAAGTTTTAGCTACCATCAAAATCTGGGAAAATGAGGAGCTTGCCAAAAAATTCGGATTGGAAAAAGCTCTGGGGAAAATTGACAGAAGCAAACTGAATGTGAAAGGAGGAAGCCTTGCAGCAGCGCATCCGTTTGCCGCAACAGGGGGAAGAATTATCGCAACACTGGCAAAACTTCTTCATGAAAAAGGCAACGGAAAAGGATTTATATCCATCTGTGCAGCCCGTGGACAGGGAGTAACAATGATTTTAGAAAAGTAAAAATTAAGTATGGATAGATTAGCACAATTAAAACAATTCATCGGAAAAGAATTTGACCAATCTCCGTCTCCATTTATGAAATGGCTTAATCCTATTGTTCTTTCTGTAGAAGAAGGACAACTGGAATTTCAATATACCATAAGACCGGAATGGTTGAACCCGATTGGAAACCTTCACGGTGGAGTTACGGCTGCCATTATAGACGATATCATTGGTGCTACCATGTTTTCTTTAAATGAAAATTCTTTCATTACCACTATAAATAATGTCATTGATTATTTTTCAACTGCAAAAGAAAATGATAATATTGTAGCCGAAACTAAAATCATTAAAAGAGGAAAGCAGTTTGTAAACGCTCAGTGCGAAATATGGAATGCAGATAAGACCCGCCTAATAGCGAGAGGAACCTCGAATTTATTCAAAATCAATAACTAAGTATGAAAAGAGTTGTCATTACAGGTCTTGGCGCAGTGACGCCTTTGGGAAATAATGTCGAAGAATTTTGGCAAAACAGCATCAATGGAGTGAGTGGAGCAAACAAAATCACCCATTTTGATACAGAAAAGTTTAAAGTACATTTTGCTTGTGAAGTTAAAAATTTTGATCCAAAAGTACATTTAACCCACAACGAAATTAAAAGAAGTGATTTATTTTCACAATATGCCATGTATTCCACAGCAGAAGCTTTAAAAGATTCAGGGCTTGAGCTGGAAAACATGGATCCATTTGATATTGGTGTGATCTGGGGAACAGGACAGGGAGGAATGTGGACTTTCGAAAGTGAGGTCATGAATTTTGCAGCTGGGGACGGAACTCCAAGATTCAATCCTTTCTTTGTCCCGAAATTTATTGCTAATATGGCATCAGGAATGATTTCTATGAAATATGGTCTTCAGGGAATCAATTATACAACTGTTTCTGCTTGTGCTACAGGAAATACGGCATTAATGGATGCCTTCAATTATATTCGTCTTGGAAAAGCAAAAGTGATTGTAAGCGGTGGCTCTGAGGCTGCCATTTCTCCTGCTTCTATCGGAGGATTTTCTATTATGAAAGCCATGTCTACAAGAAATGATGATTTTGCAACAGCAAGCCGTCCTTATGATGCAGACAGAGACGGTTTTGTAATGGGTGAAGGTTCGGGAACTCTGATCCTGGAAGAATATGAGCATGCCAAAGCAAGAGGAGCAAAAATCTATGCAGAGCTGGTGGGTGCAGCGATGACAGCAGATGCCTATCATATGACAGCACCTCATCCTGATGGTGTTGGAGCCATTAAAGCAATGCAGTTGGCTCTTAATGAAGCAGAAATCAATGTAGGTGATATTGATTATATTAATCCACATGCTACGTCTACTCCACTGGGAGACCTGGTTGAACTGAACGGAATTAATAAGTTATTTAAAGGAAGCAAAAACCTTGATATCAGTGCAACGAAATCCATGACCGGGCACTTATTGGGTGCTGCCGGAGCAGTGGAAGCCATTCTTTCAATCAAGGCCATTCAGAACGGAATTATTCCTCCAACAATCAATCTTCACAGTATTGATGAGAATATTCCTCAGGATATCAATATTGTCTTTGGAGAAGCAAAGGAAAAAGACATTACGTATGCTTTAAGTAATGCTTTTGGATTTGGAGGTCATAATGCCACTTTAATTTTTAAGAAATTTTCTTAATTTTTAAAATGCATTTCGAGTGATTCTTATAGCTGAAATTTACTAATAGATTCTTGCTTAGTCCTAAGGGCAAAATGTAGGAAGATCTTTAATAAAATATTGACAATCCCTGTGTTTTTAAAGCACAGGGATTTTTTATGTATGAAAGTTTTTGTAAGTTAGTTCCCCTACAAAATATTTTATGAAGAAACTTTTCTATGCACTATTGATGCTTATTTCAAATTGTATTTATTCTCAGAATAATTTTGAAATTGATCTCCGTTCAGATTCATACATTAATGACAGCCTCATGTTGGGAGCTCCATCGACGAGAAAAGGATTTGGAGACCTTTATACATTCAGAATACAAACGAACAACAATATTTCTGATTTTGGAAAAAAGATCAGGATGGCTCATTCCATTTATTATTTTAAAATTCAAAAGAAAAATATTGTCAATGGTTTTATAGAATACCCTCAACCAGTAGCTTTTGGTTATATGGGAAAAGAGGGTAAAGCAGGTTATAGTACCAAAGTATTTTTTTTAGAAAAAGGAAAATATAAAATTGATTTACCCAAAGACTTTAATAATGTAGAACCTAATATAGATTCTCCGACCAACAGAGAATATAAGATTTTACAAACATCATTGGAACCGTTTTATATAAAATCAAAAAATCCCTATCAAAGTGATAGCTTGATCAATATGGACAAAAAACAGGAGTTTTTAGGAGAATACATCAGAAAAAATCCCAATTCATATGTTGCATTATGGGAAATTGTGAATGATTATACTCTTAACGATTACCATCCTGCTTACTTGAAAAACCTGAATTTATTTTCTCCAAAATTTAAGCAAAACAAATTATACAAAGGTGTTGAGGCTCGTTTAAAAGCAGAACAATCTACCTCCATCGGACAGAAAATACCTGACATTTATTTTGACAAGCAGAATAAATTAACTTCGGAAGACTTTAAGAAATACAAATTAACCTTTATTGATTACTGGTCAACCACTTGTGCTCCCTGCATCAAAGGAATGCCTGAAATTGTGAAGCTGTACAATGAATATAAAGATCAAAATGTAAACTTCATTACGATAACAGACGAGCAAAAACCTAATAGAATGGAGGTTGCCAAGAATATTTTAAAGAAAAACAATGCGAATTGGATTAATTTCTTTGATGTAAACAAAGACTTCCAAAAGAAAGTGAATGCAACCAATTATCCTATTCATTTTATCATTGATGAAAACGGAAAAATAATTGCCCGAATCAGCAATGGCATTGAAGAAGCCAGAACTATTATTCAACAGTATTTACAATAATTTCTTCAAAAGAAAAAAGCAGTCATTTTTTGACTGCTTTTTTAATCTTACGCTTTCAACCATTCTGAGGAAGAAAGATAATTCTGATCGGGATAATAAATGAACAGACAGTTTTTTCCTTTAATCGTGTTGATTATAGACTGTGTCAGTTCTCTTGGGACGGCAGGGCATCCCCAGCTTCTTCCAATTCTTTTGTGCATCGCAGCAAATGCATCACTCACATAATCCGCACCATGCATTACAATTGCTCTTCTGTATGCAGCATCATTAAAGCCCTTATCCATTCCCAATAACTTCAGAGAGTATCCGTTATCACCCTGATAGGTTGCATCCGTGATATAAAATCCCAGACTACTCTGCAGCGAACTTTCCTTGTTAGAAAAATTCGTCGCAAATTCTTCGCCGGTATTTTTTCCGTGTGCTACTAATGAGTTGAACAGAACTTTTTTGTCTTCAAGGTCAATGATCCAAAGTCTTTTGGTGTTAGAAGACATAGAAAAATCGCAGATGGTTAATAAATGCGAATCCTGGGTAAGCAAACCTGCTTTTTTTAAATTTTCATAGCCAGTCAATGCTTTTGAGAACACCTCATAGTTCAGTTCATGTTCCGGGTCAAAGGCAATAGATTGGTACAATGCTTCTGATGAAGACACGACTGTTGTGCTCTTCTCAGATTTCGTTTCAGCTACTTTTTCAGTTTTCGTTGTTACATTCTCACTTTTCGCCACCACTTTTGGGGAAATGTAGAATGAAGTCGTCACCATGTAAACAAGGCCTAATACGCTATAAAATCCTTTCATTCAATACTATATAAATCCAAATTAGTGGGGCAAAATTATAAAAACATAATTACCAAAGGGTTATAACTCTAAAAAGTTTAACGCTATTTAAGAAACTTTAACGTCCTGATTTTGTGAATTAAAGCCCTTATTTTTGAGAATCCGGAACAAATTCAAGGCTTACAGAATTCATACAATATCTCAGCCCTGTAGGCTTTGGGCCATCATCGAAAACGTGTCCCAGATGGGAATCACATCTTTTGCAGAGTACTTCTACTCTATCCATTCCATACGACTGATCTCTTACATAATACACGCCTTCTTTATCTGCTTCAAAGAAACTTGGCCATCCACAGCTGCTGGAAAATTTTGATGTAGAGCGAAACAGATGATTTCCACACACGGCACAATAATACTCACCTACCTCATCAAATTCATTGTATTTTCCTGTAAAAGCTCTTTCTGTAGCTGCTTCTCTGGCAATAGCGTAGAGATCTGGAGCAAGGAGCTTTTTCCATTCTTCATTGGAAACATTGAGTTTGGTAGTATCTGTTCTGGAATAGTATGGATTGTTTTTTGCTTCTGTATTTTCCATAGGAAGGGTTTTAATAGGTTCGTATTTCTGCGTACATGCCTGCAGAGCAATTAATATGATTATTGAAATTAAAAATTTCATCGTAAATTTTAATTCTTTAACCACGAATGGTTTCATAACCAAATTTAGTAAATTTGAGAATATGAATGACGAAGCAAAAAGAAAACAACTCAGAAAATACAAAGCATTTGCCACCGGATTATTTGTCCTGATGGCTGTTATTTTCATTGTTACCACTATTTTACAGAAGTCTAATCACTCTCATTGGATTGGTTATGTACGGGCTTTTGCTGAAGCGGCAATGGTAGGTGCACTTGCGGACTGGTTTGCAGTAACTGCATTGTTCCGTCATCCTCTCGGGCTTCCTATTCCCCATACCAACCTGATCGAGAACAGTAAACAGAGACTGGGAGACAACCTTGGAAATTTTGTCGTGGGTAACTTCCTGTCCCCACAGAATATACGTCCTTATATCCAAAAGCTAAAAGTTTCCAATTTTGTCGGGGAATGGCTGGGCAAGGAAAAAAGTCAGGAAATTCTGATTAAAAACCTTTCGGATATTGTTCTTGATATTCTTAATAAACTTGATGATTCTACGGTAAGCCAGTTTATCAGCAAAAAGGTTTCTGAAATGACAGATGATATCAAGCTTAATAAAGTGGTGGGAAACGGAATTGGTTATATTCTGGAAAAAAACGACCATCAGAGAATTATCACCAATCTTTCAAAACAGATCAAAGAATACATCATTGAAAACGATGAAATGATTCAGGAGCGGGTAAAAAAAGGCAGTTATTCATTCATTCCATCTTTTGTCGATACTAAAATTGCTGATAAAATTGCTGATGGACTTTCTGATTTTTTTAAAGAAATAGAAGAAAATCCCGAGCACGAAGTAAGAGGATTAATTACCCAGAAAATTCATGAATTCTCCGTTGATCTGAAAGAAGATCCGAAATGGGATGAAGAATTTAAAACCATCAAAAACGGGCTTCTGAAAAATGACAAATTGGATGAATATTCCAATGACATCTGGGTCTCCATCAAAAAAACGCTGATGAAAGAACTTCAGGAGGAAAACTCGGCTTTGAAAAACTATCTTACTAAAAATTTGAATGAGTTTGCCCAGAATTTAAAAACCGATGAAAGCCTTCAGAACAAAATTGATCATTGGGTTCGGGTGACGGCATATAAATATATTCTGAAAAACACCCATCAATTCGGAAACCTCATCAGTACTACCGTTGGAAACTGGCAGGGAAAAGAACTCAGCGAAAAGCTGGAACTGGAAGTAGGAAAAGATCTGCAGTTTATCAGAGTCAACGGAACGCTGGTAGGCGGACTGGTCGGGTTGATCATCTACACCATCGCACACTTCTTCATTTAAAAAAACTAAAATCCACGATAACTCAACCATGAAAAAAATTTTCAGTGTCTTCTTTTTCTTTTTCCTCACATTTTTTCTCAGTCAGAAAGTTGAATTAAAGAAAGTAACTGATTCTTCCCAGACTTTTACCGGAGAGATCAACGGAGTACCTATTACCATGGAACTCAACTATACAGGTATTGTAGACTGTGATCAGTATCAGCATTATGTGGATGGATGGTACTATTATGACAAATACAAAAAGAAAATCCCGCTTACCGGAATATATGACTATTATGGAAGTCTGTCGCTGTATAACTTTGGAACGAAACAAAAACAGAATTCGAAGCTTTTGAAAGAGCAGATCACTTCTCTTCAGAAAGTAGAAAAGACTGATGAAATAGCTCAAAAATTAACACCAAAGGAGTCTATTATATTTGATCAATCAACTCTTAAAAATAATCCAATTCCCGGAAATTTTTATCTGGACAAAAAATCCCAGCCGGCAAAGTTATTTACTGGCAATGCGATGATCTACCGTCTCAACAATTATCTGTACTTACCGAATAATAAAAAAATCAACACCTACGATTTCATTAATAAAGCAGGCGGAAATGAATTGATCTCCTATTCTTCAGGAGAAAATGGAAATAGGGTTTTGCTTTATTTTGAGCAGACTTCCAATTTTAATGCCTGTGGGCAATGTGGGGCTAGTGACGGAGAAAAAGGCTACAGAGTCCTTTATTTCACCAAAGACTGGAATTATAAAAACTATGAGGAATTCTTGATTGAAAGCTGCTGGGAAAATATCTACGACGTCACCAAAACAAGATCCAAAGACAGGCAAACCATACAATATAAAATCAACAAGTCAGAAAGCACTCCTGCCCATACGCTTACCGTAGATCTAAAAAATGCATCCGTTGTAAAGTCAAAATAAAAAAGAGAGTCCAATGAACTCTCTTTCTATTTTTATCTTGGTAATCTGCTTGCTCTTTTCAGAAGTTCCTTGTTGATTTCGTTGATCAGTTCCGGACCTTCATAAATAAATCCTGTGTACAACTGAACCAGTGTAGCTCCTGCATCTAACTTCTCCATCGCATCTTTAGCAGAATGAATTCCTCCTACTCCAATAATTGGAAATGCTCTGTTGCTTTTATCAGCAAGGTATTTGATCATTTTTGTACTTCTCTCACGGATAGGTTTTCCACTTAATCCACCATTTCCGATCTGTTCTAAAACTTCAGGAGAGGTTTTCAGACCTTCTCTGTTCACAGAAGTATTGGACACTACAATACCATCAATCTTTGTTTCTGCAATCAGTTCAATGATTTCATCCAATTGATTGTTATTCAGATCCGGAGCAATTTTCAGTAATATAGGTTTCTGTACAGATTTTGACTGGTTTATTTTTTTCACTTCTGTAATTAGCTCTCTCAGATAGTCTACATCTTCCAGCTTGGCGTGACTTCCAACATTCGGGCAGCTTACATTCAGGACAAAGTAATCTACATGAGGATGAAGACCTTCGAAACAGTCCAGATAATCCTGAGTATAATGTTCCGGGCTTGTATCTGTATTTTTTCCGATGTTTCCACCGATAATTATTTTCCCTTTGTTGGATTTCAGCTTTTCAATAGCCGCTTGAAGACCGTCATTGTTGAATCCCATTCTGTTGATGATTCCACCATCTTCAATAAGACGGAACAATCTTTTCTTAGGATTTCCAGCCTGAGCTCTTGGCGTTACCGTCCCGATTTCTACAAATCCGAAACCAAGGTCTCCCAATTCGTTAAATAACACTGCATTTTTATCGAAACCGGCAGCCAGTCCTACAGGATTTTTAAATTTCAATCCAAAGACTTCTCTTTCCAGACGTTTGTCTTCAATAGGTTTTGGTAAAAACAGTTTGGTAAGAAATCCAAAATTTTTAAGCATTGAAAATGTAAAATGATGAACTTCTTCAGGATCAAATTTGAAAAGGATCGGACGAATGAGCGATTTGTACATTGAAAAAAAGTTTTACAAAATTACTCATTTTAAAATTAATCGCAGATTAACCTATGATATTTTATCAAAATGTCTGATCTATAGTATCTATAAGCTGGAAAACAACTATATATTCTAGAAATCAGTAAGATTTTTTAACGCTACGATCACAAAGAAATATCACCATCCTGAAAAATTTTTTTTGATCGCAAAGGCGTTTCACTAAGCGAAGTTCACACTATCAGTCTTGGTTGAACGAAGTGCCCTTGCGATCGGAAATAAAAAGCAGAAATACTTAAACTTTGTGAGCATTGCGTTAAGACAATAGAAACAGAGAAATACATTCACCATCCTTGTCAAGGTTTAAAACCTTGACAAGGATATTTAAAATATTAAGATTTTAATGAAGAGTACGCACTCAGATCAAATTTCAGAATATCTCCTACTCTTTTGAACTCTTCATCTATAGTAGCATTTACAGTGATTCTTTCATTAGAAACAGGATGATTGAAAATCAATTGATGGGCATGAAGTGTCATTTTGCTGATCTCAAATGTTTGAAGCCACAATTTGTTCTGTTTATTGCAGCCATGTTTTCGGCAACCTAAAATAGGGTGAAGAATATGTTTAAAATGTTTTCTCAACTGATGGAATCTTCCGGTTTCAGGAATTGCTTCTACCAAAGAATATCTCGAAGTCTGGTGCTTTAGAAAAGGTAAATCTATTTCTGAAGTCTGTAAACGACGATAGTTTGTAACGGCATTTTGTTTGACTTCATTTTCATTAACCAAGTCATAATCAATGGTTTCTTCTTCTTTTGTCCAGCCCCGAAGAATGGCCAGATATTTCTTCTCCACTTCCCGTGATGCAAACTGCTCACTCATGGTTCTAAGGGTATCTTTATCTAAAGTAAACAGCAGAACACCCGAAGTTTTTCGGTCTAAACGGTGTACAGGATACACTTTTTGCCCAATCTGCTTCTTCAATTCCTGAATAGCGTAGGTATCGGCTTCCCCCGCATAGAAAGATTTATGAACCAGTAATCCGCTGGGTTTATTGATGGCAATAAGATACTCATCGCGATAAAGAATTTCTAACATTCGGCAAAAGTAAAGATTTTCGACTGATATTATATGCTGCTATCTTTGTAAACCTAACAGGTTTTGAAAACCTGTTAGGTTTAGACATTCCTTTATCAATAGCCCCGATCTAAGAGAAAATCCCGCAGGGAGGCGGCGGTGCGAAGCAGAGCCGCCTAACGAGGAATTGCAACGGAGAGCAGGTTCCCGGCTCCTGTACAATTAAAATGTAAATATTTGTCTGTTTATTAACGGCTTTTTTTATTGAAACTCATGATTTTGGATCCAAATTGCTATTTTTGCATTTCAGACGTAAAAAAATTATGGCAAAGCAAGAAGATGTTTTCAAGAAAGTGATTTCTCACGCTAAAGAATATGGTTTTATTTTCCCATCGAGTGAGATCTATGATGGTTTATCCGCTGTTTATGATTATGGACAGAACGGTGCCGAACTAAAAAATAATATCAAACAATATTGGTGGAAAGCTATGGTACAGCTTAACGAAAATATTGTCGGCATTGATTCGGCGATCCTTATGCACCCAACCACATGGAAAGCATCAGGCCACGTAGACGCTTTCAACGATCCATTGATTGATAATAAAGATTCTAAGAAACGTTTCAGAGCAGACGTTTTGGTAGAAGATTATTGTGCTAAAATTGAAGATAAAGAGAATAAAGAAATCGAAAAAGCAGCGAAAAGATTCGGTGATGCTTTCGATAAAGATCAGTTTGTGGCTACAAATCCAAAAATTCTGGAATACAGAGCCAAAAGAGAGGCTATTCTTTCAAGACTGGCAAAATCTCTGGAAAATGAAGACCTTGCTGATGTAAAAGCTTTGATTGAAGAGCTTGAAATTGCAGATCCTGATACAGGTTCTAAAAACTGGACGGAAGTAAGACAATTCAACCTGATGTTCGGAACAAAACTGGGAGCTTCTGCTGACAGTGCGATGGATCTTTACTTGAGACCGGAAACGGCTCAGGGTATCTTCGTAAACTTCCTGAATGTACAGAAAACTTCACGTCATAAACTTCCTTTCGGTATTGCTCAGATTGGTAAGGCTTTCAGAAATGAGATTGTTGCAAGACAGTTTATCTTCAGAATGCGTGAATTTGAACAGATGGAAATGCAGTTCTTCGTTGCTCCGGGAACGGAACTTGAATTCTATGAGCAATGGAAGCAAAAACGTCTGAACTGGCACAGAGCTTTAGGTTTGGGTAATGAGAACTACAGATTCCATGATCACGAGAAATTGGCTCACTATGCGAATGCTGCGGCTGATATTGAGTTTAATTTCCCATTCGGATTTAAAGAACTGGAAGGTATTCACTCAAGAACGGATTTCGACTTAAAAGCGCATGAAGAATTCTCAGGAAGAAAACTTCAGTTCTTTGATCCTGAGAGAAACGAAAACTATGTTCCTTATGTAGTGGAAACTTCAGTAGGTTTAGACAGATTATTCCTTTCCATATTCTCTCATTGTTTAAGAGACGAAACGTTAGAAGACGGTTCAGAAAGAACAGTTTTATCGTTACCTCCGGCATTGGCACCAATTAAAGCAGCCATTCTTCCATTGATGAAGAGAGATGGTTTAGCAGAATATGCAGAAAAGATCTTCAATGATCTGAAATATGATTTCAACTTATTCTACGAAGAAAAAGATGCAATCGGAAAGCGTTACAGAAGACAGGATGCCATTGGTACTCCATACTGTATCACTGTGGATCATGACTCTTTAGTTGATCACACCGTAACCATCAGAGACAGAGACACAATGCAGCAGGAAAGAGTTCCTGTTTCAGAGTTGAGAAGAATCATTGATGAAAAAACGAACTTCAGAAATTTACTTTCTCAATTATAGTTTAAAAGCCCTGTTTTTCAGGGCTTTTTTATTTTTCATACATTCCGGAACAACCTACCACAAAAATGTTTATTTTTAGCGGACTAAAAACTAAACTAATAATAACCATGAAAAAACTGATGTTTTCATCACTTGCTGTGGCATTGCTCTCAAGTTGTGTCTCTAATGATAATCCGGCCGACCACAGAGACAACAGCAATAATTCTCAGAACAATAATAACGGTCCTTTTCATCTCTTAAAAAAAGCAACTGACGTCAATCCGGGAGGTCAGCCCTATGTAGTTGAATTCAAATATAATGGCGATAAACTTGTAGAAACTTATAATGCACTGGATGATGATAGAGTTGTTTATACTTACAGTGGAGATTATATTGCAAAAACAGAAGAGTTCATTGGTGGCGCTCTGGTTCTGATGAGAGAATTCACCTATTCTAATGGAAGGCTTTCAACGGAGAAAATTACTGATAAAGAACAGGGAACGCTTACCTATACCAAAATCTATCAGTATCTCAGTGATACCCATGTTCAGTTTGATGAGTATAAAAGCGGAACTTATAATCCTGCAACAGGAACATATTCCAATCTTATATTTGCACAGGTGGATGTTAATTTAACCAATGCAGGAAATGTAGCTTCAGCCAAATATACGTATAACGGAGTTACCTACAATATCACCAATACTTATGACACCTTCAATAGTCCGATGAAAGGGATTAAAGGGTTTGTTAAAATCAATTTATTTGATGTGAGTGATGGTCAAATAGGCTATAATAATCTATTGAATCAAACAGAGAGTTATTCTGGCTCATCCAATGGAACGAACAAAATCACTGCAGTTTACACGCTTAACGGAGACAACTATCCTACCAAAGCTGTTACTACATATGACAGTTCAGGCTATGGAACAAGTACTCATAACTGGCTTTACGAATACTATTAATTATTTTATATTTTAGATAGCAAGTCCTGGAATTATTTCCAGGGCTTTTTTATTTTTCGCAACATAAGGGTTAATTTATTACTTTTATCCCTCAAATTTTAACCATGAAAAAAATAACGCTGATGATGTTTGGGCTCATCCAGACATTTGCATTTTCTCAAACTCAGGACCTCACAACTCTCGCTGCAGGCGATCACGTGGGAATGAATGCTCTATTTGATGATAAAGACAATCTTTACGGCTACGTTTCTCTATATTCTTACGGAAAATCCGGTGATAAAACCAAAAAGTTTGAATATGTTATCCTGGACAAAAACCTCAATCCTGTTGCCAATAAAGAGTTTGAAGGAGATATCACGGCTGCCTCTTATTTGGGATATGTTGATTTTAAAGGTCAGATTATCTTAAAGCCTTCCATGATGGATTATTCTCTTGTGAAAAGCAAAGAAGTATTTACTCCGGTTTCTATGGTAATAGATCCGAAAACCAACTCTATTACCCGAAAAATATATTATGATTATCTGGAAAACGGTAGTTTCAAAGAGATCAACGAGCCGAAAAGCTGGAAAGAACAACGTAAGGAAAACCGTGATGAGAAAAAAGAGAAAGGCTACAACTACGTTTCTGCGGTAGGAGAACTGAAAGAAGGTGGTTATTTTGCTGTTGAATACAAAGACTACGGGAAGTACGAAAACAGCAACAGCCTCATGAGATTTGATGACAACAAAAAGGAAATCTGGAGATACAAATACAACACTGACGGAAGTAAAAAACTGTATACCACTTTATCCGTTCTGGAAAGAGACGAAAATTATATGTACTGTATCCTGAAGAAAGTGAATGACAAGCAGAAGACATTCAATCTGATGGTTCTTGACATGAAAACGGGAAAAGAAACATCCAACAAACCGATTACAGGATTATCTGATGAGACAATAGACAATATTGAATCCTTCTACTCCAACTACAGAAAACTTGATAATGATAAAACTTTTGATGATAAAGTAGTTCTGTTGGGAAGAAACTACGATGATGCAGAATCTGTAGGATTTGCAAGGATGATCCTTAACAAATCTGATTTTTCAGTAGATATGAAAGCAATCAATTATGAACCCAATATTTCTGCTTTTCTTCCAAAGGTCGACAAATATGGAATGGTAGAAAGCGGTTACATGCTTCAGACCAAAGATATGTACTTTATGAATGATGGAAGTGTGGGTATTTTATCCGAAAAATACAAACCGGCAGGACAATACAACGCTCCGAAAACCACCGACCTTGTGTACATCTACACGGATAAAGATTTCAAAGTGAAAAATGTTCAGGTTTTTGAAAAGGAAAAATCAAAATGGGTCAACAGCGATTATCTCTTCTCACAATACCTCAACGGTGGAAAAGACGTAGTATTTTTCTATCGTGACTATCAAAAAGACGAGGTAACCAGGCAGAAAAGATGGAATTTGTTTATCAATACCATTATTGATGGAAAATTCAAACAGGAGATTATTCCAATTTCTGAAAAAGACAATTATGCAGTAACGCCATACGTTGGAAAAGAAGGCTACATCCTGCTTCGTGAGTATAATGAAAAAGAAAAGTTTAATAAGATCCGTCTGGAGAAATTAAACTACTAATATTAAAGAAGAATCCTGATTTGCATCAGGATTCTTCTTTTTAAGTTTTGGCTAAAGCCCATAGAATTTTCTATTATTTTAAAAACGGGCTAAAGCCCGTTCCTATTGATATTCCAATTATTCATAATGAAAATCAGTTTACTTTTGCTATCATCTCATTTGCCTGATAAAAGTCTGCTATATTCTTTATTTCATCAAGGCTTAAGTTCCACATAAAGTTCAGAAATTGTTGGTAACTCTCACTTTGATTTTTGGGTTCTATACGATCCAGATATCGGTTCAGATTATAGTTTTTTCTTGCTTCATATATTTTGGAAAAACATCTTCCCAACCAGCTTTTATAATATTTTTCTTCCTCTTCATCCTGTAAAAACTGCATGGCAGCATAGATTCCTAAACCATAATCTTCTGAATGGAAATAATTGGGTAAGATCTCCATCCTCGCCGTTTTTCTTAATGTTAAAAACAGATCTGAGGGCTTTTCCGGACTAACAGGAGTTTTAAGCTCTGCAAAAGTCTTCTTAAGGACTTCTAGTCTTCTGGAAACTTCAGGATGAGAAGCTAGAGAATCTTTGTTCAGCTTTTCTTTATAGAAATTATAATTATACAAAGAGAAATCTTCCTTCTTCATCCATTTTTCATTGAATGCCTGCTTGGGAAGATTAAATAGTTTTTTATACGTTTCTACCTTCAATTCTCTTGGTGAAATGGTATCAAAATCCTGTAATCTCTGAAGAGCGTTGACAAATTCTGCTTTCTTGAAATCACTGTTTTTAAAGATGACATATCCGAGAGAATCCGCCTGCATTTCGCTTTGTCTTCTTTCTACTCCTTTCTTGTAGGCTGTATTTTTAAAAATATCGAAAGCCTTTTGATTTTGGCCCTGGCTTCTGCTTGTTGTAGTAGATTTTATATTCTGTACCACCACTTTATCCTGTTTATCCTGTTCGATAATTTTCAAAAAAGTCTTCAGGGAATGTTCCTCTATTTTATGTCCCAGCTCATGAGCAATCACCGCAGCAATCTGTTCCTCATTATTCAGCCAGCTGTAAAGCCCCATGTTGATGACAAAGGTTCCATCAGCAAGACAATAGGCATTGGGTGTGTTGTCCTTTGCAATCAGAATTTTCAGGTCCTGAGGAATTGTAGGATTATTCTTTTTAAGACGTTGAATCATAGACTGTATACTGATTTCAAATTCAGATTTAAAGATAAAATCCTTATTCTTCACCTGTTTTTCAAAATCAGTTCCGAATTCTTTATAAATTTTGGATAATTCAGAACCTGTTTTCCCGGAATATTGAGACTTTAATCTCTTTACAGTTGCTTCATTATTTCCTTCAAAACTCTTTAAAAATGCTTTTCTCTGTATATAATCTGCAGTATCTATTGGTTTATAAATCTGAGCTATTCCCATGATTGAAAATAGGAAGTACCCCAATACAAAAAGTTTTCTGGTCATAGTTTTCTTCAATAAGAACAAAAATAACTTATTTGCTGATTCATTTTAAATTTTATAACCAAATTATTCTAAATTTGTTAAAGACCCATTCATGAAAAAATGAGAATACTAAAGTATATGATAGGTGGAGCTGTAGCAGGTGCAGCAGCAGCTTATTTTTTTGGATATGATTATTTATTTAGTGGTATTTCCAAAACCTACCTTAAAGGAAAGTCAAGTGCATACATTGACGATGGAGATCTTTTCCCCAGCAACCCTATTGCGACAGAAGAGCCCAGGCTCTGGGAAGAGGATGCTGACTACAATAAAACAGAATTACCTAAATATTTAGTTGAAAACTTAAAACACTCCAGAACAGCAGCTTTGGTGGTGATAAGGAACGGGAAAATTCTTCATGAACAATATTGGGATGGCTACAACCAGTTATCACAGACCAATTCTTTTTCTATGGCAAAAGCAGTGACTGTGATGCTTTTGGGAAAAGCACTGGAAGAAGGAATTATTCAATCTATTGATGAAAAGTTCTCCGATTTTTATTCTGAATTTAAAAATAAACCCTTCGGAAATCAGGTTACTCTTAAAAATTTAGCTCAAATGGAAGCAGGATTAGATTGGAATGAAGACTACAACAATCCTTTTCTTCCCAATGCTAAAGCCTATTATGGAAAAAGCCTTGTAAAAGCTGTATTCTCGAGGAAATTCAAAGAAGAACCCGGAGTCAGATTTGAATATCAAAGCGGTTCTACCCAACTTCTTGGTTTTGCCCTGCGTAAAGCTCTTGATAAACCATTGGCAACTTATTTATCAGAAAAGTTCTGGGCTCCTTTGGGAATGGAACAGAATGCTAAATGGACTACAGATGATTATGGAATGGAAAAAACCTATTGCTGTATTCATTCCAATGCAAGAGATTTTGCCAAGCTGGGGCAGTTATTTCTGGATGACGGAAAAGCGGGAGATCAGCAAATCCTCAATCAAGATTTCATTGAACAGATGAGAACTCCTACTGAAAAGTCTGAAAACATTTATGGAATGGGACTTTGGATCAATCATGACAACCCTATCAAACATTACTATTTCCTGGGATTACAGGGTCAGTATATCATTATGGTTCCGGAGCATAATATGGTTATTGTAAAAACCGGAAGCTATTCCAACAACCCTAAAAATGACAGAGGAAGACCTGATCAGGTAAAATTCCTTGTTAATGAAATTGTACAATTATTCCAATAAAAACGATGGAGAAATACAGTCCAAAAATTGATGCATATATTGAAAAATCACAGGATTTTGCAAAACCTATACTACATTACATTCGTGAAATCGTTCATGAATTCTGCCCTGATGCCGAAGAAACCATGAAGTGGAGCTTTCCCCATTTTATCTATAAAGGGAAAAATCTTTGTGCTATGGCTTCTTTCAAGCAGCACTGTACTTTTGGATTCTGGCTGGAAAAGGAAATGAAAACCATGCAGGAGATCACTCAGGATATTGAAAAAAATTCGATGTTCAGTTTAGGAAAAATTACGCAGGTCGGAGATCTTCCCTCCAAACCTCAGCTGAAAAAGACAATTACAGAAGCTATGGAGCTTACGGATATGGGCGTTACCATGAAAAAAGCAGCTCCTTCAAAAGTAGAAATGGAAATTCCTGATGATTTTCAGAATGCTTTAAATGCCCAGCCAAAAGCAAAAGATTTTTTTGAAAAAGCTTCACCCTCTTTCAGAAAAGAGTATATTGCATGGGTTTCCGAGGCTAAAACAGAAGCTACCAGAAATAAGAGACTGGAACAGTCTTTGGAATGGATTGCTGAAGGTAAAAGCCGCAACTGGAAGTACCAGAAAAAATAAAAAACACACACAATGAAGAAAAAAATTATTCTCTTTTTCTTCCTTATTATTTCAATTTTTACACTCGCTCAATCATTTGATTTTGAGGGACAGTACAAGTATGCCCGCATGCTTTCTTCTAAAAATCCTGACAGCTCAGAAATTATTCTGAATAAGATCATTGATTCTGCCCAGAGAAGAAACCACCAGGAATTTCTTGCAAAGGCTTATTATTTAAAGTCTTTCAACAGCTATTTAAAATCAGATGCTGAAAAAAGTCTTGATTTTGCAGATAAGGCACTTAAAATAGCTACGCAAAGCAATTACAGCATTGGGAAGGCACTGGCGTATAGAATGCAGGGAACTCAGTATGCAAAGCTCGGATTGCTTAAAGAATCTTCTACAAGTCTTAGAAATGCCCTGGCAGAAGTAAAAACCAATAATACGGAAGAAGGACATGAACTGAAAGGCATGATCTTTAATTCTTTTTTGATTCTTCTCAATAAGGATCAGTATAAAGAGAAGGCATTTTATTCTAAAAGTGCCATTCAGGAATTTCAGAAGCTAAAAAATACTGCCAGGCGAAATGAATTGCTGATTTCTGCTTACACCAATATGGGTTATAATTTATCTGAAGTAAAAAAATTCAGGGAAGCCAAATATTATTTTGCCAATGCTCTTTCATTAGTAGGAGAAAGCAATTATTATCTTCAGGCCAACATTCTTAATGATATCGGATTTTCTTTTTCAAAACAGAATAAACCAGACAGTGCAGTGCTGTACTTTCAGAAGTCTCTGGCCATTGTAGATCAGTATGGTTTTAATGAAAAAAAGATTGAGGTGACCAAGAACCTTGAAGAAGCATATGCCCAGCTCCACGACGAGTCTAATACGGAAAAATATAAAATTGAAAACCTTACCTTAAAAGACAACATTGCTTACAACAAAGCCATGGCCGTCAACAAAACTTTATCCAAAAAAGAGGAAAGCTTTCATCAACAGCTCAACAAAAGCCACAGCATTTCAAAAGGACTTATTATTGCCTGTCTTACTCTGATTATTGTTTTAGGGGCCGTTATTTTCAATACCCTTCGTCTGCGAAAAATACATAAAGAAGCAGTTGCTAAAATTTACAAAGATGGGATTTCACCTGTTGTTTATGAGGAAGATCCGCAGGAAGCTTCTGAAGATATTCAGACAAAAAACACCTCTACCCCGATAGAAATAAAAATTTCGCCTGAAGTAGAGGAAAACATACTAAACGGATTAAGAATTTTTGAAGAAAACCTTGAGTTTAACAACAAAAACATCTCTCGTTACAATCTTGCAAATACGTTGAATATCAACACAAAATACCTTTCAACGGTTATTAAGAAACATAAAAAATTCAATTTCAATCAGTACATTAATCATCTAAGGATCAATTATATTGTCACCCAGTTGAAAAACGAACCTCAATATAGAAAATATAAGATCAATCATCTTGCTGAAATCACAGGATATTCCTCTCACAGTGCCTTTTCCCTTGAGTTCAAAAAGATCACAGGGCTGCATCCTTCGGCTTTTATTAAAACCCTTGATGAGATCTCCTGATTACTGTTCTGCTATGGTAAGATTATTATAACCTCCCGTATTATTAAGCGAGAAATTCGCAACGTTTGAATTATTTAAATTAAACCAGATGTAAGGCATCAGCCTCTGTCCTGTCGTCATATAGAATGAAGCGGTACAGTTACTTCCGGCATCAATATTTCCGACACTGTTTGAGGACATGGTATTGGCGCATTTCACTGTATTGACAATATTGGCAGCAGCCAATCCTGTTGTACTATCATAAAGCTGCCAGATGGCTTCTATCTGAATAGGATTTAAAGGATCTGTAGTATAATTAATGGCCAGCGGAGCCAGGTCCGTGGTGAAAGTGGCTACATAAATTCCGTTTCTGGGTGCTGTAAAAATACCCGTTCCGGCATTGAAAGTCGTACCGGAGTTACTTTCAAAGGTTTTACTCCAGTCTACCAGATAATTACTCGCCCTGTTCTGCAAACCGGCAGTTACGGTTGGTGTGGCTGGGGTTGCAAGCTTCACGTTATTCGTTGTTTTGGCTGCAATCACAATTACTTTATTACTGGCAGGCTGAGCTGTCAGCAAAGGAAGCCATTCATTCCCGTTGGAATATTCCACTCCGTTGTTGTAGTGTACTGCTCCTTCATCTGCTGCAACAGCTGTTAAAGTAGAAGTTCCAAAACCAATCGCTCCGTTTCCGGAATTTCTGGCATCTACTTTTACGGCCGGGCTTAAAGTTCCTACTCCTAATTTCCCGGCATTGTTTACAAGAACATCATTAGCCTGCTGAGCTGGAGTAAATGTTGATCCGGAAGAAGGATTATCTTTCTGCCCGTCAATATGTAAAATGCCTTGCGGGTTTGGGGTATTGATTCCAATTTGTGAAAATGCACACTGGAAACTTAAAGTCATTAAAATCAGTAAACAATTCTTTTTCATCATGTATCTTTTTATAATCCGAAAATACTTAGAGAAGTCAGTGTAGAATCGGTATCCAGTGTTTTTGAACTTCCAAGTTTCTGATTCAGGCTTACGGTAATATTATCTCCCTGATTCAGGTTAAAAATCCCGGAACAGTTTCCTGCAACACGATTTCCGATGGTGTTGTTTCCAGGGTAACTTCCTACACATTTGAATACCTTATTGGTTGAAGAAGAGGCTGAATTAGTCTGGATAAGCGTTTCATACCTTGAATCATTTGCAATGCTTCCGGAAGCCAGTGAAAAGGAAAATGACACGATATACACCCCCGTTTTTGAAGCGGTAAAAGTTCCTGTACCTGCATTAAAACTGCTATTCACATCTGTTTTCTTAGTCCAGCCGATAACAGCTGTCTGTATTCCATCACTGAAACTTTGTATGGAAGCATTTTCAGCATCCACAAAATCATTGGGAGCTTTATGAGCCAGCGTTACCCAGGTTGTCCCGTTAGAATAGCTCAGATCCTGAGTTCCGGAATTATACCTCATCGCTCCGGCCTTTGCAGCAGAAGCAGCCTGTGAAGTTCCTCCGATTCCTATTGCATTTAAACGTTCTCCTGATCTCAGGTCAAACCTTGTCTTGGGAGATTTTGTTCCTATCCCTACATTTCCAGATTGGGTAATGACAACATCATCGTAGTAGCTGGAAGGTATAGAAACAGTGGTATTTTTTTGACCGTCTATATGTACAGTTGCTTCCGGAGAAGACATATTGATTCCTATCTGTGCTTTCATCCCTATGCCACAGCAAATGACCAAAGCCAGTCCTAATATTTTTCTCATATTCAAATGTGTTATTGTTCTAAAATAGAAAGATTTACAAAGCCATATTCATTGCTTGCAGAAGATGTATCTGTTCTCAGGCTCAGGTTTCCGTTATAAACAGACTGATAGATATAGGGTTGAAGCGTATCTCCTTTATTCAGCTGAACTCCGGCAACACACGATCCGGCCACCTGTGCCTGTTTTGAAATATTGGAGTAAGATTTCACACATTTCTTTACCGTAGTGTTTCCATTCACAACATATCTTGCTTCTGAAAAGTAGCCTGAAACGATAGGAATTCTTACAAAGTCATAGGTAAAAGAAATAAGATACACTCCGGTTCTTGGCGCTGTAAAAACGCCTGTTCCGGGAGTAAAATTCCCTGTTGGATCGGACACTTCCGTCCATCCCGCAACACCTGTAGAAAACTGATAAGGAATTTTTACCGCAAAGTTGGCTGCCTGAAGATTGGCAACAACTACTGCTTTGGTAGGGGAAGAAATAAGGTCCTGCCATATCACACCATCAGAATACTGCATTTTTCCACCATTCAGCGGATTATATCTTACAGCACCTCCACCTGCTGCTGAGGCGGTCTGGCTGGTCTCTCCTATTCCGATTGAGTTGTCTGAATTTGTTGCTGAACGGGTGTCTATTTTAACAGCTGGCGTTAAGGTTCCAATCCCTATTTCTCCGGCAGAAGTGACAGCAACATCATTGGCTATTTGGATAGAGGATGGAGCTCCGGATGAGGGATTATCTTTTGCTCCATCCACATGGAAAGTGGCTTGAGGGTTTGAAGTATTAATACCTACCTGCGCTTTTGAATAACTTATCGATAAGCACAAAGGAAACAGTATTCCCTTCATCAAAATACTTAGATTTTTCATGTAATTTGTGGTTTTAAAACGTGTACAATTCTTGGCCAAAGATAAATGTAAAAGCAGATCTCCTGCAACAGCCTTACATCTACCACAAATACATAATTAATTGACAAACAATGAAATAGCGCAATATTTTACATTATCAAAATACGGAATTTTACTATTTAAAATAAAATCGAAACCTTATTTCAATAGAAATTTTTAAGGAATTTATGTTTTTTGAAGAAAAATATTATTTCAGAAAAAATTGAATGTCATTAATAAGTTCATCGTATGATCTATTATCTTCCGATTTCAATATTGCTCCTGTTTCAAGTTCCTCAATAATGATATCATAGCTATTGGTTTTATAATAGTCGTATGCTGAAATATAGATAAGAACATTGCCCTTCTTCAGTCCTAAAGCTGTAGTATCTGCATCCCAATAATCCACAAATTCATACCCGGAAAGATCTTCCAGAGACAGTTTTTCTAATAAATTATTGATATCAGTACATTTATTTTCCATTCAATAAGAAATAATGAAAGCGGAAAATAAGCAAAGTTTTTTGAATTAAAAATAGGTTTTAATGAAATCTGAAGTTCGCTTCCGGTAATGTATTATTTTTCAAAAATGCCTCGTACTCCGGGGAGAGTTTTGCACGTCCAAAAGTATTTTCTCCACTCATACTTCCTAGGCGTACTTTATCTTTTCCAAATTTTCTGTTCATGGCATCCATAGCTTTCATCACAGGAAGATGCTGGTTTTGAATATCTTCTTCGAAAAGACCGATCTGTCTCTGATCTTCGGGAACAAAATCATTCACCATTACTCCTGCTCTCTTATAATGAAACCCTTCTCTGTAAATGGCCTCAAAAAGTTCATTGACCACTCTTCCGATCAGAATGGACGAATTGGTAGGATTTGAAAGAATTCTGGTCATTGCATTTTTGTATTCAGGTAAATCTTTTCTGAATCGGTTCGTTTGTACAAAAACGGTTATCATTTTACAGCAGGTATTCTGCTTTCTGAGTCTTTCCGAGCAATACATTCCAAAAGTTTCTACTCTTTCCCGTACTTCTTCTTTTTTTGTAAGCATCTGCATAAAGCTTCGGGTCACTGCGATAGATTTTTTAGGAGAAGGAGCATCCAGTTCCAGCTGACGAATTCCTCTCAATTCATGAATCATTCTTACGCCATGAATTCCCATCACTTTTCGAACCCACATTTCAGGTTTCTGAAGAAGATCCCACGCTTTATACACCCCACTATCGTTCATTTTGGCAGCAAGCCTTCTTCCAATTCCCCATACATCTCCTATGTTGAGCCATTTCAGAGCCTTTTCAATTTTCTCAGGAGTATCCAGAATATACACCCCTTTAAAATTATTCGGAAATTCTTTTACGATTCTGTTTGCCACTTTACATAATGTTTTGGTGGGCGCAATTCCTATACTTACCGGAATATTTTCTTTCTCATCAATTTCATTTCTGATCTTAAGGCAATATTCATACATATCAATATATTTAAATCCTGTCAAATCAAGAAAAAGCTCATCGATACTGTAAACCTCATGGTCAATGACATACGATTTGGCAATATTAATAACCTGCTGGCTTTTATAATTATACAGTTCAAATTTTGCAGAAAAACTTTTCACATCATGTTTCTGAAATAGCTCTTTGTACTTGAAAGCAGGAGCAGCCATAGGAATTCCAAGGTCTTTTGCTTCTTTACTTCTGGACACAACACATCCATCGTTGTTGGAAAGAACCACAACGGGTTTGCCTTCGAGATCAGGATCTAAAGTCCTTTCACAGGAAACAAAAAAATTGTTACAATCTACCAGAGCGTACATGACAATTGCATAGTAAAATCTATACAAAATTATAGTTTTTAAAGAATAAAATAATCTTTTAAGTCACAATTAACATCATATTTAACACTCTGAAAAACAAATGAATAAAATTTTATAATACGACATGTTTTGTCGCATTAGCGCTATAATTTTGTTTTCAAAAACAGAAATTATGGTATAGATCAAATCATTCTTAATCGTTCTTCCTCAAGGTCGAGCTGATAGAGCTGATGGCGGATAATTTCTTCGCTGACAGAAATATCTTTATTCAATTCTGAAAGAAACTGTCTCTGACTTTCCAGCATTTCAAAAAAGATATCTTTGGTCTTTTCATTCATCCATTCAGTATTATTGGTTTGAATCTTTTCTTCCCATTGTTTCAGCATTCTTTCTAATCCTGCATGGCTATTCAGTTCATTTTCATGCTTATTTTTAAGAAAATGGTAAACATGCTGTTTCAGTTGATGTTTTATTTCTTCCCTGGCCTTTTTATCTTTCTCTTCGTCGGTAAAATCATCAAATACATGTCCATATTTGATGAAGTATGGCAAGGTAAGTCCTTGTACAAGTAATGTAAGAAGAATCACCACGAAAGTAATGAAGAGGATAAGATTTCTGTTGGGAAAAGGAAGTCCGTTTTCAAGGGTAATCGGAATGGCAAGTGCAGCAGCCAATGAAACAACACCTCTCATCCCCGTCCATCCAAGCATCAAAGGCATCAACAGGCGTCTTCTTGCCGAAGAAGCACGGGGAGCGACACTTGGTCGGAAAATCAATGTAGCCAGCATAGCAGCATAAGAACTTATGATTCTGGCGGCAATCAGAATACCGGTCACCAGTACTCCATATTGAATGGCTATTCTCAAAGGAATTCCTTCTGACCGAAGCCCACCAACAATTTCAGGAAGTTCAAGTCCGATGATTAAGAAAACGATACCATTCAAAATAAATACAAAGCTCTGCCATACGCTATAGCCCATAATTCGGCTGGTACTGTTGAGAAATATCAATCGTTTGCCTGACATATACAAACCTCCGCAAACCACAGCTAAAACTCCGGAAGCATGAAACTGTTCTGCTATCCAATACATCAGATAAGGTTCAATAATCGTTAAAGCAATATCCGAAGAAGCTTCTGTAGGGAGCCTTTTATGAACCTGTACAAAGATCCATGCCAATAGTAAGCCAATTCCTGCTCCTCCGATGATCATCCATACAAAGTCTAATGAAGCTTCCTGCCATATAAATTGTCCGGTTCCTACAGCAATCAAAGCAAAACGAAATATAATTAATGAAGAAGCATCATTCAATAAACTTTCTCCTTCCAGAATGGCAGAAGTAGTGGACGGTATTTTTACAAATTTCATAATCGCTCCTGTACTTACGGCATCAGGCGGAGATACAATACCACCCAGCAAAAACCCGAGAGCAAGTGTAAATCCGGGAATAAAATAATTGGCAGTCACTGCCACTGCCAGCGCTGTAAAAAAGACTACTAAAAAGGCAAAACTTCCGATAATGCGCCACCATCGTTTCATTTCTTTAAAGGAAATAGACCACGCAGCTTCAAATAAAAGAGGAGGTAAAAATATAAAAAAGATAAGATCCGGATTGATCTTTACAACCGGAAGACCTGGTACAAAACTAACAAGCAGCCCGAATACAACGAGCAAAATAGGATAAGCAATTTTTAATTTTGTAGCCCACATATTGAGCAGTACAATGGCTGCCACCATGGCCAATAAAAAAGGTAGGATCGTATGCATTTACTATTGTGTTTTATCCATCATATTTACTACTTCTATTTGATTTTTAAAAATTTAAAAGCAATTTTTTCTCATTTTTTGGATGTACAGATGAGTTACTTGTTGCTAAATCTCTTTTCATATTATGTTTTTTGCCTAAGGCTGAATGTTATAGAATTTTAAACAAAATTTAAATAAAACACGTCAAGTTTCGTCGTCTCTGCGCTATACTTTTGTTCTATAACAAAATAAGAAATATGGACAAAGTAACCTTAGAAAGGATTCAGAAACTTCACCCGTTGGTAAGAGATGAAGTGAAGCAAATTATACAGGAATGTGACGAAGCCCTTACCGGAAGAGCTAAGATACGAATCACTCAGGGATTACGATCTTTTGAAGAGCAGGAAAAACTTTATGCCATCGGAAGAATTACTTCAGGAAAAAAGGTAACCAATGCAAAGGCAGGGCAAAGCATCCACAATTATGGACTTGCTGTAGACATCTGCCTGATGATTGATGGAAAAACAGCAAGTTGGGACACCGCAAAGGACTGGGACAATGACAAAGTTGCAGACTGGTACGAGTGTGTAAAAATTTTTGCCCGTCACGGCTGGGACTGGGGTGGAAACTGGAAAACATTTAAAGACCTTCCCCACTTCGAAAAAAAGAATATCCCCTCTAAAAAAGGTCCTGTAAAAACCAGTTGGAGAACTCTTTTGAAGATGCCAAAAGACCAGCAGAATTACGTTATTTTTTAGTATCATTTATTTGAAATTAAATATAATACGACATGTTCTGTCGCCTCCTCAGACTACCTTTGCTTTATAAGAAAACAACAAAAAAGCAATGAAATCTCAATATGGAATCTCAACATTTTATGACTACTCAATGAGGTTCTGTAGATTTAAGATTGCATGTGTCCTTTTAACAAACCATTAAAAATATCACATGAAAAAGACAACCATTCTTTCTTTGGACGGAGGTGGAATAAGGGGAATTGTAACCTGCATTATTCTGCGTTACATAGAAGAGCAGCTTCAGTATTATGATAAGCCGACTGCCAAGCTCGGAGATTATTTTGATCTGGTAGCGGGCAGCAGTACCGGCGGTCTGATTGCTTCTATTATTCTCTCTCCTGATGAAACCCGAAAAGCAAAATATTCCATTCAAAAAGGGCTGGAATTATATGCTGAAAAGGGCGGCGACATCTTCCAGGTTTCCTTTTGGGAAAAGCTGGTCAATCCATTCGGATTATTGAATGAAAGAATTTCTCAGGAAGCTCTTGAAAAAAACTTAAATGATTTCTTTGGAAATTTAGAATTAAAAGAATTAATAAAACCATGTTTAATAACAAGTTATGACATAGAGAACAGAAGAGCAAAACTTTTCAACTCGTGGAAAGCCAACCTCAGCACAGATAATTTCTATGTAAGAGATATCTGCAGAGCTACTTCAGCAGCTCCTACGTATTTTAGTCCTGTTCAGATTAAATCCATGTATGGCCAGATTTTCAGCTTGATTGATGGAGGAATGTTTGCTAATAATCCAGCGCTTTGTGCTTATGCAGAGGCAAGAAAGATTCCTTTCGCAGAAGTTTTAAAAAACCATCAGAAAGCCAATCACCCAAGCGTAAATGATATGATCATTGTCTCTATCGGAACAGGAATTGAAGCAAGACCTTATTCTTTTAAAAAACTGGAAAAAGCTGGAAAAATTGGCTGGGTAAGTCCAATCGTTGACATTTTGATGTCTGCCAACGCAGAAACAGTGGATTATCAACTGGAACAGATGTTTCAGACACTGGGACTTAGAAATCAAAAAAACTATTACCGTTTGAATCCTTCACTGAAAAATGCGTCTCCCGCAATGGATAATGTAAGAAGATCAAATATTGAGAATCTGATACAAGCCGGATTGAGCTATATTGATGATCACAGAGAAACTTTGAACCAGATTGTTCAAAAACTCATCAAAAATAAAATATAAGCTTTTTGCCTTATAAACCCCTCATATAAGCTATTAAGATTATATTTAAAAATTAAAAAATCTTTTTAAAACACGTCAAGTTTTGTCGCTTTGCCCCACTACCTTTGGAGTATAAGAAAGACACAAAACAATAATCCTAAAAAACTTTTAAAAGCCTTTGAATTCGACATTCTCCTATGCTGAACAGCCTGAAATATGTTCAAAAAAATATAACCAACACCTTACCCCACAAAACATGGAAACACCAGATCACAATACCGATATACTCTTCAATGAAGATCTCTATACGATAGAATGGAGCGATATCGAAAATGCTGAGATGGACTATGAAAACTATCTCATTGACATTGAAAACTTCTTCAGGGAAGATTTTGAAAAAGGAATACTCGAAGAAGATATTTTTTAAATAAAAACTAATACACGACAAGTTCTGGCGCTGTTCAACATTACTTTTGAAATCTCTATAATAACCGTACAGCAATCTCATTAAACATTCTCAATTCCTTTGAATTCACCATTCACAAAATGCTGAACAGCCAGAACTATGTCTGAAAAATATAACACAAAAGTGAGCCTATCCTATAAACGGAAAGATCACAGCACTCAATTTATAAACCCATCACATAACGTTTTATGAAAACAAAAGAAGAATTAAAACTCTATTTTGAAAATGGAGATATCCCAAAACAGGAAGATTTTTGGGAATGGCAGGACTCGTACTGGCATAAAGATGAAAAAATCGATATGCAGAAAGTTACAGGCCTTGAGAATGGAACATTCAACGTGCTCTATGCTGAAATGGATGATGATAAAAATGCCTCACTGGCATTCTTTATGAGAAGAACAATCATTATAAAACCAGGAACATTAAGTATTCCAAAAAACTTTACCGGAGGCTTAATCATTACAGAATTACAAATTCCGGATTCGGTGGTAAGTATTCAGGAAAGTGCATTTTCAGGAGGTGGCTTAACAACTCTTGAGATCCCTGCCAGCGTAACAGATATCCAAAGTTGGGCATTTTACGGCAACAAACTGACTTCATTATATATTCCTGACAGTGTTACCAACATCGGTATTCAAACATTCGCAGGAAATAGTTTGAAAGAAGTGCGTCTACCAAAAGGAATAAAGGATATCAAATTAGGCACATTTGCTTCTAACAAGCTTCAGTCCATCATCATCCCGGATGGAGTAACAGAAATTAAATCTGATGCTTTTGTCAATAATCAACTTACCTCGGTAACTATTCCCGGCAGTGTCCTTACTATTGAAAACAATGCTTTCAGAGATAACCAGCTTACAAAAGTAACATTAGGTCCTGATACAGCCTATTCTCCTTATTCTTTTGACAGCACAGTGGAAATCGTAGGAGGAAAACTGATCAATTAAACATTAAACAAATGAAAACAAAACAAGAATTAAAAAAATATTTCGAAAACGGAGATATTCCAGTACAGGAAGAATTCTGGGAGTGGCATGATTCCTATTGGCACAAAGATGAAAAGATTCCTGCAGATCAATTAGATTATGACCTCTCTCAAAAAGCAGATGTAAATGCATCCAATCTAAGCCCGCAGAATGCTCAGCTTTGGAAAGAAAAGATTGAAACGCAAACAACAATTCAGGCTCCACAGTTGAATGGAAATATCTTAACTGTTTTCTATACAGGTGAGAATGGTGTCCAGCAAAGTAAATCTGTAGATTTAAGCAGTTTGGTAACCCACGATATCAGTATTGAGAATGCAGTATATGATGCCTCTCAGAATATTATTACGATTACACAAAATGACGGATCGGCTTTTCAAATCAATCTCTCGGAATTCAGCATTATTCCTACAACCAATGCTGATGGAAGTGTTACCTTATCACAGGAAGGGCAGGAAAAAGTCACTGTAAAAAAAGTGGCTGTAACAGGCAGTTACAATGATCTTTCCGATAAACCGACTTTTAGCGGGAATGATAATTTACAAAATGTTATTGACAGAGGAAACGGAACAACCAAGCCTATTATTTTCCAACCAGCCCAGGGCAGAGCAGGTGAAATAAACTTCAGTCCTACAACGTATTCTTTATGGTTTGGAAATATGAATACGGATCATACCGGACTATATGGAATCGGAATCGGTTATAACACATTGCCAAAATTAACAACCGGCCAAAGTGCTATTGCTATTGGAGGTTTTGCAGGAGCAAACTTAACAACCGGAGACTGGAATACTTTTGTTGGGGTAAATAGTGGCTCACTTTTAACAACCGGAAGTTACAATGTAATGGTTGGGACTGAATCCGGTAAAAATTCAACAACAGCACTCGGATGTACTTATGTTGGAGATGAAGCAGCGGTTAAAAATATTGATGGCAAGTATAACACTGCTTTAGGAGTAGGAGCCGGATATTGGCTTACTCACGGGGTTCAAAATACATTCCTTGGAGCGTATGCCGGACAGATTCATGGAAAAGCAACGACCTCAGGCGCATGGGGTTCCAATACTTTTATTGGATATAATGCAGCCTCTACTACTCATGCTATGGGTGTTTGGGGTGATAACAATGTTGTTATCGGCTGTAATGCCCCGTTAGGAGGTTCAACATTCAATAAACTGGTTATTGAATCTAATCCGGTAGCAAGACGTCATGATTTTGTAACCCCTTTAATTGGTGGAGACTTTGCTGCAAGAACATTAGATTTTGATGCTGTAATCAGTGCTAAAAGAACACCACAGGCTGATAATACTTATACAAAAGTAGCTGTTCTAAATTCCGGTAATGTTTTCGGATATAAAAATTTATCAGACTTCACCGATTTCATTCCATTAACAGGAACGGGAGCCGGAGCTCTGGTGACAGGCAATATCCAATTTACAGATGAAGATCCAGAAGAGAGAGTCATTTACAGAACGAATGAACTTGATGGAGTAAAAAATGTTCTCGGATTATTTTCTGAATCCGCTATGATGTCCTCTGGCAATTTGGATGGAACCAATGCCTCCAGTGTCTCCGTAAGTAAAGAAAATGGTGTTTTTGCTTATGGACATGGCTCGCGTTTGATGCTAAGTGACGTAGGTGCTGCTTTAAGACAGACAAACGGAGGAGGGGTAAAAGGAATTTTTGCAAGCCCCAATATAGATGAACCTGTCCTTATAGAGCATGAAACAACAAATCCCAGAGGATTAAGTTCTAAAACTTATTTTGGAGATAATGCTCAGGAGAATGATTACATCCAGAAACAATATGCAGATAAACAGCACTCTTACAGCACCAAAGAAGAGCTAACAGGTGGAAAATGGATCAACGGTAAGCCTGTTTATAAAAAAACCTTGTATCTGGATCAGATTCCCAGAACAGGTGAAATTGATCTGAAGGCTGAATTCCCGGATCTTGAAACCATCATCTCCAATGAAATGTTTACAGAATGGTATGATCTTAAAACCGCATTTGCAGGTAATCAGTGGCGAACAAAAGTCTACATCACTATTGAAAGAGAAAGAGCAATTATTGAACTGTTGAATATGCCTGATTATGATTATTCTCTTATCAATTCGTTTACTCTAACCCTTGAATACACCAAAAAATAAGAACAAAATGCCAACAAACAATACATCAACAGCAAAATCCGCATTTACCGTCGGAAAATCCTTAGTAGGAGAAGGAATTATTAATTATAAAGAAACAAACCCTATGAATACAACCAATAACGCATCACAATCACTTTTCAGATTTGTAAGTCTGAGAAACCCACAATTAACAGAAACTAAAGATAAAAACTTAGGATTTATCCATAGACCTAAGGGAGTAACGGGTATTTTTGATACAGCAGTAGCGGGAAGACCTGCCAAAACGTTAAAATTTGCTGCAATGAAAAGGGTTGCCGGTGAGTTTAACAATGTTGGATTCGAAAGCGAGAAGAACATCGAAGAAGGTGCATTTAAAAATCTTTTGGTAATTGGAAGAAAGCTTTCTAAAAAAGAAACATTAGAGAGTGCCGACTGGGCTTTCGTTACAGACTATTACAAAAGTCTTATTAACACTAACAGACAGTTAAATACAGAAGGAATTGCTATATTTTCCCAGCTTTGGAATAATTATATTCATCAAATCGTTACCCAGGGAGATTTCTATATTAAAGAAGCAATCAGCCACGTTCTAATGGCTATTCAGCTAGGTTTTGCCAGCAATCAGGACCTTACGGATCAGGAAATCATCAAGATTAATGGAGAAAAGCCATTAGAAAAAGCATTGGATGGGAAAATTATTCTACCAACCATTCTATTTTCAGAAGATATTGAAGAGGTTTCTTCAGTTTCTGCAAGAGCGGCTGAAGGTTCGGAACCAGCTTTGGGTGCAAGAACAATCCAAAGATTAGAAGCAGAAGCAAGAGCTTCTTTTGTATCCAGCAAAGCGATCCACAGAAAAGAATCATTGAACAAACTGAATTCCGAACTGGAAAAACTTCAGAAAAAATTTCATAAATCCAGACATCAGGCATACCAGGATGCGTATTCAAGATATATGGAAGAAAACAAAGAACGATTAGAACTCTATGACAGAAAATTGGCTGAAGTAGACAGCAAAATCACTCCGGACATGTCTGAGGAAGAAAAAGAACGTCTTTATAGCACTTTAAAAGAATATGAAGTTGCTCCGTTTGTATTTACGTACAAAAATGAAATCAATCTAGAAGATTTGCAGGCAAAGCTTTCTCCGGAATCTTTCGACCTTTTTGTTGAACTTTTCGGAGAGTCTACAACCGGATTGGCTTCTCTGGCAGAAGAAACAGAAAATCTTCAGATTCTTTCAGATAACACGTTGAGAATGGGTGCACAAACCATTACTCTTGATGACGAGATAGAAAGCTATGCGGATGCTTTACTTGTTGTAAAAAGCAATATTTCTTCTTCTATGGAAACGGCTCTTCAAAACAGTCCTCTTCCAGAGCAACAGTATGCGAATATCGGTGGAGCCTCAATTCCTCTTATTCAAAATACAGCCAGAACACCAATGGCATACAGCTTATATGCACATAGCTCTTATAGGGTCTCTGGTAGCAGAGGATTTGTTAATTTTTCTTTTGAAGTCGAAGATGTTTCATGGAGTGTTGCTAATGCTAAAATTACAGCCACAACAGATGCTGCCGGAACTTTTGAAGAAAACTACAGCAATATTCCTGTGGTAGATAATAAGATTACATTACCTGCAGCTTTGGTAGATAGATTCAGAGGCAGTTTTAGTTTCAAAATAGAAATCATTTTTGATAACGGAAGCGTAGCTTATGGAGAGATTGCTACACAATATCCAAAAGAAGATCTGAACCTTACAGGAATGCTTACATTGAAACGTGCAGCAGTTGAAAACCCAGGTACGCCTGAGCCAGGTACCATCCAAAAACGTAAAAATTTCGGGATCAAAAGACTTGGAGTAGCCGATTATATGAAAGTAGTACAAAGTGTTCATGCTTACGTTCCAGGAGAGGTTTCCAATATTGAGAACGTTATGGCAAGTGAATTAAGACACAAATCTTCGGTTTCCAGAGAATATTCTGAAGTTACTGACACTACATCCAAGTCTCAGGAAACAGAGAAGATGTCAGACACTTCCAAAACCTCCAGAACAGATATGCAAACTGAAGTTGCTAAAGAAATTGAGAAGCAGCAAAGTATTTCTGCCTACACAAGATTCAGCTATGGAAATGACAGTGCAATGAAGTTTGAAATTGGAGCAGACTATGCCAATAATACGGCACAACACGACAGCACAAGACAAGCTGTAATGAAATCTCAGGAAATCACAGAAAGAGCAATGGAAAGAGTTCTTACTAAAATTTCAGAAGAAAGAGTACAGAAAATCATCAAGGAATATACGGAAACCAATGTTCATGAATATGATAACAGAGGAAAAATCACCAACACTGATAACGCTGAAGCAGCACAGCCTAAGCATATTACCGGAGTTTACAGATGGATCGACAAGAAAATGAAAAATCAGATCTACAACTATGGTAAACGTACCATGTTTGAATTTATGGTTCCTGAACCTTCAAGATTACACCGCTTAGCTCTTACTGTTGCCAAAGCTCAGGTACTTAAAGCTCCTGTAGATCCTAGAAAAGCACCGGAACCATGGTTAATGGCAGATCCAAAATCTGCAACTATTGTACAGATCCAGCATTGGGCTCAGGAATATGGAGTCACTTTAGAAGCATTCCCGGAAGCAACCAAACAGGTTATTCATACAGCTTCTAGTGTTCCTCAGACAAATGATGATTTTGGAATTGATCACACCCAGTTTACCATTCCGGATAACTATGCCGGAAAAAATGCAAGCTTCAACTGCGTATCAACAAGAAACAGAGGTGGCGGATGGTCAGGATCACGTTATTCTGAAGTCCTCTTCTCTAACTTAAAAGGAGATATGATTGGCCGTTCTGAACGTGGTGGAGATCTTGTTTTTAGCGAAGGATCATCCGGTTTCAATATCACAGGTAATGTAACTTTCCAGGTGAAAGGACACAACGTAAGAAGTTATACCATCAAAGTAGTTGTGAATTGTGAACTAAGTGATGCTTTTATCAATAAATGGAAAACAGATAGTTTTAACGATATTATTAAAGCATACGAAGCTGCCTATGCCAAATTCCAGGAAGATCAGGCAAGACTGGACGCAGAGCAAAAAGAAAAGGAAGCACAGCTTAAAGAAAGACAGGATACTTTCTATCGTTATATGGAGCATGATGTCTTAAAGCACAACTGTATTGCTTATTTGTTACAGGACTACCTTTATACATTAGGCCAGGAAACAACCAACGGTGCTGATGAGAAAACAACCATGGATAATTTCCAGGTATACCTGAATGAAAATCTGGACAGATACACAGCCCTTGCCAAGTTTATGGAACAGGCTTTCGAATGGGAAATCATGGATTACACCTTCTACCCATATTATTGGGCCAACCGTAAGAGCTGGCAGGAATTCTACATAAGTGAAAGTATGGATCCTTTATTCAGAAGCTTCCTACAGGCAGGTATGGCAAGAATTATCGTTACCGTAAAACCAGGTTTCGAAGCAGCCGTTCAGTTCTTCCTTGAAACAGGAATAATCTGGAATGGCGGTTCTGTTCCGGTAATCGGAGATCCAATGTACATGAGTATCGTGGACGAAATGAGACAGCCAACCGGAGAACCTCAAGGTAAATACTGGATTACCAGAATCCCTACTACATTGACGATCCTTCAGGATAAATCTACAGGACTTCCAGTAAATCAGCCATTACCGATTTTCCCGGAAAATGATCCTAAGAATTGTGAAAACCCATCAGAGTTGGAATTTGAAACAAGTTTCAGATTAGATGAACAAGCACAATTACAGCATGGAGAAAAAGACACCAGTACTTTAGGTTAATATTTATTCAATAAAATGGCGGTTAATCCGCCATTTTATTTCTCATAACATTAAAAACTAAAAAGATGAGCACAATAAAAGCATTAAAAGTTCCAAAAATACAGGATATTTCCTCTCCATCTCAAGTCATAAAAGCTATTCCTCCGCTAGGGCTACCCAAAAAAAAATCTGGTAAATATTCAGAAGATTTTTATGGATTAGAAAGAAATGAAAAAATTGATTTTTCCAGGATAGTTAAATACTTGAAGACAGGTATAGAAGAACCTTTAGACTGGAATACCTTTATTGCCCCAACAAAAATAATTAATGAAAGTGTTGTAATTGGTACAGATGGTGTGGTTGATGTAGAGAGAAAAGTTAATGAGACAATTCCTTTTTCTTATATCAACTCTTATAAACAGAAAATTACAACATCGATTAGCTGTGGTATCAATAGAAAAATAGATAATATTGATAATACAATATCAATATCTTTTCAAATTGACAGCAACCAGGAACAAATAAAGTGTAAGGCAGCATACTTTTATAAAAATACAGAACAGTATCGGAATTCCGTACAATCAACAACTTCAGAAAATGCATTTAGCATTAATGATAAATATGTTGGCATCATGCTTTTCAGTGAAAACATTACGGATATATATTACTTAATCAAAGAAATCCAAGGAGATACCCCTGAATGGTTCCAACAATTAATTAACAACAAATATATTCCATTAATTGAAAGGTGTACAGATATTAAACAACTTATTTGGTTATATGAAAACGCCCCTGATTTCACATTATCCAGCTTAAAACCTGAAGTTTTATGGAAAAACATTTGTTCTTTTTATAGCTATGATGTAAACGGTTTTTTCAGTTTTGTAAGAGATGCTAGTCCTGCGTTAATGAAAGCATTATTTGCATTTAACACTCCTCAACGAATCTCATTTTTGATGCAACAGTTCAATAAAAACCAAAGTTTTGTAGTTAACCTCTATCATGCTTTGGATGATGAGATAGCTTTTATGGGACAGGAGGTTCCTTGTAAAATGGCCTTTATAAGTATCATTAATTCATTCTCTCATATCGCAAAAGATAGCTTCACTTTTACTAATCATCTTTTTTCAGTTGGGAAAAAATCTTTTGTAAGTCTGGAAAAAATAGAGTCCAATCTAAAAGAGGACAAAAACAAATACTATGTTCAACAAAAATATATTACAGACGAACAGTTAATAGATACTGGAAGTGTTATCATGGATATTGGTAGTAACACCATTACAACAAGAGTAATAAAACTAAATCCACTAGATATTGTTATTGTGATAGAAGAAGAAACTCAAAGTCTCTTATTTGTACCTGCATTGTTTCTCTATGATAAACAGCATCAGAAAAATATGGAAGGACTGGCCAGTGCAATCAGAATTGGAATAAACATGCTGGCGATTGCATTAGCTGTAGAAACTCTTGGAACAAGTTTATTAGCTGCTGAAGGAGCCAGCTCCATTACATTTTGGGGAATGTTAGTCGCTGTAGACGGAGCTATCGCTTTAGGAGATTTGGGAATTCAATTAGCCAAAGACAACCTAACGAAAGAATTTCTGGATATATGGGAGAAAATTTATAAAACAGCAGGTTATGCAACAGCTACAACAGCCGTAGTACAACAATTATACAAAATAGGAGGAAAGATATTAGCCGAAGAAACCAGAGCAGAAGTAAAGAATTTTGTAATGAGCTGCATGGTAAAAGTTATGCTAGAAAGAGAAATTTCGAACTTTACCAAAAATACATTTAAGGTACTCCTGACAAACAAGGAATTAATAGATGCAACAAGAGGTCTTGTAAACGAAGCTAAATCAAAAATGCTAAATAAATATGGCATGTTCCTTATAGAAGGACAGTTCAAGACTCAAAGAATTGTAAAAAATAAGGTTGTAGAAGAAGTTAATAACGAGATTGCTATAGTATATAAAGGTGAAATAATTACAAGAGCTCAAAAATCCGAGTTTTATAAAGAGGCCAACAAGCTATTGAAGCACCTTAATAACCCAAAGGAATTTATTAAAGCAGCTGAAGAACTTCTTACATATGGTAAAATATATCCTACAAGTAATTTAAAAGATTTACTTACTGAAGCAGAAGCTTATAATAAATATGGGGATTGGGGTAGAAGCCTCGTAGAAAAGGTGAATATAGATGCTGCCAAAATCCTTTCTACTTTCGATGCTGGTGTTATTTTTGAAAAAACAATGATAAGTGGTTTCATTTATGTAAAAAATGGAATAAGGTATATTTCAACTGAAACCAATTTTTTGAAAGCAGAAATAGGAAAAGGAAAAGGTGAAGTATATAAAAACTTCATTGATAATATCCACCCTACTCTTAAAATAAGGTTAGAAAAGCATATTGCCCGTTTAAAAATGAAAGGGGTTCCTGCTGAAGAAATTGACATATTAAGGGCTGGTGCAATGGGGTCTCATGGAGAGATCAGAGCATTAGATAGGCTGTTAACTACTATTGATCCTGAAGGAAAACTGGGAGAAGCAGTCTTTCATGATATTATCGGATACAACAGATATTTAAGAATTCCCGATAAATTACAACCTCCATGTGTCCATTGTTATTATTTAACCTCAGGAATTAGATTCATGGGATTTTAATAAATTTGTTTAATACATTAATCGAATAATCATGGCATTAAAAATAAAAGAAAGTGAGTTAACATGTAACCGTTTAGATGGCGGTGGAGTTCCTATATATTATCACAATGGCAGCCCTTTTACAGGTGTTGTTTTACGGTACTATGACACCGGCGAACTTTTTTGCGAAGAGGAATATAAAGACGGCTATCAGGAAGGATGGTTCAGATCTTATCATAAAAACGGTAAAAAATATACAGAATATAAAGCCCATAACAACGTAGAATACGACGGAACTTATAAAAAATGGGATGAAAATGGTAATTTGACTGCATCCTTCTAATAAGAATATAATAGATAAAAAATAAAACACGACATGTTTTGTCGCATTAACCGCATATATTTGTCTTATAAAACTTTACCATGAATGCAGCGTTGCTGCACCCTAAAAAATAGAGAAATGAAGAAAGATTTTTATCTGACAAGATATGCCTTAATAATTAAAAGATTAGAAAGTTCTCCTGCTACGTATTCCCAGCTGGAGGACTATCTTTTAAACTCTTTTGAATTCCAGGATGCAGGAATCAAGAGCTACTCTATCCGTACCCTGCAGAGGGATATCCGGGAGATTTCCGATCTTTTTAATCTCTCTATTCATAACAAAAAAAAGGGTGACAACCGATATTATATTGAGAGCCGCCCCATCATGGAAGTGGACGAATACAACCAAAAACTACTCGAATCTTTTCAGGTAAGTAACGCCATGAATACCCACCCGGATTTTTCAGATTTTATCTTTTTTGAAAGTCGAAAACCCACTGGTGTAGAACATTTTTATGATCTGTTCTTCGCTATCAGGAATAAAAGAGTGGTAAGTTTTGAACACTACAATTACAAGAATAAACTGATGACCTCCAGAAAAGTTCATCCTTTGGCTTTAAAAGAATCTAAAGACCGATGGTATCTTATTGCCATTGATACAAAAGATAAAGTTTTAAAATCATTTGGGTTGGACAGAATCAACTATCTGGATGTAGCCAAAAATCAGTTCAGGGAGAAGTACAAATACAACTTCAGGGAGCATTTCAAAAATGCATTCGGAGTGATGAACCTTGCGGAACAGAAACCACAGAACATTGTATTGAAATGCAGCCGCCATCAGGGAGAATACATTAGAAGTTTCCCTCTTCATCAATCTCAGAAAGAAACCAAAGAAACGCCGGAAGAGATCTATTTTGAGTTCTTCCTCCACCCTACTTATGATTTCATGCAGGAAATTCTTTCATTCGGAAAAGAAGTAACTGTTCTGGAACCGAAAGGTTTAGTTGATGACATTCGCAATCATTTGCAGGAATCTTTGAACCGTTATCTTGAAAGCTGATCATAAGCACTAAATTTCATATTTTTTGTTATATTTACATAAATATACCCTTATTGAAAACTTTATTCATTGGCATCAGCTGCTTTATCTCTTCCTTTTTTCTTGCTCAGCAGAAAGAAGAGTTCAGACTTGTGAAGAGCTACTATAACCAGCACAGAAATATGCTGAATAAAGAGTTCAAAAAGAAATTTGATGCAGAATCCAATACAGTCAAAAAAGCTGCTATAAAAGGAGATTTTCTTTTTTTCATGAAAAAAATGGACAGCATTGAAAATAATGCTCTGATTGGAGCTTTATTAAAAGTCAGAAACCTTGAAGATCTACAGACCATCAAAAATCCCAGATTTACCTCATCTGAAAAATTTTCAGAGGCAGAAAAAATTGCAGATTATCCCGGTGGAATTAATTCTTTGAGACAGGAAGTAGCCAATCTTTTGTATGTTGACGGGGTCTATTCTGAAGAAAAAATGATAAAAACCGATGTTGCCTTTATTGTTGAGAAAGATGGAACTGTCAGCAATGTTCATGCACAAGGAAATAATTTCACTTTCAACAGACAGGCAGAAATTGCATTATACTCTCTGGCAGAAAAGTTTTCTCCTGCAATACTGAAAGGCGGCCCTACCATTTATCATTTCAGACTTCCTTTAACTTTAACAATAACGGACTAATGTTTACCGACGAATATTATATGAAAATGGCGCTGCAGGAAGCAGAAATCGCTTTAGAAAAAGATGAGGTTCCTATAGGATGTGTGGTAGTCTCCAACAACAGAATTATTGCAAGAGCTCATAATCTCACAGAAACATTAAATGATGTGACCGCCCATGCAGAAATGCAGGCCATCACCTCAGCAGCTAATTTCCTTGGAGGAAAATACCTAAAAGACTGTACACTTTATGTAACGATGGAACCTTGTGTGATGTGCTCAGGCGCACTTTCATGGTCTCAAATCTCAAAAGTAGTGATTGGAGCACGGGATGAGCAAAGAGGTTTTATCAACAAACATCTTTCTCTACATCCTAAAACAGAAATTGTCACAGGAATTATGGAAGCCGAATGTTCTTCTATCGTTAAAGACTTTTTTAAAAGTAAAAGATAATCCTGACCCATCCAAAAAATCAAGTGTATTTGGGCTGAAATAATAACATATAAAAAGCCAGAGGATAATTTTCTCTGGCTTTTGTTTTTATAGATAGTACTATTTTTTCTAATCCGTTTTCAAAATACAATACCTCACAATATCAAAATATTCTCCGTCTTTCTTCATTTCCTGCTTTAACACAGCTTCCTGTTCCATTCCTATTTTTTCCATTATTCTTCCTGAAGCCGGATTGTGAAGGAAATGAGTAGCAAAAATTTTGTTAAACCTCATCTCATTAAGACCAAAATCTACAATTGCTTTTGCAGCTTCAGTAACGTATCCTTTATTCCAGTAAGGGATTCCTATCCAATACCCAAGTTCAGCTTTATCATCATCCCTGTCATGCAGCCCGATAGCTCCTATGATTTGACCTTCCTTATTCCGGATTGCAAAAGTATATCCGGTATTGGTATCAAAAGCTTCTTTTGACATTTTCAACCAGGATCTGGCATCATTTTCCACATACGGATAAGGAATATTGGAGGTAAGATCAGAAAAAATTCTATGCTGAAGATATCCAACAATAAAAGGAACATCTCTTTCTTCCAGCTGTGAAAGAATAAGTCTTTCTGTTTCTATTACAGGAAACTTGTTCATTGTATTAAAATTAAGGTTGAGGTAAAGAGTAAGATATTAGATTCGACCTGACTTCTACTCTTTAATTTATAAATCTTTCCCAAGGAAATAAAGACCTTTCAAGGTGTGAAGCCTGTCCATCACATGTATCTTATCAGTCAGAGGTTTATAGACATGGGAAACACCTCCTGTTGCTACTACAAAACAATCGTCGTTCACTTCCTCATTGATGCGGGTTACAAAACCTTCTACCATGCCGAGAAAGCCATATACCATACCACTTTGCATACAGGTCACCGTATCCAATCCCAAAACAGATTTCGGTTTCTTCAGTTCAATATCCGGAAGCTGCGCCGTCTGGTTAATTAATGAATTCAGAGAAGTCACAATTCCCGGAGCGATAATTACTCCTAAAGTCTCCCCTGTTTCTGCCACACAGCTTGCAGTAAGTGCTGTTCCGAAATCTATGACAATCTTCTTTCTATTCGGGTACAAATTGTGTGCAGCGACCAGGTTTGCATAGATATCCGTTCCCATCTGCTTAGATTTTGCCTGTACTCCGGAAGGCGTTGACCTATCAACAATTACAGGAGTCGTCCCGTGAATTTTTTTGATTCCTGAGCTCATTACTTTGGTAAGCTGAGGTACTACGGATCCTATAATCACCTTATCAATCTCTTTGGGATCAATTTTATAGGTCTGATATAGCATCAGCATCTGTACATAAAGTTCATCTGCCGTTCTGTAAGGCTTTGTATTGATTACCCACGAAATATCACAATTATCCCCATTGAAAAGACCAAATCTGATATTGCTGTTTCCTACATTTATTACAATTGAATTCATTGACATATTTTTCAGAAGAAATTCATGATATATAATTGAAATTTCCGCTTAATTTTGAGGCAATAAATTTAATAATTTTAAGAAAAAGAACCTGTCATTATCAAACTAAATTACAATGGCTCACTTATTTTTTCTTTCCTGGGAACAAATCTGTATATTTAATTTCACAATACAATCATTCAAAACATATCATGAAAAAACTGATCCTTGGTACTTTACTATGCCTTAGCGTCTCCATTTTTGCACAATCCGACAATTCAATGGCAAGCATTTTACAAAAAATAAAGAGTCAGTCAAAAATTGACACTAAGGATAAGATGGTATATGATCTGATGGATGAGTTTTATCAAAAAAATCTTCAGGCAGATAGTGATGAAGTGACGCCCGAGTTTACACAAAAATTTCAAAAAGCAGTTTCTGATCCGGGTACCAAAAATATACATCTGCTTTATCTTTTTCTGATGTATCAGCAGCATATCAGCCAGGCAGTAGCAGAAGGAAAAAGTCCCAATCCTGTGTTTCAGATAGAAACTATGCACCTTCTGGAAAGTGAAACAAAAGAAGTATATGGAAAACTCCCGGCAATCATTCACATTTTTAAAGCAGAGGCCTTAGATAGCGGCTCAAAAAAAGAAGAAGCACAAATTACGATTGCAAACGGCTTAAAAGAATATCCCGATTCTATTCCTTTAAAAGTTTACAGTTATTTAAATACCAAAGATGAAGCCTTAAGGCAGGACCTTA
This sequence comes from Chryseobacterium sp. T20, assembly GCF_047345655.1. NCBI lineage: Bacteria > Pseudomonadati > Bacteroidota > Flavobacteriia > Flavobacteriales > Weeksellaceae > Chryseobacterium > Chryseobacterium sp. T20. The sequence goes on from NZ_JBLFDU010000003.1 coordinate 386,045, forward strand.
TCAAAAATCATCCCCATCACTGGATGGTGCAGCAATTTGGAATAAAATAAAAAATCCACAGACTTATCTGTGGATTTTTATCTATATATATTTATTGTTATTTCACTTCAACAAAATTGTTCTCCATATTCACATCTGCAATTCTCTGGCTGAAATCAATTCCCAGAACAGATAATTGAGATTTTGTGTAAGGAATAGTAAGCGTATATTCCTTCTGAGTCCAAGGCCAGTAAGGCATTGTTTTCAACTCTCCGTAGATATCTTTTTCTTTCCATGTATGAGTCATATTCATTGGAATCTGATAAGTGATTACTTTCTTATCCGTTGTCATCACTCCAAAATCAATAGGCATTGGAACCTGACCATTGTTGATTAAAGTAATGGTAGTAGATTTTGCATCGTATTTTACATCTTTAATTCCATAATCGATCGTCTTGGTTGTATTGATCCAATAGTTATGGAACCACTTTAGATCCATTCCTGAAACTTTCTGCGCAATGTGAAGGAAATCTCTGTCTGAAGGATGCTTCATACTCCACTGATCGTAATATTGCTTTAAGGTTTCGGCTAGCTTCTGCTCTCCCATAATGTATCCAAGCTGCACTAAATACAACTCCCCTTTTACATAAGATGCATAGGTGTAAGAAGTTCCATTATCATGGTGATCACCTAACCAAACAGCTGGTTCTTCAATTCCTTTTTTTGTAAAGTTTCTGTAAGCATCAAGTCTTTCCACAAAAGGATTGGGTAGATCTTCAGGAAACAGCTGATACATCGTATACCCTTCTGCATAGCTTGTAAAACCTTCATCCATCCACGGACGTACAGATTCATTCGTAGCAAGCATCTGCTGATACCATGAGTGAGATCCTTCATGAGCCATTAAGCCCATTAAATCTTTAACGTTTTTAGCTTCTCCTAAAATCATGGTACACATTCCGTACTCCATTCCGCCATCTCCTCCCTGGATAAATGCGTAAGTTGGATACACATATTTTCCAAAGTGAGCATTCATGATCTGGAAATACTTCGTGATATAAGGCTGAGATTCACCCCATGCCTTCGTTTTATCATTTTTCTGATATACAAGATATACTTTTGGCCCTTCAGGAACATTGAAGCTTTCTACAGAATAATCTCTGTCTGCGCTCCATGCAAAATCAAGAATATTTTTTGCTGTCCATTTCCAGATTGCCTTTTTATCTTTTTCTGTTTTTATTTTAGCATTGGCATCATAGCCTTTTACTTCTGTTGGGTTCTCCAGAATTCCTCCTGCTCCTACCACATAATCTTTATTGATTTTAATAGTAACATCAAAATCGGAGAACGGCGCATGGAATTCTCTTCCCAGATAATCAAAAGTTGCCCAGCCGTCATAATCGTACTCAGCAATTTTCGGATACCACTGGGTCATTGTCATATCCACTCCTTCTCTATTGTTTCTTCCGCTTCTTCTAATCTGTTGAGGGATCACAGAATCCCAATCCATCGTAAAGGTAGTGGTAGAATTTGGCTTAATAGGTTCTGCCAGATATACTTTCATAATGGTTTCCTGAACCTCAAATTTAAGGTCTTTCCCATTTTGTTTAATCCAGTGAATATTCTGAGTTCCTTCCTGATCTTTAGGAATGGAAGCCAATCTTGAAATACCATCTTTCTGCAGTCTTCCATCACCATTTTTCCCTTGTGAAGCCACTCTCTGATCCATCATAGAATTAGGCTTGAAAGCATTCCAGTATAAGTGGAAATATACCACATTCAGCTCATCCGGAGAATTGTTGGTGTATTCTAAAGTTTGTTTTCCCTGATAGGTAAATTTTTCAGCATTGACATCAATATCCATCTTGTACTTCGCAGCCTGCTGATAATAAGCTCCTTGCTGAGCCTGAAATTGTGAAATGATAAACGCAAAAATGATTGCAGCCGATTTTCTCATTTAAAATTTTATTTTTTCTAAAGGTAGGTAATTTAACTAAGAACCTCAAATAGGAGTTATTCTGAGGTTTTATTCTGTTTATTATGGTTTTAGATAGCTTTTAATCTGGATTGTTAAATTCCTTTTTCCACAGATGGTGTGAACAGATTTCTTGAGAAGATGAATGTGAAGATTCTTTTAACCACAGATAGCACAGATTTTCACAGATGATTGTGGATATTCTTATAGATTTTTTAAGAGTTTTTTGATTAAAGTAATCTGCCCCAGATGATAGTAGCTGTGTTCAATCATTCCGTCGATATTTCTTCGGTAAGTTCCATATTTTTCATCAACGAAAACCTCATCAAGTTTGGAATCCGGCATTTGTTCCAATAATGCGGCAAACTTTTCAGAATCCGTCCAGAGTTTATTCAACAAATCTTCCCATTGTTGCTGAGATTCTATGGGAGGAAGATCAAAACTGAATTTGTCTTTGATCTCAAGATCTCCTCCTTCAAAGACATTGATAATTCCTGCAATATAATAATCAATGTGAAAAGTAAGCATCGCAATGGTATTTAAAGCATCTACTTTTGTTACCGCCTGTTCCCAGCTCACCTCTGAAAGCTGATCTTTAAAATTCGTATTGGCGATCCAGAAACCATCCAGCAGAACCTCTCTGAATCTTTTGGCAAGTTGTGAAACTGAGCTCATGGAGATTTTATTTATGTTTCCTAAAGATAGGTTTTTATTTAAACACAAATTTCACCAATGAAAACCACTATTTTAAACACAATAAAATAGTGCAATTTGTGCAAATAAATTTGTGACATTCGTGTTTAACTAATTACAAAAAAACCTCAAATGCAAAATACATCTGAGGTTGATATTATAATATTGAATTACAATTATTTTTTAGCAGAAGCTTCTTTCTTACCACTTCTTAAAATCTTTTCAAGGATTCTTAAAGTGATCAGGTACGTTGGTTTTACTCCGGTAAGACCTAATCCTCCTGAAGATAATGTGCTTCCTGTTTCCAATGGATTATCAGATGCATAATAAGCATACATTACAAACAGATCCGGTGAAATATGGTGTCTGATCTTAGATGCTACCTGAATGGCTTTCTGGTAGTGAGCACCTTCCATTTCAAGACCAATTGCTTTCCATGAAGTATTCATAAAGTACAATAGAATATCTTTATTCTGAAGAGAAGTTCCCAATACTGTAATCATGGGGCCTTCAAAAGCTTTTAATTCATCATCTTTAAAATCTTCAAGTTTTAAAGCATTTTCAAAAGGATAGTTATCTGCAGTTCCTTCAAAAATATGAGAAGTAGGGATCATGATATCTCCTTTCTCTCCCGTAAGAATACCTGCTTTACCCATAATGGAAACAGATTTTACATGCATCATATAAACTTCTCCTTTCTGCTCAAAAGGTCTAAGCAATTCATCCATTACTTCAAAAGCCTGTTCTCCGAATGCATAGTCAAAAACCATCACTACATCATCTCCTCCGAATTTGCAGTCTGCAAATGGTGTATTCTTAAGGTCTGTTTTGCTGAGGTCTATGATCTGAACATCAATATTACTTCCACTCTTGTCTGCAATATGGATCATTCCTTCCTCCAAAGCATATTTTGAAACTTTATCACGAAGTTCTTTCTTGTTTGAAATCTCTTCGTACAGTTTATAATCCACCTCGTGATGCTGCTTCTTTTTAAGGGCATTATTGGCATACAGCATATTTTTCACCGAGTGCATATTGGCTGAAATAATATGAAGCGGACGCATGTGGAGATTGTTTTCAAATAAAACCTCTTTCACTTTGTTCGCCCATTTTTCTCCAAAATAGTGGTGACCTACTCTTTCTTTTAATATAGAACTGAAATGAATTTCTCTTTCTCTGCTTCCTTTCGCATCATCAAGACTTACTTTTGCTAAGTTGTAAATGATTTTAAACAGACGGTCAGGGTTGTGATCATCACCAAAAGTATTATAAGCTCTTAAAGTCTCATCAAAAGATCTTCCTATTAAAGAAGAAAGATGAATAAGTGCTACTTCTTTTTCTTTTCTGCTGTATTTCTTTTCACCTTTTACCACTTCTTCAATAATTTTGAAGGCACGTGTTGGCTTCCAGTTCTCGTCCTGGATGAATGCCAGATTACGGATTTTGTCAGCTTCTATAAAAAGGAAGGTAAGGTGGGTAAGAATGTCATAAATTTCGGAACGGCCCAAAAGAACCTCAATATTCATCTGGTGTTCGTCTATTCTATAACAGTTTCTTCTTCTTTTCTTTGGAACAATAGGTTCGAAACTTCCTTTATCAAACCCTTCATCAGATGTAAGATGAATAAAAGCGCATTCTTCAATTCCTTCCGGAAGTCTGTCCAGTACATACATCAAACCGTCAAGTTCCAATTTGCTTGGAATATTCATGGTTCCGTAGATTTCCGGATTGATGGTCTTCAACAAACTTCTGATACTCTCTCCTGAAACTCCGCCCGGCTTGAAAAATCCTCTATAAAATAGGTGTCTCATAGAGATGTATAGTCTTTCAATAGCCTCTGTGGTTTCTCTTGCTCTAGAATTTGTCATAAAATAAATTTCACACAAATATACAAAATCTTTGCCCACTTTATTTTAACTGTCTTTTAATAAGTGGCTTAATCTCGTAGAATTATTGTAAATTGTACTCCATATAGTACATTTATATTTCTACCTTAGAAAACGGGCTCAGAATCTCATGTTTTAAACAATAAATCAAAAAACACCCCGTTCAAAAAACACCAAACGTCTGTTTAAATTATATAAATTTTCAAAACACCCCTAATTTTTTTAGGGTCAAAATGTTTTTGATTCATTTTTTTCGTAAATTTGCCCTGTAAAAAATCAACCCAATTATGTCAACCTTAAGATTCAAAGCATTAGAAACCCTTCCATTTAAGGATTTCAGAAAAGACAACTCTGTTGAGATCCCTGCGAAATTATCAGAGCTATTCTGCAAAAATGTTTTCTCAGAAGAAACCATGAGAGAATATTTAACGAAAGAAGCATTCGGTTCTATTATCGACGCTATTAAAAAAGGAACTAAAATCCAGAGACATATTGCAGATCAGGTCGCTGTAGCGATGAAAGACTGGGCAATGAGCAAAGGTGTAACACACTACACGCACTGGTTCCAGCCTTTAACAGGTACTACTGCAGAAAAGCATGATTCTTTCTTTACACCAATTGAAGGAGGTAGAGCCATCGAAAGATTCAGCGGAAACATGCTTATCCAACAGGAGCCAGACGCATCGTCTTTCCCTAACGGAGGTATCAGAAATACTTTTGAAGCAAGAGGTTATACAGCTTGGGATCCTACATCTCCGGCATTCATTATGGGAACTACATTATGTATTCCTTCTATCTTTATCTCTTATACAGGAGAAACATTAGATTACAAAGCACCTCTTTTGAGAGCTTTGAACGCTGTAGATGAAGCTGCAACTAACGTAATGCAGTATTTTGACAAAAACGTAACGAAGGTAACTCCTACTTTGGGTTGGGAGCAGGAATATTTCCTTGTTGATTCAGCATTATATCAATCCCGTCCGGACCTTGTATTAACAGGGAAGACATTATTAGGACATTCTCCTGCAAAAGGACAGCAATTGGATGACCACTATTTCGGTTCTATTCCTACAAGAGTAATGAACTTCATGAAAGAGCTGGAAATCGAATGTATGAAATTGGGGATCCCTGCAACAACAAGACATAACGAGGTTGCCCCTAACCAGTTCGAGCTTGCACCAATGTTTGAAGAAGTAAACGTTGCTGTAGACCACAACTCTTTGTTGATGGACATCATGGCAAGAGTAGCTCACAAACACCACTTCCACATTCTTTTCCACGAAAAACCATTCGCTGGAGTAAACGGAAGTGGAAAACACAACAACTGGTCTTTAGCTACAGATACTGGTGAAAACCTTTTAAGCCCGGGAAGAAATCCAAAGAAAAACTTACAGTTCTTAACATTCTTTGTTAACACGATTAAAGCGGTTCACGAATATGCAGACCTTTTAAGAGCAAGTATCGCTTCTGCAAGCAATGACCACAGACTTGGTGCCAACGAAGCTCCACCAGCAATTATCTCCGTATTTATCGGAAGTCAGTTGTTCAGCGTATTGGAAGAACTTGAAAAAGTAACCAACGGAAAACTATCTCCGGAAGAGAAAACAGAATTAAAATTAAATGTAGTTGGAAAAATTCCTGAAATCCTGTTAGACAATACTGACAGAAACAGAACTTCTCCTTTTGCATTTACAGGAAATAAATTTGAAATCAGAGCGGTAGGTTCTTCTGCAAACTGCGCAGAGTCTATGACGGTAATGAACACTATTGCAGCAAAACAGCTTAATGATTTCAAGAAAGAAGTGGATGCTTTAATCGAAACTGGTCTTAAGAAGGACGAAGCGATCTTCAATGTATTGAGAGAATACATCAAGCAGTGTAAAAACATTATGTTTGAGGGAGACGGATATTCTGATGACTGGGCGAAAGAAGCTAAGAAAAGAGGATTGAACAATCTTAAGACAACTCCTGAAGCTTTAAAACAGGAAATGGATAAGAAATTCCTAGATCTGTATGAAGAAATGGGAATTTTCAACCACAGAGAAGTTGAAGCAAGAAACGAAATCAAATTAGAGAAATATTCTACAGTAATTGATATCGAATCAAGAGTATTAGGTGACATCGCAAGAAACCACATCATTCCTTCTGCATTAAATTATCAGAACAGATTAATTGAAAATGTAAAAGGTCTTAAAGAAATCTTTGGTGATAAAGAGTTCAAATCTTTAGCAAAAGAACAAATGAGTTTAATTACAAGCATTTCTGAAAATGTTTCTAAAATTAAACTTGGTGTTGAAGAACTTCTAAAAGCCAGAGAAACAGCCAAAGGTATTTCAGACAGCCAAAAACAGGCAGAAAGCTATTGTAATAAAGTAAAACCATTATTCGACCCGATCAGAGAAGCTTCTGATGCATTGGAAATGATGGTAGACGATGAGCTTTGGCCGATGACAAAATACAGAGAAATGTTGTTTACAAAATAACGTCCTGTAAAGTTCCATATTAGTTTAAATTCCCCGGTTTTCCGGGGAATTTTTTTGTTTTATTAACAGCCTTGAAAATTAGAGTTTTATATCACGAAACCTGATATCTAGAAGAAAATCGATTGAGTTTGTTAAAGAATCTTAATAAAAAAAACCGCACACTTACCAAAAACAGGCTGTTGCGGTTTATTTTTCTTTAACATATGTAAATTATATGTTAAAATGTGTTAAAATAAGATCCTGACAATTATCATATCAGGGGTCTTTTGCTCGGAATCTCTACTTTTGTAATGCTTTTGAAAATAAATATTCCTTTTTAACACGGATAATCAAATATATATGAAGAAAAGAGTTTTGTTTTATTTAGTTGCTTTAGTTACTACAGTTTCTTTGCAATCGTGTGCTACAAATTATGTGGTTTCAAAACCAGCAACTTACACAAAAGAATACAAAACAGATGCCAAACTAGCTTCTATAGATAACAAAAAAATGGAGCAAGATAAGCAGAAACTTATCGACTCTTTCCTTGCTGAAAAATCAGCATCTATCGCTAGTGCAAAAAAAGCAGTTAAGAATTCTGAGATTGCCAAAGCAATCAAACATAATAAAACCATTGACGGTATCCTTGAAGAAGCTGAAACATACCTTGGAACTCCTTACAGATATGGAGGAACAACCAGAAACGGTATAGATTGTTCAGCTTTCGTTCTTTCTGTATTTGGAGCAGCAGCAGGTCTTAGCTTACCTAGAGTAGCAGCTTCTCAGGCTCAGGAAGGGGAAAGAATTGAAAAAGGAGATCTACAGAAAGGAGACTTAATCTTCTTTTCTCATGGAAGAAGAATTTCTCACGTAGGTATTGTAGAAAGTGTTACTGAGGAAGGTGAGATTAAATTTATCCACGCAGCAACATCAAAAGGAGTAATGATTTCTTCACTGAATGACTCGTATTGGGGACCTAAGTTCAGATTTGCCAAGAGAGTGATCAACGAAGAAGGAGAAGCTTACAACAACTTAGCAGCAGCTACTCTTGCTACACCCGCAAATTTTTAATTTTATAAATAATTGATTTAAATAATGAAGCCATCAGAAATCTGATGGCTTTTTTATGTGCGCATTTTTGGTGAGTTTTCCCTAAAGCCAATGGGAATAGCCGTTAAAGAGAAAAGCGGGTTAAAACCCACTCCTATTGATTCAACACCTATATTTTTATAACTAATCCTGATACCTCCCAGGAGATCAGCTGTTCTTATCAATTTCAATATCCAGTTTATATAAGAGTCCATGGATTTCAGAAAGTGAAAATTTAGCCTTTTTAAGTCTGTTTAAAGCCGGATCTATTGAGTAGTTGATTGATGTCCTGAAATCTGTCTTTTCGAGATTTGTACCATAAAAAACAGCGCCCGACAGATCACAGTTATTAAAGACTGCATTAGACAAATCGCATTCCGTGAAATCTACCTCTATTAATTTGGAATTTTTAAAGAAAGTTTTCTTAACGGATGTCTTATAGAAAACAGAGTTATGTAAAGCACTACCATCAAACGTAAAAGATAGCCCAAACGCATTACAATCATTAAACTGAAGTCCAAACATTTTACATTCTTTGAAGATCACGTTATGGAAAGCTGTTTTTACCAATTTTGCCATGCTGAGGTTACACTCGATAAACTCACAATCTGTAAAGCTGAAACCAGATAGATTCCCATATTCAAAATTACAGTTTCGGAATGTGCAGTTTTCGTACTCACTTTTTTCTAAAGGAAGTTGCGTGAAATCTTTGCTCTCGAAATCTTCGTCTGAGAAATAGGATTGTTTCATGAAAAATGTGTTGATGAAGTTGATTTTGAAAACGAATGATCAGCAGAACAATGATAAACTTCCATCATCCAGCTTCCAACTTCCCTCTTTTACACCAAACTATTCTTATCCGAATAATTAAGCTTAAAGAAGATGAAAGTCATCATTGAGAAAGCCAATAAAGAACTTCCTCCATAACTGAAATAAGGAAGCGGGATCCCAACGGTAGGGAAAAGCCCCATAACCATTCCTAAATTGATTGAAAAGTGCATCAGCAGAATCGAGGCAAAGCAATACCCAAATACCCGGTTAAAAGTAGATTTCTGCTGTTCTGCCAGATAATAGATTCTTCCGATATAGACCATATAACACAGGATAAGAACTGCACTTCCTACAAAGCCCCATTCTTCTCCTACGGTACAAAAGATATAATCCGTTTCCTGTTCGGGAACGAATTTTCCCTGGGTAACGGATCCTTCACGGTATCCTTTTCCCCAGATTCCTCCTGATCCGATGGCTGTTTTGGAATATAATAAGTTATACCCGGAAGTATCTCTGAATGCCTTTTCACCTTTGTAAAGAACCTCAATTCTTTCTCTCTGGTGTTTAGGCAGTTTTTCTAAAATATAAGGTGACCCGAAAGCCAGTCCGCACAATATAAGAATAGAACCTGCAATTCCTGAAATAGAAATCACGTCCCATGACATTCTATGATAATTCATGGCGATCAAAACACCAGCAATCACTAAAACCGCGATTGCAACATAAATGGGAGGAATTGCCAGTGAGATCAGAAAAACTCCGGCAAAAATAAATCCTATTCCAAATAAAAGTCCACTCAATCCTTCTCTATATAATGCGATGAAAAATGCGATGAACACAAGCATAGAACCTACATCCGGAATAGCCAGAACGACTGCTGCCGGAATTCCTATAATAGCAAGGGCAGTCCAGATAGATTTTTTATTTTTAATATTAAAATCCGGGCTTGAAACAAAATTGGCCAGCATCAAAGCTGTACCTATTTTTGCAAACTCAACGGGCTGCATGGTAAAACTTCCAAACTTATACCAGTTCTTTTGTCCCAAAATCTCTTTACCAAACGGGAAAAGGCCTACTAATAACAGAACCCCGCCTATATAAATAATACCAGCCATATTCTCAAAGAATTTGCTTCTTCCTACGAATATAACAAGCCCTACAAATACAGAAATACAGAAAAAAACCAATTGCTTCTCTCCTAGTTTCTGGTCAACACTGTAAATATTTGCAATGGCAAAAATGCAAAGCAGGAAATACAGCCCAAGGCCCAGTTTATCTATTCCTTCTGTCCATTTCATTGCTTTACAGGTTTTTTAGCAGTGTTATTCTTTTTAGCTTCCTCTTCTATTTTCTTTTGTAGCTTAGCCTTTTGTTGTTTTACCAATTCCAGACTATCCTTTATTCTTTTTTGTTTGATTGAATCAGGTTTAGGATCAACATATAATCCTTTACGCTTCAAATCTGCAATCCATTGTCTTTTATATTCAGGCATGAAACTCGAGGTAATCATTTTTTTGTAAAGATTTTCTCTTTTCAAATCACCGGTAATATATTTTTCAGCAATCACTGTACAGGCTGGCCCTGCCCATGTAGCACCAAATCCTGCATGTTCCATTACGGCTACTACAACAATTTTGGGTTTATCAGCAGGAGCAATCAATACAAAAATGGAATTATCCTTCCCTTGAGGAACCTGTGCTGTTCCTGTTTTGGCTAATTGCGTAAAGTCATTGGATTTCAGTCCTCTTGCCGTTCCTCTTAACACTACAGCTTCCATACCTTTAAGGACCGGTTCGAAATGTTTTGGATCTACCAAAGTCTGATGTTTAACTTTAAATCTCGGATCAGGATTAGGTTTTCCATCGATACCTTTTACAATATGAGGCGTATAATACCATCCTTTATTAGCAATAGCAGCTACATAATTAGCCAGCTGAATAGGAGTTACTAAAACATCTCCCTGCCCCATTCCGTTATAAATAGCACCGGTGGACATTTCATCCCAGTTTTTAAAATCAGTTCTCTGAGAACCGCTTGCCTTCATGATGGCTTTAAATCTTTTTTCGTAAAAATCTCCAGAAGGTATTCTACCCCTTGCTCCAACGGCAAAGTCATTATTTAAAAACTCTCCCACTCCAAAACTGCTCATGATTTTTTTCCATTCATCAACTCCTTTTGAAGGGTTTCCCGGATATTTTTTGATAATGGCAATAAAGGCGTAGGTGAAAAAACAGTTACTGGAAACCTGAATGGAAGGAATAAGTGGATCTGCTCCACCGTGACCTTTAATTCTTTTTCCTTTATAGAAGAATCCTCCTCCACACGGGAAAATAGTTTTCTCATCCATCACACCCATCTGCATTGCCGCTAAAGCAGTCAATAATTTGAACGTTGACCCAGGAGGATATCCCGCCTGTAAAGCACGATCAAAAGTTGGTTTATTCTCGTAAAGCGTATCTTTTGAAAGGGCGTATAAGTTTTTTGATTTATAAGGACCCGTAAAAAGGTTTGGATCAATATCCGGTCCGGTTGCAGCCACTAGTACTTCTCCGTTATTAGGGTCTAATGCTACAATTGCGCCGTGTTTGTTGACCAACATTTCTTCGGCAGTTCTCTGAAGGTCGTAATCAATGGTTAAGGTAATATCCTTACCTGTAATTACATCTTTATCCAGAGATCCGTTTTTATAAGAACCGATATTACGAAGTCTGATATCTTTTTGGATATATTTCACTCCTTTTACTCCGCGGAGTTCTTTTTCGTAGGATTTTTCGACACCTGTTTTTCCAATAAAGTCTCCAGGTAAATAGTAAATAGAATCTTTTTTGATATCTCTTTCGTTCACCTCACTCGTATACCCAAGAAGGTTTCCGGATGTGGAAACTTCATACTGGCGCTGAGGTCTTGACACAATATTAAATGCGGGATATTTAAAAATAATTTCCTGAACTCTTGCAATATCTTCTCTGCTGAGGTCTTTAATGAAAGTCATCGGGGTCAGCTTAGAATAATATTTTTCCTTTTTGATCACATTGATTTTATTGATAAAATCCTGTTTTGTAATTTTCATTAAACTACAAAAAGCCAGCGTGTCAAAATCAGGTTTCATCAAAGCCTGGGTAAACGAAATTTCATAAGCAGGCTGGTTTCCTACCATGATTTTCCCATTTCTATCGAAAATAACTCCACGCTGTGGAATAACATATTCTGTTTTGATGGAGGTATTGGCCGCATTTAAGGCATAACGGTCTGTAAACAGTTGCAAATACGCAAGCCTCACCACAAAAATAAGGGCGATGATAACGAGGATGGAAAAAATTTTTAAATAACGTGTGTTCAAACTTTTTGTTTGATTTTAAATATTAATGCGTAGATGACTATAAAGATAAATGAAATTACACTTGTCACCAACACATTAAATAATATTTCAAAAAACCTGCTAAACTTAAAGAATTCGATATACTGTACTAAAAGCTGATGCAGGAAAATACTTGAAAATAAAAACAGCAAAAACTGCGCCCATTGAAGGGACTGGAATGAGAAAAAGTCCGTAGACGTATCTGTGGAAGTCCTGAAGATCAACGTTCTGAAATAAGCGATTAACGTTGTTGCAAATGCATTGATCCCCCATGAATAAAGGAAACCGTCAATAGACAGCCCTATTAAAAAGCTCAATGCCAGGAACTGAAATTTATTTCTGAAAAATGGATAGAACATGACAAACACAGGATATAATACCGGAGTATATTTCCCGAAAAGGGTAATCCTGTTCAATACAAATATTTGTAATGCAACAAGAAAGATCATGATCAATATATCGGTAAATAAAGTCCTGCTAATCATTTTCTTTTTTTATTACAGCCTGCATAGTGTCCTGAATCTTCTGCACTTCTGCTTTCTTAAGATTCTTCACTACATACACTTTATTCAACGCTCCCATTTTTTCACTCAGCTCTACGGAAATATCCCAGAAGCCGGTTTTATTGTCTACAGAGTATCCTGCAATAGTACCGATGGTAACTCCCTTAGGGAAAATAGCAGATTTACCGTCTGTAACGACAGTATCACCTACTTTTAAGGCAACATATTTTGGAATATCCGCCAGGTGCATCACCCTTGAGTTATCTCCATTCCATGTTAAAGTACCAAAATACCCTGAGTTTTTAAGTGCTGCATTAATTCTGATCTTATTAACACTTAACACGGATTGAACTAATGCATAACTGTCTGTAGAATTGATTACAATTCCCGCAATACCTCTTGGCGCCATTACTCCCATTTGAGGAAAGACTCCATCTCTACGGCCACGGTTGATTGTAAAATAATTATTTCTTCTGTTGATACTGTTGAAAACAATTTCTCCATCAACAAAAGTATAGATCTGCCCTCCACCAATGGTATCATGAACTCTTTTGAAAACAGGATTTTTCTCTCCGTCTTTTCCATAGAGCTCAGTCATAAGGGCTTTATTCTGAACCACAAGATCTTCGTTGATCTGTTTTAGCTTCAGATAAGAAACTCCTTCATCAATATATCCGGAAACCCAGGAATTAAACGCTGCCGTTTGGCCCGCAATCCAGGATTTCTGCATGGCATTTCTTGAGAATATCAAAACCAGAGCAATAATTTGCAGGAATATAAAGAAGACGAAAAGAGTATTCTTCGAAAATAATCTCAGCAAAAATCCCATTCAGATATAAAGTCGTAAAAAGTTAAAATTATTTAATTAAGAAATTGAACTTATCCATATTCTTAAGGGCAATACCTGTTCCGCGAACTACAGCTCTCAACGGATCTTCAGCTACAAATACAGGAAGACCTGTTTTCTTGTGAATTCTGTCCGCAAGACCTCTTAATAGCGCTCCTCCTCCAGCTAGATAAATACCTGTTTTGTAAATATCAGCAGCCAATTCCGGTGGTGTAAGAGATAATGTTTCCATTACAGCATCCTCGATTCTGATGATCGATTTGTCTAATGCACGTGCAATCTCTTTGTATCCAACCATAATTTCTTTAGGCTTACCTGTAATAAGGTCTCTACCCTGTACCGGAATGTCCTCGATATCTACATCAAGATCTTCTACTGCAGAACCTACTTCAATTTTGATTCTTTCAGCAGTTCTTTCTCCGATATAAAGGTTATGGTGAGTTCTTAAGTAATAAGCAATATCATTGGTAAATACGTCTCCGGCAATCTTCACAGATTTATCACAAACGATACCTCCTAAAGCTACCACAGCAATTTCCGTAGTACCACCACCTATGTCGATGATCATATTTCCTTCAGGCTTTTGAACGTCAATCCCAACCCCAATTGCAGCTGCCATTGGTTCGTAGATCAATCTTACTTCTTTTGCGTTTACTTTCTGAGCGGAGTCTCTTACCGCTCTTTTTTCAACTTCAGTAATACCAGAAGGGATACAGATTACAATTCGTAATGCTGGTTGAATGAATTTACCTTTGATTCCAGGAATTTTCTTGATAAATTCCTTGATCATATGTTCAGAAGCGTGGAAATCAGCAATAACCCCGTCTTTCAAAGGACGGATTGTTTTGATATCCTCGTGAGTTTTACCCTGCATATGCTTGGCTTGCTCTCCGACGGCAATCGGCTTACCCGATGAACGTTCAATTGCAACAATTGAAGGTTGATCTATAACAATTTTATTATTATGGATGATTAGGGTATTAGCAGTTCCAAGGTCTATCGCAATTTCTTGCGTAAACATATCAAATAAACTCATATTTTTCTTCTGATTTTAAGTTTACAAAGATATAAATTTAACAGTACTAAAGAAATTTCCCACCAACTTAATTTGGTTAAAATTTTATTAAAATTTATAATTCTTTATTAACTTTCAATTTAGACATTTACAGAGTTTGATTTCAACTAAAATTAATGGAATGTTAAATGGGCAAAAAAGGGAAATTACAAAAGGGTAAAAAGACTACGAAAACACGGCATTGAAGACCAAAATAAAAACCTAAAAACACCAATAATTCTTTTCCGACACGGAATTTTATCATTTTACCGTTTCGTCTGTCTGCCAGAAACGCCTTTTATTCCCCTTTATAGTTTTTTACGATAATTATCATATACACTATCTGAGAGAGGTTAATTAAAAAAATCGTAAATTTGCGACTGCCTATGTTACAGTATTCCAACATTCATCGAACGTCAAATTTTGCCGTGCTTTCAATAAGCTACGAGAAAGCCGATGTAGAAACGAGAGGAAAGTTTGCATTCTTTGATGAGAACATCAAAAACTTTGTTTCCAGAGTCCATCAGGAAGACCTGGGTGATGCATTTGTTGTTTCCACTTGTAACAGGACCGAAATTTATACCACATCTCCCAATTATCTTTTAGTAGCTGAAGAGTATTGTAAAACCATTGGGGTACAACTTACAGATTTTCTTCAGTTCGCTAATATTCTTACCAAAGAGGAAGCTTTGATTCATCTTTTCAGAGTAGCGGCAGGTCTAGAAAGTCAGATTATCGGAGATTTTGAAATTATCGGGCAAATAAAAAAAGCATACAGCCGTTTCAAAAAAGAAAGACAAAATTCTAATCCTTATCTGGAGAGAGCTATCAATGCGGCTATTCAGATTTCGAAAAGAATAAAAAATGAAACCGGCATTTCCAATGGAGCAGCCTCTGTTTCCTATGCTGCAGTTCATTATATTTTAAACAGCCAGAAAAGAATTACTGAAAAAAACATTCTTCTTTTGGGTGTAGGTGAGATAGGACAGAATACCGTTGAAAATCTGGTAAAACATGTTTATCAGCCGAAAATTAAAATTGCCAACAGAACTCAGGAGAAAGCTGAAAAGATTTCCCAGAAATATAATATTCCTCACGTTGATTATTCTGATTTTGACCAGGAATTAAAAAATACAGATATTCTTATTGTGGCAACAGGAGCCAAACATCCTATTGTCAACCAGTCTCATTTCCCAAATGGAAAAGAAACACTGATCATTGATCTTTCTATTCCTCATAACGTTGAAAAGAATGTTACCGAAAATAAAAATGTAACCCTGATTGACGTAGATGAGCTTTCAAAACAGATTCAGGAAACGATTCAACAGCGAGAAAGAGAAATCCCGAAGGCTGAAAAAATCATTAAGGAACTGATGAAAGACTTTATTGAGTGGGAGAAAAAGAGAAAGCTGGCACCCAATATTCATCATTTCAAAGCAGTTCTAAAGAATATGGAACGCAATGAAATGCATAATTTTTACAAAAAGAATAAATACATAAACATCACGGACATGGAACTTTCTGACAAAATGATCCAGAAAATCACCAACCGTTTTGCAAAATATATCATCGATAATCCTTTAAAAGCCGAAGAAATTAGTAAATTAATGCACGAAATATTAGTTGAACAACCAAACAACGAATTCAATGAAAAGCATTAGAATCGGAACGAGAAATTCCGCACTTGCACTTTGGCAGGCTAGAGAGGTTGCGAGGCACCTTCAGAACAACAATTATTTAACGGAAATTGTTCCTATCGTTTCTTCTGGCGATAAGAACCTTAATCAGCCACTTTATTCTTTAGGAATTACCGGGGTTTTCACAAGAGACCTTGATATCGCCTTACTGAATGATGAGATTGATATTGCCGTACATTCTTTAAAAGATGTTCCTACTCAATTGCCTCAAAATATTGAGATGATCGCTTACCTGGAAAGAGATTATCCACAGGACATCCTGATCAGAAAAGAATCTTCAAGGAATAAAGAATTCCATGAGCTTAAACTCGCTACCAGCAGTTTGAGAAGAAGAGCTTTCTGGCTGAGAAATTATCCGACTACTGACTTTTCGGATATCCGTGGAAATATTCAAACCAGACTTCAAAAACTTGAAGACGGAGATTTCGATGCTACGATTTTATCTTTGGCAGGTATCAAAAGAATGAAAATGGAAATTGATTACGAAATGCTTCCATTAATGATCTCTGCACCATCACAAGGGGTAATCTCTGTAGCCGGACATACTGACAAACCGGAGATCAATGAGATCGTAAGCCAGATCAACCACAAACAGACTCAGATCTGTGTAGAAATTGAAAGAAACTTCCTGAGCACTTTAGAAGGAGGCTGTACTGCACCTATCGGAGCTTTTGCAGAAATCATCGGCGATCAGATCCGTTTCAAAGCAGCACTTTGCTCTCTGGATGGGAAAAACTGCATTGCTGTGGATGAAAACTTTGTGTATACTCCAACCGAGAATTTCGGAGAAAAGTTTGCAAAAGTTGTTCTTGAAAACGGAGGAAAAGAATTAATGGCAGAAATTAAAAGTCAGATTTAAAAAACTTCCTTCATCCAGCTTCTAGCTTCAAGCCTTACAACATGAAAATCTTATTTACCAAAAATATAGACCAGACAATTATATCCAAAGAATTAGGAGAGGATATTTTGGTTGACTGTGTTGAGGTAATTAAGACTAAACCTATCATGATCAGTCCTTTTGAGCTGAAAAACTATTCTCTGATTTTCACCAGTGTCAATGGAGTTGCTTCTTTTTTTAAAAACAGATTCAAACCCAATGAGAATTTTACAGCCAAAAATTATAACAAGATCTATTGTGTAGGAGAAAAGACCAAAAGAGAGCTGAGAAAGCATGGTTTTGGAACATTTAAGGTGCTGAAAAATGCTGAAACTCTTTCCAGATTCATTATTGGAAAATGCCAGCACGAGCAGTTCCTGCACTTCTGTGGCAATCTTGCCATCAATGTCCTGGACAAAGACCTTCCGTTACAAAACATTAAGTACAAAAAAGTTACAATTTATAATACTGAGGAAATCAATCCTGTAATAACTGAAAAATATCATGCTGCAGTATTTTTTAGTCCGAGCGGAGTTCGTAGTTTTGCAAGGCGAAATTCTCTGGAAGGCATGAAGCTTTTTTCAATTGGCGAAACCACTTCCGGTGAGCTGAGAAATTATACGCAGGAAGAAATTTTTACTTCTGAAGAAAATACTCTGACCTCCATCTTTGCATTGATCAGAAAAGAAATCGGAAGTAGAGTTTAAAATATCTGTTACCGAAATATTGCCGGTAATATTAGTTACAATAGATTATGATAAAAAACGACCTATATTTAAAAGCACTTCGCGGAGAAACCGTTGAAAGACCTCCTGTCTGGATGATGAGGCAGGCTGGAAGATATCTGCCGGAATTCATTGCTTTAAGAGATCAGTATGATTTCTTTACAAGATGTCAGACCCCGGAGCTTGCTGCTGAGATCACTTTACAGCCTATCCGCAGATTTCCTTTGGATGCCGCGATTCTGTTTTCTGATATCCTGGTAGTTCCACAGGCAATGGGAATTGATTTCAAAATGAAAGAATCTGTGGGCCCATGGTTAGATACTCCTATCAGAACAATGGAGCAGGTTCAGAATATTGAAACTCCGAATGTGAATGATACTTTAGGATACGTTTTTGATGCTATTGAACTTACCCTTCAGAAGCTGGACAATGATATTCCATTGATCGGTTTTGCCGGTTCTCCATGGACCATCCTTTGCTACTGTGTAGAAGGAAAAGGAAGCAAAGCATTTGATATTGCAAAATCTTTCTGTTTCCAACAGCCTGAAGCAGCACATTTATTATTACAAAAAATTACAGACACTACAATCGCTTATCTGAAGAGAAAAGTAGAAAAAGGAGTTTCTGCTGTACAGGTTTTCGATTCTTGGGGAGGAATGCTTTCTCCTACAGATTATCAGGAATTCTCATGGCAATATATCAACCAGATTGTTGAAGCATTAAGCCCGCTTACTCATGTTGTAGTATTTGGAAAAGGATGCTGGTTTGCCCTGGAAGATATGACGATGTCTAAAGCTTCTGCTCTTGGCGTAGACTGGACTATTAAGCCTGAATTTGCAAGAACTTTGACAAACCATACGATGACTCTACAGGGGAATTTTGATCCTGCAAGACTTCATTCAACACCTGAAACCATCAAGAAAATGGTGAATGAAATGATCAACCGTTTTGGAAAAGACAGATACATTGCTAATTTAGGACACGGAATTCTACCGAATGTTCCTGTTGAAAATGCTGAAGCATTCATCAGAGCAGTGGTTGACTGGAAACCAAATGTATAAGATTAATTCTTTTAAAAATATACAAAACCCTTATAGGCATTCTATAAGGGTTTTTTGTTAAATTATTTTTTCAATGATTATTCCTTCATTACTTTCTTCTTAATAACTTCTCCATCTTGATTAATAATCATTATAATATAGATTCCTTTTGGCAGATCTGATAAGTCATAGGAATCAGATGCTTTGTTAAATGTTTTCACAAGCTTCCCTGACTGATCAATCACAGAAATCTTTTCAAGCTTATTTTGAGAGCTTTGCTTAATATAAAGATTCCCCTTAACCGGATTCGGATATACATTTATATGATCAGCGTATGAAACCTCTGAAGTTGCCAAAATACCACTTGTAATCATCACATTATCTACTACAACACCGTAAGAATAGTCACCGGCATCATCATAAACAAATCTTAGTTTAAAAGCAGCATTGGCATATGGTGTCAAATCTATATTTGCTGCGGCAGCATAACTCGTTACTACATATGAAAAGGTATTAAAATCCAGATCCCATACCCCTGCTTCCCCTGAAAAGGTAAAAACCTGAATCCAGGAAGTTCCATTGAAAACTTCAACTTTTAAAGTGGAATCAAGATCATAAATCATGTTGGCATAATTAAATGACAGCTTTGGGTTCACCACTCCGGTAAGATTAATTATGGGAGAAATCAGCCTGGCATTTGTAACAACTCCGGTTGGACCGGCATCATCATCATCAAAAAAAGCCGCCCCATCGGGAAAGCCTGCGAAACCATTCTGTGCACCTACATTCCAGTTATAAGAGTTATCAGGGTTTTCTACCGTCCACCCAGTCGGCAGAGTATTACCATTGAAGTTTTCAGAAAAAACTTGCGCATCACATATACCGCAAATTGATAAAAAAATAATAAATAGTTTTTTCATAATAAAATATTTGATGTTTATATAAAATTAATGAATTATATTCCACAAAACACAATTATACATAAAATCAATACATTACATCAATTCTAAAAAGAATGAGAACTTTTATCTATAATTTATACCTTTATATCTAACCAAAATCATTTCATATGAAAAAGCTGAACAAACAAAAAATGAAAAACATTATGGGAGGAGGAGAAATCTGCCTGGAGTGTGCTATCGGATATTATCAGGTCATTATTGATGGCCGCTGCTATTGTGTTCCAATAGACTAATAAAAAAAGCAGCCATTGGGCTGCTTTTAATTTATATGATTGAGATTCTATATTAATTAACTCAACATTCTTTGTGCTTTTTTAACGCCTTCCACCAAGGCATCAATTTCTTCGAACGTATTATAAACAGCAAAACTCGCTCTCACCGTTCCGGCAATATTAAAGAAGTTCATAATAGGCTGTGTACAGTGGTGGCCCGTTCTTACAGCGATTCCCATTTTATCAAGGATCATCCCTACATCAGAGGCAATCCCCACTCCTTCCAGATTAAAGGATACTACCCCGGTTCTCTTTGCTTTTTCACCATAGATCTTAATACCATCTATTTCTAAAAGCTGTCTTTGTGCATATTCTAACAGCGCATTCTCATGATTCTGAATTTGGGTATGCCCTACTTTGTTCATAAAATCAACAGCAGCACCTAAGGCTATATTTCCTCCTACATTGGGTGTCCCTGCTTCATATTTGAATGGAAGACCTGCATAGGTAGTTCCTTCGAAAGAACAGGTTGCAATCATCTCTCCTCCTCCATGGAATGGCGGCAAAGCTTCCAAGATTTCACGTTTCCCGTATAAAATACCCGTTCCCATCGGAGCGTACATCTTATGACCGGAAAATACAAAGAAATCACAATCCATCTTCTGAACATCAATATTGAAATGCGGAGCAGACTGGGCTCCATCGATCACAATATAAGCATCTGTGTTTTTTCTTGTTTTGGCAATAATCTCCTCAATAGGATTCACAATTCCCAATGCATTGGAAACCTGGTTTACAGAAACAACTTTTGTTTTTTCGCTTAAAAACTGATCAAAATGATCCATCTGAAGAATCCCGTTTTCATCAATAGGAATCACACGAAGTTTTGCTCCGGTTCTTTCACAAAGCATCTGCCAGGGAACAATATTAGAATGGTGCTCCAGATATGAAATAATGATTTCATCATCTTTCTGCAGCTTTTGTGTTAATATATAAGCAATGAGGTTCAACCCTTCTGTTGTACCTTTTGTAAAAATGACTTCAAAATCATGTTCAGCATTGATGAATTTCTGAATCTTTCTTCTTGAAAGCTCCATTTCCTCAGTTGCCAGCTGGCTTAAGGTATGAATTCCTCTGTGAACGTTGGCATTAAGTTCTGTATAATATGCGTGACAGACTTCCAAAACTGAATTTGGTTTTTGGGATGTAGCTGCATTATCCAGATAAACCAAAGGCTTACCGTTCACTTCTCTGTCCAATATAGAAAACTGGTTTCTTATTTCCTGAATGTCAAACATTTATTTATTTTTTAAATTAAAACGGTCTTATTTAGAACTCTTCAAATTTACGGCTTTTTTTCCGAAAGGAAGCATCAGGTCGGGTACTGATCATTGTCAGTTGATAGAAATATTCGATAGTGTAAGGCGGAGAAAGACAATAAAGCGAAAAGACAAAATTAAAAGTAACGCATTAATCTGTTTAGTCTATTCTACTGGACTTGATATCAAATAAAAAACCCGCCAAAAATGACGGGTTTTTATATTGTTTAAATAAGTAATTCTTATTCTGCTGCAGTTTCAGCTGCTGCTTCAGGAGCTGCACCTTCTTCAGTTGCAACTTCTTCTTCATCCTCATCATCTTGCATTGCTGCACCACCTTTCATTGCATTTCTAGACATCTTAACAGCAACTACTACTGCGTTGTCTGGGTGTACGAAAGAGTATCCTTCTGTTTTGATGCTACCGATGTAAAGTTTGTTACCAATTCTTAATGGAGTAACATCTACAACGATTTCGTCAGGTAGGTTAGCAGGAATAGCTTTTACTTTTAGTTTTCTGAAAGACTGACGTAAAACACCACCAGCAACAACACCTTTAGAACGTCCAGTAATTCTTACAGGAACTTCCATGATAACTGGCTTATCGTCAGATAACTGATAGAAGTCGATGTGAAGAATTTTGTCAGTAATTGGGTGAAACTGAATATCTTGAAGAACTGCTGGAATTGTTTTTCCGTCAACTTCAATAGATACCGTGTGTGCTTCAGGAGTGTATACTAATCCTTTGAAAGCGCTCTCTTCAGCAGAGAAGTTCAAAGGTGCTTCACCTCCATAAACAACACAAGGAACTAATTCAGCATCACGTAAAGCTTTTGTAGACTTTTTGCCCACGCTTTCTCTTTTTGTACCTTGAATTGTAATAGATTTCATTTATAAAAAATTTAAAAAATTGTTCTAATTTTAATTTGCAATCTGCTTTAAATCAATTAAATAACAAACTTACTGCTAATTGATTTGTGCTCATGAACCATTGTCATAACGTCAGCAAATAATGGGGCGCAAGATAGCACTTTTATTTTAGATGACAAATTATTTTTAACAGGAATTGAGTCAGTTACAATAACTTCCAAAAGTTTTGAGTTCTCAATATTCTCGTAAGCCTTCCCTGAAAGCACTCCGTGAGTTGCCATAGCTCTTACTGTTTTTGCTCCTTTTTCAATTAAGATATCAGCTGCTTTACAAAGTGTACCTGCAGTGTCAATCATATCATCAATAAGGATCACGTTCTTACCTGTTACATCCCCGATAAGGAACATTTCTTCTACAACGTTTGCTTTTTTTCTTTCCTTATAAGCAATTACTACTTCAGCCCCTAAGTGACCGGCATAGTTTTTCGCTCTTTTTGCACCTCCCATATCCGGTGAAGCAATGGTAAGATTATCAAGCTCTAAAGATCTGATATAATCCACAAAAATACTGGAAGCATACAGATGATCTACCGGAATTTCGAAGAATCCTTGGATTTGATCTGCGTGAAGGTCCATAGTCATCACTCTTGTTGCTCCTGCTGCTGTAAGAAGGTTAGCAACTAGTTTAGCACCGATCGGCGCTCTTGGTTTGTCTTTTCTGTCCTGTCTGGCAAGTCCGAAGTAAGGAATTACTACGGTAATGCTCTTTGCAGAAGCTCTTTTTGCTGCATCAATCATTAGAAGAAGTTCCAAAAGATTGTCTGCAGGAGGGAATGTAGATCCAATCAGGAAAACTCTTCCTCCTCTTACAGATTCGTCCAAAACAGGCTCAAATTCCCCGTCGCTGAACTCCTGAAAGTTGATTTTTCCTAATTCTTTCCCATAATTCTGGGCAATTTTCTCTGCCAAGTCCCTGCTGGTTCTTGTACAAAATAGATAACTTAACTGATCGGCCATTTTTACTTTTTAAAAGATTTTGCAAATTTAAAAAAAAACCACAAGATTTACTCTTGTGGTTTCTAAGTTTTTATTTTATCAATTATTAAGGGAATTTAACTCCTGAATATTTGTTCGGATCTACCTGTGGAAGTGTAGACTTATATTTAGCATTGATAGACTTGATAAATTCATTAGCAACAATACCGTATCCACGTCCTGTAAGGTGAACTCCATCTAAAGAGAAAGCTCCTCCTGTTACAAATTTCGCAGTATATTTTACTCCGTCAAATGAAATACCGGATTGTCCGTTTAATTCCAACATTTTAGCAGCTGCATCTACAAATGCAAGTCCATAGGAATCAGCAAGTGATTTTATAGAAGCATTATATGCAGTTGTTGCTGTTTTCACATATCCAGCTTCTGTTTTTGTTAGTACATGTTGGTTTTGTAATGGATAAGAAATTCCATAAATATTTACCGGAGCAGGAACTCCAGCCGCAGTACTTCCAATTACAGAACTCGTAGTAAGCAAAATATAATCATCTGCTGTTGCCTGTCTTGCCTGGCCAAAAATTTGTCCAAAAGCAGCAGCTGTCGGCGCTCCCAAAGAAGGAGTTAAAGCAGCAGTAAGCTGAGCGGATAAATCTGTCAAAGCAACATCTTTAATTAAAACAGGGTTTGGACCTGTTGCGGAAAGTAAATTAATTCTATCCCCAGCTCCAAAAGCAGTAAGAGCCTGCTTCAAAGGACCATATAAACTCGTATTAAGAGTTGTCAGATTTGAACCTAAAAGAGCAGGTGTCAAAGGGTTATAAGGTACCGTAGTAAAGAAAGGAACTGAAGTAACAGAAGGGATATTAGCAATAACTCCTTTTGTTGTTCCTACACTTTTAAGTCCATCTAAAACCGCCTTAATAGATCCGGCAACAAGTGCAGGATCGGAGATGTCATTTGATTTATAAGTGGTAGGGTTCGTATTTCCTGTCTGAACTGTAGCTGCTGTATAAGTGGTAACACCTCCTACTGTCTGTGAGTTTGTTCCTCCGTTCGTAGCATAAGATAATACATCATTATTTCCGATCCAAAGGGAGAAGAATGTTGCTTTCTGAGCCATAGCATCAGCCAGCACACTTGTTGTTGCAGAAGATGCAAACCTTACAAAATAAGGATTGGCTGTTCCGGTTGCAAGTCCTGCCTGGCTACCATATCCAGGAGCTACCAAATGGAATGATTTTGCACCAGGTACACCCATATTATTATAAGTACCTCCACCAGACAGAACATCTAATGCTGCTGCCGGAGCACTTGGCACCGGAGACAGAGATCCGTTAACCACCTGAAGGTTCAATTTTCCAGGAAACCCCGGTAGATTGTTAAATCCACCTACATCATTAGGCATCAATGGCAATTTAAAGTCTCCTCCACCTGCAAGCTTCATTTGTCCTGCAATCATATTGGGGTAAGATTCATTTTGACCGCTGCTGTACAAAGCTCCGTCACGATATCCCGAAGTAAGTGAATTTCCCAGTGAAATATATTTCGTAAAATCTGCGTCACCTTTTGTTACCTGGATATCTTTCACATCCGTATCGAAATCCGTATTACAGCTTGTAACTGTAAAAAGAAGTGCAGAAACTGCAATTGTCGATATTATAATTTTTTTCATAGTCTTCTAAAATTAAAATGGATTATAAGATAAACCTAGACCTAAGTAGAATGCTGTTGCTTTTGACTGTCCGTAGAAACCTAAGTTAGCATTATCTACATTTCTGTATTGAGGCATTGCATATCCCCCGGCAATATCCACTCCGAATTGTTTCAGCTTGATACCTATTCCTCCTGTTACAACATAAGTGTCATATGAAGGTGTTTCCGGAATAAAGTTATTTGTAGTATATGGTGCTTCATCATAATAAGCTCCTAAACGTCCATAGATCATATTGGTGAATGCATATTGAGTTCCCAATCTGAATGTTTTGGAGTTTTTGAAATTTTTAGGACTTGTAAGAATAGTAGGATCCGATGGATTGTTTCCAATAGGAGCATTCTCGAAATCTAAAGTAAGTTTGCTGTATCTCTCCCATCCATGATAGTTAAAGTCTGCTGAAACCTGCCATTTCGGTGTCACTTTATAAGTTAAACCAATGGTATACTCTTCAACCAACGGAAGTGTTGCAGAGAACCCATCCTGTCCGGCAGCATTTAGTTTCAACTGGTTATAGATAGATTGAGAAGGGAATTGGAAAGTAGCTGTACCGTTTTTAGCTTTCATATCTATTGCAGAACGGTAAGCAATACTTACATCTAATTTCGGATCAGGTCTGAAGTAGAAACCGAAACCATATCCGTGTCCGCTTGCTTTTTTATCATTGATATTTACCTGTCCTCCAAATTGCGTAACTGCTTTATCCCAGTCTACAACTCCTTTTGCATAGATATAGCTGGCACCAAAAGATACCCATGGAGCTAGTTTTACAGAAACCATTGGCTGGAAATAGAAACTTTTCAGTTCTAATTTCTGAACCATTTCTTTACCTTCCCAGTCATTCGGCCACTTAATTGTACTTCCAAAAGGCGTTGTTACACTTAGACCTACGGTAAGCTTTTCTATCGGTCTATAAGTAATTGCGGCATAGAAAGGAGTTCCTACAGGGTTATCTGTCTCTGTACTTTGTAAAGTATTGAAGTTTTGAAAAGTAACCTTGTTACTTGCTGCAAATCCTCCTGCCACTACACTCAGTTTGGAAGGGATAAATGACATACCCGCCGGGTTAAAAAATGTCACACTCGCGTCTTCGGCATGAGCACTAGTATGCGCCATTGCCAATTGTTTTACCCCCTGCAGGGAAACTCTGAAGCCTCCTGCGTAAGATAGAACTCCCGCCAATAAAGCAGTTGATACTAATATTTTTTTCATAGACTATTATTATATAAGCCAAATATAAAATTATTTTGAATACGTCTGTTAATATTTCCTAATATTTTAAACAATATCCTAAAAGAAAACTATGTTTAAAATAATAACTCCAAGGAAATAAACCACAAAATAATCATTATGAAATAATTAAAGAGATTAAAAAACTAAACATCATTTATTGTTTAATTTTAAACAAATGTTTAACACTAAGTCATAACACCTCCAAAAAACACTAGCAGGAAAGTAAAATGATAATAAATGTTAAATTAAACAGAGCTGGAATAAAAATATTAAATTAAAAAAACGATGACCTTTATATCCTTAATAGCAGCTCTTAACGATCATTCTGGCTAAAAACAGGAAAATGTTTTATCTCCAATTCAGGTTATTTAAGTATTTTAGAATCGCATAAAGATAAAAATACATAAATTTGCAGATTATAAATAATAGAAAATATGAGTTGTGGATGTAAAACATCCGGCGATTCTGCACATTCTTGCGGCCCTAAAAAAACCGCAAATGGCTGTGAAAATGTAAATACCTGCGGGAATAGTTATAAATTAAGTGTTTTTGACTGGCTTTCTAACATCAACAATCCGGCACCAAACAGGTGTGATTTTGTAGAAGTTAGATTTAAAAATGACAGAAAATCGTTTTATAAGAATGTAAATAATATCCCTTTACATATAGGTAGCGTAATTACAGTAGAATCAAGTCCGGGACACGATGTAGGCGTAGTAAGCCTTACGGGAGAATTAGTAAAGATTCAGATGAAAAAGAAAAAGTTTTCAGAAGAATCGGCACTCAAAATATACAGACAGGCCAACCAAAAAGATCTTGAGGTATGGCAGGAAGCAAGAAAAAAAGAAGATGGCGTAAAGCTTGAAGCAAGAAAAATTGCCCAGAGATTAGGCCTGGAAATGAAAGTTACAGACGTGGAATATCAGGGTGACTCCTCAAAAATCACCTTTTATTACACTGCTGAGAACCGAGTGGATTTCAGACAGCTGATTAAAGATTACGCTGGAGCTTTCCGTACTAAAATCGACATGAAACAAATCGGTTTCAGACAGGAAGCTGCCAAAGTAGGTGGAATCGGATCTTGCGGACGTGAACTTTGCTGCTCTACATGGCTTACAGACTTCAGATCTGTAAACACCAATGTTGCAAGATATCAACAGCTGAGCATCAATCCTCAGAAACTGGCAGGACAATGCGGTAAGCTTAAATGCTGCCTTAACTATGAGCTTGACAGTTACCTGGATGCATTAAGCAACTTCCCTTCTTCTTCAACTACTTTGGAAACAGAGAAAGGAAAAGCATTCTGTATTAAAATCGACGTTTTCAAAAAGAAAATGTGGTTTGCTTATGTAGACAGCTCCATTGCATGGTATGATTTTGACATTGACCTTGTTAAAAAACTGATTTCAAAGAATAAAAGAGGAGAAAAAACACTTCCTCTTGAAGACCTGAAACAACCGGAAGCCTCTACTCACACGATCGATTTGATCCAGGAAAACAATGTGGATCGTTTCGAAAAGAAAAACAGAGGAAACAACAGGAACAGAAACAACCAGAGCAACCAGAATAAGCAAAATAACAACCAGCAAAGTCAGGGTCAGGGCCAAGGACAAAAAAGAAACAGACCGGAAAGATCTGAAAAAACCGAAAACCCAAATGCTCAATCTTCAAATCAGCCTAAACCTCAAAAGCAGCACCCACAGCAAAAAGCACCCGTGGAAAAAGCAGTGAATAATTCTGACGCTGATAAAAAGCCACAGAGCAACAATCCGAACAAGAAAAAATTCAAAAAGAAATATCCTCCAAAAAAAGATAACAATGCATAAAATTTTAGGATTACTTTCACTTATCCTTTTCTTTAGCTGCAACTCTTCCTCAGGAGGGGATGTCATCATGAATTCCGTTGATAACAAATGGAATAAGAAAAGTGAACAAAAATTTAATCTTGAAGTTTCAGATCCGCAGAATCCTAAAAATATTATATTTGTCGTAAGAAATAACAACACTTATCCTTACAGCAATATAAGGTTTATAGTGAATTTCACCAATCTTCAGAACAAAAAAAAGGAAACAGACACCTTGAATTATGTTCTGGCTAAACCAAACGGAGAATGGCTTGGTACAGGGTTTGGTGATACGAAGGAAACTTTGTTTCAGTATAAAGTAAATTACCAGTTTCCGGGAAAAGGAAAATATGAAATCAGTCTTACTCAGGCGATGAGAAATGACAACCTTCCGGGAATTGAGGATATTGGGGTAAAAATAGAAACGGCTAAACCGTAACCATAAATGGAAGAAAACAAAAAAAATGCAGGAAATAAGGGGAAAACATTTCCTCTGCCTCCCAAGAAAAAGAAAGATACCTCCTGGAGAAAATGGGTTTCGTTTATTTGGATCGGACTCATTGCGGTAGTTCTGGGAATTTCAGGGCTGTTCTTTTCGGTTTCTCAAGGATTCCTTGGGGAAATGCCTGATGTAAAAGAACTTGAAAACCCGGATATCTTTGTTGCTTCTGAAATTATTTCTTCAGACGGAGTAACTTTGGGTAAATTCGAAAAAGAAAAAACTCAGCCAATCGTTTATAAGGATCTTCCTCCTTATCTTATTTATGCTCTACAGGCTAAAGAAGATGAGCGTTTTAAAGAACACTCAGGAATCGATTTATACTCCGTTGCCAGAGCCGTAGCATATGGTGGTGGACGTGGTGGAGGTTCTACCATTACTCAACAGCTAGCCAAACTTCTTTTCACAGGAAACGCTTCTCAGAATAAAGTTCAGAGAGCATTCCAGAAACTGAAAGAATGGGTAGTGGCAGTAAGTCTTGAGAAAAGATACACCAAAGAAGAAATCATCACTCTTTATTTCAACAAGTTTGACTTTCTTTTCAACGCTAATGGTATTGAAATGGCTTCCAGAGTTTACTTTAACAAAAAAACGTCTGAACTTACATTACCTGAAGCTGCAACATTTGTAGCAATGCTTGAAAATCCAAGAAAAAACAATCCTTACAGATATCCTGAAAAGGCTAAAGAAAGAAGGAATGTTGTATTGGATCAAATGCAGAAAACCGGATATATTGATGCCGCAACTTATGAAAAAGCGGCCAGTACTCCGATTGAAGTAGACTTCCACCCTATCAAAAGCATCACGGATGGATATTCTGCTTACTACAAGTTCTATCTGAGAAAAGAGATTGACAAATATCTTGAAGCTCATGAAAAAGAAACCGGTAAAAAACTTAACCTTTACAAGGACGGTTTAAAAATATATGTTACTCTTGATTCTAAAATGCAGAAATATGCTGAAGAATCAATCAAAGAACACTTAACAGATCTTCAGAAGAGATTTGATGCAGAACAGAGAGGAAGAAAGAACAGACCTTTCTACTATCTTAATGATAAACAAATCAAAGATGTAATGGTTCAGGCGATGAAAAGAACCGGCCGTTACAAATTGCTGAAAGCTGACGGAATGCCTGAGGATTCTATTATGATGGAGTTCAAAAAACCTATCAAAACTTCACGATTCACATGGGCCGGAGAAGAAGAGGTGGAAATGTCTCCATGGGATTCTATCAGATACCACAAACAAATTGCACAGGCAGGTTTGATGTCTATGGTTCCGGGAACCGGAGAAATCAAAGCTTGGGTAGGTGGTATAGACTGGCAGCACTTCCAATATGACCACATCAAGCAAGGTAAGAGACAGGTAGGATCTACATTCAAGCCTTTCGTATATGCTACTGCTATTATGAAACTGGGAATGACACCTTGTTCTGCTGTTTCTAACGGAACTTATGATCATAACGGATGGCATGTACCAGGAAGAGGCGGAATGCTTACTTTAAAAGATGCATTAGCACACTCTCAGAACCCCGTTGCTGCAAGACTTATTGAAATGACAGGAGTAGATGCTGTAATCCAGACGGCAAGAGATCTGGGTGTAACAGAAGATATTCCAAGAAACAATACAATTGCTTTAGGTTCATCAGACATTACGATTTACGAGATGCTAGGTGCATACAGTACTTTCGCCAACTATGGTAACTACAACAAACCAGAGATGATCTGGAGAATTGAAGATGCCAATGGTAGAGTCATCAAAGAAGTAAACGTAGAGCCAAAAGAAGTAATGAACCCAATGTATGCCTACACCATGATTGAACTTATGAAAGGTGTTGCACAATACGGAACTGCTTCCGGAGAGTTGGGAAGAAGAGGAATTTCAAAAGCTGTGGAAATTGCTGCTAAAACAGGAACAACTCAGAATAACTCCGATGGATGGTTTATGGGAATCACACCAAAACTGGCAACCGGAGCATGGGTTGGATGGGAAGACAGAGCAACCCACTTCTTTGGAACAGGTGAAGGTCAGGGTGCGAGAATGGCACTTCCGATCTGGGCAATTTTTATGAAGAAAGTATGGGCTGATAAGAGCTTAGGAGTAACTCCTGATGACAAGTTTGTCAAGCCATCAGACTGGAAAGACGGATGCTCAAACCTTAAAGGACTAAGCGGAGGATATGGAGACGATGGAAGTCTTCAGACGATCGATGAGATCAAAAATCCAAGACCGGCAGATCCAACTCCTAAAAAACCAACAGAAAAGAAAGAGGATAATATCAATGAAAACCTTCATTCTAATGATGAAGTAGATTTCAATAAATAAATTCTCTTTTAGAAATATACAAGACCTTTCAATAATTTGAAAGGTCTTTTCTTTTATAATTAATACCTTTGAAGGATGAATATCGAACGCATCAGACAGCCATTTATTGAAACTTTTCCCGGTGATTTTTCAAACAACACTATACAAAGAAACACTCCAAAGGTTTTATTTGCTACTATTAAGCCTGCAGGTTTTGACAAGCCTGAACTGATTGCTTTTAACAAAGCTTTATCAGAGGAAATTGGCTTAGGAAAATACGAAGATAAAGATCTGAACTTTCTGGCAGGAAATAACCTTCCGGAAAACGTTCGAACCTATGCCACAGCTTATGCAGGACATCAGTTCGGAAACTGGGCAGGACAGCTTGGAGATGGAAGAGCCATCCTTGCAGGTGAAATTACCAATGAGGCAGGAAAAAAGACCGAAATCCAATGGAAAGGAGCCGGTGCTACTCCTTATTCCAGACATGCTGACGGAAGAGCCGTATTAAGGTCTTCTGTACGTGAATACCTTATGAGTGAAGCCATGCATCACTTAGGTATTCCAACAACAAGAGCGCTTAGCCTGGCTTTTACAGGTGAAGATGTGATGCGTGATATCATGTACAGTGGAAATCCACAGCTTGAAAAAGGTGCAGTGGTCATCAGAACTGCTGAAAGTTTTTTACGTTTCGGACATTTTGAACTTATGTCTGCCCAAAGAGAATACAACAATCTTCAGGAGCTTGCCGACTTTACCATTGAAAACTATTACCCGGAAATTACAGCAACTGACAGTAAGAAATACAGAGACTTTTTTGAAAACATCTGCACCCGAACTGCTGACTTAATGGTTGAATGGTTCAGAGTTGGTTTTGTACACGGAGTGATGAACACAGATAATATGTCAGTTCTCGGATTAACCATTGATTATGGCCCTTATTCCATGATGGACGAATATGATTTGAATTTCACACCTAACACAACAGACCTTCCGGGAAGAAGATATGCTTTCGGAAAACAGGGACAAATTGCCCAATGGAACCTTTGGCAGCTTGCTAATGCTCTTCATCCGTTGATCAAGGATGAAAAGTTTTTAGAAGATACTTTAAATAATTTCGGAACTTATTTTTGGGAAGCTCACGACCAGATGCTTTGTAAAAAGTTCGGTTTTGATCAGCTTCAAAAAGATGATGAAGAATTTTTCACCAACTGGCAGGGTCTTATGCAGGAACTTCAGTTGGATTACACCTTGTTTTTCAATCAATTAAAAAAAATAACCCAAAGAACAAACATATCAGAACATTTTAAAGATGTCTCTTATATTATTCTGAATAAAGAAAAGCTGGAAAAGCTAAATAGTTTCATCAAAAGCTATGAAGCAAGAAAAGCTTTAAACGCTATTTCAGGAGAAGACTCTTTAGCCATGATGGAAAAAACAAATCCAACATTTATCCTCCGAAATTATCTTCTCTACGAATGTATTGAAGAGATCGGAAATGGCAAAAAAGAGATGCTGGAAAAGCTCATTAAAGCCCTCGAAAATCCATATCAGGAAATATACCCTGAGTTCTCTGCCAAAAGACCGTCTGGATATGATGATACGGCCGGATGTTCCACACTTTCATGTAGTTCGTAATTAACAAATATTCATAAAAAATTAAAAAACATGTAATTATTTTCATTTTTTTATTACATTTACTAACAACTTTAAACGTAAACCAAATGAAAACAAAATTACTATTCCTTTTCCTAATCTCTTTTGTATTTGGAAATGCACAGATTCTCACAGAGACTTTTCAGGGTACGACATTTCCTCCAACAGGATGGACAACCGGAACAAATGTGGCCTCACGACCTTGGGGATTTACCACTACCATATTTAATGCAACCGGGCAAGCAACATTCAATATCAATGGTGGAAAATCTGCTGGCATAGGATGGATTGCCCAGGCACAGGATGCTCATTTAACAAGTCCTTCCTTCAGTTTGGTAGGAA
Organism: Chryseobacterium sp. T20; assembly: GCF_047345655.1. Classification (NCBI taxonomy): domain Bacteria; kingdom Pseudomonadati; phylum Bacteroidota; class Flavobacteriia; order Flavobacteriales; family Weeksellaceae; genus Chryseobacterium; species Chryseobacterium sp. T20. The sequence continues at coordinate 418,944 of NZ_JBLFDU010000003.1, forward strand.
CAACGAGTCCTGTACTAAAATTCAATGCTAAAATTGGATACGAATACATGGTTGATCCAAATCCTAACGGAGATTTAAAAGTAGAAGTTTCCACAGATGGAGGAACTACCTGGAATCAGGTATGGGTTGAAGAAGACTATGGATTATATACCGATTATGAAACACTAGCGATTACCGTGAGCTTAGCCTCATATGCAGGGCAGGCCAATGTTAAATTCAGATTCCGTTATGTGGCTAATGATGCAGACAGCCTTTCCATAGATGATGTACAGGTTTTAGCAAGTGCTACATTAGCTACTCAGGAAACCAATGCTAAAGTAAAAGACTTTACAAACATCTATCCTAACCCAACAAAGGGAGAAATTAATATAAAAACAGACAAAAAAATCAAATCTGCTACAGTAAGTGATGCAAGTGGAAAATCTCTGCTCAACAATACTTCAGAAAGATTAGATATTTCTTCACTTCCAAAAGGAGTTTATTTATTAAAAGTAGATTTCTCAGACGGAACTTCTAAAACAGAAAAAGTAATCAAACACTAACAACGTTTATACAAACTTTTACAACCACCAATTTTGGTGGTTTTTTTATTTTACTTTTGCAAAAAATTTGACCCGTGTCTTTTATCAAAACAAAAATCATCAATTTCCTTAAACTGGTTTTCCCTTCCACTTATACCGAGCTGGCGGTATTTCTGTTTTTCATTGTCTGTTATGGAATTCTGGGATCTTATATTGCCCTTCATTACAGGATTATCTTTGACAGCAGGATTCCGTGGGATGCTTACTTCAGTTTTGATAATAAATCAATCCTTATGACAGGAGGCAGTTTTGAAAGACATCCTTTATCCTACTATTTTTTTAACTGGATAAGAGAATTCTCATTATTTATTTCAGGGGGAAAAATGGATGCCAATTTCAGACTTACCCTGGCATGGCTCAGTAATATTATCATTACATTAAATATTATTCAGGTATTTAAATATTTAAAGAATATCATTCAGCTACCTTTATGGTTAAGCCTTTTAATCATATTATTCTTTGGAGCTTTTTCCACTAATATCATCTTGTCTTTTACTCCGGAGAACTTTACCTATACCTTATTTTTACTATCGCTATACAATTACTATGCAGCAATCAAACTAAGGAAAGAAGAGAAAATACCAGCAACAGCTTTATCCCTGGCTGGGATTACTATCGGAGGACTTACCATTACAAATATTGTAAAGGTTTTCATTCCACTTATTTTTGAGAAAGGCATTTTTACAAACTGGAAGAAATTCGGAAATGCAGCATTAAGGGTAATAGTTGCTACCATTTGTTTTGTACTGCTTTATCTGAATAGAATTGATTTTAAATATCAGAACATCTTTTCAAAAACCAATCAGCAATATGAAAAGTTCTCCAATGTAGAATCAATGCCGACATGGGATATGATTCTCTCCTTCTTCTTTGGGGGCAATATTCTTTTCCCTGGGTTTATTATGTCTGACAAACATAATATGAAAGGATTTAATTTTAAAGGGCTTTACATGGATGTTTATTCATCAGCTCTTCCCTACTTTTTCATCGGTACATTATTAATCCTGATAAGTTGGAGTTATTTTAAAAACTTTAAAAACAAATGGGTTCAGGTTATCGTCATTTCATTTTTAGTTGACATCATTATCCATTGCGTAATGAGGTTTGGCCTTCACACTTCCTATATCTATGGAGGACATTTTGTTTTTGTATATCCTCTTCTTTTAGGATGGCTCTTTTTTGCTTACAGGTCATCAGCAAAAATGATGTCATTTTTAACATTAATTGTGGCAATATTATTTACCTATCTGTTAGTCAACAACATCTTTAGAATGACAGAATTCTTCTGGTTTATGGAAAATTATTATCAATAAAAAAAGCTGAGAAATTTCTCAGCTTTTTGTTTTTTATATTGAAATAAATTATTCTTATTTTGCCTCGGCACAGAAAATTCTATACTGTACTGCTACTGCAGATTTAAAATATTCTCTGATCTTGGAAAGATCACTGGCAGCACTTTGTTTTGTGAAATAACTTCCAGCTAAAATTTTATAATTAGGTCTTAAAGAAGCATCCGTCTCCACTTTCAGATTCGGGAATCTTTTTCTGAAATAAGATTTCACCTCATTAGCCTCCTCATTACTTTTCACTGTTGTAATCTGGATTTTGAACCCTAAAATTCTAGGATTTTTCTTACAGATTTCAGCATTGGTAAGCTCTCTGCTCGGCACAAAGATCTTAGGGGGTTTTGTATTGATTCCTGTAGAAATTCCACTATCATTATTACTGAAATCTTTAGGAGAATTTGTTGGAGCAACTTTCGCACACTTTCCTTCAATTCCTTCCAAAGCAGCATTTATTTTGGAATCCATTGTCATGACCAGTTCTGTTCCTGACAGGGTATCCTTTTTAACAACTTGCTGTGCTTCAATATTATAAAATCCAAATAATGATAATATCGAAAATATTTTGATTAGATTTCTCATTTAAACTTGTTTCCGCAAATTTATACAAATTAAAAAACTATACCAAACTGGTTATTTAGAATCAATACAAATTAAACGTAAATGATATTTTCCCTTTTCGATATACCGTTAAATTCCTGTTAAAAATATTATTTTTGCGGAATTGATTGAATGTTCAATAATTTACTAACATAAGATAATTTAAATGATTAGTTGGAGAAAGCATTATAAAAAAACGTTGATCGCAATAGGCTTATTGCTATCAACCAGTGCTTCATTTTACGGGCAAGACGGCGATCCTAAAAACGGAGAGAAACTTTTCAAAGCGAATTGTACTGCATGTCACGCGCTGGACAAACAAGTTGTAGGACCACCATTAAAAGGGGTTGTAGAACGAGTAAAGACAGAAGGTGGTGTAGACAAAGATTGGCTTCACAAGTGGATCAAAGACAACAAAGCTCTAAGGGCTTCTGGGGATAAATACGCCAATGAGATTTTTGAAAAGTTTAACAAGACTGAAATGCAGGTCTTTCCAAATCTTACAGATAAGGATATTGACGACATTTTAGCTTTCACAACTAACCCTCCTGCTCCGGAGGAGAAAAAACCGGAAGCAACTCCTGCAACTGACGCTACTGCGGCAGCTCCTGCAGACAAAACTACAACAAACGTTGTCATCATTTCACTTTTAGCGATCGCAGGTTTACTGGTTTGGATCTTGGTTAAACTAAGACAATTGGTAAAACTGGGTCAGTCTGAAGATTTAGCTGGACTTAATGAAACAAGAGTTCGTTCTTTCAGTGAAATGTATGAGAAGTTCCACTTCATTGGTAAAGGTCTATTGGCAATCCTTGCTATTTTAGCCGCTTACGGAGTATGGAACTGGTTAATGTGGATCGGGGTTTACAAAGGGTACAAGCCGGAGCAACCTATCTACTTCTCTCACAAAATTCACGCTGGAGAACAGAAAATTGACTGTCAGTTATGTCACTCTAGTGCTAAATACGGAAAAGTATCTGAGATTCCTTCTATGAACGTTTGTATGAACTGTCACAGAACAATTTCTGAATACAACGCAGATCACTACATGGAGCCAGGAAAAGACAAGGCATTCTATGACGGAGAAATCCAGAAGATCTACGCTGCAACAGGTTGGGATCCTGCAAAACAACAGTACACAGGAAAAACACAGCCGGTTGAATGGACAAGAATCCACAACATGCCAGACTTCGTTTACTTCAACCACTCTCAGCACGTAATTGCTGGAGAACAAGCTATCATCAATTCTTTCAACAAAAAGAATCCTAACAACAAAATTGATGTTGTATGTAAAGCTTGTCACGGTAAAATTGATACAATGAATGTTGTTCAAATGGCTAACGACTTTACTATGGGATGGTGTATCGAGTGCCACAGAACGACTGAAGTTGATATGAACAACGGTTATAATAAAGAGTACTTCAAAAATCTACATGACAAGTTGAAAAAACAATATCCACAAGATGGAGGTAAGATCACTGTAGATGCAATTGGAGGTCTTGAGTGTGGTAAATGTCATTATTAATAACTAAAAAATTAGAAGTATAAATGGCTTCAAACAAAATACAATTCAGAAGTATTCATGAACTTAAAGATCCAGCTTTGAATAATAAGCTGGCTCAGAAAGAGTTTCAGGAAGAAATTCCGGTAGAAGATTTCCTTGGAGATGCTGAGAAAAACGGATCAAGTACTTCAAGAAGAGATTTCCTTAAATTACTAGGATTCTCTACAGCAGCAGTAACATTAGCTGCCTGCGAAGCTCCGGTAATCAAAACGATTCCTTATGTGGTAAAGCCGCATGATATTATTCCGGGAATCCCTAATTATTACGCTTCAACATATTTTGACGGTTTCGACTTTGCTAGTGTTTTAGTAAAAACCCGTGAAGGTAGACCTATCAAAATTGAACCAAACCCGGCTGGTGGTGATTTAGGTAAAACTAACGCAAGAGCTCAGGCAAGTGTACTTTCTCTTTATGATAACGATAAAGTAAAGCAGCCTAAACTAGACGGTAAAGATGAAACTTTCGATAAAGTAGACAGTTTCGTTATCAAAGGGTTGGAAGAAGCTAAAGCGTCAGGCAAAAAGATTGTGGTTTTATCACACTCTTTTGCTTCCCCAACTTTCAAAAAGTTATTCGCTGAATTCAAAGCTAAATATCCTACAGCTGAATTAGTAACTTATGATGCTTTCCCTTATTCTGCAGGATTAGATGCAGCTCAGGAAGTATTCGGACAAAGAGCATTACCTGTTTATGACCTTAACGGTTCTGAATTGGTAGTTTCTTTCCAGGCTGATTTCTTAGGAGATTATAACGCTTCAAGCTTAGAGACTTCTTACGCAGCAGCTAGAAAACCAGGAGCAAGCATGTTGAGACACATCCAGGTGGAGTCTAACATGTCATTAACTGGTGCTAACGCTGACTCAAGATACAGATTAAAACCAAGTGCTGTAAACAAAACGTTAGTGGAAGTTTACAATGCAATCGTAGGTGGCGGTACTACTGATAAGACTGCAACTGAAATTGCTAACGAACTAAAAGCAAAAGGAAGCAAAGCTGTTGTTTTTGCTGACGGTTCTAAAGGAGCACAGGTTTTAGCACACTTAATCAACCAAAAATTAGGTTCAGTAGCTTTCACAGGTAAGGCAAACTTCCTTAAAGAATTCAACGGTGCTAAATACCAGGAATTCTTAGGATGGGTAAATGGTGGACAAGTTGGTGTATTGATTACAAACAACGTAGACCCTATCTACTCTCATCCAAAAGGAGAAGATTTCAAAAAATCTTTATCAAAAGTTCCTTACGTAGTTGCTGTAGCAGATAAGAAAAATGAAATGTACAAAGCAGCGAAAGCTGTAATTCCGGTAGCTAACTGGTTAGAGTCTTGGGGAGATATCGAACCACAGACTGGTGTATATTCATTAATGCAGCCTACGATCCAGAAAATCTACAAATCAAGACAGATTGAAGAGTCTCTATTGGTTTGGAAGAATGGTAAAAACAATGCAGCAAACAACTACTACGATTATTTAAAAGCAAGCTCTGCTTCTCTTTTAGGTGGTACTTCTTTCAACAAAGCATTGTATAACGGTATCAACGCTTCTACGAATGCAACTTCTCTTACTTATGCAGGAGGAAACGCTGCTCAGGCTGTTGCTGAACTAGGAAACTTTAAAGCTTCTGAATTAGAATTAGTATTATACACTAAGACTTCAATGGGAGACGGTACTCAGGCAAACAACCCTTGGTTACAAGAGTTACCTGACCCAATCACAAGAATGTCTTGGGATAACTACCTTACAATTTCTCCTAAAGATGCAGAGAAATTTGCAATTGACAACGATCTTAACGCGAGAATGCAGCTAGATGGTTCTATTGTAAACCTTACTGTAAACGGAGTTAAAATAGAAAACGTTCCTGTATTCGTACAACCAGGACAAGCTGAAGGATCTGTAGGTCTTGCACTTGGTTATGGTAAGAAAAACTCAGGAGCAACTGCTGATACTGGTGTAAACGCTTATCCTTTATTTGACGGTTCTAACCTTGTTCTTTCAGGTGTTAAAATTGAAAAAACAGGAGAAGATCACGAGTTCGCAGGTATCCAGCTTCAAAATACATTAATGGGTCGTTATGAAATCGCGAAGGAAGTTCCTTTAGCTGAATTCATTAACGTTGCTTTTGATGATGAGCACAAAGGATGGAACAAGCCTTTGGAATACCACACGATCAGCGGAGCACTTCCAGCGAGAAAAATCGACCTTTGGGATGCTTTTGATGATACTGATGGTCCTCACTTTAACTTATCTATTGACTTGAACTCTTGTACTGGTTGTGGAGCATGTATCATTGCTTGTCAGGCAGAAAACAACGTTCCTGTAGTAGGTAAAGAAGAAGTAAGAATGTCTAGAGATATGTACTGGTTAAGAATTGACCGTTACTACTCTTCAAGACAGAAAGTAGAAGTTTACGAAGGATTGAAAGAAGGAATGGCTGTACCAGAATTGTACGGTACTGCTTTCGGAGACGGAGGTGCGTTAAACCACCCTGCAGACAACCCGGATGTAATCTTCCAACCAGTAATGTGTCAGCACTGTAACCACGCTCCATGTGAAACTGTATGTCCGGTAGCGGCTACTTCACACGGTAAGCAAGGTCAAAACCATATGGCTTACAACAGATGTATCGGTACCAGATATTGTGCAAACAACTGTCCGTACAAAGTAAGACGTTTCAACTGGTTTACTTATAACCTAAATGACAAGTTCGATTTCAACATGAACAACGATTTAGGAAGAATGGTACTTAACCCGGATGTAGTTGTAAGAACTAGAGGGGTAATGGAGAAATGTTCAATGTGTATCCAAATGACTCAGAATACTATTCTTGAGGCTAAGAAAGAAGGAAGAAGAGTGAAGGATGGAGAATTCCAGACTGCTTGTTCTAAAGCTTGTTCTACTGGAGCAATGACATTTGGAGACATGAATGATAAAGATTCTTCAATTAGAGAGCAATATGCATCTAACAGAAGATATTATTTACTAGAGGAGATCGGAACAAAACCAAACGTGTTCTATCACACTAAAGTAAGAAACAGAGTAGAAAAATAAAGTTTAAATAATAAATAGGTAAAAAATGTCAGGACATTACGAAGCTCCGATAAGGGAACCTCTAATTATTGGTCACAAAACTTATCACGATATTACAGAAGATATCGCACGACCTATCGAAGAAAGAGCAGGTAAATTATGGTGGATCTCATTATATGCTGCACTAGTTCTATTCCTCTATGGATTCGGCTGTATCGCTTACACTATCGGGACAGGTATTGGAGCATGGGGGCTTAACAGAACTATTAACTGGGGTTGGGATATTACCAACTTCGTATGGTGGGTAGGTATCGGTCACGCCGGGACCCTAATCTCCGCAGTATTATTATTATTTAGACAGAGATGGAGAATGTCTGTAAACAGATCTGCAGAGGCGATGACGATCTTTGCGGTTGTACAGGCAGCAATCTTCCCTGTAATCCACATGGGTAGAGTTTGGGTTGGATATTGGGTATTCCCTTTACCAAACCAATTCGGTTCTCTTTGGGGGAACTTCAACTCTCCTCTACTTTGGGACGTATTTGCAATCTCTACGTATTTCTCAGTATCAACTGTATTCTGGTTCATGGGACTAATCCCTGACTTTGCAATGATCAGAGATAGAGCTAAAACTCCTTGGACTAAGAAAATTTATACATTCCTTGCATTCGGTTGGGGTGGTAAAGCAAAACACTGGCAAAGATTCGAAGAACTTTCTTTGGTTCTTGCAGGTTTGGCAACTCCACTTGTATTCTCAGTACACACAACCGTATCATTTGACTTCGCAACTTCAGTAATTAAAGGATGGCACTCAACGATCTATCCTCCTTACTTCGTTGCTGGAGCGATCTTCTCAGGATTTGCAATGGTACAGACCCTATTGTTGGTTGCAAGAAAAGTGTGTCACCTAGAAGAGTACATTACAATGTATCATATCGAAATTATGAACATCGTAATCATCTTAACTGGTGGTATGGTAACTGTAGCTTACGCAACTGAATATTTCATCGGATGGTACTCAGGATCTAGATTTGAAGATTTCACATATCTTTCTCCAGGTGCTGCTGTAGGACCTTACTGGTGGGCATTCTGGTCATTGATCATCTGTAACCTTGTTATTCCTGCTTCTTTCTGGTTCAAGAGACTAAGAACGAACATTATCTGGACATTCATTGTTGCATTAATCATCAACATCGGTATGTGGTTCGAGCGTTTTGATATCATCGTTATCAACCTTTCAAGAGACTACTTACCAGGATCATGGACAATGTTTAAGCCAACGATCATTGATGTGGGTGTATACTTAGGAACAATCGGATTCTTCTCTGTATTATTCTTATTATATGCAAGAACATTCCCTGTAATTGCACAGGCTGAATTAAAATCGATTTTGAAAATCTCAGGTGAAACTTATAAAGCAAAAGAAGGAGATGAGCACCACTAAAATTGTATACGGACTTTATGCTGACGACGACGATTTAATGAACGGCGTTAAAGCATTCAACGATAAAGGAATCGCAATCAACGAGGTTTATACTCCGTTTCCGGTTCACGGGCTAGACAAAGCTTTAGGTTTAAAGAAAACTAGAATTTCTGATGCCGCATTCTTATATGCTCTTTATGGGGTTACTATCGGTGCTACTTTAACATGGTACGTGATGAATCACGACTGGCCTCAGAATATCGGTGGTAAACCAGCTTTTGACTGGGGACACAACATGCCGGCATTCGTAGTTCCAATGTTCGAATTAATGGTATTCTGTGCTGCTCACATGATGTCTTTAACTTTCCTAGTTAGAAACAAAATGTATCCAGGAGCTCCAGCTCAGAACCCGGATCCAAGAACTACTGATGATAAATTCATGATGGAATTTGTAACTGAAGATGTAGAATCTGTAAAACAGTTGCTTATTGAAACTGGAGTTGAAGAAATAACTGTTAAAGACGCTTAAAATGAAAAAGAATGTATTAAAAATTACAGCGGTTTTAGGTTTAACAACAGTTTTACTTAACTCTTGCGGACCAAAGGAGAACACTCCGTTGGTATATTTCCCGGACATGTATTTTCCGGTAGCTTATGATCCATTGATGAAAGCTCAGGACGCTTATTCAGATCATGAAAATGAAATTCCTGCTTTTGTTAAAAATAATGGTGCAACAGGTCTTTCTCCAGTAGAAGGATCAGTTCCTCAGAATAAAGACGGAGTTTTTGAAGAAAGCTTATTACCTAAGAATGTTGACGAGTACAACGCAGGGTATGAAGCATCTAAAAAACTTACAGCATCTCCTTTGAACCCAGCTAATGCAGCTAAGGATCTTGAAAGAGGTAAAATATTGTTCGATCATACTTGTGCTGCATGTCACGGTACAGGAGGTGATGGACAAGGACCTATCGTTCAAAGTGGAGCATTCTCTGGAGTACCAAACTATGCTGACAGAGAAATTACTGTAGGATCTGTTCATTATGTATTAACAAACGGTAGAAATGCCATGGGATCTTATGCGGGACAATTGAACGCAGGAGACAGATGGAGAGTAGCAATGTATGTGATGAGTGCTTTCAAAAAAGGAGCAGCAGCACCGGCAGCAGCTACAGCGGCGGCACCAGCAACAACTGAAACGACTACCGAAACTAAAAAATAAGAAAAGAAATGTATAGTTTTTCACCAAAATTAAAATCAACTTCTATAATACTTCTTGTTGTAGGTTTAGTTCTTTTCGGTATTGGTTTCTTTTTGAACAAAGGAATTTCTACTGAGAAAATAGAACAAATGATGGAAGCTGTTCATGCTTCAGGTCATACTGCTCCTACACACTCAAGTGAAATGGTTGGACCTCAGGATCACGCGGCTCACCTTGAGCACGCTACATTGCAGGTACACAACCAGCCTTTAGCAGCAATACATTTTGTAGCTGTATTTTTCTTTGGAGTAAGCTGCTGCGTATTATTCTTCTATTCTATTCAGCACGCTGCACACGCAGGATGGCCAATCATCATTACAAGAGTAATGGAAGCTATTGCTTCTTATATCCCTTACGGTGGTGCAATCTTAGTAATCCTGATGATCTTAAACATCACTCATAATGGTCACTTATTCCACTGGATGGACCCTGAATTGACAAACCCGGATTCTCCGCATTTTGATGTGATCTTATTCGAAAAGAAAAAATTCTTAAATATTCCTTTCTACGCAGTAAGAACTTTAATCTATGTGATTGGTGCTTCTTTCTTCGCTTGGAAATTAAAAGCTCAGTCTAAGAAAGTAGATGAAACTAAGTCTAAAGTAGAGTACCAAATGCTTTACAGATGGGCAGTAGGATATATCGCATTCTTCGGATTTGCTTCTGCAGCTTGGGCTTGGGACTGGTTGATGTCTATTGACCCTCACTGGTATTCTACAATGTATATCTGGTATTCAATGGTTAGCTGCCTTTCAAGTGGTATTGCTGTAATCATTCTATTAAGTGTTTATCTTAAGAAAAATGGTTTCTTACCACAGTTCAATGATAACCACTTACACGATTTAGGAGTTTTCCTTTTCGCTACAAGTATGCTTTGGACATATACATGGTTCGCTCAGTTCATGCTTTACTGGTATGCAAACGTTCCGGAAGAGGTTAACTACTTCTTCGGTAGATTCCAACACTACTCTCCTACTTTCTTACCGATGTTGATCATCAACTTCTTATTACCACTATTGGTATTAGTAAGTAGCAGCATCAAGAGAAACTACAAAGTAGTTACTACAATGGCAGTAGTAGTGATCTTAGGACACATCTTAGATTACTTCAACATGGTAATGCCAGGAACAGTAGGACCATACTGGAACACTCCTGAAGTATTCCTGTTAATCCTAGGAGCAATCCTATTCGTAGCTGGATTATTTATGTTTACTGTACTTTCAGCTTTATCTAAACTGAAGTTGATCCCTACAGGAAACCCATTCTTACACGAATCTGAAATTTATGAGTATCCTTTCTAAGGACTTGTAACAAAATAAAATTATAAAAGACTGATTGTTAAAACGATCAGTCTTTTTTTATGCATATGAAACAACTGATCACCGTGCATCTCTATCATGAGATCAACAACTAAAACAAAATCTTATTATGAAAACAAAACTTTTCTTGTACTCATTTTTCCTTTTTCTGTTTAGCTTCATTCAGGCACAGACCATCACTTTCGTTTCTGAAAAAAGTAATGCTCCCCTTCCCAGGGTTTCAGTGTTTGGGAAAGACGGAACTATTCTGGCATACTCAGATATTGAAGGGAAGATTGACAAACAATCGCTGTCGCCATCTCAGGAAAAGTTTCAGCTTGTCTATAATAATTTTCCAGTGGCCACCCTGTCATATTCCGATTTTGACCAGCCCATTATTAAAATCAATGATCAGGTAAAGGAAATTGAAACTGTAGTTATCAAAAATAACAAACCTGCCAAGTATATTTTTATCAAAGGAAATTTTAATGCGTACGTAACGGTGAATAATAAACTGAATAGCTATACTGACGGAATTGTAACCTATATTTTTGACAACAAAACAAAAAAACTAAAAAGTACCAATGTTGAACAATACAGGGTTTTCAGATTGACAGAACCTAAAAACGAGAAGAAAGAAACTTCATCATGGGATTATGGAAATTCTCTACAGATTCCAAAACTTAAAAATGTAGGAAATCCGGAAGAATATAAAACAAAAAGAAATATCATCAGAGAATTGAAAGGCGATCGTAAAGATCAGATAGAGGTAACAGAGGGAGCGCTTCAGGAAAAAGAGTTTTCATTCTTCGGATATAGATTTTATGATATCAGAACAATTCTGAATATGTCCTTTGAAAAGGGAACAGAAAAGACATTGAAAGATTTCCTTGAATACAATGAACTTGTTTTTGTAAAACTAAAACATAAAAGCGAACCCGAATACAATCAGATTGCCGTTTACACCAATTTTTATCCTACAGAACTAAGCTTTAATAATGACAATGATATTGAAAAAGTAAAATTTGATAAAGAAAACAGTAATTACAAAACTTCTTACTGGCAGGATTCTTCATTCCCAAATATGCAGACCATCTTCAGCAATTTTTTCAAGGGAGACTTGAAAGAACAACCTAATAAAAAGTAAAAATATAGAATTATGGCTAGTGTAAAAAAGAAATAAAACAAGCCATAAAACATAAAGTGAAAATAAAATCCAGTATTAATAAAGGTTTTATTAAATTTGCAACAAACCAAATAAAAATGAAAAAGTTTTCTTTTCTACTTGTTTTCAGTCTGTTGCTTTTTACAGCATGTAAGAAAGATCATGTAGATGCTACGAATACTAAAACACTGCAGTCAAGTATCAATGATATGACCTCCAGTTTACCAACCATTAAGCAGATTAAGTTTAATGAGGCTCTTTATATCCTTAAGACATTTGGAGTAGAGGCAGACGGTGATATCAATGAGCTAAAAGCCCTTGGAAAGCTGATTAACGGGAAGAAAGTTCCTGAAATTATGTCATTGGCTGACGAAATTGCACAGAAAAACGGAATAGAATGGGCAAGTACCGCCCCACCATCACTTGGAGAAATGAATATCTTCGGGGATGATAAAGCTAAAGAAAGTGATCCTAATGATGTAAAAGCAGGATCATTAAGCCTTGTGACAATACCTACAGGAGATGACGGAACCGGAGCGCCTACAGCAATCCAGATTGTTCCAAGACTTGTAGATGCAGCCGGAAACCCTGTATCTTTCACAGGAGCTGGCCTTGAAGCAACTCTTGAAGTCTTCAGTAACGGTGTAAGATTAGCTACTGCTAAAAACCTGATGCAGGATAATAACTTTAAAGGATTCAATTTAAAGTTCTCATCTATCCCTGCTTCAAAAGTGGTAGATAATAAAATTGATATCACAGTTTCTGTAAAAACGACTGCCAAGACTTTCAAAATGTCTAAAATCGGGCTTGATGTCAATGCAGCAGCTCTAAAAGTTCCTACCATCCCAAAAACTGATTCAACAGCAGTGACAGAGCAACCAAGCGCGGTGGTAGATCCAAACAATCCAACAGCTATTCCTGGAGCAACTACGGATCCTGCAACATCTACTCCTGCAACACCGGCTGCACCAAAGCAACCAACAGCAGACCCTAAAAATACAGTTAGTAAGTTCCTGAACAGTGTAAGCTCTCAGAATTTAAAAGCAGCATACGAAACAGCCAGCAATCCAAGCTGGGGAAGCTATGAATCTTTCTCAAATCCTACTTCAGGTTTTGGATCTGTGAAAAATGTAAGCGTAAAAAATATTACGACTAATGGGACATCAGCTAACAGTGCCAGTGTAAATGCTACTTATGATGTAACGGATAAAAGTGGGAAGACAACTTCTTTAAAAGTGACTTTCGGACTTAAAAATGTAAATGGAGACTGGAAAATTTCCAGCTATAAAATCAATTAATAAATGGCTTCAGCAGAACTGATCAAAAGATTAGAAGAAACAATTGAAAATATCCCTGATTTTCCGATTCCGGGAATACAGTTTAAGGATATTTCACCCATCTTTTTAGACCCAAAACTTTACGAAGACGTTATTGCAGATCTTGTAGCCTTCAGTAAAGGAAAAATAGATGCAGTCTGCGGAATTGAAAGCCGCGGTTACCTTTTTGGAATCGCTATTGCTGTGGCATTGGAAGTACCATTTATTCTAATCAGAAAAGCAGGAAAACTTCCACCACCAGTCATTTCAGAAAAATATGACCTGGAATATGGAAGTGCCATTATTGAAACCCGTGAAGGACAGATAAAACCTGGACAAAGAGTTTTAATCCACGATGATCTTTTAGCAACAGGAGGAACTACTGAAGCTGCTGCCAAGTTGGTAGAAAAACAAGGAGCAATTGTTTCACAGTTTAGTTTTCTTATCGGCTTACAAGGCTTGAATGGTGATGAAAAACTGAAAAAATTTGGTGCAGAGATCTACCACATCTTAAGTTATTAAGATTGATCCTAACAAGATAAAGATAGATGCTTCGACTCCGCTCAGCATGACAATGGCTAATAATTTACTGTAAGATTAGAAGTGTCATGCTGAGCCTGTCGAAGCATCTTTTTTTAATAAATTCATCATCCAAGATTAACAATTCACAAGATTTCATCAATAATACTCACAAAGTATTTTGTAAATCTCTCAGAAACAATTAAATTTGCATTTCAATTTTTAAAAACTTATGGCAAAATTGGGAAAGAGTGCTCAGAACGAGCAAGAAGGTAAAGAAACAGTTGAGTTCTTTAAAGACCTTGACAGAGAGGCTTTAAACACTGAAAGATTTGTTGAAAAATATTCAAAGCCGCTTGGTTTTGTATTTGGAGCTTTGATTTTAGGGGTTTTAGGATTCTTTGCTTATAAGCAATTTGTAATTGCTCCAAAGAACACTGAAGCTGTAAAAAGTTTCCTTGCTGCTCAGAAAAACCTTGCTGAAGGTAAAGATAAAGATGCTTTGGGCGGAAAATCTGCTGCTAATCCTGGTTTTATAGGGACAGCAAATGAATATGCTTCTACTGAAATCGGTAAACTTTCTTCTTACAATGCCGGGTTATTAAAATTCAAAGAAGGAAAGTTCCAGGAAGCTTATGATCTTTTAGATAAATTCTCTTCCAAAAACAAGACTTTAATGGCAATGAAGTATGGTGCTATGGCAGATGCAAAATCAGGTCTTAACAAAAATGATGAAGCTTTAGGTTTGCTAGATCAGGCTGCATCAGCATCTGATGATCCTTATACAACGTATTATTTCACAAGAAAAGCAGGTATCGTTGCTTTAGGATTAAAGAAAAATGCAGAAGCTAAAAAATACTTCTCTGCAATTGATGAAAAATATCAGGACTACGACAACGGAATGTCTGATTCTTATATTGAAATGACTAAATATTATTAAAAAATGGCAACAGTTAATCTATCCGATTACAAGCCACTTCATATAACTAATGCCGAAGATTTTTCTATCGGCATTGTTTTTTCTGAGTGGAATGATTTTGTAACTTACAATCTTCGTGATGCAGCTTTGGAAATCCTTGAAAAAGAAGGAGTAAAACCTGAAAACATCAAACTTTTCCCTGTACCAGGAGCTTTCGAATTAAGCTATGCTAGTATGCAGCTTTGCAAAGAGAGAAAATATGACGCAGTAATTTCTATCGGATGTGTGATCCGTGGGGAAACTCCTCATTTTGACTATGTATGCTCTGCAGTAGCGCAGGGAATCAAAGACTGTAACATCATGACGGATACTCCTACTATTTTCTGTGTATTAACAGATGATAATAAAGAACAATCTATTGCGAGAAGCGGTGGAGATCTTGGAAATAAAGGAGTGGAAGCAGCCGTTACAGCTCTTAGAATGATTGATTTCAAAAAGAAATTATCTGATAAAAAAGGAAATATCGGTTTCGGGCACTCTTAACTGCTTATTTACTTTGACAATATAATAGGACTATTTTTTAATAGTCCTTTTTTATTAAGATATAAATAATTCATAAATCTTATTAATAAAAAGGATGTTTTTCTTTTTTTCCGTCAAAAGTTCCCCACAAAAACTATCTTTGTGAAAATTAATAAAAACAGACAATACATGTTTTTAAAAAAAATAAAACCCTTCCTGTATTTAGGAATTTTCTATCTTATTATTTCGTTGATAATAAGAACCGTATTCTTTTTTCATCCTATTACTACCGCTAGTTTTGGATTTTTCGAAGTCGTAAAAGTTTTGCTGATAGGTCTGGTGAATGACGTTTTTGTTTTCATACTGGCCAGTTCCATTCTCGCTCTTTACTTCCTCTTTCTTTCCAATTCAAAATATAAAAAACCTTACGGGTATATTATTCTGAGTGCTCTGGTTCTATTCTTCCTTTATATATGGCTTGTGCCGAACAACATTTTCAAGCAGTATGGAGGTTCCATCATGGAAATTGCTCTTGTTTTCGTAGGAATAAAAACTCTTTTCTTCGGATTGATGCTTTTCCTTCCTACTCAAAGAATAAAAATACGTAACACATTATATTTCATTACATTACTATTATATGTTCTTCTGATTATTTTTAACGGAGTCAGTGAATACTTCTTTTACAATGAATTTGGAGTCCGATATAATTTTATTGCTGTAGATTATCTTATTTATACCAATGAGGTGATTGGGAATATCATGGAAAGTTACCCTGTAATTCCATTGTTTTCTGCCATCATGATTGTTACCATTACCATCACATGGTTTATTTATAAGAAAACAAAAGATGAGTTGCTGGAACTTCCGGACTTTAAACAAAAAATGGTCCTTCTGGGCAGTTTTATGGTACTTTGTGCGCTTAGTGCCCTGGCAATACCATCTTTGATGCAGATCAAATCTGACAATGTTTTCGCAGACGAAATTGAAGCTAACGGACTTCCTAAGTTCTACTGGGCATTTACCCATAATGAGCTGGATTATTTCCAGTTTTACTCGCAGATTAATCAACAGCAGGCCGAAAAGAATTTCTTAAGCCAATATCCACAACACACTTTATCAAGAGCTGTTGTTGCAGAACAACCGGAAATAAAGAAAAACGTAGTATTGATTTCTATCGAGAGTCTTTCTGCGGATTTCATGGAACATTATGGTAATACCCAAAAAATTACCCCTTTCCTGGATAGCCTTGCCGACAAATCACTGATGTTTACCAATCTGTATGCCACCGGAAACAGAACGGTACGCGGACTGGAAGCTTTGACATTGTGTATTCCTCCTACAGCAGGAGAAAGTATCATCAAGAGAGATGACAATAAGAATAAATTCACAACCGGAAGTGTTTTCAAGTCTAAAGGATATGATGTTAAATTCTTATACGGAGGATACAGCTATTTTGATAATATGCAGGACTTCTTCGGAGGAAACGGTTATGGTATCGTAGATAGAAACAACTTTAAACCTGAAGAAATCACTTTTGCCAATGTTTGGGGAGTTGCAGATGAAGATATGGCCAGAAAAGCTATTCAGGTAATGAATGCTGAAGCCAAGTCAGGAAAGCCGTTTTTCAATCACTGGATGACAGTTTCCAATCACAGGCCGTTTACATATCCTGACGGAAGAATCGATATTCCTGGGACCGCAAAATCCCGTGAAGGTGGTGTAAAATATACGGATTACTCTCTTAAGCTGTTCTTTGATATGGCTAAGAAACAAGACTGGTATAAGAATACGGTTTTTGTTATTATTGCAGACCACTGTGCATCAAGTGCAGGAAAAACAGAACTTCCGATGGATAAATACAGAATTCCTGCTATGATCTTCTCTGAAGGATTTATTCAGCCGCAGAAATTCAATGCATTGATGTCTCAGATAGATGTAATGCCTACGCTTATGGGATTATTAAATTTCAACTATCAGTCTAAGTTTTTAGGTCAGGATGTCTTCAGACAGGAATTCCAACCTAAAGCGTATGTGGCAACCTATCAGGATCTTGGATTTATCAAAGGTGAGCGTTTGACCATTATTTCGCCAGTAAAAAAGGTAAAACAATATTCTTTGGAACTGGAAAAAAGTGATCTGAAACCGGAATTTAAACTGTATTACGACGAAAAATTATTAAAAGATCCTGATCAGAAACTGGTAGAGGATGCTGTATCAGCCTATCAATCTACTTCTTACTGGCTCAAAACAAAACAACTCAACAGATAAATATCTAGATATTTTCGCTTATAATTCGGCTTAAAATATTTAAATTAACCCATAAATTTATTGATATGAAATGGACAGACGACAGAGGCGGAAACGTTGATGACCGCCGTGGTTCAGGAGGCGGAAGTGGTGGCATGATTGTAGGAGGTGGACTCGGAACTTTAATTATAGCAGCCATCGTGTTCTTTTTGGGAGGTGACCCATCCGGTATTTTGAATTCTGGCAGCATGCAGCCTTCAGGAAATTCCGGAGAACAAAGAGAACTGACTACAGGTGAAAAGCAGATTGGAGAAATGGTAAAGATGATGGATGCATGGAATAGTCAGACCTGGACGCAAATATTTAAAGAAAACGGTATGACTTATACTGACCCAGGTATTGTTCTTTTTGAAAATACAACTTCTTCAGCATGTGGTACAGCGCAGTCTGCCATGGGCCCGTTCTATTGTCCGGCAGATCAGAAAGTTTATATGGATATGAGCTTTTTTGGTGAACTTCAGCAAAAATTCGGAGCTAAGGTAACTGAGTTTACAGTAGCTTATGTTCTTGCCCACGAAGTAGGACATCATGTACAGACTCTTTTGGGAACTACTCAAAAAGTAGATGCTTTAAGAAGAAGTGGAAGATATTCTGAAGAACAGATGAACAGAGTATCTGTTGCTACAGAATTACAGGCCGATTTCTATGCAGGAGTCTGGGCCAAAAGAACCAATGACAGCAAACATATTCTAGAACCCGGAGATATTGAATCTGCAATAGATGCTGCAGAAGCCGTCGGAGATGATAATATTCAGAAAAGAGCACAGGGATATGTAAATCAGGAAAGCTTTACCCATGGATCATCTGCACAACGTAAAGAATGGTTTATGAAAGGTTACAACACTGGTGATATCAGACAAGGTGATACTTTCAACCAGCTATTAAAATAGTTTGATCAAAACTTAAAATAAATAACAAAGCGGTCTCGTTGGAGACCGCTTTTTATTTATTGCAATTCGATGGGATTAGAATTTTTCTTGGCTTCTTCTTTTACTCTTTCTTCCATTCTCTTTCTCATATCGGCAGGATTCTGGTTTCCACCGCCTCCAGGGCCTCTTCCTCCTCCGCCTACTCTCATCGGAGCGCTGATACCACCTGCACTCTGACTCATGAAAGACATTGGATCAGTCTTGAACTTTTGCTGCTGCTTTAAATAATCTGTTCTTTTTACTTTTAAAGTATTTCCAAACTGATTCAATGTTGGAAACTCAGCAATTTTATAGTTTTTCATTAAATCAAAAGAATAATCTCCTTTATCATCTTCCACTTTTACAATCAGTCCAGGAAGTCCTCCGAACTTATAAGGTCCGTCCTGATAAGGAAGATCTGTGGTAAACCATGCTGTCCATTTTCTTCCTCCAAAATCGGTTTCAGCTTTCTGAACTTTGTATTCACCAATTTTTCTCGTTTCTGATTCAATTTTCCAGTTCAGAGGTCTGTCTTCTTCATAAGAATAGATATCTCGTCCAATTCTATCTTTAAAATACGTCTTTTGGTTGGTTTTATCTTTTTCAATGGAATAGTTGATATTGGTTCTCAAGCCCTCCATCTGATCTCTGTTGATACTTCCTCTTCCGCCTCCACCTTGAAATGCTTTTTGCATAATAGAGTCTCTTTTGATTCTGTTTTCAGAATAAAACACTGATTTTTCCGGAGAAATATCCAGATAAGCGTTTTCAGTTTTGATGTCTGTTTTATTTTCAGCATCAGGCTTCATAGTCACCTGATACACAAACCTGTTAGTCTGTGCAGAAACATTCTGTATGAAGAGTGCCAATGCGATAATACCTAATTTTTTCATTTATATTTTTATTTATTTTAATTCAATTGGATTCTGTGCTGTATTGGTAAAAGAAGGTGTTTCTACAGATGAGCCTTGTGGCATTGGCATTCCCTGATTGTCTCCACCCATTCCGCCTCTGTGCATTCCACCACCTCCGTGGCCGCCGCCTCTCATTCCACCTCCGTTCATTCCGCCGCCATGTTTTCCACCTCCGAAGTTCATATTTCCACCAGTATTATTCCCGGCTATCGCTTTTTTGTTTTTACCGAATTCCAGTTCAAGAGCAGCTTTATCACCATGGAAATTAATTCTTGTACTTTGTTTAGCATCAGAATTTATCTGTTCTTCAAAAGCATTTTTAATCGTAAGCTTTTTCACAAGATCAAATTTATAGTCTCCTCTATCATCCTCCAGTTTTACAATCAGTCCTGGCAATCCTGAAAACTTGTAAGGACCGTCAGACAATGGAATTTCTTTGGTAAACCAGGCTGTCCAGACTCTTCCACCAAACTCGGCAACTGCTTTTTGGGCAGAATATCCATTCTGTTTTTCCATCATATTGGTGATTTCCCATTTTACAGATCTGTCTTCCTGATAATAAATTTGTTTTCCTGAAGCCTTCTCATAATAATATACTTTCTGATCCGGAATGGTCTTGGTAATGAAATATTCAAAAAATGTAGGTTCAAAATGTTTTCTTCCTTCCATTTTGGAAAAATCTTTTTCCTCTTTTTTGTTTTCCTTTATTTCTGACCTTAGTTCTGCAAAAAGAGAATCCCTTTTCAATTTATTTTCACTGATGAATAATGAATGATCTCCTTTAACATCCAGAAAAGTTCTCTCACTTTTCATACTTACCAGATTGATTGAATCCGGATTTACCAAGGTTTCATAAACAAATCTGGTGGTCTGTCCATAGGATACAATGGTGAAAAACAATACAAAAAAAACTATTATTTTTTGTTTCATTACCAATTTTCTTTATAGATCGAAAATAAGATTCAAGGTTAAATCCGTAATGAAATCTTCACATTGAACGGCTAAATTTATCATTTTTTAACATAATTTATCCTTTCAGAAATTGCTATTAATATCAGAATCATTAAAATAGATATCTTCGATTTGAGATTGCGGAAATTAGTTCGTATTTTTGCATCATTAAATCATTCTAAATAAATACAATGATAAAAGTATCAGACTATGCAAAGGAGAAAGCCATCCAGTTAATGACGGAAGATGGTTTTAACCCTGCTGAAGATTATATAAGAGTAGGGGTGAAAAGCGGCGGATGCTCTGGTTTAGAGTATGTTTTAAAGTTTGATAACCAAAAAACAGACACAGATCAGATTTTTGAAGATAATAACATTAAAATTATTATAGATAAAAAATCCATCCTTTATTTAGCAGGAACAACTCTTGAGTATTCAGGAGGATTGAACGGAAAAGGGTTTGTTTTTAACAACCCGAATGCATCCAGAACATGTGGATGTGGGGAATCATTTAGTCTTTAGAGAAAAGACATTAGATCCTAGATTTCAGACCTCAGAGCTACTCTGGATTCTGAAATCTAAAATCTGAAATCTAAAAAAAAGTAATGAGTAAATATACAGAAGACGATTTAAGAGTCGATCTAGAAAATAAAAAATATGAATTCGGTTGGGAAACGAAGATTGATTATGAAGATTTCCCGATCGGTTTAAATGAGGACATCATCCGTGCGATCTCTGCTAAAAAAGAAGAACCGGAATGGATGACTGAATGGCGATTGGAATCTTTCAAAATCTGGCAGAAAATGGTAGAGCCTGAATGGGCTAATATCAAATATGAAAAACCAGATTTTCAGGCAATCCGTTACTACGCTGCTCCTAAAGTAAAGCCAGAACTGGCAAGTCTTGACGAAGTAGATCCTGAGTTGTTGAAGACATTCGCAAAGCTAGGGATTAATATCGAAGAGCAAAAAAGACTTTCCGGAGTTGCCGTAGATATCGTAATGGACTCAGTTTCTGTGAAAACAACTTTCCAGGATACATTGGCAGAGAAAGGAATTATTTTCTGCTCCATCTCTGAGGCTATTAAAAACCACCCTGATTTAGTAAGAAAATATCTTGGAAAAGTAGTTCCGAGAGGAGATAACTTTTATGCAGCATTGAATTCCGCAGTATTTTCTGACGGAAGTTTCTGTTATATTCCTAAAGGGGTAAAATGCCCAATGGAACTTTCCACTTATTTCCGTATCAACCAGGCAGGAACAGGACAGTTTGAAAGAACGCTTCTTGTTGCTGATGAAGGAAGTTATGTTTCTTACCTTGAAGGATGTACAGCACCATCAAGAGATGAAAACCAGCTTCACGCAGCTGTTGTAGAGCTTATTGCTTTAGACAATGCCGAGATCAAGTATTCAACGGTACAGAACTGGTATCCAGGTAATGAAGAAGGAAAAGGAGGTGTATTCAACTTTGTAACGAAAAGAGGACTTTGCGAAAGAAATGCAAAAATCTCATGGACACAGGTTGAAACAGGTTCCGCAGTAACGTGGAAATATCCGTCTTGTATCCTTAAAGGAGACAATTCTATCGGGGAGTTCTACTCTATCGCGGTAACCAACAACCACCAGTATGCAGATACAGGAACAAAAATGATCCACATCGGAAAGAATACCAAATCAACAATTATTTCAAAAGGTATTTCTGCCGGGAAATCACAAAACTCATACAGAGGACAGGTGAAAGTAATGCCTTCTGCAAAAGGAGCAAGAAACTTCTCACAATGTGACTCTTTGTTGATGGGTAATGAATGTGGAGCTCATACTTTCCCTTATATTGAAATTAAAGATCCTACGGCACAGTTAGAGCACGAGGCAACGACTTCAAAAATCGGGGAAGATCAGATTTTCTACTGTAACCAGAGAGGGATTGATACTGAAAGAGCCATTGCTCTGATTGTAAATGGTTTCAGCAAAGAAGTTTTGAACAAGCTTCCAATGGAATTTGCTATTGAAGCTCAGAAATTACTTGAGATTTCATTAGAAGGTTCAGTAGGATAATATTACCCTTCAGATAAAAACAAACTGATTTAAAGGCAAGGTTTTCAGAGTTTTTATCCGATGATCAACCGTTATTAACGGAAATATAAGTTATAGTCTTCATTGAAGATTATTATAAACATAAAATATAAAAAGCTTCTGTCCGTCTATTGAGGAGATATCCTAATATAAAGACGATGTGTATATAAAGGAAAGAAGCTCATACAATTATAAAAAGCAAAAGTTAGCAAGAATGTTACAAATTAAAGACCTTCACGCCAAAATTGAAGATGGCGCAGAAATATTAAAAGGTATTAATCTTGAAATAAAGCCGGGCGAAGTTCACGCGATCATGGGACCAAACGGAGCTGGTAAATCTACCCTTTCTTCTGTAATCGCAGGAAAAGAAGATTACGAGGTAACTGGTGGAGAGATCCTTTTCCAGGGAGAAGACATCAGCGAAGATGCTCCTGAAGATAGAGCTCACAAAGGGATCTTCCTTTCTTTCCAGTATCCAGTGGAAATTCCGGGAGTTTCTGTAACGAACTTTATCAAAGCTGCTTTGAACGAGACGAGAAAAGCAAACGGACTGGAAGAAATGCCGGCTAAAGAAATGCTTGCATTAATCCGTGAGAAGTCTGAAAAGCTGGGAATTAAAAAAGATTTCCTTTCAAGATCATTGAACGAGGGATTCTCCGGAGGTGAAAAGAAAAGAAACGAGATCTTCCAGATGATGATGCTTAATCCTAAGTTAGCTATTCTTGATGAAACTGATTCAGGATTGGATATCGATGCTTTAAGAATCGTTGCAGATGGAGTAAATCATTTTAAAAATGAAGGAAATGCAGTTCTTTTGATTACGCACTATCAGAGATTGCTAAACTATATTCAGCCTGATTTCGTTCACGTTTTAGCAGATGGAAAAATCATCAAAACAGGAGACAAGTCTTTAGCATTAGAACTTGAAGAAAAAGGTTACGACTGGCTTCTTAACTAAGAAGAATATATATTATTTCAGAGATTAACTTTTTCGTAATCATTTATAAAATGTGGCAAAAAAGAATCTCTAATATTAAAAATTGGGTTCCCTATTCCTCGGAATAACAATATTTTAGTTAATAAAAAAAGAAAAAATGGTGCAAACCACAGATATACCAGTAATGGCATTAAAAGAACAAATTATAGAGAACCATAATGAATTTTTGGAGAGTCTTCGTCACAGGTTTCTGGATGACAGCAGAAAAGCAGCTCTTCAAAGATTTTCAAACCTTGGTTTTCCGACAAAAAAAGACGAAGAATATAAATATACCAATCTAAAGGAAATCACGGAAAAAAGCTACAACTTCTTCCCGAAAGAGAGCCACAATATCACTAAAGAACAGTTTGATGAACTGCACCTTGGAGAAGAAAATTTTGATTGGATTGTTTTTGTAAACGGTAAGCTTCACAAAGAGCTATCTAAAGTTTCTATTGAGAATGTAGAATTCCTTTCATTCAATTATGCATTGAATGATGAGAAGCATAAAGAGGTTTTTGAAAAGTATTTCAATACGATTGCTTCCAAAGAACAGGCTTTTACGAACCTGAACCTTGCTTACTGCAAATACGGGTTCTTCCTTAAAGTTCCTAAAAATGTAGTGATTGAAAAGCCAATCCACGTTTTTTACATTTCTCAGAATCAGGAGGAAAACACGTTTTACAACACAAGAAACCTTTTGATCGTAGAAGAAGGAGCTAAAGTAGAGGTCATTGAAAGCCATCACAATTTTGACAGCACTTACGTATTAACAAACTCTGTAACGGAGATCTTTACCTACCCTAATGCAAAGGCTGACTGGCACAAACTTCAGAACGATAACAACACAACCTATCTTATCGACAATACTTTCGCAAGACAGGAGAAAGACAGCTTAACAACGGTAAACACATTCTCTTTCGGAGGTAAACTGGTAAGAAACAACCTTGATTTTATTCATAATGGATCTAATATCAATTCATTCATGAACGGAATCACCATTATCGGGAAAGATCAGTTGGTAGATCACCATACAGCGGTTCACCATAACTTCCCGAACTGTGAAAGTTACCAGAACTACAAAGGAATCTTTGATGGGAATGCTCACGGAGTTTTCAACGGAAAAGTTTTCGTGGACAAAATTGCTCAGAAAACAAATGCTTATCAGCAGAATAACAACGTATTGCTAAGCGAAGGGGCAAGTATTGATACCAAACCTCAGTTAGAAATCTTTGCTGATGATGTAAAATGTT
This sequence comes from Chryseobacterium sp. T20, assembly GCF_047345655.1. NCBI lineage: Bacteria > Pseudomonadati > Bacteroidota > Flavobacteriia > Flavobacteriales > Weeksellaceae > Chryseobacterium > Chryseobacterium sp. T20. Next base: position 443,856 of record NZ_JBLFDU010000003.1, read on the forward strand.
CTCATGGTTGTACAGTAGGCCAATTGAATGAAGATGCTTTATTCTATCTGAGAGCAAGAGGAATTTCTAAAAAAGAAGCACAGGCATTACTTTTATATGCTTTCGCAAATGACGCCATGCAAAACATTGATATAGAGCCTCTAAAAGATAAAATTTCAAAACTTTTAGCTGAGAAATTAGGAGTTGATATAGAATTTTAAAACTTATATATATTGATAAAAAAGCACTTCATTTTGAAGTGCTTTTTTATTGTATTACAGATTGTATTTCTGTCTTATTTTTTCAACCAGCTTTGGTTATCTTTATTTTCTGAACGTTTCTTACCGTTATCAAAATTATAAGCCAATCCTACGCCTAAAGTCTGCTTCAACTGGGTCTTCCATATCTGATTATGATCATACAAAAGATCCAGAGTAACGTTGGTAGAAATATATTTATTGATTTTCATGCTTAAAACTCCGCTGTACCCGAGAACAAGTCTGCCCGGATGATCAAGGTAGTTTGAGAATACAGAAGCCGTATTCAGCAAGGTTATGTTCTCCATAATCTTCAGCTTATACATTGCTGTCCCCAGGAAACCGAATTGGAAAAGAGAAGAATCTCCATCATTTTTAAGACCATAAGTTCCTGCTTTCTGAAGATCTTCGTCTAAAACAAAAGTCCATCTTGCATTCGCCGGACGTAAAGTCACGGTAAGATTGTCATTGGGACGATAAGTAACCCCTGCTCCTACACTCAGATATCCGGGAGCCATAAAATTAGAAATCTTTTTGGCATCAGGATTATTTCCATCTTCATAACCCGGAGCAAACTGAGTCTGAAGGCCTGCGCCTGCAGACAAATACCAATGCTTGGCAAATTCTCTACCATAGTTTGTAGATAGGTTAATAACATCCTGAGTCTTTCTTACTCCAGTTCCCTGCGTGTTATTTTGCCCATAACCCAGGATAATGATATTTTCCCAAAGATCTTTCCCTTTTTCATACGTCAGGTTGTAATTAACACCAGCAAGCCATCCAACGTTGTTAGCTCCACCTCCTACCCAGTTTGAAAAGGCAGCCTGATTGAGCATTAATGTATTTTGTCCCTGAATAGACCATGCTTTAACGGTGTCTGATGCCGGAGCTTCTGTCTTAGCCTCCTGAGCGAATGCTACAGCCCCAAAAGAGATAGAACTGATCAATAAAAGTTTTTTCATAATGTTGATTTATTACAAATGTATAAATAATAATTTACGCCGTCATAAAATTCACTTTAAAATGAATTTAACATAACTAAAAACAGGTACATAAATAACTGAAATTAAATCACTTGAAAACAAAACAATTACCAATCAAACTTAAGTCAACTTAAAATTACAGAATTTTATAAAGAAAAAACACCTCATTTCTGAAGTGTTTTTAATTATAATATAAGTTTTCTAAACTATTTTTTGATCCACCACTGGCTATCTTTACGTTCGGAACGCTTTACCCCATTTTCCAGCGTATATGCGAATCCGATTCCAAGAGTTTGCTTCAACTGTGTTTTTTCAATCTGATTATGATCGTAGAGCAAGTCCACTGTCACATTAGAAGAAATATATTTATTGACTTTCAGGTTCAGCAAAGCTCCATAAGCAAGAACCAATCTGTCCGGCCGATCAAGATAATTCGAAAAGACGGAAGCTGTATTGGTTAAATAAATATCTTCCATTATTTTAAATTTATACATGGCTGTACCCAGAAAACCGAATTGTAATAAAGAAGTATCACCATCATTTTTAAGACCGTAGCTTCCAGCCATCTGAAGGTCTTTATCCAATACAAATGTCCATCTGGCGTTGGTAGGACGCAAAGTTACCGTAAGATCATCATTGGGCCTGTAGGTGATACCCATCCCGACATTCAGGTAACCTGGTGCCATAAAGTTTGAGATTTTTTTGGCTTCAGGGTTATTTCCATCTTCATATCCTGCTGCAAACTGTGATTGCAAACCAGCTCCTAAAGAGAAATACCAGCTTTTCGAAAATTTTCTACCATAATTAGTAGAAACATTAATAACATCCTGTGTTTTTCTGATTCCAAGTCCTTTTGTATCATTCTGTCCGTACCCGAGAATGATGATATTTTCCCAAAGGTCTTTATCTTTTTCATACGTCAGATTATAATTGATTCCGGCTAGCCATCCTACGTTGTTGGCTCCACCTCCTACCCAGTTTGAAAAGGCAGCCTGGTTGATCATTAATGTATTTTTTCCTAAAACCGACCAGTATTTTACGGTGTCTACAACTACGGAATCTTTTTTTAATTCTTCTTGTGCACTAGCATATATTCCTATAAAACAGGAAAGAATCAATAAAAACTTCTTCATTACTCTAAATAATTTTCAATGCAAAAATATTAATATAATTTTTTTTAAAGGTAAATTCAGCTTTAAAAGAATCGAAATTCAATAAAGTTTAATCACCTCATAACAAGATATTTCTATAAAATCAATGCCAAAATAATAAGTTCAAAAGTTAAATTTAATACCTTTTGTCTTAAAATCAGGTCGGTAGAAACGAATTCATCGACAAATTTTCCGAAATTTATTATTGGCTTTTGATTTGACGTAAAATCCACATGTTCAAAAATGTAATTTCCAAAAGAGCGGTTATATACCCATTGCTGATGCTTTCAGCAATGTGGTTCGGGTATTTTTTACAAATGCAGGGCTTTTTTCAAAGCTGTTTTGGAGCCATTATTCCTCTCTTGCCCGAGGGATTGCTTGGCGTGGTTACCTCTCCCCTTTTACATGGAAATATTGATCATATTATAGGAAACTCTATTCCGATAGCAGCACTTATGTTTTTGCTGTACCAGTTTTATCCATTGGTTGCCAACAAAGTCTTTATCATCGGCTGGCTGGCAACAGGACTTTTGGTATGGCTTCTTCCTCCTATTGATATCCTTACTGGTGAATATATGTACACTTGTACTATCGGAGCCAGTGGTGTAGTTTATGTACTCGCTTTTTTCCTATTCTTCAGTGGGGTATTTAAATGGAATACGAAACTTCTCACAATTTCAATGCTTGTTGTGCTTTATTATGGCAGTTTGATATGGGGAATGCTTCCTGAAGAACTTTTTTACAATATGCAGGAGCCAAGCAAAATTTCTTGGCAAGCCCATCTTTCCGGAGCTGTAGTAGGCAGTATAATTGCATTTGCCTTTAAAAATGTCGGCGAAAAGAAGAAAAAATTTATCTGGGAGTTCCCGAATTATTACAGCGAAAAGGATGATAAATTGTGGCAGGAATACAAGGAAAATCATCCTGAAGACTTTATGGAACTTCCTTACAAGAAAAAAGATGATATCTGGGATCATTTGGATGAATTGAGAAAAAGATAAAACTTATTTCATTACATTTGAAAAAAAACACACATGACCTCCGAAGAATACTTATATGCCATCGCCCTCCGCGAATGCAGCCAGATTGGCGACATTCATTTTCATAAACTTGTCCATACTTTCGGAAGCGCTCAGGAAGCCTGGAAAAGAGCCAAAAAAGAATATAAAAAACTGGAAGGAATAGGACAAAAAACAGTTTCGGATATTGGAAATAAGTCTCATTTGAAATTCGCAGAAGAAGAATTAAATTTTTGCGAAAAAAATAATATTCAGATCAGGCTGAAACACCTTAAAGAAATCCCTTCCCTACTTAATGAATGTAATGATGCTCCGGCTATTCTTTATCAAAAAGGGAATATTGAGGATGCACAGCCCAAGGTAAGTATTGTAGGAACCCGAAATATGACAGCTTATGGGAAACAGTTTATTAAAGATTTTTTTGAAGCAACACAATCCTCAGAATACACCTCTGTAAGCGGTCTCGCTTTAGGCATTGATAAAGAAGTTCACGAACAGTCTATTTGTCATCAAAAACCCACTGTAGCAGTTCTTGCACATGGTTTTCAATATTTATATCCGGCAAAAAACAGAAAACTTTCTGAAAAAATTTTACAGGAAGGAGGTGCATTAATAACGGAGTTCAGCTCTTCCAGAAAACCTGACCGGGAAAACTTTATCCAGAGAAACAGAATTGTGGCAGGAATGTCTCCGGCTACGATTGTCGTAGAAACCGGTTTCGGAGGAGGCTCTGTGAGCACAGCAGCCTTTGCCAATGATTATAACCGCGATGTTTTTGCACTGCCAGGAAAAATTACGGAAAGCAGCAGCCAGGGATGTAATCAGCTGATTTTCCATAATAAAGCAACGGCAATTTCTACCATAAAAGATCTTATCGGACTCCTAGGATTAAATGATCCTAAAGAAAAAATGGAAGAGTTATTTCCTCACAGCGAGAAAAGCATACAATTGTCTGGTAGTCAGAATTTAATATATCAATCTATCAAAGACCATCCTCAGATTTCTCTGGATGATCTGTCACAGAAAATTGAAGTTTCTACTCACAAAATCTTACCAATAATTTTAGAATTGGAACTTTTAGGGAAAGTAAAATCGTTTTCCGGGAGGCAATTTATAGCAATTTGATATTTAACGATTTCTTAATATTGCATTATTTCACACATAACATTTCATTTTTAATAAAATTTGATCATAAATTATCAATTTAATAATATTACGAAACATTATTATTTAATTTTTAACAATGTTGAAATACAGTGTTGTGAATCTTGAAAAAAAAATTAAATTTGTTGACAATAATATTCAACCTTAATATATGGAACAATATAATATTGACCAGAAAATCCAAGAGTTTATTGCAAAAATTGAAGCAAAAAATCCTAACGAACCGGAATTTTTACAGGCTGTAAAAGAAGTTGCCGTAACCGTAATTCCATTCATTGCTACTAAAAAAGAATATACCGGAATGAAGCTGCTTGAAAGAATGGCTGAAGCTGAAAGAATTATTATTTTCAGAGTTCCATGGGTTGATGACAAAGGAGAAATTCAGGTTAACAGAGGTTTCAGAATTCAAATGAACTCTGCTATTGGACCATACAAAGGAGGAATCCGTTTCCACCCTACTGTAAACTTATCAGTTCTTAAGTTCCTAGCTTTCGAACAAGTATTCAAAAACTCTTTAACAACTCTTCCAATGGGAGGTGGTAAAGGAGGTTCAGATTTCGATCCACAAGGAAAATCTGATATGGAAGTAATGCGTTTCTGCCAGGCTTTCATGACAGAATTATGCAAGCACATCGGTCCTGAAACAGACGTACCTGCAGGAGATATCGGTGTTGGAGCAAGAGAAATCGGATATTTATTCGGACAGTACAAGAAAATCAGAAACGAATTTACTGGAGTTCTTACAGGAAAAGGTCTTGCTTATGGAGGTTCATTAATCCGTCCTGAAGCTACAGGATACGGTGTAGTATACTTCGCAGAGCAGATGCTTAAAACGATCGGACAAAATTTCCAGGATAAAATTGTAACAGTATCAGGTTTCGGAAACGTAGCTTGGGGAGTTATCAAAAAAGCAACCGAATTAGGTGCTAAAGTAGTAACAATCTCTGGACCAGACGGATACATCTATGACAAAGATGGTATCAGCGGAGAAAAGATCGATTATTTATTAGAACTTAGATCTTCTGGTAATAACAGAGCTGAAGACTATGCTAAAAAATATCCATCTGCTGAGTTCCACGCTGGAAAACGTCCTTGGGATGTGAAGTGTGACGTAGCTTTCCCTTCTGCAACTCAAAACGAACTAGATTTAGATGATGCAAGAAAATTAGTTGAAAACGGATGTATCTGTGTAACTGAAGCAGCTAACATGCCTTCTACACTTGATGCTATCAACTATTTCTTAGATAATAAAGTATTATTCTCTCCTGGTAAAGCTTCCAACGCTGGAGGTGTTGCTACATCAGGATTAGAAATGACTCAGAACTCTATCCGTCTTAACTGGACTTCTGAAGAAGTTGATGCAAGATTAAAAGAAATCATGATCGGTATCCACAAAGCTTGTAGAGACTACGGAAAAGACGAAGACGGTTATGTAAACTACGTAAAAGGTGCAAATATTGCCGGCTTCGTAAAAGTAGCAGAAGCAATGTTGGCTCAAGGAGTTGTGTAACAAAAAAACAAAGGTTGGGAAAAACTCCCGACCTTTTTTGATATAGCCTGTTCCCGGGATAATGGGAAAAAAGTAAAAAGTGAAAGGAGAAAGCGCTGCTATATGCAGCGCTTTTTTTATTTTTATATGATGCAAAACACGTTTAAAAATATTGATGAATACATTCTTCTGTTCCCGATAGATGTACAGAAAAAATTACTGGAACTTAGAGAGGTAATTCATTTACAGGTTCCGGATTTGGAAGAATATATCGGATATCAGATGCCAGCCTTCCGGTACAAAGGAAAACCATTGATTTATTTTGCAGGATATAAAAAGCATATCGGATTCTATCCCGGAGCTGAAGGCATCCATAATTTTAAAAAAGATTTTGAGGAAAGAAAATATAAATTTTCAAAAGGGGCCGTTCAATTTCCTATCACTGAAAATCTGCCGCTGGATCTGATCATTAAGATTTTATTGTTCAGAGTGGAAGAAATTGAACAAAAAAAATCCTGAAATACAAGATTTCAGGATTCCGACTAGTGTTTGCTAAAGTGCTTTACTTTTTCTTCTTTTTGTCTTTCTTCTCTTCTTTAGGAGCATCTGCAGGTTTAGTAGTATCAGTAGGCGTTGTACTTACTGATGGATCTGTTGCAGGTGCCGTTTCCATTGTAGTTGCAGGTGATTTCTCCTGTTGATTCTTCTGATCCGAAGGACTTGTAGTCTGTGTATTCGGTTGTTGAGTCTGAGTTGTCGTAGTGTTATTAGTAGAAGTATCGGCCGGCTTTTGTGGTGTTGATTGTGCTGATACTGCGATTACTCCGACTAATGTAAACGCTGCCGTTAAAAATAACTTTTTCATAATGTAATATTTAAATGATTGTTTAACTTAAACGAGGCATCATTTATAAAATTATGTGTAAAAAGCTTATTTAACGTACTTTATAATTATTTAAGAGGAATTTGCAAAAATGAGTTCGGATGATTTAGCTGGAAGAGGGATGTTGGAAGCTGGGGTTTATTTCAGTGAAAATATTAGCTAAAACGGCTTATTATCAAGACTTCCTGCTTCTATCATCCTGCTCCTTGCTTTACCTCTACTTCGCAATATTCTTCATCATTTTCTCTACGAATTCAAATGCTGCCGGACAGATAACAGTATTTTTCAACATTAAATTATTGATCTGATAAATCTTTTTACGGTCTGTATGGGGATATTCACGGCAGGCTTTTGGTCTTACGTCGTAAATAGAGCATGTATTATCGTTGTTCAGAAAAAAACAGGGAAGATTCTGCAATACCTTATCATTATCTTCATCTACTCTTAAAAACTTTGCTTCAAAGTCTGCAGACTTCATTCGGAGATGTTTGGAAATTCTCTCAATATCTTTTTCGGTATAGAGAGGTCCCGTTGTTTTGCAGCAATTGGCACACTGCAAACAGTCTATTTCTTCAAAAACTTCCTCATGGGCTTCCTGCACTATATAATCGAGATTTTTGGGCGGTTTTTTCTTTAATCCGTCCAGAAATTTCTTGTGTTCTTTCTGCTTTTGTATCGCCTGTTTTTTATAAAAATCTAAATCCATTTATTCTTTGTTTCTCACGGACTCCGGAAGTTCTTCTTTTTTATATTCGTTAATTTTATCCAGATCCAGTACCGTTGAGAGATTTTCTTTGTTTGGATAATACATCGGAACAAATTTGGCTCCGTATACAATTTCTCCTGTAGTATACGAAGATCTTTGAACCACCGTATTTGAAAAGACTTCGTCAAATGCTCGTACCTGTACGATAAGCTCAAGATCTGTATTTTTAAAATCTTCTTCAGAAAAACCGTAAAACGGAGAGTTTTCATCAATTTTATGCACTACAGTCCAGTTGAGAGCCAACGTATTGATCTTACTCATCTGCGTGGTAAGTCTGTAAAAATTACTTTTGGCAACCCCGTTTTCCACAACTTCAATAGCTACCGATACAATTACGTCTGCATCCGTTAATGCATTATTTTTATAGGGAGCAAGCCTGAACATCAATGCTGAAGATTCCTGAAAAGGAGCAATAACTGCTATATCAGAAAATCTAAGATATGCCCGCGGTCTTGAAAATCTTCCGTAAAAAAGTCCTGTTGCAATGGCAAAGGTAAGCAATCCCAGAAAAGCTTCAAAAGTTGCTACAAGACTTGCCAAAAATCCTACCGGAGCTATTCTTCCATATCCAACTGTAGTGAATGTCTGGGAACTAAAGAAAAAGACATCAATAAATTCATTGAGTGGATCACTCTTATCTATTCCCGTAAGATGCTCTACTCCAATCAGGTAATATATCATGGCAAACAGTAGATTAATGAGAATATAAGCGATAACCAAATAAGAAATAAAACGAAATGAGGACAAATTCAGCATGGTATGATACCAGCTTAACCTGTTAAAAACATTCACGCCTCTTCGCTGAACATTCGGGAGACCATCTTTATTGATGAACCTTCCTGAGGCATTGGTTCCGAAACCACTGTTCTCCGCATTTTTCTGACGGATCTTTTTTCTGAATCCTCCTGTCATTTTTTAATCATTTTAACTTTGTTATATGATGATTTTCCTCTATCCATAAGCCACTTGATGATCAGCGCTTTCTTTCAGCATACAGATATTTTAAAAGGCAAAGTTAAGAATAGAACGCATTATGATGCTTAATTTTTTGAGTAATCATTTTTTTAAATTACTCCTTCAGATGATAGATGATTTCACCATGGACTTTCTACAAAATTTTTACTCAAGATGAATAAAAAAACAGCAGAAATTCAAAGTTTTCTGCTGTTTATATCATCTTATTAAATCCCAATTGCGTAATAGCATTTTATGTGAGGTCAACTGGGTAATATTAAATTCCATAAATCAATTACAAATATTATTCTTTAATAATCCTTGACTGATATTTATTGGTCCCATTATTTATTGAAATAATATAAATTCCCGTTTTCAGATCTTTTACTTTATCGTTAATTCCCTTATTGATGTCACTTAGAGAGCCTTTTGCTGAAATCAATAACGTCCCTGTCATATCAGATAATTCTGCATTCAGATTTTCTTTTGAATTTTTAATATGAATAACCAGTTTTTGTCCGTTTTTTAAAGGATTCGGATAAACAATAAAATCATTATTATTTGTCTTACTATTATTAACTGCTAACGTATTTGCCGGATAAACGAGAATTTTTTGCCCGTTATATCCTATTGCATACACTTTCAAAGCATTGGAAGGGAAATCAACATAGGTATTGGCCAATGTAGTATCTCCTGTTCCTACAATAGAAACACTGATGAGCTGGTCACCAGCATCATACGTTTCAAAGGCAACAGCATTATTCCAATTAGAATTATTTACCAATAAAAACTGACCTTGTGCATTGTTCACAATCTGAGCTCCAACTCCTGTAATCCCTGAGACCGGCAGAAGATTTTTATAAGCATTCACGCTATTTGCCGAAAGATAATTAATCACAGGAGATACTGGTTTTGCATATCCTTTTGTTAAAATATAGCTTTTCACATCATCAATCATACTTTGTGTAATTGTAAGCTGATCGTTTGAGTAATCTGAAATTGTGGCATCAATAGGTTTTAAAAAACCTGTATTGGTAAAGAAATCTGTAAGGTCTTCCTGTACAGCGTCACAGGTATTTTTCACAAAATTCATAACCATTTGTCCTTGGGTAAGCTGAGTTTCGTTTGTATTTCTTACTTTCTCAGCTACTATAGCAAACCAATGTGCATAATCTATTCCCGGAACGGCAGGTGTAACCGTAGGTGTATCTTCATCCGACATATCCGAATCAAATGTAAGCGTAGAAGCACTTTTTGAAGCACCCGCCAATTGATAATACAATTCTAATTGCCAAAACGGAATAAGGCTTCTGAAATTTGCATCCGCAGGATTCACATAATCTGTTCTGAACTGATCCATAATACTCTTCCCGTTAATTTGGGTTTGAATAATAATTTCTCCAAATCTGTTTCCTGCTACTTTAGGGAAAGCCGTTTTATCAGCAATTTCACCTTCCAGCCTTGTAAATCTGTTAGCTCCTGTTGGTGAATACAAATTGTAATATGCCCACAGTGAATATATATTATTGGTAATTTCTGTTGTTCCAATCCATTTTAAGCCGGGTCTTATCTGATTAATATGGCCAAGTTCATGAGCTACTCCCCAAATGTCTAGCCCAGTTGCTGAAGCAGAGTTTGAAAGCCCCCAACTAAGATCAAGATGAGCACCCAGACCTCCTGCATACCAGCCTCCTGAAGATTCTGTATAAACAAGCTGTCTGTTTTTAAGATTTTTATTGAACTTAAAAAAGCCCATGATTTCTCTTTCAGATTTAACAATTGCATCATATTTATCGATTAAAGGCTGAGCGGTGGTGAAATGGAAATTGCTTACAACAGACTTATTAATCAGCAGTTTTGTATAATACCCTTCTATATCAATTTTTGGATAGACATCATTAGTCAGCATTTGTGCCCATTCTGTAGACGTTGTACCCTTTTTATATATACCATTTACAATCCCTGCTGTAATATTTGCCGATATAGGTAATGCATTTACATCATCAGTGTAATATGAAATGTATCCAAGTCCGGCATTTGTAATATTAAGAATATTCAGTCCATTTTTCAATTCATAAGATTTTTCAGGAGAAGAACCTTCAGTAGCGAAATCTCTTACTTTTAAATAAACTTTGTTTGCCTCCGTAATATCTTTGGCAAAAACAATAGCAGTAGTATTAGGCTGAAATGCTAAGCCTGTCGGATTTTCATAGCCATTATAATTCCCAACCTTATACTGGTTGTTTATGGATTCAATTGTTTTATATGCCGTAAAAGTCTGAACTCTGTATTTTCTATTGTAGGTATTATTAAATAAACACTGAGCTAACCCTTTAATGAAAGGTGAGGAAATTGCATCAATATCCTGTTGGGTTACTGTTGGTTTTAAAGTACTGAAAAGAGTATCATTAAAAATATTTGAATAAGCTGAAGGATTAAAACTATTAGGGCTATTCTGAAAAAATTCCATTTCAGCACAACTGGCAAAATTGTTTTTACCATCAAGAACCTCAATTTTTATATTTAAAGGAGTAATGGCAGAAGGAAAAACTACCGTTTTAATAGTACTCGTTTGTCCAAAATTTTGAGTAGCAATATCAACATAAGCAGGGTTAGAAATGGTATTATAACTTATTTTTATATTTCCGAAAAGACCATTTGGCCCACCATCTTGTCTTGGGGTATACCTTAAATAATTCATAGATGTCTGCCCATCAAACTTATAAATCAGAGAAATAGGAAAAGTGGCTGCTGTTGCACTCCAGCTGCAATGATAAAGCGTATTGACGTCACCATCAAAGGATTTCTCTATATTTTCTCCCGATTGGAAACTTGAAGCCGAAGATCCTGCCATCTGGGGCAACACAGGGGTATCCGCATATGCTGAAAACTCATTGGTGGGAAGTGTACATTCTGCTTGTACAGGATCCATCTGTTCTTCAGAATAAAACTCCATCTCAGCACAACTTGAAAAATTATTTTGAGCACTTAGAACATCAATCCTAATAACATCAGGATGAACAATTGCTGTCGGCAAATCTATTGTTTTTGCCGTATTGTCAGATGCCCAGGAAATAACTCCGGTTGCTGTAATAAAAACAGAAGGATCGGATTGCGTAGAATAGGAAACCTTCACACTGGTCCAGATTCCATTAGGGCCTGTTGTTCTGGGCTTGTATACCAACTTTTTTACACTTTTTACCCGACTGGAAAATTTAAAATTTAACTGGTCCGGAAGTGCTGTACTCAAATTATACCGGGAATGATAAAGTGTGTTCACATTATTATCATTACACATTCCTGCTTCCTGTCCGGGTTGTGGTGGTTGTAACGAACTTGCATAAGCTACAGGCATTTTATACTGCTGAGCAAAAACTATCTGTAAAAAGATCAGAAACAAAAGAATAAAATAATTTTTTTTCATCTTGTTGTAATTTTTGATTAATAAAATTTATTCAGAGCTGTTGCTATAAAAGCGATATAACTGAAAGATTTTCAAGCCGATACTGTTGTATCAAAATGATGAAGTAAAGAACGAAAACTGTCCAGCCATGCATTACATCTTTCTATAGCTTATCTATTCCTGTAAAAAATTCATCAACATAACTCTCAGTGAAACCATCATTAGGAGCCAGATCATATTTCTATTATAGCTTAACCCAATACTTGTACATCATCCTAAAAGTTTTATTTCTAAAATTAAGAATTAAAATTATTGTAAAAACTTGTACCTACCTGTTTTTGATAATACACCACCAGTTGAATTATATTATCGCGAACCCGCTTTACATTAAATTGCTCAAAAAGATAAAAAAAAAACAAAATAGCTTTCTACTTTTACCTTTTTGAGCAACAGCAATTATATCTTTTGTGCCGGTGATTCCAGTACAGTAACACTTACATTGCTGACAGATTTTACAACCCCGGACTCTCCATGTATATTAGAAAGAAAATTAGGGAAGCTTTCAATAGGAAAAGCCCAATAATAATGTCCATCTACAGGAGAAGGAAAGTTGGCCTGTAATCTTCCGGTTAATTTCATAGGTACAAAGTATTCAACAGATGATCCTTTTAACTTCGTCAGGATAGAAATCGATTTTTTAGAATGGGCAGGAACAATGGTTTTGTAGCTGCTGGTTTCAGTAATTTCTTCAGAATTTTCTGTACCTTCCGTGGTATCTCCTCCTACAACAACTTTTGTACTTGCTGAGGCTTTTGCCACTAACGGAATATCAACGGATACTGATGCAGCCACTTCAAATGAACCTGAAACAGTCCGTTTCCAGGAAGTAGAATATCCCTTTTTATAAGAATAGGTTACCGTAATTTCACTTTCTCTGTCCCCATTATTAATGGCCTCCGTAGTATAGGCATTATCCGGTAAATCTATTCCGTCTGTTTTTATGGTCACCTCAGGAGTTCCTAAAACAATGGAAACATCAGGATTAGGGGCCGTATTACGGGTATCTCCATCTAGAGAAAGATCAGGATTGAAGATAATTCCATCCGGAACCTGGCCAGAATAAGCAAAAACATTTTTTAATCTTGTTCTTTCTCCGGAATAACTGACATCATACCCCATATCTTTCAGGTGATTTGACTTGAAAGGGATTTCGCGCTCTTCACTAGACGAACTGTAGTTGGTCCTCAAACTATTATTACCAGCCAATTGAAAGTCATCTACAATTTTCCAACCTTGCTGAAGCATCTCTGCCTCAGTCATCTGTGATTTCTTTACTTCAGAATAATTTACTTTTTCTGAATCATCATTCATAGCACTCACTTCATCCCTTGAACATGATACTGAAAACATCAATAAGAGAATACAAACAGAATTGATTTTTTTGATCATTTTAATAATTTTTTAGTGTTTAATAATTAAATTTACAAAAAATGAATTCTTTTAAGGTGTTTTTTTGCGAATTAATCAAATTTTAATCTTTCCCAATTTTCCATTGTTTTATAACACGTTGTACTCTAAAATACTGTTTACATGAAATTTATCAATTTCGCGACTGGAATTTTTAATACGAATTGTACTAACTTTGAACTATGAAAAAGCTTGAATCAAGAGAAGATATTGAACACCTTGTCAATTCATTTTACAACAAAGTTGTTAAAGATGAAACCATTGGATTCTTTTTTAATGATATTGCTCAAGTAGATTGGGATAAACATCTTCCTAAAATGTATTCTTTCTGGGAATCTATTCTTTTTGGCCAGATGAGCTATAAAGGAAATCCAATGGGTGTCCACTTCCCGATTAATGAGATACAGGCTATGGAGCAGAAACACTTTGACAGATGGCTGCTGCTTTGGCGTACCACTATTGAGGAAAATTTCGTAGGCGAAAATGCAGACATGGCGATTTACAAGTCAGAGAATATAGCAAAACTGATGGCTTTCAAAATGGATTTGGCGAGAAGGTTATAGTGATACGGGATTCGGGGTACGGGATATAGATATCAAGGTTAAATTCCTGGATTTATTTTACAGATAGACAGATTTGTAATTTTGTACTTTTTCTTTTTAAGGAACAATTACCGTAAAGATATAGGCTGCCAGATTCACCAACAGAACAGTTCCGTAAAGAATATTTGTTTTTCCACGACTTAAAGAGAGCATCACAATAAATACGGATAAAGAAAGCAGAATAATATCTTTTTTATCCAATCCCAATACAAGTGGGATATCATACATAATACATACCGCAGAAACTGCAGGAATTGTCAGTCCAATACTTGCCAGTGCAGAACCCAATGCCAGATTCAAACTGGACTGGATTTGATTGGCTCTTGCCGCACGGATCGCTGCAACGCCTTCAGGAAGAAGAACTACAGCAGCAATAATTACTCCGACCAGGGATTTTGGAGCTCCAAGGCTTTGTACCATTCCTTCTATTGTATCGGAAAGCCCTTTGGCCATTAGTACTACAATCACAAGACAGATTACCAGAAAAACAAAGCTGATAAGCGTTTTGGGCAATGAGGGAATATAATGTTCTTCCGGATGTTCATCAGGAACAATAAAATAGCTTCTGTGACGCACGGTCTGTACCATCAGGAAAACCCCATAAATCGCAAGACATGCGATGGATATAAAAATAAGCTGTGCTTCGTTATAGAATGGTCCGTTGACACTTGAGGTAAAATTGGGAAGAACAAGGGTAAGTACCAGAATGGAAACAATACTCACCAGATAAGTAGTTGCTGAAGTTCTTGCGAAGAACTGTTCATGATATTTAACGCCACCTACTAAAATACATATTCCAAGAATTCCGTTGAGAATAAGCATTACAGCAGCAAAAACGGTATCTCTGGCCAGCGTGATCGCCTGATCTCCGCCGGCAACCATCAGCGAGATGATAAGCGCCACTTCAATGATGGTAATACAAAGCGCCAGGATGATCGTTCCGAAAGGCTCCCCTACTTTATGAGCTACAACTTCAGCATGATGTACTGCTGATAAAACACTTCCGATTAGTAAAATACCGGCAAGGATATCATAAAGAACACCACTTCCCATCAATCCGGAAAAGTAGTATCCTACCGCCAGAATAGGAAAAATATAGGTATAATGTAAAAGTTCTTTTAGTCTCATATCGTGACTACAAAATACAAAAAATCTATGAAATTTTTAATATCAAAAGAAAATATTAATAATATTTTAATGAGGCCAGAAGTTAAAGTCCTGATAATCTGTAAACATATGAAACAGAAGCCCGATTCCTATAATCCTGATATTTCCTTTAAAGAACAACAGCAAAAAATACACCGCAATCGCATAATAGGAATGTAAAAAATGAAAACCTATACTTTCTCTTGACGGATCAAAAATAGGATTGGCGAAAAGATGATCCAGATCTACCAGCATGGTAGCGAGAAGAATAAAATATGCCTTTTTCCAATTTTTACGATAAAAAACCAATGCAATAAAGACCGGAAAAACGAAATGTAAAAAATAATGAGTAAAGGTTTTGAGCAATGCGATGTCTGATGGAGCCATTAATGATAAATTTTATTCGGTTTTTATGCTTACCACCGTAAAATTAAGGGTAATTCTCCTTTCTTCGCTTTTATTTTTATCCAATAATTCTGAGCCTTGTTCCCATACAACATGTAATCAATGTCAGAAATGATCTTTTTTTCAGTGTTATTCAATGTTTTCAAAGAAGAATACAGCAAAGCATTATTTCTGATCAGCATGTAATTTTCTTTGAGCTGGGGAGATAATGGTACTGGTTTTCGGGTCGATTTTATGATAATCCCTTTATGATTTCTTTTGATTTCATTGGGTTGAAAAGGAATAGCTGTGAATTGATTTTCAGCATTGATCCACTTTTTAGACTGAAAGTATTCCCAGGTCTTTTCGGGATCATTACTTGTAATATCAATGGTATAATTCGGTTGGGTAATTTTTTGGAAGGTCTTCTTTTCAACCTCATTGAAATTATCATCATATTCATAACTGATAATGGTATCATTGACCTGCTCGAGATTTGCTGTGGCTTTTAAAGAAACAGCCTGTGAGGAATCTACGATACTCTTATTAAAAAAACGGGTAAAGTTTCTGATGTTTTCTTTGTCTAACTCCAGTTCTAAAAATTGATTTCCTTTCTGAAGCTTTGAAGCAATTGTATTAAAAGTCTGAAGATCTGAGTTATTTTTGATCTCAATTTCATCATCATTTAAGTCGATAGAAAAGTTCTGAATTTTCTTTCCTGAAATGAATGAAATACTTCCCAACGTATTTTGAATAAAACGGTCTGCATCCCAAACCTGATGTACAGAATTCTGAAGAAGCTTTTTTTGAAGGGTTTCAAAAGCATGATCTGAAGTTCCCGCAATACAGTAATTTCCATCTATCATAAAGAAAAACTGATCCTTCTGAAAACGGTTATTTCCTTTAGCAACAAAGTTTTGTTTCTTTAAATAGGTGATGAATTTTTGCGAATCTTTAAGCTCTAAAACACTGTACCATTCTGAAAATTTAGTGTCTTTAACGTGGAATATCTGCAGAAAATCCGGAATTCTGATTCCTGCATCTTTCAGTGAACCGGAGGTTTTACTCTTTGCTTTGCTTCCGGACCATTTTGAAGGATGGGTTACTAAACTGAAGAGGTATTGTCCCGTTAATTTCTTCGTATCAATTAAGACCACTGCATCTGCGTTATCAGGAATATATTGAAGGCTTTTATCTTTGTGAAAAGCTACAAAATATACTGCAACAGCAAGCAATAAAAATAACGGGACAATAATCTTCTTTTTCTTCATCTATAAAATTTGAGGCTTCTTTTCTGTTTCTTTAGCTTTAAAAACCTGATCGAATATATCAAAGAAATACATTAAGCTATTTTCTGAAGAATCTTTGATGTTATAGTTCATCTCAGTCTGGATACTTTCTCCTTTTACTTCAGTTTTATAATACAGCTCACCCACATTTTTTTTGATCGCCTCTAATGTTTTTCTCTCTTTCGGACTTTTGAATTCTTTGTCTAATCCTGTTAAAAGCTTCTGGATATCCAGTCTGCCGGACAATGGATATTTAGCAGAGTCTTTGGCCCATTTTCTGGAAATATCAGATTGGTTTACCGGTAAATTATTATCTGCAGCACTCATCAGGTATACTACTCCATCTTTCACAGTAAAAAACAACTGATCTACATATCCTCCGTTTTTCTCTTCTTTAAAGGTATAAAGGTTTCCTTTTTTAGAGAATCTCTTAGACAGTTTTTTGTTGGTTGTCAGCAAATCAAAAATACGGTTCCAGTATCCTTCATTCTCTGTTGCAAAAGCGAAAGTGAAGTTAGGAACAGCGATTTCTTTTGTTTTCTTTACTTCTTTTTCATTGAAATCAGCATCGTATTCATAATCGGTGTATTCTACGGTTTTGGATTTCAATTCATTCAAAACAAAGATTCCGTTTCCGGGTGCAATTTTGGTAATCGCCTCTTCATCCAGTACAATTTTCATGGTTTCCATGATCAGCTCCATTTCCTTTTTGTACTCGTTTTCTCCGGAGTTCTGAAGAAGACTGTACATCATGTCAAAGCATTTTGCTCCATTCACATTCATGGCATAGTAACCAACACTTTTCTCATTGATCAGCTCCAGCAATTTTTTGTTTTTCTTCCCTTTATAAATGGCAGAAATATTCTTTTGAATGTCAGCATTTTTGTGCTGATAATTATTAACCAGTCTTACTTTGTCTTTATCAAAATACAGATTGTATGCATAGTTGGAATTGTACATGTTTTTGAAAAACTGTCCATATCCGTAATACTTTGTCATTTTTCCGTAGATTCCTTCGTTTACGATTCTTCCGTAGTCTGTGTATACAAAAACATCAGAATTAGCATCTCTGAACGACAGCATTTCTTTTGGGACTTCAATTTCTAAATTTGAACTGAAATATTGGTCAAAACGTTCTTCTGCGTTCTTTTTAACAACCATAAAGTTTTCTCTGCGGATAGAATCCTGCTCTTTCTGAAAAGCCTTCTCTTCTTCCTCATCATAAGCATCTTCAGGCATTTCTTCTCCGTTTTCAGAATTTTCAGCAGTTTCTTTCTCTGCAGGATATTTATGATGTTTCTCCAGGTATTTGATATCTTTCTGGATTCTTGCAATCTCGTTGTTGTTATCTTTTATGCTTTCTTTCAGATACTTGATATCATCCTTCAGACTTTTGATTTCTTCTTTATAATCAAACGGTTTTTCCGGTTCTTCTGTATACACCGTATCTCCCGGCTCTGCGTAAGCGGAGTCAACCACTGCAACCGCAGTACTGTCTGCAACTGCTTCCTCTGCCCAAAGATCCTTATAAGGTTTTGTATAGCTGATCATGCTCAGAACAGCACGGCTCCCGTTCCACGCTACAAAAACATCATCATTAATATCTACATAAGAATAGTTCTTTCTGCTTGAAACCTCCTGCCCTTTCTTCTTTACAGAATTAATGAACTCCTGAAACTTTTCCTTATTATCAATAATAAAATGGGTATTATAGGCTTTAATGGAGTCATTAAAACTTGCATAATGGTATTGAACAGCATCGTATTTGATTCCTGTTTTGGAGTAATCTGTCCATGAAAGATTTTCCTTGCTCTTTTTGCTGAGTTCATGCAGCAAAGGATTCAGTTTATTCCAGTTGATTTTATTATTAAGCTGTTTTCCGTTGACTTCCATATAAAATACGGCATCGGAAGGGATTTTCATGCTTTTTTGGGCTAAAATCAATGTAAAGCCAAAGAGAACGAAAATAATGGTTTGCGTTTTTAAAAAGATAGATTTCATGACTATAGTTTAGAAATTTATTGAAAAAGAATGGTGTTTTGTATTTGTTTTTTCTGAAGGATTAAATCCAGGATATCTGCTTCCAGTTTAAGAGCCTTTTTGTTGGGAGAAAGCACATAAGTAGTATTCGATTGTGATTTCACTGGAGTTTCAAACTGCATGATAGAAGTATACCGAGCATCGTTAAAAACTTCTTTATCACCCTTACTCATCTTGTCATAATCAACTTTGAAAGTATTGACCTTATTCCTTGTCAAGGTCTTTTTTTCAAGATTTTGGCTGTAAACCTGAGTTGGAACCATTTTACCCAATATTTTCTGGGCTTTCAGTTTTTCCAAACCTGCATTGATGTTTTCAATCTTTTTGAAATTACAGCTCAGCTTGATGATGTAATTATCAAAATCCATAGATGTTTTCACATTACTGATTCCCGGAGTTGCTTTGAAGATTTTGGCAGCTTCATTGATTTTATTTTCAATTTCTGACTTTTTAGGAACTTTTTTTCCGTTGATGGTTTCCATTTTAGAAATTGAAGCGAGTCGTGTTTTGCTCTTGCTGGCGTTAAGAATAATAGTATATTCTCCTGTTCCGTCAGCTTTTATATTCACTTTATCAAGAATATCGAAACAGCTTGTCAGGAACAGCAAAGGAATACATAGAAGAAATAATTTGAGAAAATTTTTCATGATTAGGTTTAAAAGCACAAAATTACTTAATTCTGACCTTAAATCCTTATAATCTTTGATTTTTTGGGCATAAATAGCTGTTTCCCGGTACTTTTTCAGGGGAAAATACGGTACTATTTCCGTATATTATTTTTTAAACTCGTCCTTTAAGATAATCCTGGCGAAGATCTTCATCCAGTTTTTCAATAGCATACCGAAGACAGGTTCTGGGCATTTCTTTGTAATATAAATTCAGAAAGCTGATCAGCTCGCCTTCATTTTTATTTCCCATTTCCCTTAGCAGCCATCCGTTTGCTTTGTGCATCAAATCATGAGGATGTTTCAGATTTCTGATTACGAATTCTTTGGTCAGATCAAATGAACCTTTTTTTATATAATGCATTGTCCCCACTACAGCAATTCTCTTATGCCACATTTCCTCAGATTCCGAAAGCTCTACAAGAAGACTTTCTTTCTGATTTTCAAAAGCATACCTTCCTAAAATCTTATAACAGGTAGAATCTACCAGATCCCAGTTGTTCACATAAGGAAGATGATCCAGATAAAAAGCGACCACTTCTTCTTTTACTGCTTTATCTTTTGTTTTCTCAAACTTTGAAATCAGCATAAAAAGAGCTGTCAGCCTGTGTTCATGGTATTTTGAAGAAAGTAATGTACTGAGTTCTTTTAAATTTATTTTCGAATAATATTCTTTGCCCACAGAACGTTGATCCGGAACTTTCACTCCCAGAAACAAATCGCCTTCGCCATATTCACCTTTTCCTGTTTTGAAAAATCTTGGAAAAAATTCCGCCTTTTCAGGAATGGATAAAACAGCAAGTGCTTCCTGTATTTCTTTAACGATGCTCATATGACAATTTAAGCGTTTTCTTCTACAGCAATATTTTCCTGCTCCTCCTCTTCTTTGGCAATCTTATTAGGATTCGCCACCTTAGCAATGGTAAGGCCCTGAACAATGATGGAGAATACGACAACGCAATAGGTAATACTTAAAATAATTTCACTGTATTCACTTTTAGGAATAGACATCGCCAATGCAATGGAAACTCCTCCCCGAATTCCTCCCCAAACCAGAACTTTCACCGTCTGCGGGCTGAAACTTCTTCTCAGGGAAGTAAATTTTGTAGGCCCCCAGATAGAAATAAATCTTGCAAACAAAACGACCACAATGGCAACTACGCCCGGAATCATGAAATGTCTGAGATCTTTAATCATCAAAAGCTCAAATCCGATGAACAGGAATAATACCGCATTCAGAATTTCATCAATCAATTCCCAGAATTTAATCAGATAGTCCTGAGTAACCGATTTCATTTTGAAGCTTCTGTTGAAATTTCCCATAAACAATCCTGCAGCAACCATCGTCAATGGTCCGGAAATATGCATTTGACGGGCAATAAGATAGCCTCCCATGACAACAGAAAGTGTTACTAATACGGAAATAATATAATCATCCACTTCACGCATCAATCTTGAAGTAACCCATCCTAACAGCACTCCAAGTAAAAGACCACCTCCGGCTTCTTTAAGCAGAAGCAAACCGATTGTTTCAACACTCAGATCCACTTCTTTTCCAATCGCCAGCTGTAAAATCACCGTGAAAACCACAACAGCCATACCGTCATTGAAAAGAGACTCTCCAGCTACTTTTGTTTCCAGTGATTTGGATACATTCGCCTGTTTCAGTACACTCAGAACCGCTACCGGATCGGTAGGAGAAATCAAGGCACCAAAAACAAGACAATAGATAAAAGGAAGTTTTACTCCTACATAAGGAAGCAGATAAAACATTCCGAATCCTACGACAAAGGTAGAAATCACAACACCTACTGTGGAAAATATCACTACAGGTCTGAACTGTTCTTTCAGGTCATTAATATTAATATGGATTCCCCCTGCAAAGAGTAGAAAATTAAGCATAGCACCCATCAACACCTCCGTGAAGTCAATACCATTCATAAGGTTGTGAAGATGTCCGAAAGTTCTCGGAAGAACCGTTTCTCCAAACAGTACCAGAAAAATTGATACGACAATGGCGATCACCATAATTCCGATGGTACTTGGAAGTTTTAAAAACCTATAGTTAAGATAGGCAAATATTGATGCTAATACGATTAATGCTGAAAATGAATAATATAATTCCACTAAGTGTTTTTATTTTAAGATTAATTGGTTAGTTCCAAATAGAGTATTTTGATATAAATTTGATTCCCATCCTTTTCCCAGATGTCAAACATGGCATCTTTAGAAGCTTTCGAACTCCTCGTATAGTCCTGTCCTATATTCAGAATATTCAGCAGAATGTATTCATCTCCTACAGAATTAACGATATAGGCTGTTTTTTCTGACTTTCCGTCCCCCGAACTTCTTATCCCTTCAGTAAGTGCACGGAATTGGTTCAGATGATGGATAAAGTTATTTCCATCCTTTACAGAATCGTAAGCCCTGAGAAGAATCAGCAGTACATCCAGATTGGTAGGATCTTTATCATACAAAGCTTTTCCCTGTTTGATACAATCTGCAAAATTGTTTTGTTTAAAGGCTTCTACCAGACTTTTAAAGCTATCATCTGATGTACTTATTTTATCGTTTCTAAAATTTCTTCCGTAGTACAGATATTGAGATTCTATACTGTCCAGAGATTTAGGATATCCTTTAAATTTGAAAATAAGCTTGTCGTAATTGTACGGAGAGTCGGAAGTCCTGAGACTTTTCTCAATAGCTTTTAAATCAATTTTTGATTTCTGACTGAATCCAAAAACCGAAAACAGGATGAATAAAAGGAAAAAATGGTATTTCATTAATTGTTGCTTTCTTCTTCGTCGTTGTCGAAATATTCGAAAAGGAAATCGTTGTATGGGAATCTGGAAATATGAATTTTCATGACCTCATCATAGATCATTTTCTTCATTTCCGGGAAGTTTTCCTTCGTTAATGCAGAGATGAAAACTGTTGGATATTTTGATTTTGCCATCCATGTCTTTTTCCATTCTTCCAGAGAAACATTTTTACGGGTAGAAGGAGTAAGATCATCCTCATCTTTTTTCTCATAACTGAAGTCATCAATTTTGTTGAAAACCATAATCATTGGTTTCTGATGTGCATTGATTTCCATCAGGATATGATTTACAGATTCTATGTGGTCTTCAAAGCTTTCGTGAGAAATATCCACCACATGAATCAAAAGATCAGCTTCACGAACCTCATCCAACGTAGATTTGAATGATTCTACAAGCTGAGTAGGTAGTTTTCTGATGAATCCTACTGTGTCTGTCAACAAAAACGGAAGATTTCCAATCACCACTTTTCTTACGGTGGTATCAAGGGTTGCGAATAGTTTATTTTCAGCAAAAACCTCAGATTTTGAAATAGAATTCATCAAAGTAGATTTTCCGACGTTGGTATATCCTACCAAAGCTGCACGAACCACTTTTCCACGGTTGTTACGCTGAGTAGCCATTTGCTTGTCAATCGTCTTCAGTTTCTCTTTCAGCAAGGTGATTCTGTCACGGATAATACGACGGTCAGTTTCAATTTCCGTTTCACCAGGACCTCTCATCCCAATTCCCCCTTTCTGACGCTCAAGGTGGGTCCACATTCTTGTCAGTCGTGGTAAAAGATATTGATATTGTGCTAATTCTACTTGAGTTCTTGCATAAGAAGTCTGCGCTCTTTGGGCAAAAATATCAAGAATAAGATTGGTACGGTCCAGGATCTTAACTTCCATATCTCTTTCCAGGTTTTTAAGCTGTGAAGGAGATAGTTCATCATCGAAAATTACGGTTCCGATCTCGTTTTCTTTTACATATTCTTTTATCTCAATAGCTTTTCCGCTTCCTATAAAGGTTTTGGAATCCGGCTGAGTTAGTTTTTGGGTAAAACGTTTTTGTACGGTTGCTCCTGCTGTGAAAGCTAAAAACTCCAGTTCATCTAAATACTCCGTCAGTTTTTCTTCATCCTGATTCTGTGTAATAACACCCACCAAGACTGCTTTCTCATAGTTATGTTCTTTCTTTTCTAACATTAAGTTCTGTCTATGTTTATGATTTTTACAAGTTAATATTTTTCAGAAAAAAAACAAAATCAATTTTTATTTAATAACATATTTTAATATAAATTTAAGTTTACCGATGAATGATATATAAAAAATCAATAACTTTATATAATAAAATTCTGATTTTTAAATATTTAAATTAAAAAACTAATCTCCGGAATATCATGATTACCCATATTAGATGTATGATTATTGATGATGATGAACTGGACAGGCTGGTTCTTCAGCATTATATCAGGCAATATCAAAACATTGAAATTGTTGCCACTTTCGACTCTGCAGAAAAGGCGGTTCCCTACCTTGATCTTCCTGCTGATCTCCTGATTACTGAAACCAATTTAAAGGGTATGAGCGGTCTTGAACTCCGCACATTAGCCCATAAGATACCTGCCTGTATTTTCGTAAGCTCACATCCTGAGCTGGCTGCCGGAGCTTTTGAGATCAATACTTTGGATTTTATTACCAAACCTCTTACCGCAGAACGCTTTCATCATTCCATGGAAAAGCTTTTTGATTTTTTTGAAGTAAAGGAAAAATGTGAGTGCTATGATGCTATGGTAGGAGAAAACTGCATCAAAATAAAAGAAGGAGGTCATATTCATCAGATTAAAATGAAAGATATTCTCTATCTCGAGGCTCTGAAAGATTATACCAGAATTATCACTCTTGAAAAAAATCACTGTATTTTAAATTCTTTGGGAAATCTTCTGCAAAAAAACTTTTTTGATTCTTTTGTCAGAATACACAGAAGCTACGCTGTCCCACGTCATCTTATCCGAGGGAAAAGCTGTCATGAAATAGAGCTCGCTCATCACATAAAACTCCCTATTGGCCGTACTTACAAAGACAACCTGTCTTTTTTTAATCCTTAAAAAATATAGTCATAATTCACAAAATGCCATTGGTCGATTATTTCTGCCGTTGGTCTATTTTCTTTCCAATTGATTGAGATAGGTGGTAATTTAGTCTTCCCAAATTCCCCAAGAAAAACACATATCTATTAATCACCAAAACTGTTATCCATGGAAAGAATATCTATTTATTGTATTATTCTGTCTGTCTTTTCCATCCCCATACTGCACGCTCAATCTGCAGTTTTGGCAACGGGATTGGATGCATCAGCAGCTAATGGTTTTGTTTCTTACAGCGTAGGTCAGACCACCTATCTGGAAAAAGGAACAGGACAAGTTCTGGAAGGCGTTCAACAGCCTTACGAAATCATCACCCTTACCACTCTTGAAAATTCTTCTGAACAAACAGGTATTTTGCTCTATCCTAATCCTTTCAGAGATTATTTGTATTTAGATTTTACATCAAATAATTTTAAAGGATCAGAATACCAGCTATTCGATGCCCAGGGCAAACTGGTAAAAAAGGATAAGATTTCACAATCAAAATCTGAGCTTAATTTCTCCTCACTTCCTTCCGCTATGTACATCATCAGGATTACTCAAAATGGAGAAAATATCAAAACTTTCAAAATCATAAAAAAATAAAATGCCATGAAAAAAATATTATCACTGTTTTGGATCCTGACAGGTTTCTTTATGGGACTGTCCCAGGCTCCGGAAAAAATGAGCTACCAGGCTGTCATGAGAAATGGTTCCGGACAACTCTTAGCCAATCAAGGAATTGCGATAAGAGTAAGCATATTGCAGGGATCTCCTGCCGGAGCAGCAGTCTACTCTGAAAGACTCACCGGAAATACCAACGCCAACGGACTTGTTAGTCTCGAAATAGGAACAGGAACTATCCTTACCGGAACATTCGCCACGATCGACTGGTCTTCGGCAAGCTACTATTTAAAAACAGAAACAGATCCGGCCGGTGGAACCAACTATACCATAGTAGGAACCAGTCAATTACTAAGTGTACCTTATGCTTTGTATGCTAAATCTGCCGGAGTGAGCGGAGGAAGCTTTACAATTCCCTATTCCAATACGGTAAATAATGCCTCCACTTTATTTTCATTAATCAATGATGGTGATGGAACTTCTGTGGAAGGAGCCAACAGCACAACCACATCCAGTATTGCTGCTGTAAGAGGAATTGTAAGCAATACAGCCCCTGGCGGATTTTCTTCAGCAGTACGCGGTATCAATAACGGAACCGGCGGACTGGGAATTGGTGTCTGGGGAAGCCAGGCCGGAAGCGGCTGGGGTGTATATGGTGTTACTCCCAACGGTTTAGGAGTTTACGGAAATTCCAGCGGAAACGGATATGGAGTTTATGCAAACAGTAATACAGGAACAGGTTTAAATGCCACCAGTAACAATGGTATTGCTGCCAATATTTCTATCGTTAATAATGCCAACGCCAATAGTGTTCTTACAGCATCTACTGTAGGGAACGGAACGGTTATCAATGTTTCTACCACAGGTACCGGAGCCGGAATATTAAGTTCTACTGCGGGAGGTTTTGGTGCTCATGGAATCACCTCTTCCCAGTCATCTGCAGGGATTATAGGAGATAATACCGGAGCAGGTGAAGCAGTTGTGGGTAGAACGGCCAGTGATATTGCCGGAGCGGTTGTGGGCCGTAATGATGGAGGTGGATATGGGGTGAGAGGATTTGTGGCTACCAATACTTCAGGAACTGGTATCGGAGTTTACGGACAGGTAGGTTTAAATAACAGTACCGGCCGTGCAGGACGATTTGAGAATTTCAACCAAACCAATACAACAGGGAATACTTTTGAGGTAGAAACGAATGGAAATGGAAATATTCCTGATAATACTCAAGGAAACGCAGCCTCCTTCATTGTTGACAATACAAATAGTGTGGGAGCAGCAGTAAGAGGGGAAGTAAATACTATTTTCGGAAATTTTGGTGCAGCCGCAGTTTTTGGAGTTTCTTCTGGAACCGGAGGACGTGCCGGTTTATTTTATGCATCAAACCCTGCCGGAAACGGAGCTTCATTGATTGCTCTGACTGATGGGAACGGAAATGCCATCACTGCCAATGCCGGAAAAGATGGTAACGGTGTTGAAACCAATATTGATGGTGCCGGAAATGCTCTTTATGCATGGGTTCCTTCTTTTGCCACTGGCCGAGCTGGAAGATTTAATATTTTTAACGAATCCAACACCAGCGATGTGATTACAGTAACAACTGTAGGAAACGGTATTGGTGGAAATTTTAAAGTAGATAAAGTGACGGGAACATCTCCTGCGGTAAAAGGAGAAGTCAATTCCCAATTTGCCAATTTTGGAACAGCCGGAATCTATGGAGTATCTTCCGGAACTGGAGGATTCGCAGGGTTATTTCATGCAAGCAATCCTGCCGGAAATGGCCCGGCATTAGTTGCTATTGCTGACGGAAATGGAAATGGTATCACAGCCAATGCCTCAAATGGCGGAGATGGAGTTGAAACCACTGTAGATGGGACAGGAAGTGCCATTTTTGCATGGGTTCCTAATTTCAGTAATGGACGAGCCGCAAGATTTGTGAATTTTAATACATCTAATACCAATGCAGCCCTTACCGT
Organism: Chryseobacterium sp. T20; assembly: GCF_047345655.1. Classification (NCBI taxonomy): domain Bacteria; kingdom Pseudomonadati; phylum Bacteroidota; class Flavobacteriia; order Flavobacteriales; family Weeksellaceae; genus Chryseobacterium; species Chryseobacterium sp. T20. The sequence continues at coordinate 471,020 of NZ_JBLFDU010000003.1, forward strand.
AGAAACTCATAGTGCAGGATCTTTGGCTTTGTTTAAATCAGGAAACCCGGGAACCGTAAATGTTGCCCGTATCGATAATACAGGAAAAGGATTTTTCAACGGCGGTACACAAAACAGTGGTGCTGACGTTGCTGAAGCTTTTGATGTCAACGGAAACATTTCGGAATATGAACCTGGGGATATTCTGGTTATCTCAACAAAAGCAGACAGAACGGTTGAAAAATCATCAACACCCTACTCTACTCTTGTTGCCGGAGTGTATGCTACTAAACCTGGTGTATTGCTTACAGAAGAACATATCGATATTGATATTTCCAATAAAGCGCCAATGGGTGTCATTGGTGTCATTCCAACCAAAGTATGCCTTGAGAACGGAAAAATAAAAAGAGGAGACCTTCTGGTAACTTCATCTAAAGCAGGTGTTGCCATGAAAGCCAATCTCACAAAAGTAAAAATTGGACAGGTCATCGGAAAAGCACTTCAGGATTATGACCAAAAAGAGGTTGGAAAAATTCAAGTATTAGTCAACATAAAATAAACCGTCATGAAAATAGCATATATCATCCCATTATTATTCCTAAGCACTTTTATTTATGCTCAGGAAAGTAAAAAAACGGTTCCTGTAGAAGAAGATCAGGCACTGGTTGTAAAACAGGCAAAAGAACAACAGGCTGCCCAAATTCAGGCTGATAAGGAAAGAGCTGAAAAAACTCCGGTAAGTACTGGGCTGGCCTCTGATCGAGGCCTGGAAGTTAAAAAACAGGAATCCAAGCCTAAAGCAGCTGCAGACCATTCAGGAAAGCTTCTCCCCAATACGGCAAGTCTTGAAGATATTAAAAAAACCATCCCAAACAGACAGGCATATCACAACAGTATAAATTCTAGGAACACAAAAACGACAGTTACCGGGCTGCCTAACACAGCAACCCTGGAAGAAATAAAAAAAACAATTCCCAAAAACTAATGACTCTCAAAAACTGGTAACCTCAAAAAGCTGATAACCAAACTAGATTTTTCAAACAAAGAAGTCCGCTATTATGCGGACTTTTGTTTTCTATAGGGTGAAATGATATTATTAATCCCAATCAGCAGCTACAAATTTCATAGTATTTCCATGATCATCGGATAAGGTAAGGAAATGTCCTTTGATAGAATAACTGGTCATGGTTTCAATTTTCTTCTGAAAAGAGCTTTCAAGATTCATATCCTGACAGGCTTTCATTGTACTTATTCCTTTTGAAAATTTTACTTTTCCTCCTTTTTTAAATTCAGAAACAAAAGACATCCGGTTGCATCCCATGTAAGCGTTTGCCTGAATTTCACCCTTTACCCTATTGGCTGTCAGGTTCATTTCGGCTTTATTGGCTATTAATTGATCTTTTGAAAAACCATCAAAAGAAATGAGCATCCATTGCCTTTGAAGAAAGGGATCTTTGGTGGGCACTGAGGAACAATTTAAAACGAGTCCTAAAAGTAAAACTGCAAAAAGTGAGAATAGTATTTTTTTCATGCGGATTATCATCCCATTTTCATACCATTCCGGGACAGAATCTCGTAAAAATTAGTAAATTAGCGACACAAAAATTATTTTATAAAATGAAAAGACTATTTCTACTATTCACTTTCTTACTGGGCTTTGCTCAGATGAGGGCGGATGAGGGGATGTGGCTGCTAATGCTCATCAAAAGACTTAACGGTGTTGATATGCAAAAAGAAGGTCTACATCTTACGCCTGAAGAAATTTATTCTGTGAACAATTCAAGCTTAAAAGATGCTATCGTAAGTTTCGGTGGTTTCTGTACTGGTGAAATCGTTTCGGATAAAGGACTTATATTTACCAACCACCACTGTGGTTACGGTGCTGTTGCTGCGGCTTCTACACCAGAAAAAGATTATTTGAAGAACGGTTTCTGGGCAATGAAACAGAAAGACGAATTCAATGCAAAGGATCTTTATGTAAGATTTTTAGTGAGAATGGATGATGCTACGCAAAGAATCAATTCTAAACTAAACAACAATATGACCGGAGCAGAGAGAAAAGCTGTGATTGATGCTGAAACTAAAGCAATCCAGACTGAAAACTCTGAAAATGGGAAATATACGGTAGTAGTAAGAGATTTCTTCAACGGAAATGAATTCTACTATTTCGTATACCAGGATTATAAAGATATCAGATTGGTAGGTGCTCCACCTTCATCTTTAGGAAAATTCGGGGGAGATACAGACAACTGGGAATGGCCAAGGCACACTGCAGACTTTACAGTTTTCAGAGTGTATGCTGACGCTGCAGGAAACCCTGCTGAATATTCTCCAAGCAACACACCTTTGAAGCCTAAGCACTTCCTTCCGGTTTCTCTTAAAGGAATTAAGCCTGGTGACTTCTCGATGATCTTAGGATATCCTGGAAGAACAAACCGTTACCTGACTTCTTACGGAATTCAGCAGATGGTAACTAAAGATTACCCGGCATGGGTTGAAGCTTCTAAATTGGCTATGGATGTAATGAAAAAATACATGGACAAGGATAAAGCTACTCAACTTAACTATGCTTCTCAATATGCTTCTGTAGCGAACTACTGGAAAAACAGACAGGGAACTATCGATGCGGTAGAGAAAAACGGAACCATAGCCGATAAGCAAAAAACAGAGGATATCTTCAGACAATGGTCTATGAAGTCTGGAAATGAGGCTTATGATGGTATTCTGGAAGATATTGCAATTTACTACAAGCAGGTTTCTGAGAGAAATGTTGAGAGAAACTATGCGTCTCAATTCTCAAGAAATGCAAAATATATCTCTCTTGCTCTACAGGTAGGTTCTGTTCTTAAGGCGTATGCCGCTCAGGACATGCAAGGAAGATTAGCGATGAAAGCTAAAACTGAAGCTGCAATTAAAGCTGCTTATGAAAACTTCAATCCATCTTTAGAAGGAGAAATGCTTTCTTCTATGGTAAACCTATATCAGATGAGAGTTACTAATAAAGAAATTGCTTCTGCTACTATTTTAGGATTAGATGCTAAAACAATTTCTAACCTGGCTTACTCTTCTATATTCGCTAACAAAACTTCTGCAACGAACTTCTTATTGAACCCGGATGCATTGAAACTTGATGCTGATCCACTTTGGAAAGCTGCTAACGGAATTGTTGCAGATCAAAAAATGAGCACTGAAAGATATGCTAACGTAGATGATAATTTTGCTAAAAAGAACCGTATGTTCTTAGCTGGTTTAATGAAAGCTATGCCTGAGAAGAAATTCTACCCGGATGCTAACTCTACAATGAGATTAACTTACGGTACTGTAGATAAATTGCCTATCAGAAATGACAGAAATTATTTCGGTATTACGGATAACTATTATACAGATATGACTGGTCTTGTTGGAAAATACAAGAAAGGTGACGAAGAATTCGATCTTCCTCAAAGAGTGATTGATCTTTACAACCTTAAAGATTTCGGTCAGTATGCTGATGCTGCAGGTTATATGCCTGTAAACTTCCTTTCTAACAACGATATTACTGGTGGTAACTCTGGTTCTCCGGTAATTGACGGAGACGGTAACCTTATCGGTATTGCTTTTGACGGAAACAGTGAAGCATTAAGCGGAGATATCGTATTCGAGCCTGAATGGCAGAAAACCATCAACGTAGATGTTCGTTTCGTTCTTTGGACAATCGATAAATATGCTGGTGCAAGAAGATTAGTTGACGAATTGAAGCTTGTAAGAGATGCAAACACTCCGGCTGATACAAAAACTAAAAACTCAGGGACTACAACAACCCCTAAGAAAATAAACAAAAAATAATCTTATTTGATCTATTTTTGAAAACCGTGAAATTTACTTTCACGGTTTTTTTATTTTTGATTCTTAAAATATTTCATCATGAATCTTAACCCTATTGAATTCATAGCCATTATTCAACAGAACGGAGAAATGAATGCTGCATTCGTAGAATTTCCATTTTCTACAGAGGAATTGTTTCATAAAAAAGGACAGGTAAAAATTAAAGCCCTATTTGACGGTAAAGTTGAATACCGTGGTAGCCTTGTCAAAATGAAATCAGATTGTCATATTTTAGGGCTTACTCAGGAAGTAAGAAAGCTTTTGAATAAGAATTTCGGGGATGAAGTCTCTGTTGCTCTTACTGAAGACAAGGAGGAAAGAGTAGTTGAAATTGCAGATGATATCGCTTCTGTTTTTAATGAAAATCCGGAAGCAAAAACCTTATTTGACAAAATGAGCTATACTCACAAAAAGGAATATATCCGTTGGATTGAAGAAGCCAAGAAACCGGAAACGAGAGAAAACAGAAAGATAAAAATGATCCAGATGATTCTGGATGGAAAAAAGGGAATATAGACCGCTTTACTTTTCCCTCTCAAAACGATACATTTAAAAAAAATTGAAATAAAAAAATATTTTTTGTCAGGATCTCAAAAAGTAGCCGACTATAGTTACAGATATCAATTATAACTATAAAAATTTACTTTTATGAACAAGTTTATTTTCAGAACATCAATTTTAGCTGCAGCTACTCTAGCTGCGTTTTCCTTAACTTCATGCAGTGATTCTAATAACGACATGATGATGGACATGGGTTTTCAAAGATCCATTACTTTTGAAAACGTTGTAACACCCAAAGATTTTGTAGAAAGCGGAAGTTTTCAGGGAACAGGAACGCCTCCTATTATTTTACCCGGACAATCTGTTTCTGTTAAATTCAGTGCAGGAAAAGCACAGGCTTTAATGTTTGCAACAATGTACGGAGCTTCAAAGGACTGGTTTTTCGCGTCCCAGCAGCCGGGTATCAAATTGTTTGACTCAAATGGAAATGCTATTACCGGAGATGTTTCTTCAAGTGTCCGATTGTGGGATAACGGAAGCAAAGATGACATCACAGGACAGGTTGAAAGCAAACCCATTATGCAGGTTCCTAATGTCAATGCTTCACAACTTATGAAGCTTAACCTTACTTACAATGACGTAACTTCAGAATTTACCCTGACCATTACCAATACCTCTGGCGGAACAGCCAACGAAACTCCTTTTTCTCCCGGTGTATGGGCAGTTTCCAACTACAATGGATCTCAGCTGCTGAACAGTGCTCCATTTTTTACACCTAATGCTTTATCCAATCCTGAAATCACAGATATTGCTCAAATGGGAAATATCAGTAAAATGATGACGAAACTGAATGCCAATACAGGAATTATGACTGGGCTTTCTCCTGCCTTGGTGGTTGTTTATCGTGGTGATAAAAATCCAATTTATGAATTAGGCAAATTAGACAGTGGAATGGGACTGAAAGATATTGCACAGTTTGGAAATGTAGCCAAGCTTCAAAACAGTTTAAAATCTTTACCTAATGTAAAAGGAGTATATGTTGCAGGAAATGCTCCTGTAACTCCGGGAAGTAAGGTAACCACCAACTTTAATGCTGAGCCAGGTGATAAAATTGCCTATGCAACCATGTTTGGTTTTTCCAATGACTGGTTCTATGCTAATGAACAAAGTATTGATGCTAATACTAAAGGAGACCTCAGCTTAAAAACTTCATTATTTGATTCCGGGACAGGTATTGACCAATATCCGGGTGCGGGAAATCATCAGGCTTTATTCGGTGGAACTCCACAAAGCGAAAATAAGGTTATTTCCAAAGTAGGAAACTTTTATCCTGTTCCTGCAGTACAGAATGTGATTAAAGTAACCGTTAATTAATCTTCACATAAAAAAGAGGTTGTCTCAAAAGTAAAGTAATTTGACTTTTGTTATGGACTATGTCGAATTTACAATTTGAGATTCTTCACTCCATTTCATTTCGTTCAGAATGACACTTTTGAGGCAACTTTTTTAATTACAAAATAATATAATCTTTCTATCAGAGTTTCAGTTCTCCTTCCAAATACTGTTCTCCTCCTCCATTGGTAATGGTTATAAAACCCTCATAGTGACTCACCTTTACTCCCAGATCATTATTTACTTCTTTAAAATACCCTGCCTTGTCTCTGTTATAGACTGTATCTCCCTGCCAAAGAAACTTTGCAGATTGTCCTGTTTTATTTTGAAACGTAAGGGCCCTCAATGGGTTGACAAATCCACTGGATTTAAGATCGACCACAGCACTTTCGTTAGCCGCAAAATCTTTAGACAATACAATAATAGTATCCATTTATTTTTTCTTTGGTTTTCGGTTAATTAAAAATGAAATAAGCCTTTCTCATTACCCTGATACAAATATCTTTCTCAACCACGACAAAACTTGACGTATTTATTCAACAAAAAATTAAAAGCCCAGGCAGGATCTGTCTGGGCTTTTTCAATTATCAAATTCTATTCAACCGGAATTCCAAGATATTGTAAATAGGAATCCAATATTTTTTTATCAAATACCGGTTCCTGAATTCCTGACCCTTCCAGATACTGAATAACATTGGAGCAATCCCATACATAAGTATTCTGGTAAAGTTCTACGGTAGATAAGCCTTCATGCATATTATCTCTGAAAAGACTCGTCAATGGATACAAACGGTTTTTGCTGTCATCTTCCCACTGTTTTCTCCATTCTTTATAAGGAAGGTCTTTGAGGGTAAAAGGGTAATTTTTTTTCATGAGTCCAAAGAAATCTTCCAAGGTAAGATTCGTTTCCGGACGGGCAATCAGATTGAATTTCTTCCCTATTGCCTCTTTATTTTTCGTGATATGAGCCATGGCTTTCGTCATATAATCTACGGTAATAAGACCCTCTCTAAGCTCAGTGAGCGCTGGATAAGATTTGAACTCTATACAATTTTTCACCAATCCGGACCACCACTGATAGGATGCACTTGCGCCTGTTTCGCTGTGGCACATGGCATATCCAAGACGGTAAGTAATTAATGGAAGTCCTTCTTTTGCAGCCAAATCAGCAACGGCTTCCATCACCCATTTACTTCTTACATAGCCAATATCTTTGCTTACAGACATCAGATTCTGTTCAATATCATCGGATTCAAGCATTACCGTTTTTCCTGTGAATAGATGTCCCCAGCTGTATACGGAAATGGTTGACAGCAAGGCAAGACATTTTGTTCTTTCTGCTCCTGCCAGTTTTATAATTTCCCTTAGCCCTTCTACATTGGGTGCTTTCATATAGGAATAAGGTTCGATAAAGTTAACTGAGCTTCCGGAGTGATAAATCAAGTCGGTTTGTTTTGCCAGTTTTGTAAATGTTTCTTCTGCCAATCCTAAGGATGGCAGAGCCAGATCTCCGATGACAGGAATAATTCTTGATTTCTGTTCTACATGTTGAGGAATATGATATTGCTTAAAACATCTGTCAATTTTTTCCATTGCATAAAACTCATCCTGAGCTCTTACAAGGCAGTAAATATCAGCATTGGTAGTATCCAAAAGCTCCTGTAACAGGTGAATTCCTACAAAACCTGTGACACCTGTTAAAAATATGGTTGTTGGATTTTCCACCTGTTGAGGATCAAATCCACCTGCAAAAACAGTTCCCGGAGCAAGATAAACATCTTTCTGAAGTTCAACATACGGTTCTACATCTTCCATGGGGATTGCTTCCCTTGCCTCTCTTGATCTGTTAATAAGAACTTCTGACAGTTGCTGCAATACAGGATACTGATATATATCCCGCAGATACACTTTTACATCCAGCTTTCTCTGCAAAGCAACCGCTACCGTTGCAACCAACAGAGAGTTTCCTCCAATGTCAAAGAAATTATCTGTGATATTGATGACTGGGCGTTCCAATGCAGACGACCAGACATCTGCAATAATTCTTTCGGTCTCGTTGGTGGGTGGTTCAAATGAAATCAATTCTTTTGCTTCTTTATCGGCCAGATCCTTTAATATCTGTGTATCTGTTTTTCCATTTGCTGTTAACGGAATTTTATCTATAAAAATAATTTGTGCAGGAATCATATAGCCCGGAAGTTCTTCTTTCAATGCATTTCGGACTGATGAAATATCTGCTACTGCTCCAGAGTCTAATACAATAAAAGCAATCAGATATTTGGTGCTCCCTTCTGTTTCTTTACCAATAACCATAGCTTCTTTAATATTTTCCTGCTGAGTCAATGAACGTTCTATCTCTCCCAGCTCAACTCTGAAACCACGAATTTTCACCTGATTATCAATTCTTCCCAAGAATTCAATATCACCATCCGGATTCCATTTGGCAAGGTCTCCTGTACGGTATATTTTCTCTGTCTCGTTGAATGGATTGATAATGAATTTAGTATCTGTAAGTTCTTTATTATTAAGATATCCTTTTGCTAAAAGATTTCCTCCAATACAGAGTTCTCCTACAGCTCCTACAGGCAGTAATTCTTTATTTTCTCCCAGAATATAGGCTTTTGCATTGGCAATCGGCCTGCCTATAGATGAAACATATTTTCCATTAACATCTTTCACTTTTTTGAATGTCGCAAATACGGTACACTCGGTTGGTCCGTAATAATCTATCAGCTCGTAGCTTAATTCTGAGGTAAGCACTGGTTTTAGTTTTTCACCTCCCGTAAAGAGATATTTCAGTTTCAGATCATGATAATTACGGGAATAATTAACTACTGGCGGAGCCAAAACAGAAGGTGCGAAACCGTGTGTAATCTGATTTCGTCTATAATAATCAAGTAAAGCAAATGCATCTGTTCTGTCTTCATTATCAGCAATAAAAATAGTAGCTCCGGAAGCAAGAGCAGACCACATTTCCCAAACAGAGATATCAAATGCCAACCCTGCGACAAGAGTTAATTTTGAACTATGATCCACATGAAAATGATGATTATGCCATGTTACCAGATGTTGTATAGCCTGATGATCTACCATCACTCCTTTGGGTTTACCCGTTGAGCCTGAGGTATAAATTGTATATGCCAGGGCATGCTGATGGATATTAATTCCTGGATATTCTGATGATAAATGATTAAGATTCTCCATATTGCTCAAATCAAATACTTTTGACTTTTCGGTTTCTGATAAAAGTTCTTTAAGAATTTGATTCGTAATGATCAGATCAGCAGAGGTATCGGAAAGAATATATTCTACTCTTTTGACAGGATACGCAGGATCTATCGGAACATAGGCTGCTCCTGTTTTGATAACCCCAAGTATCGCAATGGCCCATTCCAAAGAACGGTCCAGCCAGATAGGAACATATTTTCCATCTTTGATACCACGACTCAATAATAGGTTGGCGACCTGATTGCTTCTCTGATCCAGCTCTCCGTAAGTAATCTCCTGATCCTGGTAAACCACGGCAGTCTTATCAGGATGGAGGATTGCCTGCTTCCTGAAAAGAGATTCCAATGTTTCTTCATGATGATACTCCCAACCGGTTTTATTGAATTGATTTAAAAGTTTTTCTCTGTCTTCAGATGACAGTAACACAGCTGAACCTAATGACAAAGGTTCTAATGAGGGAATGGTGTTTGACATAATAATTTGATTTGGTTTGGTTTAAAAATTTGTAAGTGGAATTTCAGCTATAGAAAACATCTAAAAAGTAAAGACATGAGGGATAACCACTGTTTATTTACTAAATGTGTTTCCTGATAGTTTCTCAAAACTGAATGATTTAGGGTATACACCAACCTTTCTATGAGTGGGCCGGCAGTCCGTATTCAAACGTTATGTATCTATTCGAAAAAGAAGGAAGAATATATTTCGTCTATCCTTTGTAAGTGGGATACACTTCCTACGTAGTATTTATGAATTTGATTTTCATAATGTGATATTTTAAATAATTTGGCAATCAAACTTAACATAATATTTTAACTTATGCGTTACATAATTACTATGTTAATTCCATATGTAAGAATTAAACTTATGAAAACAAAACTGAGTATTTAGTTTTAAATCAATCAAATAGAACAAAAATCAAGCGTTCCAGAATTCCCGATCCAGGCTTCTGTATTGTATGGCTTCGGAAATATGGTGAGACAGAATATTTTCAGATTCTTCAAGATCTGCTATTGTTCTGGCAACCTTAAGGATTCTGTCATAAGCTCTTGCTGAAAGATTAAGTTTTTCCATTGCCAATTTGATGAGACTGAAAGAAGCTTCATCCAGTTCACAATAGGCTTCAATTTCCTTCGGTCCTATTTGGGCATTACTGCTGATATTGAGGTTTTGATATCTTTTATTCTGAATATCTCTTGCTTTCAAAACCCGCTCTCTGATCTCTTTGCTCTTCTCTCCTTTTCTTTTCTCGGAAAGCTGCTCAAATTCTACCTTTTGAACTTCAATATGAATGTCAATCCTATCTAAAAGCGGCCCCGAAAGTTTACTCATATACCGCTGCATTTCGTAAACAGATGAGGTATTATTAGGATCATCGGGAAAGAATCCACTCGGACTGGGGTTCATAGAAGCTACCAGCATAAAACTTGCCGGATAATTTACCGTAAACCGGGCTCTTGAGATCGTTACTTCACGATCTTCCAAAGGTTGTCTCATGACTTCCAGCACGGTTCTCTTAAATTCCGGCATTTCGTCCAGAAATAAAACTCCGTTATGAGCAAGGGAAATTTCTCCTGGCTGCGGGTAACTTCCTCCTCCTACCAGGGCAACATCGGATATGGTATGATGTGGAGATCTGAAGGGGCGAACTGTCATCAATGATGTTTCTGTTCCTATCTTCCCGGCTACAGAATGAATTTTTGTTGTTTCCAAAGCTTCTTTCAATGTCAGTGGAGGCAAAATACTGGGAACTCTTTTGGCCAGCATGGTCTTTCCGCTTCCGGGCGGACCGATCAGAATAATATTGTGTCCGCCTGCTGCTGCCACTTCCATCGCTCTTTTGGCTGTTTCCTGGCCTTTAACTTCGGAGAAATCGAAAGGGAAATCATTGATTTTTTCATGAAATTCTTTTCTGGTATCCAATGTTACTTTTTCAAGCGCTTTTCCTTCGTTAAAAAAATCAATAACTTCTTTAATATTTTCTACACCGTATACATCAAGATCATTGACAATGGCCGCTTCTCTGGCATTTTGTCTGGGAAGAATGATTCCTTTAAAGCCTTCTTCTCTGGCTTGGATCGCAATGGGTAAAACACCTTTAATGGGTTGTAAACTTCCGTCCAGTGAAAGTTCTCCCATAATAATATAGTCTTTAACGTTTTCTGCCAGTATTTGATCTGAAGCCGTCAAAATACCAATGGCAATACTGAGATCGTAGGCAGAACCTTCTTTTCTAAGATCTGCAGGAGCCATATTAATGGTTATTTTCTTTCCAGGGATTTTAAATCCTACATTTTTAAGAGCTGCAGAAATTCTGTAGCTGCTTTCCTTAATAGCGTTATCAGGAAGTCCAACGAGATGATACCCTACTCCTCCGGTATCTACATTCACTTCAATAGTAATGGTCTGTGCAGCCACTCCATGAATGGCACTTCCATAAATTTTGATCAGCATGGTGTGTTTTTGGAGTAAAAGTAAACAATATAGTATTTTGAAAATCTGAAAGTTAGATTAATGATTTTCTATATAAATAAGCATATCTAAAAACATATTAATAAAAGAGCATTGAGATACTTTCTTCAAAGCTATTAAGATTTCTATATTGTTCAGATTGCATACATCCTAATAAAAATCAGGTTTTAAAGGAGAAATAAAGTTATCTCTCTGTTTAGAATTAATATAAATAAAGTTATATTTGTGGCTTATTTATTTTTAATAAGACTAAATAGATATAAAATGCAGCAGACCGGTAACAAAAAATCCAAAGGAACCTTTAAAAAATATATTCTGAAAGTTCATTTATGGCTCGGATTATTATCAGGTAGCATTGTACTAATAGTTTCGCTGTCAGGTGCTTTTTTTGTTTTCAATGAAGACATTACCGCTGCCTTGCGCAAGGAAACAACCTTCCATGGAGAAAAAGATATTCAGCATAAAAAACCGATTCCTATACGCGAGTTAAAAGATATTGTGAATGCCCAGCTGAAAAATGAAATCGTAAAAACAGATGAAGTAACGATTCCTATAGATCCTGCCCGCTCTTATCAGTTCGGACTGATTAAAGTTAATGAAGAGGGCTGGAATCACTTCAATACCTTTATTGTTTATAAAAACGTGTATGTAAACCAATATACCGGGAAGGTACTTGCCATATATGATGTAAAAAACAATCCTTTCTTCATCTGCATGACTCTGCACCGCTCGTTGCTGCTAAGCAATAAAATTGGCGGTACTATCGTGGGAATATCTACCATCATCTTTGTCATAATGCTGATTACGGGAATTATCCTATGGTGGCCGAAGAATAAAAAAATGCGTCAACAACGTCTATGGTTCCGTTGGGAGAAAGTAAAAGGCTGGAGACGTAAAAATTATGATGTACACAATATCCTTGGGTTTTATGCCTCTTTTCTTGCGATTGTTGTAGCCATCACGGGTATTATGTATTCGTTTCGTATTACTCAAGTGTGGGTATATGCATTACTCAATGGCTTTTCCACTGCAACCCCAGATTTCAGTCAATATAAAACAACCGCTCCGGAATCTGTGGAAACTGTAACCACCATCGACCGTATTATAGAACAGGTAAAAACTCATTATCCAAAAGCTTATTCTTTTGGAATTGATCTGGAAGACCATGCTGAAGCAGATCACAAACACGATAATTTAAGCATCTGGATCAAAGATAAAGAGTTTACGTATGCTGAGTCTTCGATGATGATTTTCGATGAACATTCCGGAAAACTTTTATTTAACCATCCCCACGAAGACAAACCTATGGCAGAAAGAGCTACAGATGCTACATATGATCTTCACGTGGGAGCTTTTTTCGGAATGCCCGGAAAAATTCTGGCCTTTATCATGAGTTTATTCTGTGCCTCATTGCCCATAACCGGATTTATGATCTGGTGGGGCAGAAAAAATAAAAAAAAACCAACAACCTAAATCTATTATCATGAAGAAACACTATATATGGCTCCCTTTAATGGCGAGTCTGAATGCCTACGGACAGACTGAAACTCAGAACGACTCTTTACAGACAGATAAAATCTCAGAGATCAGTGGCATTGTAGTAAAAGGGAGTAAAGCCGTTTTCCAGCAAAAAGCTGACAAAATGATTTTTAATGTAGAAAATAGTGTGTTATCTGATGGTACTTCTGTTTTGGAATTGCTTGGCAAAACTCCCGGTGTGGTAGTTTCGCAAGAAGGGGAACTTTCATTACGAGGCAAAAAAGGAGTAAGTGTAATGATTAACGGTAAGCTGAGCTCACTGTCGGCAAAAGAACTGGCCAACCTGTTACGTTCTACCAATTCCACCCTGGTAAAAAATATTGAAATAATTGCCAATCCTTCCTCTAAATACGATGCTGCGGGAAATGCAGGTATCATTAATATTGTCCTGAAAAAAAGCTCATCAGAAGGACTGAGTGGCAACTATTATCTGAACGGAGGAAGAGGTCGTAAAAACAGGATAAATACAGGATTGAGCCTGACCTATACTCACAATAAACTTTCTCTACACGGAGATTACAGCTATACGTTCCGTGGGGAAGAAGAAAGACGGAACTTCAGTCAGATTTTCTTTGATGAAAAACAACCTCAGCAAATGACCCGGAGAACAGATCAGAACTCCATGACCAATGAGCCTTTAACTTCTAATAACTTTAAATTTGGTGCTGATTATGCTTTTAGTGATAAAACAACTATTGGGGCTTTATTTGATGCTAAAATAGGGAGATATGAAGATTTTTCTAAAGGGGAAAACAGAATATTTCAGCCAATAGATAACCTGTTTGCCCATGTACTTTCAGATAATAAAAGCAAGGAAAACTGGTACGATTATACCTATAATTTAAAGGGTACACATATCTTCAACGATAAAGATTATAAGGTAGATGTGGATCTGGAATATGAAACTTCACGTTTTTCTTCCCGTCAGAATCAGATTTCAGATGTATTGGTGAATCTGGGAACAGAGCAATTCAACAATAGAAGAGGCAACATTGCTTCCCGTCTGAAAGTTTTCAATGCTAAGGTAGATTTTACGTTGCCTTTCAGCGAAATGCATAATCTGGAAACAGGATTAAAGTCGACTATAAAGTCTAATAACAATCCTTCGGAGTATTTTATACAACAGGATAATGAATGGATCAATGATGATAAAGCAAGTAATGAATATTCATACAAAGAGCAGATACATGCATTGTATGCCAACTACAAGCTTAATCTGACGAAATGGACATTTCAGCTGGGGTTGAGAACAGAAGTAACCCATACGGACATCAACCAGAAAACTTCCCAGGAACAGCGAAAAAGAGACTATACCAACCTTTTCCCAAGTGCATCCATCAAATACCAGATGAATGATCAACATGGATTTTATGCCTCATACAGTAAAAGAATCAACAGACCAAGCCACTTCGATTTGAATCCGTTCCGTTTTTATGATGATCCTTTCAACTACTGGCAAGGAAACCCGAATCTGAATCCGGAATTTACCCACGCAACAGAATTGGGATATACCTGGGGAAAATACATTATTGCATCAGCCTACTTTAGTGTTACAAATGATGTCATGACAGAAGTATATAACTATCAGCCAGACACAGGAATCCTGGTAAAAACTCAGGATAATCTAAACAAGTCTTATGTATATGGTGCCAATATTACAGCCACTACAAAGCTTTTTAAATGGTGGTCGCTTACTTCTATGCTGAATGTATTCAACAGTGAATATAAGGGTAACTACCAGAATTACTCGGTCAACAGTTCACAACTGGCATTTACGTTGAACGCACAAAACAGCTTCAGCATTGCAAAAGGATTGAAAGCAGAGACTAATGGACAGTATTTTTCGAAATCCAATATTGGCTTGTTTATCCGTGATGCCTATTTTGACCTGACACTAGGAGTTTCTAAAACATTATTAAAGGATAAAGCAACCGTAAAACTTGCTGTGACAGACTTATTAAAGACCAATAATTACCGTGTAACAGGAAATAATTTCAGTTCTACCATCCGACAAAAATACAATCTGGACAGCCGGGTAGTAACGCTGTCATTCAATTATAAGCTTTAATATTTCCGGACATTGTAGTTCAGCCTTGTCAAGGTTTTTTTAAACAAATGATCGACAATAGTTTAACAAAAAACCGGGTCTCAAAAATTTTTGAGACCCGGTTTTCAATCAAATAAACATTTTATATTTTCTACGAAATTTATACGCTATAATTAGTCATAAAATTTATCGAAACGGGCAAATCCGGAAATACTGCTGGGAAGCTTCATTCCTTTAGTTATTTTATCCGTTTGCTGATCATAAATCCAGACATAGTTTCCTCCTTTACTGGCATTTACAGCGATGTATAATTTGTTATTCTGAACAAACATACCTTGTTCGTAAGGTTCATCTCCCGGCAATTCGTCCAGAACCCTCACCAACTGTTTGGTTTCGATATCTATAATAGCATACCGACCATTGTAACTGCCTCCTAATGCCTGATCACGGTACAGAACTACCATTTTATTGTTACCAATATAATCGATAACTGTTTCCAGAGGCTTGTTTCCAACAAGACTGGTAAGATTGATCTGATATCCTGCATCAGGCGAAGTTGCCCCTTTAAGAGCCCTGAAAAGGAAAATATCACTTGTCCCAGCTCCTGCACGTGGAAAACAGGTATAGTAAAAAGCTTCTTTATCTTTGGTAAAAGTCGTTTTGAAATAAGGAGAACCATTGGCTACCCCAGAACTTCGGTTATCCGTTATGGAATTTTTTACTTTGAAGGTGTTATAATCTATTACAGCAAAATTATAAAATTCAGGAGTGAGCCATTTACCATCGCGGAAGCTGTACTGCAAATAGATCTGTCCATCCATATAGGTCATAGCACCCAGCGAATAAAAATTATATGCATTTGGAAAAGGCTGAAATCCTTCAATCTCACCCTGACGGATAATACTAAGGTCAGCAGCATTGAAAACAGTATAGCGTATATGCTGACCATCCCCTGTATCTCCTACAACAACCAAAGTATGATCATCTATCCAAACATAGCTGGCAATATCACTGATATAGGTATAAGGCACTTCTTTTACAGTCGTCAGCCTATCCTGTGTATATTTAAATTTTTTGAAGATACCCTGATCGGTTTTATAGTTGTAGATAAAGCCATTTTTTACAATGTAGGAGTAGGTTCCTTTGGAATTAATTTCATCTCCTTCTTTGGTAATATCCATTTCGCCTTTTGTCAGGTCATTGGTAGCCGTCATGTAATGTACCGTATTGGGCCAGCTTCCGAGAGCGGAAAGTAAAAAATATTTATAGTCTTTTTCACCACTTTCAGAGTCACCGAAACCAGGTTCGCGTTCGCAGCTAAAAATGGTTAAACATGCAAGTATTAAAAGTATACTGTTTTTGAAATATTGTGTCATGATCTTTTACTTAAGTAGGTATCTGAATTTTAAATAGAAAGCACGTCCCTGCTTCTGAAGTTTGAAGTTGTCATAGGACAGTGCATCTCCAACGTTGCTTACATCGAACGCCAGATTATATCTTCCGTTCTTCATGGAATAACTTATACCTATATTATGCAGGGTTTGTCTTGGAATAATCGGAATGTTTCGTGGATTTCCATAGGATTTCCAGTTTTTGTAGAACCATTCTGTCATCTGTAGTCCGTAGTAAAGCTCTATCCTGCTGTCTTTCTGAAACCAGTCATCTTTACCAAGACTTACATTTACATTTCCAAATAACCAAGGCTGATTGGGAACATCTTTTTTGTAAGTAGCCGAAACGACATCATCACTGTTATTGGCAAATTTTGTATTGTCATACGCTTTGTTGTAGCTCACATTCATTAACACGTTCAGGAGTCTTTTGTATTGGTAACCGATCTCTCCTTCAAGTCCTCGTGTAAAGATATTAGACAGGTTTTCATATTTGAAAGTACTGTTATATAAATTGGGAACGGTATAAATGAAATCCTTTGTATCCCGAATATATCCTGCTCCTTCTATACGGAACGCATGCTGCCCCCAATGGTGACCATAGTACAACCCTACGTTTACATTATTACTGGTTTCAGGCTTCAGATTCATATTACTGGTTACAGCAACCCCATCTCCGAAAATTTCCTGTGGTTCTACCAAACGATAAGAACGTTCAAAAGATCCTTTTATTCCCAATCCTTTTGTAATTTTCACAGTGGTAGCAAAGCCATAGCCCCAGCTGCTAAAATTGTCTTTTGCCGGATTATCAGTTCTGGTCACCGGATCGAAAACCATTTTCTGAAGTCCTACCTGGTAATATTTAGCAAAGAAAATATTAGTCCAGTGCTTATTGAAAAACTCCTGTTGATAAGCCATAGACAAGATCTGTTTGGTCATTTTCGCCGGAGGTACATTCTTTTTTTCCTCTTCAAGTTGATTGAATGTGGTATTCTTAAGGTAATCAAGCACATAATTGAAGATAAGCTTGTGATGCTCAACGATTTTGTAAGTAGCTCCTACCTGTGAGTAAAGACGGTCTTCATGCTGCATGATGATTGTTCTTCCTCCTTTTTCACTGGTAGCAGAAGGTTCAAAAGTGTTATCCCAGCTGTATTTACGCATAAGGGTATCTGTTGCTTTCTGAACGCTTTTTGAGAAACCGGCATACACATTCACATCCAGATGATCATTGAACAGCCCTGTTTTTTTATACTTCATAAAGTAATTATGAGCCTGTCCGTTTTGCTTTACCCCACCATATACGACTTCCTGATTGGAACCGGTCTGGATCTGTTTATCAAAAACGGATTGTGACATTCCCACAAAGAAAGAATCTGCCCAGCTTTTGTTTTCCAATCCTACTTCAGCCATCCCAAAAACAGATTGATACCTGTCATTAAAACGTTTCAGGTCTTTTAGCTCATATTCGTTTTTAGCGGCATTCCAGATTTTCATATCCTTCATCAGATAGTTGTTATCCGAATGGTTATAAAAACTGTTGATACGCATGATAATTCCGGTTTTATCATCTTTAAACTGTCCATTCAGATTGATACGCTGGGTATTAAAAGAACCAAGACTTATACTTGCATCCAGGTAATTTTTGCTGCTTGACGGCGTAATAATATTGACCGCTCCACCCATTGCATCTGTACTTAAATGGATAGGAACTACGCCTTTATAGATCTCAACACGGTCTGCCATATTTACAGGCAATGTACTCAGATCCACTCCTTTTCCAAGCATTTCCAAAGGAACACCATCGATAAAGAATTTCACTGCTTTACCAGACATTCCATTGATAGAAAAGTTATAATCGGAACCTATACCTCCCTGTTGGCGGACTTTAATCCCTGTTGTTCTGTTCAGAACCTGATTAAGATCTGCTGTGGTATTGGCCAATTTGGCAACATCAATAGCATTAACAGTAAAAGCACCGTCTTGCAGTGCTTTTACTTTACCCTTGCCGTGTACTACAACTTCTTGCACAGCCGCATGATCATCAGCTAACTGAATAATTAGCGGAGATACTTTGCTACCGAAGTTTATTTTCTTTTTGAGTTTTTTGTAGCCATCCAGGCTGAAGACTAAGGTAGCTTCTCCTTTCTTGTAACTGATCTTGAAATTTCCGTTTTGATCGGTTTTTGTATTTATTTTTGTGTTTTCAACAAAAATGTTTACTCCGTTTAATCCCTGCATTGCGTGATTCTGTACTGCTCCCTGAACTGTAAAATCAGCATCCTGTGCTTTAATGAGGGAAATTGTAAGGGTAAAAATGAGAAAGATAAAAATACGCTGATACAATTTCATTATTTATAATTATTATAAATAGCAAAATTAAAGGTTCACTTGTAAACTCCCAAAGGAAAAAGGATTTTATTTTTAATTGTTCTAATTATAATTAATATTGATTGATTGATAAATTTTCTTTAAAATCATAACAAGCTAACATTCAGATATAAATATAAAAGCATTGAGCTACTCTATTTTTGTCTGTATGAAAAAAGTCATGTGGAAAGCAAAACATACCGCTAAGGCATATTCGTCCCATAGATATAAAAGAAAGAAGCAGCTATTAAATAGCTGCTTCCTGTAATTGAGTAATTATTAATCTTTCTTATTCCCTATCATTTAATAAGCTAAAGAAATTCCAGCTCCCCATCCCATATCACTGTCATAGTGGGCACGAATGCTTACATTTTTATTAAGAATATACTTTAATTCGGTCATGTATTCTTTGTCGGTATTGACCATAAAGCCTCCTCTCAATCGTTTTGAGATTGGAATATCTTCTCTCATCAACTGTAAACGAACAATACCGTCATGATATACTTCTGCCTGAAAGTTCACAAGCATCGGAAGAGTATACACGAAACCTAAGCTGACCGCTCTTCGGGTATCTTTTTCATTCTTTTGTCCAAAGATATTTTTCTCCTGCTCATCTATTCCCATTTTTCTATAACGGAAGTCGAATCCTACAAACGGCATGAACCACTGCATCTTCCCGATGTATCTTCCCAAATGCGTTTCCACTTCATATCCGTGCATATCATTATAACCTAAACGCCATTCTGTAGAGAGGTTCCATCTTGCATTCTGAAGCATTGCATCCCCGTCATTTCCATTGGTTGCAAAGTCATTCTGAATCATAAAATGAGGCATATTGCTTTCTTTCTGAAGCATGTTATAGGCTTCTTTTTTGTCTGGTAAATACGGATTTTTATAATCATCCACCGCAAAAACCCTGTTCATTCCTGCCATCATATGATAAAGAATATGGCAGTGGAAGAACCAGTCTCCTTCTTCATTAGCCTGAAATTCAATTGTATCGGTTTCCATTGGCATCACATCCAGTACATTTTTAAGGGGAGACTTTTCTCCTTTGCCATTAATCACTCTGAAATCAAAACCGTGTAAATGCATCGGATGCCTCATCATGGAATTATTATAGATAGTGATCCGTAATATTTCTCCTTTTTTTACAGGGATTTTATCGGTTTCAGATAAGATTTTATTATCCATGCTCCACACATAGCGGTTCATATTTCCGGTGAGGGTAAATTTTAATTCCTTTACCGGAGCATCTTTAGGAAGTTCTGTATTATGAGGAGATTGCAGCATGGCATAATTCAGGGTTTTAATATTGCCTAAAGCATTGGCATTATACCTGTTGCTATCCATGTTCATTTCCTTATCCATTCCTTTATCAGCATTCATATTGTGCTGGCTGTGATCCTGCTTCTTCTTGCCATCACCTGTGATCTCAGGGTACATCACCACGTTCATATCCATTTGGTTAAGGCTCATTTTCATACCCATATCATTAAGATCTCCGTTCATTTTCATCATGTCATTCATCATTTTCATTCCTTCAAAATATTTAAGTTTGGGAAGAGGAGAAATAAGCTGTTTGATTCCATTACCTACGAAGTAACTTGCAGACTGGGTTCTGTCTTCTGTAGTGGCTAAAAATTCATAGGAAACGCCATCCTGAGGAATGGTTACTACGATATCATAAGTTTCTGAAACAGCAATAATGAGTCGGTCTACTTCTACCGGTTCCACATCGTTACCGTCATTGGCCACAACGGTAATTTTACCTCCTGCATAGCGTAACCAGAAGTAGGAAGAAGCTCCTCCGTTTGAGATCCTTAACCGTACTTTATCTCCTGCTTTGAGTTGTTTGCCATCTACAGTTCTTAAATCTGTACTGTTATTTCCATTGATTAGTACTTTATCATAATACACATCACTTACATCCATGGCCAGCATGCGTTTCCACTCATTGGTCAGTTTTGTTTTAAAGTGACCTTCCTTAATGGCTTCCACGTAAGACTGTGTGGCATTTTTCTTAATCGCTGCCCAGTCATTTGCGTTATGCAGCATTCTGTTGATATTATCAGGATTCAGATTCGTCCATTCACTTAGAATAATTGGGACAGTCGGCAGGTCATCAATTCCTTTTCTGAAGGTTTTGTCATCCTCTCTTTTTTTCATGACGAAGCTTCCATACATCCCAATCTGTTCCTGAAGCCCGGAATGGGAATGATACCAGTGTGTTCCGTGTTGAATAATCGGGAAACGATAGGTATAGGTAGCGCCAGGCTTTATAGGCTTTTGGGTCAGCCATGGCACCCCATCTTCTTTATTGGGCAAAAACACTCCATGCCAATGCAGTGATGTACTTTCTTTCAGCTGATTATGCACCACAATTTCTGCGGTATCTCCTTCTGTAAAAGTAAGAGTAGGCATTGGTATCTGTCCGTTAACGGCGATGGCTCTTTTTTCTTTTCCGGCATAGCTGACCAGGGTATCTTTTACATATAGCTCATATCGTACTACTTTCTGTGCTAAAACACTTTGCCAGCAGAAGAAAATCAAAACTGCCTGAAGTAATCTTATGGTGATATTCTGAGGTATATTCATTGTATTATTTTTATTCATAAACTTTGCTCTGCTCTTTTAACCATTCGGTCATTGTTTTAATTTCGTCATCACTCAGTTTTGCTTTTCTATGCATTAGAGTGTAAGACGACAATGGCATTTGTCTGTTTATAATCTGTTCTTTTATTGAATTCAACAATCTTTCCTGCTTCCGGTTGGAATAGGTTTCCCATTCACTGAAATTCAGGTCTTTTTTTGCATCTTTAATATGGTTTTCTACAAGTGCTCTTGCAGGCTGTATATAGTCGTACCAAACATAATCGGTATTGTTACTATGACAGTCATAGCAGGAATTCCGAAACAGAGTTTGTACTTCAGCCGGCATTTTATATACTCTTGTAAAATCTTTTGTAACAGCCTTGCCTTTGTCTATATTAAAGGCGGGCTGGTACAATTGTATTGCAATAAAAAGAAACAGAACAAATACCAAAACTCTTTTCAGTATTTGTTTCATTCTCAGAACTGTTTTTTCACAGAACCACAGCTTAACATCTGATTTCCATAATAAGGATTTTTGATGTCTTTGGTTTCACTGATCCATACTGCTCCTTTACCATCATTATACATTGGGCAATGATCCTGATACAGTTTTTGAGAACTGCCAAATAATGTGATAAGATCCGAAACATCTTTACTTAAAGAAGCCAGATGCTCACGCTGATGATCAATTTTTCCTGCATTATCACCGATGTGTTCTGCATTTTCCTTTGCGTTGTCTGCTATTTCTTGATACTCTTTTTGTTTACTGGAAGGAATACTTTTCACATCCACATTCTTGATGGTCGCCAGTAATTTTTTTCCTGCATTGGCAGCTCCCTTGTCATTGTCTGCAACAAGTGCATTTTTAAGGGCTAAATAATCTTTAACAATAGGTTCAATGCTAAAGTTTTGGGTTTGAGCCTCTGTTTTAACCGGTTCAGGTTTCTGATCCGGAGTGCTTACCGGTTCAGCAGAAACAACAGAATCCTGTAATGGTGCTGTCTTTGTTTCAGATATAGATGTACTGTCCTGTGCTTTTAGCTCAGTGTTTTTGTTTGGGGATTGTTTGCAGGAAATTACGGCTGTTAATATGATGATTGATACTATTATATGTTTCATTGTATTGATACTTACTTATTAAAAATTTTATTACTTATTGCTAATCGTTTCCTGAACACTGCCACAGGTAAGCATTTTGGACCCGTAAAACGGATTTTTGATAGCCTCTTCTTTGCTAAGCCAGTTTGCTCCTTTTCCATTATTAAACATTGGACAATGCTGGTAATACAACGTTTCGCTCTGTTTTGAAACTTTGGTAAGAGCATAGATATTTTCAGACAGAAGTGCAAAAGTGCCTCTCTGTTTTTCAATGTCTTTAGTAGTTGCTATCTTTTCTGCCTGTGCTGTCAGGTCTTTTAAAACTTTCATCCAAACAGTATGTTCTTCATTGGAAAGTTTTCCCATTTCAACATTCTGAATGGCTTTTACCAAAGAGGCAGCCTTTGCCGATGAAGTCCCAGCATCAGTGTTTACGAGAGCATCTTTTAAAGAAAAATAATTGTCAAAAACCGCTTTAAGCTGAGATTCGTTTTTATTTTCAGAAGTGTTAGCCTGAGTCATTTTGCTGTGATCATGATTGGCGTGTTCATTATTCATATTCATCTCCTGATCTTTATTCATGCTGGCAGGTTTTAATTCTCTTTTGTACTGGCAGCAGCCTGCTAATTTATTGTAAGCATCGTCCGAAGCTAAGAATTTTTCACTGTCATAACCGGCTAAAGCAATACGTTTCAGTATTTCTTCCTGATTTGTTTTTTGGGCATCATAATTCAGGGTAGCCATTTTGGTATCTTCATTCCATACTACGGATGAAATATTCTTTAGATTCCCGGCTTTTTCGATATTGGTTTTACACATATCACAATTGCCATATATTTTTACCGTCTCTGTCTTTGCATTTTTTATCTGTGCAAAGCCTATGGTGTATGATAGTAATGCAGTGATTACCATCAATATTTTTGATAATGATTTCATTTTTTGATTTTTAAAAATTGATAATTGGAATACAACAGATTGTCCGAAAACAACAGTTTGCTTCCGACAAGACCTATTTCTGGCTGTACGGCCAGTTAATTATCCTATTTTGGGAGGTTGCCAGATAGAAGAAAACCCTGAAGAATAATAGGTTTGACTGAAACTGAATTTAAGTTTCGTTTCTTCTCTGAAATGATTTTTGATTTTCAGATCGGCCATAACAGGAAGCCCTGTTAATGAGATCACTGTTCCGCATCGGCAGGAATTGTGTTTGCATTTGCCGTTACAGTCATTATGGTTTTTATCTTTTTTACAAAAACCGGGTTTACAGCAGAATTTATCTGATAAACTGCTGGTCTGACACTTATAACCTAAGGTTTCATCCTTTTTTATATCTTTCTTGGTACACGCAAAGCCTAAGTTCGGTACTAAGAAAAGCACCAGACAAAGGACAAGAATGTGGCCGATATGTTTGTTATAAGTTTTCAACCAAACAAAGTTACAATATTTATCATTTATATCTTTTTTTATGAAATAATTTTTGTGAATTTTTCTGCAGCTTGATATTATTTACAAAAAAATCAATGTTTTTCTGAAAAGAAAATTCCTCAGGGAAAGCTTGCAACAAAAGAATTTATCTCATCATAGAATAAAAAAACCGGTACAAAAAAATTTGTACCGACTCAACCATTATTAAAAACTAACGAAAAAGATTATTGGTCTGAATACTGAAAAAAATAAGTGTGAGTCAGGAAGCCGGATGCCGGAAAGAGAGGGCTCCTTTTGGGGGTAATTATGACCGTCATTAGATTAACAAGGATGAAAATGTATCTATGAGCGTAAAGTATTAAAATAAATCACTTCAGTTCTTCTTCAATACAAGGAACATCTCTCCTCTGACATCCATTCTTCCTTCCCACAATCAATTTTTAAACATCTTCAGATTGTATAATCCTATTATTTCTTTATAAATCTATTTTTATATTCTGTTCCATCTGTGCTTTTAGACACAATGATATAATTTCCTGGTACCAGACTGCTTACATCAATCGCCTGGTTATATCTGTGATCTGCTTTCTTCAGGACAAGTTTTCCGGACATATCAATGATGATAACTTCCTTATAAACTTTATCCGATTCTTTCCCAATATAAAGGTGCTGTGCCGTAGGATTAGGATAAATTTTCAGATTATTATCTTTTATTTTTGTTTCTCCTGTTCCCAGATTGCTGCAGAATTCCCAATCCCCGAAAGTCACCTCAACAAATGCAAACGGGTCTAACATCTCACATTGATCCGGACAGTATTCCGTACAGGCATAAAATCCGTATTTCCCTGAGCTGGTTGCAACGTAGGTATCACCTACTACACCTGCAATAATACAAGGATCTCCTGCTACCGGGGGATTACTTCCGGGTACGCATTTAAACCACGTGTGTTTGCCATATACCAGAGGAAATATATTGTCAAACTGTACTGAAGCTCCGTTGCAGACCTTCACTGTTCCCATATTTTCTTCATAGGTGCCCGGTGTATAAGTAGTCATCATTGCCGGCAGTCCATATACAAAGCCATCTGCAAATGCTGTAGGACTTTCTGCTGTACAGTCGCCCTCAGAAACCACTACTTTAAAATAATTCAACTGATCGTTCCCACTAATGGTTAGCTGCTGAGATGTTGCTCCCGGAATAGCTACCCATGGATTATTATTAGGGGTCTGCCAGGTCCATTCCTGTTTGTACCACTGATACGTTGTGTACGTCTGTGTCGTGGAAAGAACCTCATCTTCAGTATTACAGAATAAAATCGTTCCCGGATACTTTTGTCCAAGTCTTGCACTGGTAATTGTGGGTGTACATTGTGCTTTAATATTCAGAATGCTGAATAGTACCACCACTAAAAAAATTAGTTTTGTTTTCATATATATAGATTATTAAGTTTGGTGTTGTAAAAATGGTCTGCCTTAATCCAGCAGTACTCTTATTCCGAATTTCATATTAAACTGAAGAGGTTTTTCTTTATAAATGGTATTGGGAGCATTTTCTTCTTTAAAATGGTATCCTATTCCCGGTTCTGCATAAATTCCAACTTTATCAATAAGCTTCAACTGAAGTCCTACAGCTGTATTGACAGAAAACTGCAAAGGTTTAGGCTCCACACGTTCTTTTGAGGACTCCTTAATTTGATCATCTACAACATAAGTTGTTGTAATATTGCCTGCTATTGGTTTTTCTACCAGCGCTCCAGCTGTAATATATCCTGTGAATTTCCCTTTTTGAATGACATTATAATTAACTTGAACAGGAATTCCTATATAATGAACTGTCTGATCTCCTTTAATATAATTATTGTCACTTCCGGAATGCAGCTCAGAAGACAGCTTGGTATAATTCAGCCCTGTTCCTATTCCCCATCTTTTCCCCAAATTATGGTAAACGGAAAGCCCGAATGTCACCGGTACTTTATGTCTGATTCTCGCTTCTACCGGCTGACTTTGATTGGCCAGTAATATAGCCGTCAGAGGATCATCATGATATTCGGCCGTAGCCCATACCTGCTCTACATTCATCGCTTTTCCAGTGATTGAAGCATAACCCGGAAACTGCTGTTCTGCAGAATTGGAACCCATATTTCCTGTAAGCATACCTAACATCCATGATTTTTTATCTCTGGATTTTGTGGCTTTACGCTGTGTATTTTCAGCATAGACTTCCTTTACTTTTTCCTGATTAAAAAGAACCTCATCAGAAGTCTGTTCTTTTACAGTTTCTTTCACGGTATCATCAATAACTGATGTTTTCTGAGCGATCTTACTTTCCTGCTGAAAAGACTCCGATGCTGTCGGAAGCTTGAAGACATCCTGGATCTTCTGATTGTTTCCAGCCTGATTTTCCGCTCCATTATCAGCATATCTTTGTGTCAACGTTTTCTCCGAAGCACCGGTGTTCAATATATTTTCAGCTAAAAAATCATCTGTTTTTGATTTTACTTCACTGCCTGAAACATTCTCATTTTCTGTAGTTTCTACATAATTTTTTTCCTTTTCTCCTTTCCCATCTGCCGGTTTCTGAGACAGAGTTTTTCCGGTATCATTCTGGGGCAGTATTCTGGTCAGCAAAAACAATAATGCAATGGCCGCTGCAATCCCTCCAACGCGATAAAATATGGATCTGTTTCCTGCATTTGTTCCCTTTTCTTTCTTTGCTCCCCCTTCATGAATCTCAGGAATAAATCCGGGAATGCTGTTATTTTCTTCTCCAGAAAATAATTCATCTTTAATGTCATCCCACAACCCTTCCGGAACGTCCTCTTCATGGTCATCCATTCTGCTTCGCAGATTATTTAGCCATTCGTTATTCATATTGTGCTTTTTTTGACATTTTAAATTCTTTTATTTTCTGAGCAAGCATTCCTTTTGCCCTGTGAAACTGTGACGCAGAAGAATTTTCTGCAATCCCCAGCAGTACTGCAATTTCTTTATGACTTTTTTTCTCAAACACATACAGATTAAAAACAGTTCTGTATCCATCAGGAAGTGCTCTGATCATCATCATAATATCTTCACGGGGAATCTCCTCAAAATCCGGTTCTTCTTCATTAGGAATATCGGGAAGATCATCTACTTCTACAGCAGATTTAAAATCTCCTTTCTGCTTGATATGCTTCAAGGATTCATTGACTGTGATACGGGTCATCCAGGCTTTTAAAGAACCATTTCCTCTGTACTCAAAAGATTCTATCGAACGGAACATTTTAATAAAACTGTTTTGGAGTACATCATGAACATCTTCTTTTTCTGCCAGATAACGGGAGCACACATAGGACAGATTTCTGGAATAAGCTCCAAAAAGCTCTTTCCAGGCAGCTTCCTCCTTTTTCAGAAGGTGCTTTACCAAAATCTGTTCTTTACTTTCTTCCATATAATGCTGCTGCCTCCGTATCCGCTGGGATGTTAAACTGTCAAGCAAAAATAGATTGCATCTTTTTAATAAGGCGCAATCCATTGATGATAATATCTATTAATTAATTTTTTATACAGAATGGAAAATTATAATCAATCACCTCATAAGGAGTAACCAATGTACCATCTACTGTAATTTTTTCTGCTGTGAGAGCATATCTAAGCGTTTGATCCAACCCTACATAATATCCTTTCTGCTTAGAAACGAATTCTACCACTGTCTTTTTATTCACACCGTCTACAGGAATCTGAAGTTCCATTGTTTTCGGGGTCAAAGTAAGCTCTATCACATTATTCGCTGTATTGATTACTGCAGCATATTTAACGTCATATTTCACTTTTCCCAGTGCTTGTATGGCTTTTTCTGCTTTTACAGGATCTTTTACCACAGTCTTTACAATATCACTTATTGGAAATTCTGCAAATGAGATCGTGTCTTTCTTTACTTTGAACTCTTTTACACCTTCTCTTTTGATATTTCCCTGTACAATAATCAGTTTTCCTTTATAGTTACCTGGTAAGTTTTCTATTTTTACAGGTGGAATATCCGGTCCTTCATTATCATTACATGAGTATAGGGTAAATCCTACTAAAACCATTAAAACTGTTATAAAAAATCGGGGTACTGTCAATTTTTTCATTGCATTACATTTTCGTTAAACATTAATTATTTTCGAGTACTCATCTATATAAATCCTGTTTTCTGAAAATCTTGCATCCTTTTCTAAAAAAAGAATAAAAAAAAATTATAACCAATTGATTTTGTGAATATAAAATTTCATCATCTCATTGCAAATTCCGTACCTGTTATCAAAATGAAGCCCTATTTATCTTTTATAAAACAGCAAAAAGGAAACTACATGACATAGCTTCCTTTTCATTATTTACCAATTGTATTTTATTGTACTCCACCGCCAAGTGCTCTGTAAAGATCTACCTCAGCATTTAATTTTTCAAGGGTCACATTGATGGCTTCCAGATCATTCTGAAGCTTATTATTCTGTGCAGTGATAACTTCCAGATAGGTCGCCATCCCACTTTTATACAGCTTCAGTGCATCATTGATTCCTTTGTCCAGAATAGCTGTTCTCTGTTCTAAAAGCTGTAATCTTTCTGAAGAACCTTTAGATTTCGCCATAGCATCGGAAACTTCTCCCACCGCAGTCATTACCGACTGTTTAAAATTGATGGCCGCTTTTTCCTGTTCAATTAAAGCAGTATCATAAGCTGTTTTCAACTGTTTTTTCTGAAAAATAGGGGCAGCAAGATTGGCAGCAATTGCTTTGGTAATAGATCCGGGAATATCAAACCATGAGCTGAATTTATTGGAATTTACTCCTATCTGCGGGCTCAGACTAATACTTGGATACATAGCGGCTTTTGCTAATCCGGTTTTGGAATTTAAACTGATAACGTTAAACTCTGCCATCTTCAGATCTGGTCTTCGGCTCAGCAGTTGCGCTGGTAATCCTTCTGACAGTTTATTTTCAGGAATCATTGTTTTCAGATTTCCTTCTCTTTCTATTCCTGTTGGATATTCTCCGCAAAGAATACTCAATGCATTTTCCTGAACAGAAATATTCTGTTTCGCCAAAGGAATAAGCAACTCAGCGGTTTTCTTCTGCGCCTCTGACTGCTGAACGGCTAATGAATTAATCTGCCCTGCTGTAAACTGAAGATTCATCATTTTAAGTGTATTGTTGCTCAGCTCAATATTCTGTTCGGCTATTTTCAGCTGTTCATCAAGGCTGATCAGATTATAATACGCCTGAGCAACCTGAACAACAATTCTGCTTTTGATGGCATTTAAATTTTCTTTTTGTCCAAAATATTCTGCAGCTGCAGATTCTTTCTGCATTTTCGCTTTTCCCCAAATGTCTACTTCCCATGAAAGTCTCAGGGCAGCACTGAAATCATCCATATATTTTGTACCCACAAACTGTTCATTCAGAGAGCCGTTAAGCGTATTAGTGGAAGCCCAGCTTCTGTTGGCACCTGCTGTAAGATCTAATGTTGGCATCAGCCCCAGCTTAGCTTGTTTATAAATCAGATCCAGCTGTTCTATATTTTTCAAAGCGATATTCACTTCATTATTTCTTGAAAGGGCTTTATCTATTAAACCGATCAATTTGGGATCTTTGAAGAAAGTCTTCCATGGCAGTACTACCGTATCTCCTGTTACCTGTACAGATTCTTTATAGGTTTCGGGAATCTGAAGATCTGTTCTTGTATATTTTTTCCCTACAGCACAAGACATCAGTAGTGATGCCATTGCGCCTGAAATAAGGAAATTCTTTATATTAAATATGCTCATTTGTCAATTGATTTTCTGTTGTAGTATACTTCTTTTTGGTAGAGAATTTCTCATCCAGATACTGAAAGAACATGTAGAGTACAGGAATTACAAAAACTCCTAAAACCACTCCGCTCAACATTCCCATGGCAGCACTTGTACTGATGGATTTGTTTCCTGAAGCCATTCCTCCTGTAGAAATCATCAGCGGAATCATTCCGACAATAAAGGCTAATGAAGTCATGATAATCGGACGTAATCTTGCCTTTGCTCCTTCCAGTGCAGAATCCAGAATGGAAAGACCTGCTTTTCGCCTTTGTATGGCAAATTCTACAATAAGGATCGCATTTTTGGCCAGAAGCCCGATAAGCATAATCAATCCTACCTGTACATAGATATTATTATCCAGCCCGATTGCCTTTATTCCTAAGAACGCTCCTACAATTCCCGTTGGGATAGAAAGCATTACGGCCAGAGGAAGAATATAACTTTCATATTGAGCTGCCAGCAACAGATATACAAAAAGTAAACACAGTCCAAAGATGGCAATCGTCTGGTTACCTGCTGATTTCTCTTCCAGACTCAATCCGGTCCATTCGTAGCTGTAGTCAGATGGTAATTTGCTTAAAGTCTGTTCCAGCTTGCCCATTAACTCTCCATTACTTACTCCAGGTTTTGGAGATACGTTGATATTTAACGAGTTGTAAAGGTTGTAACGTTGAACGGATTCCGGACCGTAGACTTTTTTCAAAGTGATCAGTGTATTTACCGGAACCATATCTCCTTTTTCATTCTTTACGAAAATATCGTTAAACGCCTGCTCATCCATTCTGAAAACTCCGTCCGCTTTAATATTCACCCTATAGAACTTCCCGAATCTTGAGAAATTCTGAGACTGATCTCCTGAGAAATAGGTCTGAACCGTTCCCAACAGGTTTGAAATGCTTACTCCCAGTTGTTTTGCTTTATCTTCATTCACTTCAAGCTCCATCTGAGGGTAATCTGCCCTGAACATGGTGTAGGCAAATGCCACTTCCGGAACCTGCATCAGCTGGCCGATCAATTCATCTGCTTTGGCTTTAAGAACCTGAGGATCTCTTCCCATACGGTCCTGAAGGACAATTTCGGCATCATTCGTCATTCCGTATCCTTCTACCGGAGGCATTCTGAAGGTCATCACACTTCCTTCTTTGATCACTCCCAGTTTTGCATTCGCCATATCTACCACTTCCTGAATGTCCTGAATCTCACCTCTTTCTTTCTTAGGTTTCAGCTTAACAAATCCCATTGCATAAGCGGGTCCTGCACTGTTACTAAGAAGGTTATATCCGGTAATGGAAGTATTTTCCTGCACTGCTTCTACTCCTTTTAAGATTTCATTGATCTTGTTGGAAACTTCTGTCGTTTTGGTCAATGCTGTCCCAGGAGGCATACTTAACGTGTACATAAAGAATCCATCATCTTCCATCGGCACAAAACTCTTAGGTGTGCTTGACATCAGCCAGCCTGCAACCCCGATAACGGCTACGATTAATCCTCCTGCAATCCATTTTCTTCCTATTAAAAAGCGTACTCCTTTTGCATAACGATTGGTCATATTATTGAATCCAGCATTGAATGCTACCGCAAATCTTTGCCCGAATCCTTTTGGTTTTTTACCTTCTCCTGAGTGATTGTTTTTCAAAAACACGGCACACAAAGCCGGAGTTAAAGTCAAGGCGTTAACCGCTGAAATAATGATCGCAATGGCTAATGTATAGGCAAACTGCTTATAGAATAATCCTGCAGAACCGGACATAAATCCGATGGGGATAAATACTGCCGACATCACCAATGTAATGGAAATAACCGCTCCTGTAATCTCACTCATTGCTTTATGAGTAGCTTCTCTTCCTGAAAGATCTGTCCCTTCCATATTACTGTGAACAGCTTCCACCACTACAATGGCATCATCTACTACAATCCCGATGGCCAGTACAAGGGCAAAAAGGGTCAAGACGTTGATCGTAAATCCTAAAACCAGAAGGAAGAAGAAGGTACCGATAATCGCTACCGGAACGGCTACTGCCGGAATAATCGTAGATCTGAAATCCTGCAAGAAGATAAATACCACGATAAATACAAGAATAAATGCTTCTATCAATGTTGATTTCACCTGTCCTGTAGCTTCATCCAATCTTTCTTTGGTACTCATTACCTTCGTATATTTGATACCCGGAGGGAATGATTTTGATAATTGATCAAGGGCTTTGTTTACTCCAATTTCAATTTGATTGGCATTAGATCCAGTGGTCTGCATAATGGCTACCGTAACCGCATTTTTCCCATTGGAAAGGTTATCTCCGGTATTTGAAATCGCTCCGAATTCTACACGGGCTACATCTTTTAACCTGATGACCTGGCTTCCTGTATTTTTAACGATAATATTTTCATATTGTTCAGGCTTGTTCTTTTTTCCTTTATATCTGATAACATATTCTAAAGCAGCATCCGATTCTTCTCCCAGCTTACCCGGCGCAGACTCCAAACTGTGGTCTGCAATGGCTCTGGAAACATCTGCCGGTTCAAGTCCGTAAGAAGACATTTTCTGAGGGTTCAGCCATATTCTCATGGAATAATCTTTCAATCCGAATACCATGGCCTGCCCTACTCCTTTTACTCTTTTTACCTGCGGAATAAGGTTGATATTCGCATAGTTCTGAAGGAAAGTTTCATCATACTGTTTATTATCTTCAGTATAAATATTGAAAATCAACACCATACTGTTCTGCTGCTTGGAGGTGGTCAATCCCATTCTCACTACTTCTTGCGGAAGGATCGGAGTGGCCTGCTGTACCCTGTTTTGCACATTTACCGCAGCTTGATCGGCATTCACTCCCTGTTTGAATATAATGGAGATGGAAAATGTACCATCATTACTTGCGGTGGATTTCATGTATTCCATGTCCTCCACCCCATTGATCTGTTCTTCCAGCGGCGTTACCACAGAACGGATCACCGTTTCACTATTTCCTCCGGGATACGATCCTGAAACAGTAATCGTAGGTGGAGAAATATCCGGAAATCTGGTCACCGCCAGCTGGTTTAATCCTATAATCCCTAAAATGACGATGATAAGGGATATTACCGTCGCCAATACCGGACGGTCTATTATCTTTTTTAACATTTTTGAATTTTCTAAGAATGGTTATACAACTATTTCAAAGGAACGGTGTGTGCTACCACCTGTGCTCCGTCTGTAAGGGCATCAATTCTGTTGATGGCAATTTTATCTCCTGCATTCACACCTTCTTTGATAAAGTAATCCTGAGAAGTACTTCCTGAAACGGTAATCTGAGTCATTTTTACTTTATCCTTACCATTCAGTTTATAGACAAAGAATCTGTCCTGAATATCTTTTACAGATGTTTTCGGAAGTCTGATCACTCCGTTCAGGGCATTGTGAATCATAACTCTAGCTGTTCCTCCGGCTCTTAACAATTTATCAGGATTTTGAAAAACAGCTTTCATCTGGATGCTTCCAGTGTTTCTGTCGAAGTTTCCGCTGGCAGTTTCCAGTTTCCCTTTAAGAGAGTAAGTGGAACCGTCTGCCAGGATAAGCTCTACATTTTCTGCAGTATTTCCTGATGCCGATGCTTTGCTGTGCGCAATAAAATCAGCTTCATTCATTGAAAAGTATACATTCACACTGTTGATGCTTGAAAGTGTTGTCAACGGAGAAGCATCTGACGGGCTGATAAGGTTTCCTACTCTATTGGGAATTCTACCGATGTATCCGCTAACCGGAGCTTTGATGTAGGTAAAATTGGCATTAATCTTTGATGATCCTAAGGATGACTGTGCCTGTGCTACCTGTGCCGATGCTGCTTTGTAACTTGCCTGTGCTGTTTTCAACTGCATATCGGAAACTACTTTTCCTTCTACAAGAGGTTTCAGCTTTTCCACTTCAAGTCTTGCTGTTTCCTGGGCTGCAATAGCAGATTTCAAGGCGGCTTCATTGGTATTTACCTGTTCGTTGTATACGGATGGATTTATTCTGAAAAGGGTCTGTCCTTTGCTTACATACTGTCCTTCTTTGATATATACTGCTTCCAGATATCCTGTCACCTGTGCTTTAATATCTACATTATCCTGTCCTTCTATGCTTCCCGGATATCCTGTAGACACATCTGCATCTCCGGACTTCACCTGGATAAAATCTGTAGGCAATGCCTGCTGCATCTGCTGAGCATTTTCCTGGCCGTTCCCGGAACCGCATGAGTACAATATCGCTGCAGCTGTAAGTGAAAGTACCAGATATCCTTTTCTGTAATTCATAACATTGGTTTTTAAATTTTACAGGAGCAAAATAACTTCATCTTATAGTGATATTCATTCAGAAGTTGGGTGAAGTGTCGTTAATCGCAGGTGAAACGTATGATAGGAAAAATGAAAAGAAAACCGCTATTTTCGTTTATTATTGTGATAAAAAAGAGATTTTCGGGTGGAAATAAGAGTGAAATCGCCAAAGAGGAATTAAGGCATTTCATAAGTGAAACAAAAAAGATTGCCTTAGGTAAAAGCAATCTCGTTTATATTTTTAAAGAATTAATAATCCATCCAGGATTTGAAAATGGAAGCTTTTTCCCGGCTTACAATGACCTCCAGATCAGGCTGTTTCCTCAATTCAAGCTTTAATTTTCCGTTAAAATGATTAAAAATCTGTTTTACAGAATTGATATGGATGATAAATTGTCTGTTGGCGCGGAAAAAGAATTTAGGATCCAACTGTTTTTCAAGTTCTTCAAGAGTTTGCGGAACATTTTCTACCACTCCGGTATTCAGCATCGCTTTGCTGATTCCCAATTCGGTGTAAAAGTATAAGATATCTTCTGCCAGAACGGTTTTATATCCGTCTCTGTGTGCGATCAGAAAACGTTTTCTGTAGTCTTTCGGCTGGATATAATTCAACAGTCCTTCAATGGCTGTTCCTACTACCGGAACGGATTCCATAAAGGTTTCATAGCGTTTTAAAGCAGCATCCAGTTCTTCTTCTTCAACAGGTTTCAGAAGATAATCCACACTGTTGTATTTGAATGCCTGTACTGCATATTCATCATATGCTGTGGTAAATATGACAGCACTTTTAACTTCATGTTTGTTAAATATTTCAAAGCTGAGTCCATCTGCCAGGCGCACATCCATCATGATAACATCCGGAACCACATTATTTTCCAGCCAGTGTACCGTTGAGGTGATCGAGTCTTCCACAGACAGAATTTCGATATGTGGTCTTAACTTTAACAGCAGTCTTTTTAATCTGTCAGCATTCGGTCTTTCGTCTTCAACGATTAAAACTTTATTAATCTTCATATCAATGGGAGTTTTACAATAAATTTATCTTCTGTTCTTTCAATCACAGGTTTAGGATATCCTAAGATTTCGTACCGTGCAACAATATTGGTAAGCCCTACTCCTGAGGAATCCGGCTTATTGATTAAGGGCAGAAATGTATTGGAGACTACCAGCTCGCCCTGAGCATTCGTATAAACATGAATTTCCAAAGGATTTACCTTTGAAGTCTGGTTATGTTTAATGGCATTTTCAACCAACAATTGTAAAGACAGTGGAAGGGTAAATTTGGATCTGTATTCTTCTTCAATATCTATTTTGAATATAACGCCTTCGCCAATTCTTTTTTCAATCAGAAAAATGTAGGATTCTAAAAATTTGAGTTCCTCTTCTACGGCAATGATGTCTTTTTTGGAATTGACTAAAAGATATCTGTATACTCTTGCAAACTTCTCAGAATAATCATAGCCCAGCTGTTGGTCTTCCAGAATGAGTTCTGACAATACACTTAAATTATTGAAAATAAAATGAGGATCTATCTGCAGCTTAAGAGCCTGAAGTTCAGCAGCCATCGCAGCCTGCTTATGTTTGGAAGCCCTCAGTTTATGTTGAGCCGCTTCTACTGCTGTTTTTTTCCAGTTTTCCAATAAATAATCTACGGTATTAAAAGCACTGATAATCAACGATATTACAATATTGGTTGCAATCCATTGTCCCAGGAGTGTATATTCTTTGCGGGAATCCATTTCGGGTAATGTCACTGAGGTACAGTCTACGATAGCATTAATAATGATCACGATCATCACACTTCCTACGATCTGGAGCAAGCATTGGATGAACAGTCGTTTTACGGTTCTGTTTCTCCAGGGAAGCCACTTATTGAGTGTTCTGTCAATAAATATACTTACCTCTGAAATGATGATGGAAAAAAAGACAATCCATGTGGCATCTTCCAGAATCATCTTCATGGGAGCGTCCAGATATCCTTTCCAAACAGGATCAAAGGGATCAATAAGGTAGGAGAAAACACAGAAAGTGACTACAGCCAGAGCCCAGATTACGAGCCTCCTTTTCATGGTGGAAAGAATCTTCTTATTCCGTACTATATTTTTCCTGATGGTAGAAATCCTATTCATATCCGGGATTTTATGAATGTAAATATAGAAATAGATTTTATATGAGTATCCTCCATTTTAGACGAGACCGCCAAAACAGGACATGAAACGTAAAATAACAGTGTTCAAATGGATGTGACGGTTCATCACCTGAAAAAGACATTTCATCATCATTTTATGCAACATCACATCATTTTTAGAGTAAGGGAATAGCTGTCTATCATAGTTTTGTGGTATTAAATCCGGTACAATGAAAACATTAATTGTCTGCACAGATTTTTCCCAGGAAGCTGAAAACGCCACTCATTATGCAGCTTCTATGGCTAAAGAAAATAAATACAGGGTTATCCTTTTTAATCTGCAAACCGTTTCTATCCATGCTTTGAATGCACAGGCTTCAGCTGATTTTTTCTACACTCAAACGATTAAAAATCAAAAACATCTGGAGGATAAGGTAGCTGAGCTTAAAAGATTATATGCTGTCGAAACCCAACATCATCTGGCTTCCGGCAATTTTATTGAAGAGCTTGAAAACTGTATGCAACTCCACGAATGTGATTTTGTGGTGATGGGAATGGCGGAGAAAACACTGGAACAAAAGCTTTTAGGAAACAGTGTGACAAGGGCCATTCACAGAATAAAAAAACCGATACTCATTATTCCTGCCCACATAGAATATACGGGAATCCGAAAAATACTTTTTGCCTATGATACTCACAAAAGCATGACCTGGTCTGCCATGAATGATATTTACCATTTTATTAATGAGTTTAATGCTGAGATTGAGGTATTCAATGTAAGTGAAAGATTAGAAGATTTTGCTGAGGTTATTCATGATATTGACCTGAACTCGGGATATGATCTGGATGATATCAAGTACAGTTTTAAAATGATTCAATCTATTGAAGTGATCAAGGCGATTGAAGAGGAAATAAGACTGACGGGGCCAGACCTTTTAACCATGGTTCCTTATAAATATAATCTTGTGGAATCCCTGTTTCATCGAAGTAAAACAGCCATCATGGCTTATAAGAATAAAATACCATTACTATCAATTCCCCTAAACATAGATTAAGCATCAATAAAAATCTGTTCACATTTGAATTATCCTTTTTGCCTTTAAAGGCTAAATTTTACACTTAATCTTGTTTAACAGGACCGGAAATCTCTTTCCGGTCCTATTTTTATTTTAATTTTAAAAAATTATTCACTCTAAATTATTTTGTCAGAGCCATTAGTGCTTCATAATAGTTTTCCAGTAAATCAGGATTACCATTCAAAAATAAATAAGGCTCTATAAGCTCCAATTCCATTAAATGAAATACATTATTGATTAAAACGCCATCTACTCTTGCATAAAGAGTTTCTTCCGGAAGACTTTTCAAATACAACCCCGCTTGTTCTATATGCAAAGGATTCGGTTCAGGATAACTGATGCTTCCTCCATGATAATGCTGCACCCTGAAATCTCCCTGTTTAGGTGTTTTTAATGAACAATGACTGTATTTTCCATTAAAAAACAGAAATGACCATTCTCCATTTTTAATCTCCTCTACAAAAGGCTGCACCATATAATCCTGCTCTTTCAGAAGGGTTTCAATTTCTGCAGAACGTTCGTTGAAATTATCTTTGCTTACAGTAATTGTATTTTGTGCTCCGGCACTTACACACGGTTTTACCACCAATTTTTCAGTATTAAAATGATCAAAAAAATGTTTTCCCAATACAGATCCTTTTTCAATATATTCTGCGGGAATTACAGGAAGATCTTTTTCTTCAAGATCTTTCAGATAATGCTTATCACTGTTCCATTGGATGATCTCAACAGGGTTCAATACTTTTATTCCTGAATTTTTGAGGTTGTTCAGCCAGTTCAGGAATTCACTTAAATGATTGTGATAATCCCACGGAGATTTGATGACAACTACATCATAGCTGTTCCAGTCTACATTTGGATCATTCCAGATGGTGGGAACGATGTCTAATCCTTTATTGAGTAAAAAATTAATCAGTTCCGTATCCTCATCGTTGGTTACTCCCTGTAAAAATTTTTCTTCTTTTTTATAGCCTGTGATTGTGATTTTCATGCTTCTGTTCTGAGTTTTATTTCTGATTCAATTTCGGAATATTCTGCCCATAAACAGAGACACAGATCTTTTTATTTTGAAGGATACAATTGGGTATTTTGCCGGAAAGAAAAACAAATTAACACATTCTATTTATTTGAGTATCAAAAAGTCGTAAATTTAGTAAAGGATAAAAACAGTGTTTTCCCTCTTTTTTATAGTTGTGCCGTTAGCTAATTTTGTTCCATAAAATTAAAAACCATAAAAATGAAAACTTCCTTTTTTACTAAGATTTTATCTCTGCTTTGTGCAGCATTTATTTTGACTTCTTGTCTGATCAGCTGCTCCGAACCTCCTAAAGAACCCGTTAGCAACAGTTATAAAAAGAAACTGATCAGCTATCGTGAAGGCCGGGTTCTTTTTGATGAGTACACCAGAACCAATCATGAAATTCTCATGAAGTACAGAAACGGTGAACCCGATTCGCGATGGTACTGGTTTTCGCTTGAAGATATGGAAGGTTATATTAAATATGTAAAAGAAAATGCCAGAAAACAAAAATTAAAAAATCCGGGAATCAGGATTTACATGGGAAAATATCCAATGAATCATCCTAAAAACAGAATGGCAAAACCTGAATATGCAGGCTATCAAACCATATTTCTGGTTCCTACCGCCCAAAAAAGAGAAAGAGACAAGGCCATGGCCAGATCAGCAACAACTGAAGAAAATACAGATGTTCCTTCTATAGAATCTATGAACATGACCAATCTGGCACCTCCACCAAAAACGTTATCCGGAACAATGCCTTAAAAAACACAAAATTATGAACTGGAATATTGAAACAGGGAAACAGATATCGATGATCATATCCATTATAGTGATGATTTTAATGATCATAAAATATAGAAAAACCGGAAAGGAAAATTTATTTTTTATCATTGGATATCTGTTGTTTTCCCTGATTGATATTTCCTGTTATTTCTATTTCAAGCTGACAAATCTGCCTACGGACATCTTTTATGTGATTGGTTTTTTAATGATTGTCTTTTTTCTGTATTTATTTTATTATTACCAATTACTGTATGTTCCGCTGCTCAAAAAGATACAGATGATTATTCTGATTCTTTTTGTGCTCAATATTGTTGTTATGTTTTATACAGAAGATGATCTGCTTCATCATTTTTCTTTTAATATGCTCTATGTAGATATTCTTCTGTTGCTGTTTTCAATTATTTTGTTCCTGTACCAAACCTTTAATTCTGACAAAATATTAGAAATTAAAAACTATTTACCCTTCTGGATATCAGTATCTTTAATGATATTTTTTATTGGAAGTATTCCGATACTTTTTTTCAGAACTACTGTTTCGGAGACTATTTATTTCTTTATTTTATTTATGCTGAATCTGATCAGTAACGGGATAATTATATTAGGTTTAATCTGGAATAAACAGGAAAGAATAAGATAAATGCTTTTCAGATATGGAAGAGAATAATTTGGTCATCATCTTTACGATTACTTTATTCATCGTTGTACTGACAATGATCTTCATTTATGCGGTCTTTATCAAGAAAAAAACAACACTGCTGATTGCGCAAAAAGAAAAAGATCTTCGGTTTGAAAAGGAACTGGCGACTTCTCAGGTAGAAATGAAAGAACAGACCCTCAATTATATCGGGCAGGAATTGCATGATGATCTGGGACAGAAACTATCCGTCGTTCGTTTGCGCCAAAACCAACTGATTACCAAACTCCAAAATACAGAAAAAGAAGACCTCATCGAACTCAATGAATTATTGGGCGAATGTATACAGGATATCAGAAACCTGTCTAAAACATTGATTACTGAACAGATCATTCATTTCGGACTGGCAGAATCCATTGAAAGAGAAGTTAAAAGGATCAAAAAACTAAAATTATTGAAAATAGAATTTATCACCCAAAAACAGGATATTGATATTTCTCCCAAACATGGCCTGATCCTTTTCAGGATTATTCAGGAAAGTATTAACAATATTCTGAAACACTCCAAAGCCAAAAATGTTTCCATACAAATGGAGGATGATTGTGAACAACTACACATCAGTATCTCAGACAATGGAAAAGGCTTTGATACAAGCATTATTCAGGATGGCTCAGGATTGAAAAATATGGAACTGAGAGCCAAGCTGATTCATGCCGAACTGTCTATACACTCAGAACTTAATAAAGGAACACAAACATTGATAACCTATCATAAAAATTTATTATGAAAACTATTCCCATAGCGATCGTTGATGATCATACCTTAATCTCCAAAGCACTGGAGAATATGATCACAGAAAACACTCAATATCGGGTCATTATGAATCATCCCAATGGAGAAGAATTTATTGCTGGTGTGGAAAAGGCTTCAGAATTACCTGCTGTAGTACTGATGGATGTTAATATGCCTTATAAAAATGGTATAGAAACTACAGAATGGCTTACAGAGCATTATCCCGATATTAAAGTCATTGCCCTTACCATGGATGATGATGAAAGAATATTAATTAAAATGCTTAAAGCAGGCGCTAAAGGCTATCTGCTGAAAGACATGCAGCCCTCCATTCTTTTCCAGGCTATTGATACGGTATTTGAGAAAGGCAGCTTTTATACTGATTTTGTGGCTCAAAAGTTATTAAAAGTAAAAACAGAAGAGGCCAAAAATGCATCTCTGCTTTCAGAGCTGAAAGACAGAGAGAAAGAGTTTATCAAATGGGCCTGCAGTGAACTCACTTACAAAGAAATAGCTGACAAAATGTGCCTCAGTCCAAAAACTATTGACGGCTATAGAGATTCGGTTTTTGTGAAACTGGATATAAAAAACAGAGCGGGTCTGGTGCTTTTTGCCATGAAACATGATCTGTGCTAATTTAATTTTCAACCTTATTATTACCTGAAAAAACAAACATCTTTACATTCTTTTTATGTATCCGGCAGCTTTTCAAGCTGCCGGATTTTTTCTTCATAACCCATTCATATACAAATAAAAAGGTGTTTTTCCTTTTTCAAAATACGGTTTTCTCCTCTGTTTTTGTCCTTCGGAATGATGGAATTTTGTCATAGAAAAAAACACAGAAAGGCAGCCCCCGAAAAGCCGAAACAGAGTAGGGAATATTTTTAAAACTAATACAATGAAAAAAGCACTTATCGTAGGTATTAATGATTATGCACCCATCGGATACGGAGGTCCCGATCTTAACGGCTGTGTAAATGACGCGAGAGACATGGCAAATACATTGGTTATCTGTGGTTTTAGTCCGGCAAAGATTAAAATCCTGACCAATCAGAATGCTACAAGAGCGAATATATTGAACTATCTGAAATCCATGATCAGCACAAGTGTAAAAGGAGATTCTCTGGTTTTTTATTATTCAGGACACGGAACCAGAGTGGCTAATATAGGATCAGATCTGGAACTGGATGGTCTGGATGAAGCTATTTGTCCGCACGATTATGCCAATAACGGAGTGATTCGTGATGATGATTTTAAAACCGTTCTCAGTAAGCTAAAAGCCGGAGTGAATATGGAAGTCATTTTCGACTGCTGTTATTCCGGAACTGGAACCCGAAAAATGGATCTGGGACTGGAAGCAGATTTTCTGAATGAAACCGCTCGTTACATTCCTCCAATGCTTGAGGATGAATTTTATCTGACATACGCCAGTGAAATGGAGACTTCTAAAAGTTCAAAAAAATCAACTGTTCTTACTAAAGCCCTTGTGCCTGTTACCGGAATGAATCACACGTTATGGGCTGCAGCGAAAGACAATCAGGTATCGATGGAAGGAAATATCAGTGGACAAATTCGAGGGTATTTCACCTATCATTTCTGTAAAATATTGCGTGCTACGAATGGAAATATCGTCAGAAAAACTCTGGATAAACAGGTTGCTATCGCCTTAGCCGCTATGGGAGCAGCGCAAATTAACCAGACGGAAAGCATGACTTCAGAATTTTCACAAAAAATATTCACTTAATCATACAACCATTACGGCGGAATCCGAAAAGCCATCAAAAGAGTAGGAATATACCAGATTAAAAATAATAATCATGTCTAAAATTGAAAACAACAATCCAATGACCGCTGAAGAAGTTCTAAGACTTAGAACTGTTAAAGCAAAATCAGCTGAAAAACCATCAGCCATTGAAAAATTATTCAACCAGGCTCCGGCTATGGAAACCATTAACGGAAGAACTTTTCCTAAAGGGATGAAAACTATAGGAATGCCTATGGATGAAAAAACAGCAGAAAACAGATCTCTGGAAACTGACCATTTCTACCCTACCCATGCTGATTTTGAATATAATCCAAAACTGGAACCTAAAAAAGACCGTAAACCTAAATTTATTGAAAGAGATTCTTTCCTGACTCAGGAAAATGCAAGAACTATTTTTGGAGCAGATCAGAGAAAAGTATATAATTCTACAGCCTATCCATGGAGATGTGTAGGAAGAGTGGAAAGTTCTTTAGGATCAGGAAGTGGTGTGATGATCGGACCAAGACACCTTCTTACCTGCTCTCATATTGTAGACTGGCAGCCTAATAATACCACAGGATGGCTGAAATTCACCCCAATGTATTACAACGGAAGCGCTCCATACGGAACGGCTTGGGGTACATTAACCTATTACAAGTATAAAGTTGCTGGCCCAACGATTGATTCTACAGAAATCCAATACGATTATGTAGTGATTGTGTTAGACAGACCTATCGGAAACAGCACAGGCTGGTTAGGCTCAAAATCCTACTCAGATTCATGGGATGGAGGAGCTTACTGGACTCACGCAGGATATCCGGGAGACCTTACAGGAACGCAAAGACCTACCTACCAAACAGGTATCGCACTGGATGGAGATTTCTGGAGTGCTGATGACAACGAAAGCATGAGCCATAAGGCAGATATATGGCCTGGACAAAGCGGAGGTCCTTTTTGGGGATATTGGGACGGTTCTCCGTATGCTGTGGCTACTCAAAGCGCGCATAATCCAAGCGATAATTTTGCAAGTGGCGGCTCAGATTTAGTCAATCTGGTCATCAGAGCAAGAAATGAACATCCTTAATTTATTTTTTTAGCTTCAATCAAGAGTCTGCCTTTCGGGGCAGGCTTTTTTATGTAAACTAAAATAACAGACCAATTGAGTCAGTATTCTCAATATTTTAATACATTTGTTTAAAACATATTTCAGATGAATTTCGAGCAGATCAACTTACACCTTGAAGCTTACAAAGAACATAACCAGATTCTGGATGCAGCAAAATACCTGATCCATTCATTTGAGCTGGAGCATGAAAACTTTGCAGGTTTCGGATTCAGGGAAGAACTCTCTCCTACTTCAATGCTTCTTACGGCAGAAGGAGAGCTGGGAGGACCACAGACTGTAATGATCCCGAAAAATTTATTTGATTTTGACCTGAACCTTGTTTTGAATATGGTAGCCCATGAAATGCTTCATGTAAGACAAAAGGCTCCCGGACAGGTTATTGAAGACAAAAATGAAAGGGAGTTTCAGGCGTATTATGAGATGCTTTTTCACAAAGTATTTCCGCAGATTCCTGAGGTTTCAGATTTTCATAAAAAATTCTTTGGAGGAAAGGCCTTGGAATATTATAAAAGAATGGGTGAAGGCTCAGTGTTGCAACAAAAATATGCAGAACAGAAAGTAGAAGTAGAACATTTAATCAACGAATTACCATGACAGTAAAACCAGATATCACCTGGGCAGATTTTGAAAAAATAGACATCAGATGCGGGACCATCATCTCTGTGAATGATTTTGAAAAAGCAAGAAACCCATCTTATCAGCTGGAAATAGATTTTGGAGACCTAGGAATCCGAAAATCGTCGGCACAAATTACTTCTCTTTATGAAAAAG
This sequence comes from Chryseobacterium sp. T20, assembly GCF_047345655.1. NCBI lineage: Bacteria > Pseudomonadati > Bacteroidota > Flavobacteriia > Flavobacteriales > Weeksellaceae > Chryseobacterium > Chryseobacterium sp. T20. The sequence continues at coordinate 515,095 of NZ_JBLFDU010000003.1, forward strand.
AAGAACTTGTAGGAAAACAGATTTTAGCGGTTGTCAATTTTCCTAAAAAGCAGATTGCCAATTTCTTCAGTGAATGTCTTGTGTTAGGATTATATGGTGAGGACAAAAAAGATGTTACTCTTTTAGCTCCTTCATTGCCTACAAAAAATGGAATGCAGGTAGGATAGACACCCAACAAAAACACATATGATACAGAACATCCCCTTAGAAAGAGTTTTATTCCTTGATATTGAGACCGTTCCACAAGCTGGATCATGGGACGATTTATCCGAAACCGATCAGTATCTGTGGGACAAAAAAACAAAATTTCAGAGAAAAGATGATGTCACCGCAGAAGAATTTTATGAAAGAGCCGGTATTATGGCCGAATTTGGAAAAATTATCTGCATCACCATCGGAATGGTTGAAAAGAATGAAACCTTAAAAATAAAAAGCTTTTCCGGACATGATGAAAAGAAAATGCTTCAGGAATTTGGAGAAATTTTCAACAGCCCAAGACTTTACAATGTGATTCTCTGTGCCCACAACGGAAAAGAATTTGATTTTCCGTGGATTGCCAGACGCTATCTTATCAATGGAATGCAGCCTCCTGCTCCGTTTCAGATGTTTGGAAAAAAACCATGGGAAGTTCCTCACATCGATACAATGGAACTGTGGAAATTTGGAGATTATAAGAGTTTTGTATCGCTGGAATTACTGGCCCATGTCTTTGGTATTCCTACTCCGAAAGATGATATTGACGGCTCAATGGTTTCATCAATTTACTACATAGAAAAAGACTTGCAGAGAATTGTTGACTATTGTGAAAAAGATGTCTTAACTTTGGCAAATATTTTCCGGCGTATGCGTCAGGAAGATTTGTTGAAAAGGAATATCAATCTAGATTAAAAAATGAAATTTACAGACGATCAAATTGCTGACATTGGTGAGGAAATCATTGGTGTACTAAAAACCGTATATGACCCTGAAATTCCGGTAGATATCTACGAATTAGGGCTGATTTACGATGTCCAGATCTCCGATGATGCTGACGTAAAAATTATAATGACCCTTACTACTCCCAACTGCCCTGTGGCAGAAACCCTTCCTCAGGAAGTAAAAGATAAAGTGGCTGAAGTAGAGAACGTAAAAAGTGTAGATTTAGAGCTTACTTTCGAACCAAGCTGGAATAAGGATATGATGAGCGAAGAGGCAAAGTTTGAGCTGGGAATGCTTTAAAAATTACCTTTAACAATATAAAACCCCGAAAATAATTTTTCGGGGTTTTGTTTTTAAATGTCTTTAGCAATTTCTTTTCCTTCTCTCCTGCTCCACTCACTCCATGAACCTACATACAGATCCGGAATGGGAAATCCTGCATAATCCAGAGCTAAAATAGTATGGCAGGCAGTAACTCCCGATCCACAGTGAATGATCAGATGATCAGGCTTATTTTGTAATAACTTAGCATATTTTTCTCTTAAGACTTCTGGGCTCAGAAAGTTTCCATTTTCATCAAGGTTTTCAGAAAAAGGAATATTGATCGCTCCCGGAATATGCCCCGCTACCAGATCAATAGGCTCAGATTCGCCTTTATAACGATAGGCATCTCTTACATCAACAACTGTAGAAGAATCATTTTCCAATTCATTTTCAACAACTTCCAGGCTCGAAAGAGGAAGTACCCAATCATTTCTTTTAATTAAAGCTGCTTTATTAAATGTCTCTTCTCCGGAAGAAAATTCTAAGCCTGCTCTTTCTGCTGCCTGCATTCCTCCATCAAGAACCTGAACTTTTTCAAGTCCAAAAGATCTTAACATCCACCAGGCACGCGCTGCTGCGTTGGAAGCATTTTTATCATCATAGATAACAATATGAGCCTCTTCTGATATCCCAAGATCAGAAAGCGTTTCAGCAAACTTTTCTACAGAAGGAAGCGGATGCCTGCCTCCAAAAGCTGCATCTTCTCCTATTTCAGCCAGATCTTTATCCAGATCAATAAATCTTGCTCCGCTAATATGCTTTTCAAGGTAGTTTTGTTTTACCTCTTTTCCTGTTCTTGCATCAAGAATGATGAGATTTACTGTTGGAATATTTTTGAGTTCGGATGATGAAATGATTGGAGACATTTTTGTTGATTTTGGAGTTAATTTAATTATGTTTTGGCTAAAGCCATGTATATTTCAATATAGTAAAGCGGGCTAAAGCCCGCTCCTATTGATAGTTTTCTCACAGATTTTACAGATCCCGCAGATAGAAAAGAAGTCTGCTTAATCAGCAAAATCTGCGAGAGATCTATTCATCTTAAAAATGAAAAATATCCTTCGCCTTGTTATAAGAACTTTCAAAGTTCAGAAGGTTCAGTTTATGCTCTGCTTTTTCAACACTCATAAAATTGATCACCTGTTCTGTAGGCATGTTTCCTACAAGATCATCCTTAGCCATAGGACATCCTCCGATTCCTTTGATGGCACTGTCAAATCTTCGGCAGCCTTGATCGTAAGCCGCTTTTAATTTTGAATAGGAATCTTCATAACGGTTATGAAAATGTCCCCCGAAGTTGATTTCAGGATATTTTGAAGGTATTTTTTCAAACAAAAGAGCAATCGTTTCAGGAGTTGCCACTCCGGTAGTATCTGATAATAAGATATCTTTTACTCCGATATCTGAGAATTTTTGTGCCCACTGGTCAACATCTTCCCATTTCCACATTTCACCATATGGATTTCCAAAAGCCATCGAGAAATAGATATTAAGCTGTTTTCCTTCACTTTTTACCAGTTCAAGCATTTTAATAATTTCATCAAAAGCTTCTTCCTGGCTTTTATTGGTATTTCTATGTTGAAAAGTTTCAGAAATAGAGAAAGGGAATCCAAGAATATCTACTGACTCGTGTTTCAATGCTTTTTCGGCACCTCTGTAATTACCAATAATAGCAGAAACTTTGGTTTTTGAACGTGATTTGTCGATATTTTTTGCCACCTCATCAGAGTCAGCCATCTGTGGAATCGCTTTTGGAGAAACAAAACTCAGACAATCCAATACATCAAAGCCAACATCCATTAAGGAGTTGATATAATCTATTTTTTTATCGGTAGGGATAAATTCTCCCCATCCCTGCATGGCATCTCTAGGACATTCGGTAAGAAACATTTTTACTTTTTGATTTTCTCAAATATAATAAAACTAAACTACTTGGTATACTGTACATACAAAGCTAACACTATTTTGATTTTCAAAGATTTATATCTGATTTATAATTTCAATAACTGATATTAAATCGCAAATAACGTATTCTCAGCATCAAATTTGCTAACTTTGTTAAAATTTATGATATCTGATGAGTACAATAGAATTCAACCCTTTGTGGAAAGAAAAATTACTGAACCGTTTTCTTAGCTATGTAAAAATATATTCAACCAGTGATGCAGAAAGTGAAACGACACCTTCTACTCCGCGCCAATGGGATATTGCCAACTATATTACTGAAGAACTGAAGACCATCGGTCTTGAAAATGTTTCTATAGACAGTAACGGTTATATCATGGGCTATGTTCCTTCTAACCTTGAAAACGATGACAGACCAACCATCGGGTTTATTTCACATTATGATACTTCACCGGATTTCAGCGGAGAAAATGTAAAACCTCAGGTTTGGGAAAATTATGACGGAAATGATCTTCTTTTGAACCAGACAACAGGATTCACTTTATCTCCTTCAAGATTTGAAAGCTTAAAAAAATATATTGGTCAGACGTTGATTACTACTGACGGAACTACTCTTCTTGGAGCTGATGATAAAGCAGGCTGTGCAGAGATCGTAACAGCAGCTGAATATCTTATCGCTCATCCTGAGATCAAACATGGAAGAATTGCTATTGGCTTTACTCCGGATGAAGAAATCGGAAGAGGTGCTCATAAGTTTGATGTTGCTAAATTTGGTGCAGAATGGGCTTACACAATGGATGGTGGAGAAGTTGGAGAACTTGAATATGAGAACTTTAACGCTGCCGGAGCGGTGGTAAAAATCCACGGATTAAGTGTTCACCCTGGTTACGCGTACGGAAAAATGATCAATTCTGCTCTTTTAGCTGCTGAGTTTGCTCAAATGCTTCCTGCTAACGAAACGCCTGCAACAACAAAAGGTTTTGACGGATTCTATCACTTAATGGACATTACCGCTGATATTTCTGAAGCAAAACTTCAATACATTATCCGTGATCATGATGCAGATAAATTTGAAGCCAGAAAGAAAATCATGGAAGAAAAAGTAGCAGAATTCAATCAAAAACATGGTGAAGGAACTGCTGAAGTGGAGATTAAGGAGCAATACAGAAACATGAAGCAGCAATTTGAAGGTAAAATGCACATTGTAGATCTTGCTGCTAAAGCAATGACTGAAGCTGGTATCGAACCTAAGATCAAAGCGATCAGAGGAGGTACAGATGGTGCTCAGCTTTCTTATATGGGACTTCCTTGCCCGAATATCTTTGCTGGAGGAATCAACTTCCACGGACCGTATGAGTATGTCGCTTTGGAAAGTATGGAAAAAGCAACTGAAGTAATTATTAATATTGTAAAAGCTTAATAAATCATGAAAAAGGTCTTAGCATCAGCATTCATTTTCACTTTTATTTTCAGCAGTGCTCAGGTTTCTGAATTTCAGAGGGCAGATTCGCGCTATGAAAGAAAGAAAACTGCTCTGTATAATAAATATCCTAAGCCTAATGATTTAAGAACTAAGAAAGAATGGCTTTTAACAGAGGATAAAATAACGGCTTACAAAACCGCTTTAGATAAGGCTTCTCTGGAGGATCAGAAAATGATCTCAGCAGACCCTCCTGTAAAAACAAAAGTAAGTAAGGAAGCAGAATATGATAAAGGTAAGGCTGCTTTTCAAAAGCTATTATCTGAAGCTGTAGACCTTGATTTTCTCAACTTTTCTTCAGATTCTTACAAAGCAACAATAAGTTTTGTTGTGGACTCTAAAGGGAATGCTCTTAATCCCAATGTAAAAGGAAACAATGAAGATGTAAATGCATTCATTGAAGCCGCTTTTTACAGGATTAAAGAGAAAGGAAAATGGAAACCGGCAGAAGACAAAGGAAAGCCCGCCTCCTCCAATGTTACTATTCCTTTAGTAATGTCTTTTAAAAAATAATATACAAAACCCGCTATTCTGATAGCGGGTTTTTATTTTTCATATACTGAAAACATAATCGAAGATCATTATGTTGTTGATATTAATTTAACACAATTCTTTTGTAAGTTTTAAATAATTCACTTAATTTTGATTAAACCTTAAAATCACTTTATATGAAAATGAAATCCAACCATTTCAAAATCAACAGAAATTTTTACTTTTCTTTTCTTTTTTCTTTTTTCTGTTTATTTCTTTTAACGTCTTGTTCTCAGGATGATCCGGCGGATGCTCCTGTTGAAAAACCTGCAGAGTCTACTCCTATGAAGACTTTGGGAAATCTGACTTTACAGAAGAATGTTATTATTCTGAATGATGAGTCAGTAAATGCCATTTCTACTCATAATGAAGGAGAAATTACATTTAGCCGTATGACACCGCAAACTGACAGTATTTCTATAGGAACTGTTATTGTAGGGACTAAGATAGAAGGTGATCAGGTGAACACCATTCTTTCGAAAGTAAGTTCTGTTTCAAAATTGAATAACCAGTTTAAAGTACAGACTTCCAGTGCAAAACTTGAAGAGTTTATCTACAGCGGAACACTTAGTGGCGTGTATGATCCATCAGGGAAAGCTCCTGTTAATATTGATGGAAAAATGGTTAATTACATTCCTGTAGAAGGGATGGTTTCTGACCAGATCAATCAAAGAATACATTCTATCGAAGCTAAAAACCTTCAGAATCAGAAATTAATTACTTTCAACCGTTATAATTTTAATAAAACTTATTCATTTCCTCTAACTTCTGCAGGAACATCCAGCGTAAATGTTCAAGGAGGATTTACACCAAAGATTGATTATAATATCACATTCTCATGGGGACATTTGTCCAACTTCTATGTTAACCTCATCATGGATGATATCAAACTTCAGAGTACGGCAACTATTGTAGGAAGCCTGGGCTATACCGCTAGTACTACAGACTATCTGAATATTCCTATCGTTCCTATCGTTTTGGGACCTACAGGACTGATCTTAAGTCCTACCCTTTCTGCCGGACCTTTTCTGGGAGTACAGGCTACAGGAAAAGTACAGGCAAAGCTTTTGGATCTTGAAGGAAATGCTAACTTTTTAGTAAGCAAAACTCCGGAGATTAATATTAATCTTCAAAAGAAATCAGAACCTGCCATCACTCTTGCAGAAGGAAATTTATCTGCTGAAGGTGGTTTAGAAGCAAAAGGAGCTGTAGGACTCATGTTCCTTACCATTCCTATTGCCAACTCAGGGGTAAAAGGAAGAGCTTCTGCCCTTTCATCTTTAGGATTAACATTGGTTCCTGCAAGAAAAGGTGTGATTACTGTAAAAGGTAAAATCCAGGCCGATATGTTCTATGGTTTTGGAATCGCTCCTTTACGATATGAAGGAACCATTCCTCTTTTCCAAAAAGAACGTACACTGTATCAGAAGGAATTCAGTTTCTAAGACCTCTTTTTCTATTGATCATAAAAAGCCACTTTCACAGTGGCTTTTGTTTATATAAAAGCATCCATAAAATTCATTTACAACACATTAAGACAATTTTATTATATTTACAAAGATGTACAATTATTAAACAATAACATTTAATACCAAATTATCATGAAAACAATGAAAAAACTTTTGAGAAAAGACTTATCTGAAATTTTAGGAAGCGGAAATGGAGGCTGTCATATGGGAGGAAACTCTTACAATTGTCAGGACGACTGCCAATGTGCCTGGGGATATGCCTGTGAAATGTATGAAGACGGAAATCCGGGACAATGCATCGCTGTAGGAGGCGGTGGAAATCCGGGCGGTGGCGGATGCGTTCCTCCTTCCATCTGTGAAGAACAACCTTTTTAATAATAGAAACCCGGAAGTATCACAACTTCCGGGTTTTATTTTTCATCCTAAAACAGATCCTTGTCAAAGCGTTTCTGCCATTCATCAAATAAAATTTCATTCCACGCTTCATCGTTGTTGTTTTGCATTAGATTTTTAACAATAATTAATTTATGAAGCAGCAATTTTTCGCGCTAAGTGCATTGTTATTATGTATTTTTTGCGGTATAGAAACTAAAGCACAACAGACTCCGGCTTTTCACATTGGGGTCAAGGGAGGGGCAAACTTTACAAAAACCTCCACAGAATCTTCACTGGAAGGGAAATATGGATTCGGCTATCAGGCAGGAGTCATGACAAGAATGGATATCGGAAAACTGTACGTACAGGGGGAAGCGTTGTTCAACAAAAAGAAAACATCATTCGAGTCCCAAGACGGAAGCTCTTCAAAACTTTCCTGGAACGCTATTGATATTCCTGTAATGGTAGGATATAAACTGATTAAAGCTGATGATTTTAATGTAAGGATATTTGCAGGTGGGGTTTACAGCTATGCTTTCAACGATAAAGTGTCTACTTCCCAGGCTCTTCAGGAAGGGTTTAAAAAGTTTGACAAATCCAATATTGGCGTTACGGGAGGCGTAGGATTAGATTATAAAAACTTCACGGTAGATCTGAGGTATGAAACCGGTCTTACCAGCATCAGTAAAGATTTTAAGTCCAAACCCCACAGTTTTTCCCTCGGAATAGGTTATTTCCTGTTCTAAAAAACTTAAATTATCTTTACCTGTTAGAAACTGTTTTCCCTGCAGTTTCTAATTTTTTTATTAATCTATTTCCTGTTCCATGACAAAACCTTTTGTTTTAAAAGAATACATATTTACATTTATCTTCTGGTTTGTTCTCGCTATTGTACTCTGGTGTAACTTTCAGATTACAACAGAGAAGTATCTCGCTATGATTCAAACCATTATCATTACATTTTCTTCTTTTACCTTCACTCATTTTTTGACCAATAAGCTTCTTCCGAAAGCTTTACGGGAAAAAAAAATGAAACGTTTTCTGATACAGGTTGTCATGGTTATTTTCATATTGAGTCTCATCTTCGCTGTTATTTTTACTTATCTTGAGGTTGCTCCAAAAGATGAGCTTCCCAAAAGCTTTTCAGACCAGCTCCCTTTTTTGTGGAAAGGTTTTTACATGTCTTTACCAGCCTCTTTTCTGATCAACGGAGCAGCATGCGGCATCAAATTTTATAAAGAACATGGAAGAATAGAGCGGGATCATATTCTACTGCAGCAGGCTCATCTGGAAAACCAGCTCAAACTTTTACAGGATCAGATCAATCCCCATGTGGTATTTAATATTCTGAATCATATTCATATTCTGATGAAGACGGATACACAGCTGGCAGATTTTTTACTGATGAAATTTTCGGATATTCTCAGGTATCAGTTGTATCATTGCAATCAGGCTATGGTTCCTTTGGATAAGGATATCGAGTATCTTCAAAACCTTGTTGAGGTAGAAAAACTGAGATGGGGAAATGAACTGGACGTAAAAGCCTCCTGGGAAATTGATAACAGAAAAGCCTATATAGCCCCTTTACTTCTCGTCCCTTTTATAGAAAATGCATTTAAGTATGTCTGCAGGCTTCCTGGACATAATGGCTATGTAAAAATCTCCTGTAAAGAAAAAGACAATCATCTCTATTTTTATGTTGAAAATTCCTATTCGGATATGGCAACCTATAAAAAGAAAGACGGAACGGGTGGAATTGGTCTTCAAAATGTAAGGAAACGGTTGAAATTACAATATCCTGATTCCCATGATTTAAAAATTGAAACAGATCATCATATCTTTAGAATAACTTTAACGCTAACACTTTCTGACCATCATGAGCAATACGATTCCTAAAATGAAATGCCTGATCATCGATGATGAACCTCTGGCAAGATTCCACCTTAAAGAACTGGCAGACCAGATTGACTTTTTATCGGTGGAAGGAACATGCGCTACCGCTCTGGAAGCCGATACCAAAGTAAAAGAGAGTGAAATAGACCTCCTTTTCCTGGATATCAACATGCCTTATCTTACAGGATTGGAATTTTTGGAACAGCTTGAAAATCCTCCTTTATGCATTCTTACCACAGCTTATTCAGAATATGCTTTGGAAGGATTCCGTCTGCAGGTTGTGGATTACCTTTTAAAGCCCATTGCTTTTAACCGTTTTTATCAGGCAGTTAATAAGGCGCAGCAGCAGTTTATCATTGGGGAAAAATTAAACAACAACACTACTCTGGATGATCCTTTTCTCTATGTAAGGCAGTCTGATACTTTCATTAAAATTTCATGGGTAGATATTCTGTACATTGAAAGTATGCAAAATTACACCAAGCTTCATTTTAAAGATAAATCACTGATCATCCATCAGACTATGAAAGCTATTGAAGAATCTCTTCCATCTGATCATTTTTTCAGGATTCATAAATCATACCTCATCAATATTACCCATATTGATATGATTTCAGGAGGACGTCTTTTCATTAATAAAATTGAGCTTCCCATATCCCGTACCCGAAAGGAAGAACTGCTTAATCAGGTGGTGTATAAGAAATTAATCAGTAAATAGAAGAAAGAAACCGGAAGCAGGGAGTTTAATAATTCCAGGCTTCCAGCATTTTTTTATGGGAGATTCCAGCGGAGTGATACTGCTGCGTAAAATGTGCTTGAAAATCTAGGATCTGCGATCTTCTTGTCTCTGAAAATACTGCTGATTTTCCGATCATTTTCGCTGAAGCTCCTCAATATGGCAGTTCCTCCTGTAAGGCGCAAAGTAAGCCTGTCATTGATTTTTAATTCCGGTCTGAGTCCTGCAGTGATCTGCTGATACCCTAGCAACATTGATTTTCCGTTTATACTTCTCTCTGCAGTCATTCCGTTCAGTTCTACAACAGCCTTTAAAGTAAATTTATCTGAGAAAAGATATCCGGCTTCCATCCCTTCCGGGAAATTGATCTTAAACTTAATTTTACCATTCGTTTTCCAATCGAAATAAATCCAGGGTAAAATCATGGGAACTCCAAAAGCCGTCGTAAGCACCGGACCTCCACCTAAAGAAATATTAGAATTAAAATGTCTGATAAATAAAAGTCCACCCTGCCCCAGCACATCATCAAAATCTATTTTTTCAAGGTCTGTATACACTCCAACGGATGCCATCATCATCATACTCCACTTTTTGCCTAATGGTCTCATATGCTGTATTCCGATCTGTGCATTCAGCATCTGATCCGGAAACAACGGAGTTTCGTAGTTTTTATGGGTCATCTTTGCATAAGAGCCACTCAATAGCATAGACCACGACCTTACCTTCCCGTCAGTATCTTTTTTTACGGATAACGGAATGCTGAGATTCAGGTCTACTCTTTTAAAATCACTTTTAGAATTGGTCTTTGTACTGTCTTCAGGTCTGATGTAATTGGAAGCAGGAATATACTCTGTTTTAAGTTCTGCAGAGAGCCCGGACTGTGCATTCACCCAATATCCTAATGGCAGTATACAGCATAAAGCTGTCGAAAGGGTTCTTTTCATATTTTAAATTTTATGCAAAGAGAACCCTTTGACTATTTTTTACAAAAAATACTTGATTAAGTGCCCGGATTGTATGACAACCGGATTAAATAACAGGATCAATTTCCGGATCAGAACTGGTGTTTAAGCTTTCTCTTTTTTGAGTTTTAAAAATTCGGTATCCGAACCACACTGCAATCAATGCCATTGCAGAACGTGTTACAACCATAGGAATAATAGAGTCTGCTTCTAAGAAACCTATCAATCCTGATATTAAGAAGGTTACCATCAACTGCATAAAGCCCAGCAGTGCCGCTGCAGTTCCTCTTCCTTTTTTGAATGGAGACAATGCATGAGCTGATGTAATAGGAAACAAAATTCCGATAGCCAGTAATGACAGATACAACATGGCAATTTCCAATGCTACAGACAGATTTTCAGCTGCAATCAGAATATGAAGGGTACATACCACCAACAGAACAATTGTAGCAGCAAATAAAAGAGTTGAATTGCTTATTCTTTTGATCAGTTTAGGCGTAATATAAGCGGCTGTTATCAATGCCAGTGAGTTAAAAGCAAAAATAAAACTGAATGTACTGCTCGAAAAACCATGGATCTCCATGAATAAAAACGGTGCATTGGAGATGTAAATAATCAAAGAAGCAAAGGCAATACTTCCTACCATAGTGCTGTTGATAAAGTCTCTGTTGGAAATGATCATTTTCAGCTGATCTTTTAATCCCTTTTCATTCAACATCTCATCATCGGAAAGATGGATTCTGGTATTGGTTTCAGGTACATACTTGTAAACCATGAAAAAGGTAATCAGCCCCATAATGCATAAAAAAGCAAAAGAACTGTTCCATCCCCAGAATTTAAGGAATACGCTTCCCAGTAACGGAGCTACAATCGGAGCAATACCGCTGATCTGCGACTGCTGTGAAAAGATGGTAACGGCTTTATGCTTATCATAGAGATCAATAATAATTGCCCTTCCGATAACAATTCCGGCACTTCCTCCAAATGCCTGTAGAAAACGCATCGCCCATAATACATAAATATCAGAGGTAAAATAGATGGCTGTAGCTCCTATAATAAAAAGCAAAAGTCCACAGTACAACATGGGTTTTCTTCCTTTTTTGTCTGATAAAGGTCCCCATAACAGCTGCCCGAAAGCAAATCCGGCAAAAAACACAGAAATGGATACCTGAATATGCCCGATATCGGTATTAAAAATCTTCGCCATACTTGGGAAAGCAGGAAGATAAAGATCTATACTTAGCGACTCTAACGTGTTGAGTAGTGCGAGAATAAACACTACAATGCTCAAATTCTTCTTCATAAATAACAATAAGCCTTCGCAGGCGATTTTTTCAACTGCAAAATTGCTGTAAAAAGTATCGTTTTTCAATAAAAGAACTGAAGGAAGGATAGCACAAACTGAGGATTATCCAATCTGATTACACCCGAATTATTTATTTAAAACAAGAAACAAAGGAACATTCTGAGGATTAACCTTTTCCAGGCCTGAACCCTTCCGGATTCTGCCGGGTATGCTTTTTAAAAAACCGGGAAAAGTAGGAAGCATCGCTAAAACCCAGTTTAAAAGCAATCTCTTTTACTGTTAAAGCACCAAAACTGAGTTCTCTTTTGGCTTCCAGAATAAGCCTCTGGGCAATCATTTTTTTCACTGTTGTTCCTCTGGAAAGACGGACAATGTCATTGAGGTGATGGGCACTTATTTTGAGCTGTTCAGCATAAAAATCTGTGTTTTTCTCTGTGATATAATGCTCTTCTATCAACGCTGCGAGTTGCTGAATTCTCGGTTTATCATCTTCTGCAGTATTCTGCATCGTGATCTGATCTGTAATGATGAGGCAGAAAGCTCTCAGATAAGCCTTTAAAATTTCAACACGCCCGGATCCCAGATATTCTCTTTTAATCATTGAAATAAGCATATTTCCGGTTTCACTGCTTTCTGCATCCAAAAAGAAAGGTCTTGCACCGTTGGCCAGAACGACTTCCGTATCACAGGCTTCTTTGAAAATTTCTTTGCTTATGGCCAGCACATAGCCTTTTTCATTGCGGAGTTTCATATTAAAAACCTGTCCGGGAACAATAATGCAGAGCTGGTTGTTTTTTACGGTATAGCTTTCAAAATCCAGTTCAAGACGGCTGTCTGTATGCACTTCTTTGAACCAGATAATCTCAAAAAAATTATGTCTATGAATATCCTCGAAGTTCTCCGGATGTCCATTTTCTAAAGTATTGACCTGAAATTCTTCAGACACCAGATTATGAACGGGAATATTTTTTTCAGATGAATTCATTGCTAATGTTTTTGATCAGAGAAAGCGAAAACCGCAGCAAAAAATACTACGGTTTTCTTACAATATTTAAAATTAAATATAATTTTTCGATTTTATTGGCTTAAAAAAGCATCCCATCCCTGAGCAGTAAGAGCTACCAGTTGATTAGATCCTCTGGCTACCATAAAGTTTCCTTCTTCTTTTTCTACGGCATGCCCGATAATGGTAAAGTCAGGGTGGTTTTTAATTTTATCAAAATCTTCTGATGAAATAGTGAATAAAAGTTCATAATCTTCACCACCACTTAAAGCCGTCATTACAGGATTTAAGTTCATTTCATCTGCTGTAGAGATCGTAAGATTGTCTAACGGAACTTTTTCCTCGTACAATCTGAATCCTACATTGGATTGATCCGAAAGGTGAAGGATTTCGGAAGCCAGACCATCTGAAATATCAATCATAGACGTTGGTTTAATATCCAGTTCTTCCAGAATCTTTTTAACGTCTGTTCTTGCTTCAGGCTTCAGCTGTCTTTCAAGGATATAGTCGTAACCTTCCATTTCCGGTTGCATATTAGGATCAGCAAGATAAACAGCGTGTTCTCTTTCCAGAATCTGTAATCCCATATAGGCTCCGCCTAAATCTCCTGTTACCACAAGAAGATCATTTGGCTTTGCTCCGCTTCTTTTTACGATGTTTTCTTCATTTTCAATTCCTACAGCGGTAATGCTCATCACCAGACCTGAATTGGAACTTGTTGTATCTCCTCCGATAAGGTCAACCTTGTATCTTCCACATGCAGCCTGAATTCCGGAATAGATTTCTTCTAACGCTTCCACTGGAAAACGGTTAGATACCGCAAGGGAAACCAATATCTGTGTAGGCGTTGCATTCATTGCTGCAATATCGCTCAGGTTTACCACCACCGCTTTATAGCCTAAATGTTTTAAAGGAACATACCCTAAATTAAAGTGTACGCCTTCCGCCAATACGTCTGTTGTAAGAACTACTTTTTTGTTATCAGGATTAATAACTGCCGCATCATCTCCTACTCCAAGTTCTGAAGATTCGTTGGATAAAGGAAAATGCTCTGTCAAATGTTTAATAAGACCGAATTCTCCTAATTTTGAAATGGGCGTCAGCTCCTGTGATTTATCTTCAAACATGATATTTTGTATTAATGTTCAATGTAAAAGTATGAATGATATAAAAATTGCTCCTCAAACTGTAAACATTGAACCTTGAATTTTAAACTTTGAATTATTGAGTAAGTTCTGCCGGGTCAATATTGTGTGGATGGAAAGGAAACTTTTTGAAGTCTTCTTTCGATAATACAACAGTGTCCGGGGTTTTATACTTATTCATTGCTTCCACTACATCATCCGGTGGTGTGGTCATTTTTCTAAGCATCATATCAATCCATACACCTGTAGCTTCTGCAGTAGCACAGTGCATCCCGTCCGGAGTATAGAATTTGTGTACAAAACGGTAGATGGAAGAATCTTCTGCACATCCGTCTATTTCTACACTTACGATGACGATCTGATCTGCATAGATTTCTTTGAAGAAAGAATATCTTTCATGCAGGATTACCGGACCGATTCCCCATCTGCTCAGCTGGGTAACTCCCATTTTCTCTTTAGTCATAAAAGCCATTCTGGCCTGTGCACAATACTGTACATATGATGAATTGGCCAAGTGCTTGTTGGCATCAAGATCACTCCATCTTACTTCAAATTTATGGTAGAAAATCATATGAAAATCGTTTTTGATATAATTAAAATTATAATCTTCAAAAATACTCAAATAAGATGGTTTATAAAAATTGTACTTTTGAAAAAATAATCTTCCGCATAGGATTACATATACATGAAACAGATCATTATTATCGGAGGCGGTGCTGCAGGCTTTTTCTGTGCATCTAATCTTGACGAAAAGAAATATACAATTACGATTTTAGAACAGAATTCAGATGTCCTTCAGAAGGTTAAAATTTCCGGAGGCGGACGCTGTAACGTGACTCACGCATGCTTTGATCCCAAAGAACTGGTTCAATTTTATCCCCGTGGAAACAAGGAATTACTAAGTGTCTTTACTAAATTTCAGCCTGGTGATACGATGGAATGGTTTGATCAACGAAACGTTCCTTTGAAAGTTGAAAATGATAACAGAACTTTCCCTGAAAGTAACTCTTCTCAGACTATCATCAATACTTTTCTGAATGAAACTCAAAAGAAAA
This sequence comes from Chryseobacterium sp. T20, assembly GCF_047345655.1. Lineage (NCBI taxonomy): Bacteria > Pseudomonadati > Bacteroidota > Flavobacteriia > Flavobacteriales > Weeksellaceae > Chryseobacterium > Chryseobacterium sp. T20. The sequence continues at coordinate 530,197 of NZ_JBLFDU010000003.1, forward strand.
ACGTCAAGGTGCAGACAAAATGTACGGTAAAAGAGATTGAAAAGCAGGACGAAAAGTATATTGTAAAGACCAATTCTGGAGATTTTGAAGCAGATTATATCGTTTACACGACCGGAAGTTCTCCAAAATCATTGAAAATGGTAGAAAATCTTGGTCATAAGATTGTGGATCTTGTTCCTTCGCTTTTCACCTTCAATATTAAAGATGAATTGCTGAAAGATCTTCCGGGAACCAGTTTTGAAAACGCAGGCATTTCAATTCCAAAACTGAAAACGGAAGAAAGCGGACCATTGCTTATTACGCACTGGGGGCTTTCCGGGCCTGCTGTTCTGAAAATTTCTGCATGGGAAGCCATCAGTTTGGCAAAGCTTAAATACAACTTTGAAATTGAAGTGAATTTCGTTTCCATAGAAATGGATGAAGCGGAAGAAATGTTCCATAATTTCAAGCAAAGCAACCCTAAAAAGACCATCGGACAGTCAAAGATCTTCGATATTACCAACAGATTCTGGCAGAAAATTTTGGAGAGTTCAAAGGTTGATCTTAATAAACAGGTGGCCAATATTTCCGGAAAAGAGATGCAGAAAATACTGGAAAATCTTTGCCAAAAGAAGTTTCAGGTAACCGGAAAATCTACTTTCAAAGATGAGTTTGTAACGGCTGGAGGTATTGATTTAAAGGAAATTAACTTTAAAAACATGTCTTCAAAATTACTTCCTAATTTCTATATTGCCGGAGAAGTTCTCAATATAGATGCCGTGACCGGAGGATTCAATTTCCAGGCATGCTGGAGTGAAGGATGGTTAATTGCACAGGATCTCAACAGCTTATAAAAAATTATTACTTTTAATAAAAACTAAAAACATGAAAAAAAAATTCGGTTTCTTTCTTTTACTCTGGTTCTTTTTAGGATACAGTCAGGAAAAAACGATTGTCTCTGACTGGACATCATTCACGCAAGCTGTCAATATAGAGCATAAACAGAATTGGAACTTCCGTATAACGGCAAAAATCAGAAAAGACAATGAGGACAATGGTTCCAATTGTGGGTTATGGTGCAGAATAAATAATAAAGATGAGTCTACCAGTTTCTTTGAAAATCAATATTATGGAATCCAGGTAACCCATGAATGGAAAACCTACGAAATAAAAGGAACCATCAATCCATCTGCGAAGATCATGAATATCGGAGCTTTTGCACAAAACAACGGGGATTTTTATTTTGACGATTTTAAGTTGGAAGTCAATGATGGAAAGTCAAAAAAATGGACTGAAGTTCCGCTGGAAAATTCAGGTTTTGAAAAAGAGATTGCCTCTTCAAAGGGTTGGTTTGAAGGAATCCATTCTCAGAAAATAAAGCACGTAAAAAATTTTACCATTGAAACTTCGGATTACCAACCATTCAGTGGCAGCATGTCTTTGTTGATCAAAGGTCGTGGTATTATCGGAACAATGCCGGAAGGGAAATTTATGGATGTTAACGGCATCAAATTATATTATGAAACCTATGGAGAGGGAGAACCTGTACTTATGCTTCATGGTAATGGCCAATCTATCAGTGCCTTTATGAACCAAAAAGACACCTTTGCTAAAAAATATAAAGTGATCATTATAGATTGCCGTGAACGGGGAAGGTCTACTTATGACAAAACAAAAGAACTTACTTTTGATATTCAGACAGAGGATATTAAACAGTTTTTAGAGAAGCTGAACATCAAAAAAACAAAGATTCTGGGCTGGAGTGACGGAGGAATTCTCGCACTGTCTATGGCCATGAAATACCCCGAAATGGTAGACAAAATTGCCTGTTCAGGAGCCAATATTTTTCCGGAAGGAGTCAAAGATCATGATTTAAAATCCATGAAAGAAATGCTCGTAAGCCTTACTAAAGACAATAAAGACCACAAAAACGATATCTTTATTGATCTTCTGAATCTGGATTTGAAGTATCCTCAATGGAAGTATGAAGACCTGAATAAAATTCAGTGCCCATCATTAATCATTGCTGGTGATAATGATCTTATAAAAACAGAACACACCGTAAAAATCGCAGAATCTATCCCAAAAGGACAATTAGCTATTATCCCCAATGCCAATCATTATGTTCCCGAAGAAAAACCGGAATTATTCAATGAGTTAGTGATTGATTTCTTCGAAAATAAATAACCTGAATACCATAATATTAATCATGAAAAAAATAATAACCTTCGCTTTGTGTCTTGGTTTTGGACTCGCATTTTCACAAACCAACCAGCCAGAAACCACTTACAATCCAGACAATAACACAGAAAAAACAGTTACTACACCTGTTGAATACCCAGGAGGAATGACTGCTCTGATGCAGGATATCAGTCAAGTTTTCGATCTTTCCTGTCTGGAAAAAGCATCTGGAACATCGAAATCATTAACAACTTTTGATGTTAATCCTGACGGAAGTATAAGTTCTATTTCAACAACAGGAAACAACCGTGCTATGAATAAAGAAATGGATCGTGTGATGAATGCTTTAAAAAAAAGATGGAAACCCGCCACTAAAAATGGGCAAGCCATTAAATCAACATATAACGTTCCTATGACTTTTAAAAATTATTAAAATGCTCTCTGCCAAAAGAAATACTGCCTTTTTCTTTAAAATCCTTTTAGTTTTAGGGTTCGGGTATTTCTTTTGGTTGATGCTGAAAATTACCTTAGAATATATTCCTTTTAATCCTGAAGTCAGTTTTCTGATGATTAAACAGACGGAAGTAACAGAAAGGTCGGAATATCTTCCGTTTTTCTATACTCATGTGTATACGAGTATTTTTGTGCTTCTTTCGGGTTTTCTTGCTTTGCTCAGAAAGAATTTTGGACTCAAAAATTTCCACAGGAATATGGGAAAAGTATATATTTTTCTCATCCTGATCTTTGCTGCACCTTCAGGTATTTATATGGGTGTTTTTGCCAACGGAGGCCTTTTTTCAAAGATTTCTTTTGTTATTTTGGGCTTTTTATGGTGGTTTTCAACGTTGAAAGCCTATCAGCTGGCAAGACAGAAAAGGTTTAAAGAACATAAGCAGTGGATGTGGCGGAGTTTTGCTTTTACTTTATCTGCTATTACCCTGAGAATGTGGAAGGTAATTATTGTATATTTATTTCATCCCAATCCTATGGATGTCTATCAGATCATTGCATGGCTGGGCTGGATTCCCAACATCCTTATTATTGAATATTTAATCACAAAAAAACTTATATGAAAATTCTAAATTACACACTCATTTCCCTGCTTACAGTTTCTCTGTTAAGCTGCAAAAAAGAGGGAAAGACTACTGAATCGGGAAAAGATTCTCTGACCGCAAAAAAGGACTCTGTGGTAATTCCGGAAGTTCACAAAGAATATTACGGAATTTATACCGGTGAATTTGCAGGAATGGAAAAGGTAGTTGACCCAACAGACGGCTCAGAATATGATGTTGATAACTACAAAAGAATTTCTTTAAAGATCAACAGAATTACCAAAGACAGCGTGTACGGACAAAGTATCGTGAATGGGAATCAGCGCCCGTTCAGAGGTGTTTTCAATGAAACCACAACGTCTTTCGTCCTTGATGAACCGGGTAATGACAAAACAGACGGAAGGTTTGAAGTAAAATTAAAGGGCGACAGCTTAACCGGAAAATGGAATGCTTTTGATAAAACAATGGTTAAAGCACCTTCAAAAACGCTTAAACTGACCAAAAAAGAGTTTGTTTATAACCCTAATTTTATGCTGGATAAGGATTCTGATCTGGTAGACTGGTCAAACCCTAAAGAGTTTACCGAAAAATACACCGATGAAGAAACCGGAAAAACAGAAAGTTATAAAACCTCTAAAAACCGTATTGCTTCTGAAGCCATCTTCAAACTGAATGCATCCAAAGAGAAACTGTCGGAAAAGGATCTTAAAAACTTAAGAAAACTGGATCTTGAGATCATCAAAAACTCTGTATTTGCAAGACATGGTTATTCCTTTAAAAAAGAAACCTACAGAAATTTCTTTGAACAGACAGACTGGTATATCCCAGTTTCAAGCAATGTAGATAATGATCTTTCACCTATGGAAAAGGAAAATGTGGCTTTACTGAACCGTTTTACCAAATATGCGGAGGATAAATATGATAGTTTTGGGAGATAGGTAATAGGTGACAGGTTGCAGGTGTTAGGGATTAGGGGTTGAGGTTAAGCCATCACTGTTTGTCAACCTTACGAAAATATAGAGCAACAGACAGCCTACAGCATAGCAAAGGTTATCTATCCATGAGAAAGAATTTCCAATGACAATATACATCAGGCTTCCAGGACGGAAGCCTAGTTTTTCTGCGATATTGAAATACTGGGCAAATTCTACCATCAATGAAAAAATAAGAATTCCCAAAATCAGCTTCTGATCATTTATTTTCACAAAGCTTTTCACAAACGTGTAAAGAAGCATCACGACAATCACATCCCCAAGATAAGCCCTCACAAAGAAAATATTACTTAGTTTGGTGGCAATCACCACTTCTATAAGAAAAATAAATAGGGTCAGAAGAAGGTATTTCAGGCTGAATTGGAATTTCATTTCAAATTGAGTTTAAGGCATAAAAAATCGGCATTCTAAGAATACCGATCTTATCATTTTATAAAGACAAATATATTATTTCTTTACTTTGATTGTACATCCGATGGCTACTGTTTTTGTCATTTTTACCGGTTCACCTTTGATCAGAGCATTCACCGCATCCTGAGCATAGTATTCTGATACATCATTCGGATTATCGTAATTGTTGTCGATAGCGCCAATGTATTTTACGATATTCTTTCCATTTTCTTTTTTCAGCACAAAAACATGTGGAGTCTTTGTAGCACCGTACTGAGGATAAATTTTCTGCCCTTCATCTACCAAATAAGGAAAAGTGAATCCTTTCTGCTTTGCTCTTTCAATCATCTGCTGATAGCCATCTTCCGGCTGTACATTGGGATCATTAGGATTAATGGCAATGACCGGATATCCCTGAGCTTTATATTTTTTATCCAGCTCAATGATTCTGTCCTCATATTTTTTTGCATAAGGACAATGATTGCAGGTAAATACTACAATGAATCCCTTTGCGTTTTTAAAATCACTTAGGGAAACCATTTTCCCGTCAATATTTTTCAGCTTAAAATCAGCGGCCTCATCTCCTACTTCATAGCCTTTTACTGATGAAACGTCCATTTTCTGACTAATATTTCTATTATGATCTTTCGCTGTAAAGCTCAGTAATCCCAGCCCAACAATGAATGCAGTCATTATAATTTTCAGATTTTTCATAATTTAATTATTTATTGTAGATTTTCTTTAATTGTTTTTTCCAGATCTTCTTTACTCATTTCACCGTCATTGAAATGGATTTTTGATCCGTTTTTGTAGAACAACGTTACCGGAATATTTCCATCCCAGTCTTTCTCAAACCTTGGAATCCAGGTATTCATTCTTTTAATATCATCCAACAGCAATACTTCAGCAGTAAGATTTTTCGTTTTAATGAATTTCAAGACTCTTTCTTTATCTGCCAACCTGTCTAAGGAAACCAAAATCATCTTATACTTCTGATTATCTGAATACTTAGCGTTCACTTCCATAAAATGGGGCAGCTCTTTTACACATGGACCACAAGTTGTAGACCAGAAGTTGACTACAAGTAATTTATCTTTTTCCTGCTGAATACGCTTCTCCAAATCTTCATATTTTACTACAGAAATACTTGTTTGCTGAGCTTTAAAAACAGTACAGAATAAAAACAGTGTTAATATTTTTATTATATTTTTCATTATCAAGATATAAACAACTACAATCCAACAATATACAAAAATAAAATTCATCAATTCCGTAAATCTTTTACAAATAAACATTTTTTTGGTCACTGATTCATTTTTTTGATATTTTTACAGCCTTAAATGATAACCATGAAAAAAACTTATTTACTTCTGCCAATTTTCTTTTTGGCATCATGCTCAAGCAGCAATGACGATGATACTTCAACAGGTAATAACGGAAACAATAACAACAATGATCCGGTTTTGGTAACCAAAATGACTATGGATGGAGATGTTTTAACGTTTACCTATAACGGTTCAAAAATTTCTCAGATCAAGAATATCACAGAAGGAAGCGTAACGACATTTCTCTATTCAGGTGATCTGATAACACAATCTGTAGTGAACGGTTCAAACACTTCTCTTAATACTAAATTTACTTATGACAGCAATGGCAGGCTGGTCAAGAAAACAATCTCAGGAACTGATTTCGGAGGAGCCTGGAATTCAGAGTCCAACTATACCTATCAGGCCAATAACAATGTAAAAATTGTATATACAGCAACTACTTCATCATCAACAAGAAGTGAAACCAGAAATGCAATTTTGAATGCTGATGGGTCGATGAGCAGCTGGACGGGTACTCTTTCAAGAACTCAGAATAATACTACTGAGACAGCATCCTCTACCTTAAAAACAGTGGTATATGACTCCAAAAATGCTCCTTTAAAAAATATAACAGGGTATTTAAAAATTATTGATAATGAAGATGAAAGTGGATCTGCCCACAATACATTAAGCTATAACCACATCATCAGTTACAATAATGGAACCGGAACTGAATGGACCATATTCAAATCTAATTTCGAATATAATTCCAGCGGTTATCCTACAAAAGAAATCCGAAGCTATTATGATAAAAATGGGACCACAACTACAGGTTCCACGGACGTTAATACTTACGAATACAATCATTTATAATACAAGAGAGCCGCTAAGGCTCTTTTTTTTGCAGATATGTTAATTTTTTCACAACCAGTAGAATTATATAGATGATTTTTATATATTTGAGTTGAATCAAACTAAAAATATCATGAAAAAATTAAACAATCAGAAAAAACTGACTAAAAAGGCATTGAAAAATATCACAGGAGGAAATGGACCTGGGATATGCTGGGAAGGCCTTTGCAGGGTAAGAGGAACAGATGATGAATATACCGTAGGACCTTTAGACAGCACCGGATTTTGCTGCTAATCCAATACACTTAAAACTAAAACAATAACCAAAATCAAATCATCATGAAAAAATCAAACATTCAAAAAAGAAAACTGACAAAAAGTGAGTTAAAAGAAATTACAGGAAGTGGCAGAGTATGCTGGGACGGATTCTGCCGCAGAGGAGAATTTGAAGAATGGCAGCTTGGAGCTGGTGACAAAAATGGATACTGCTGTTAGGATTCCATACACTTTGTTAGATAAATAAGGATTGAGGTAGCCCCTCAATCTTTTTTTATAAAATAGATTTTCGTTTAAAAAAGTTAACAATTTGACTCACAATATTTTGAACATAATAAAATAACTTGTAAATTAGCTTTTACCAAATTAAAATTATTATGAAAAATTTAAAAAATCAGAAAAGAAAATTGAGTAAAATTGAGCTGAAAGAGATCAGCGGCGGAGCAAACAGACCTGTATGCCCAAGAGTAATAAGCTGTACAGATCCTCATACCGGAGAAGAACGGTCTGGAGTTCCGGGGATGCAGGATGGATTCTGCTGCTAACACAAAATAACTGTAAAAAAAAATGATTGGATTATCCTCCAATCATTTTTTTTATCGAGTTCAGCTTCATTAAAGCTTCAATCGGTGTCAATGTATTGATATCTATTTTCGTCAGTTCTTCCCGGATATTCTCCAGAACAGGATCATCCAATTGGAAGAAAGAAAGCTGCATATTTTCCTCTGTTACTCTTTTAATCGTTTCTGATGAACTGCTTCCCTGAGTTCTGCTTGCTTCCAAGGTCTTAAGGATTTCATTGGCTCTGTTGACCACTTTGGCAGGCATTCCGGCCAGTTTTGCCACATGAATACCAAAACTGTGTTCACTTCCTCCCGGAACCAGTTTTCTCAGGAAAATAATATTCCCTTTGTTTTCCTGAATGGAAACGTGGAAATTTTTCACCCTTTCAAAATTCACGGTCATTTCGTTCAACTCATGATAATGCGTTGCAAATAACGTTTTTGCCTGCGTTGGTTGCTGATGAAGATATTCTGCAATAGCCCACGCAATAGAAACCCCGTCATAAGTGGAAGTTCCACGACCGATTTCATCTAGCAGGATCAGACTTCGTTCTGAAATATTATTCAAAATATTAGCTGCCTCATTCATCTCTACCATAAAAGTAGATTCTCCGGCAGAAATATTATCGGTAGCTCCTACCCTTGTAAAGATTTTATCCAGCAATCCGATCTCCGCATGTTTTGCAGGTACAAAACTTCCGATCTGAGCCAAAAGACATACAATTGCTGTCTGACGCAGAATTGCTGATTTACCGGCCATGTTAGGCCCTGTTACCATGATAATCTGCTGGGAATCTTTATCCAGAAAGATATCATTCGGAATATATTTTTCTCCCAGCGGAAGTGCATTTTCAATAATCGGGTGTCTGGCTTCTTTTAAATCAATCGCATAGCCATCATTCAAAACAGGCTTTGTATAACTCTCAGATACAGCCAGTTCGGATAATCCCACAGCCACATCAAGTTGAGCAATAATATTAGAATTCCCCTGGATCTGATCTATATAAATCATTGTTTCTCCACATACATTTTTGTACAGTGAAGTTTCCAGAACGCCTATTTTTTCTTCGGCCCCAAGGATCTGGTTTTCATATTCTTTCAGTTCTTCGGTAATGTATCTTTCTGCATTCACTAAGGTTTGCTTTCTTACCCAGTCATCCGGAACTTTATCTTTATGGGTATTCCGGACTTCAATATAATATCCGAAAACGTTATTAAAATCAATTTTAAGACTTGTAATCCCAGTTCTTTCAATCTCTCTCTGGCACATTTCATCCAGGAAACCGCGTCCTTTGCTCTGAAGATTTCTCAGTCTGTCAAGCTCTTCAGAAACACCTTCTTTAATGATATTTCCTTTCGCAATACTTACCGGAAGCTCTTCATTAAGTTGGTTCTGCAGAAATTTAATCAACTCTTCAAGATCAAATAAAGGCTCTAACCACGCCAGCACATCTGCATCAGAATGCAATAAAGTTTTGATTTTATGGATATTAATTAAACTCTGACGTAAATATCCCAGTTCTTTAGGTGAAATTTTCTCTGCAGCCAGTTTTCCCATCAATCGGTCAAGATCAGAAATGGATTTCAGAAGCTGGCAGATCTCATATTTCAGCGCATCATTTTCGTTTAAGAAATCAATCAGAGATAGCCTTCTCATGATCTCATCCACAGATTTTAAAGGAAGAATAATTCTTCTTCTCAATAATCTCCCTCCCATCGGAGTAGATGTTTTATCAATGATATCCAGCAGTGATTTCCCCTGTGGATTGCTTGGATAAACAATTTCCAGGTTTCTCAGGGTAAAATTATCCATCATCAGATAATCTTCCTGAGGAATGATCTGAAGCTTTGTAATATGGGCAAGCAGATTATGATGGGTATCTTCTACCAGATAGGCGAAAATAGCTCCTGCCGCTGTAATCGCTAACGGTAAATTTTCTATTCCAAATCCCTTTAAAGAATTGGTTTTGAAATGATTTGTTAATTTTTCGTAGGCAAAATTATATTGAAATGCCCAGTCTTCAAGCTTAAAGGCATTTTTATTTTTGATCTGTTCCGGAATCTGTGTGCTTCTCTGGAAAATAATCTCACTCGGATCAAAGGTATTGATGATGTGTAAAAGCTTTTCTAAATTTCCTTCGCTTACCAGAAACTCTCCGGTAGAAATATCCACTAAGGCAATTCCGTATTTCTCTTTTTCTTTATGCAATGAAAGAAGGAAGTTATTCTTTTTGGAATTCAAAACCTGATCATTGAAGGTAACACCAGGTGTAACCAACTCAGTAACACCTCGTTTTACGATCCCCTTCACCATCTTAGGATCTTCCAACTGATCACAGATCGCCACCCTCATTCCCGCTCTTACCAGTTTTGGAAGATAAGAATCTACAGAATGATGTGGAAACCCTGCAAGTTCTATATGCCCCTCACCATTGGCTCTTTTGGTAAGCACAATACCCAGAATCTGAGAAGTTCTGACAGCATCCTGCCCAAAAGTTTCATAAAAATCCCCTACCCTGAATAATAATAGCGCATCAGGGTATTTCGCCTTGATGGTATTGTACTGCGTCATTAACGGGGTTTCTTTCTTCGCTGCTTTTGCCATAGTAAAAAATGAGCCCCAAATTTAAAAAAATAAATTCAGGGTAAGAGAATTGTTTAGAGGTTAATCTTCTATACTTTTCTTTATCAGTAATTAATCGTATTTTTCAGCCATCAAATCACATTATTCATGGAATTTCCTGTTTTAGAGACTGAAAGGCTTATTTTGCGTCAGCTTACTTTTAATGATATCCAAGACCTTTTTGAATACTTTTCTTTAGATGAAGTTATGGAATATTATGACCTGGATACCTTCAAGACAGAAGACGACTCCCGCCGAATCATCCAGCATTTTAACAGTGAATTCGAAAAAGGCAAAGGCTTCAGATGGGCTCTGGAACTGAAATCCAGTGGAAAAGTCATTGGTACCTGTGGCTATCACAACTGGTACAGGGAACATTTCAGAGCAGAGGTCGGCTATGAGCTCAATCCCAAATTCTGGCAACAATCTTATATGAAAGAAGCCATTCTTCCTATTTTAACCTATGGATTTGAAACAATGAGGCTTCACCGTGTGGATGCTTTTATAGATCCCTCCAATATTTCTTCCGAAAGACTGTTAACTTCTTTAAATTTCAGCAAAGAAGGAACGTTGAAAGATTATTTTTTTGAAAAAGGAAAATTTGTTGACGCAACGATCTTCGGGCTGATTAATAAATAAGCTGGAAGCACGAAGGTGGGTGATGGAAGTTTCTATTGGTCGTTTAATTACTGATCATCTCTAAATAAAAATGTAGCCTATTCGTACTAAGCTGTAAAGAGACCTCCCTCCTCCAGCTTCCATCTCCCTTTCCTCATTATTTTCCTGTTCTCGTGTGCTTTTCCAAAGCCTCGGAACTTTTCTTGTAGGCCCATTTCTGCTTATAATTCACCCATTTGGCTTTGAAAAGTTTTCGCATCAGTTTATCCGTGTACCTCATAATGAAGACATGATACAACATACTGGCAAATACATTCGGTTTATTGGGAAGAGCTCTGAGTGAAAGAGAAAAACCGGGTTCCAGATATCTGTTGAAGTGCCAGAAAGCTCCCGGAATAAAGAGCGCATCACCATGTTCCATGAAAATTTCATATCCCTTGGCATATTTCAGTGCCGGAAACTTTTCGTAATCCGGATTTTCGTAGTCGACATCGTAAACGGTGTGAACAGACAAAGGTACTTTATATAAAAACGGAGACTGTTTCTGATCAAATAACAGAATTCTTTTCTTTCCTTCGAAATGGATATGCATAAAATCACCCAGGTCCACATCATAATGCATTAAAACATGGGCTTCACTTCCACCGAAGAATAAAGTAGGTAGTCTTTTAAAAAACTTTATTCCAAGATCGGGATAGGTAAAGTTTTTCAGCAGCTCTGGAAGCCTGTCTGTGATGATATAAAAAAAGATTCGCAGATCAGAAGGCTTGCTTTTGATGGTATCAATATATTCCTTCATTTTCATACGGGTAACCGGAGCATCAGAACTTTTCGCAGCATCAGCCGGTTTGTTATCATACAACGGAACTTCCTGATCTCCTGCTTTTTCTTTGATATAGGCAAGATTCCACTTGTCAAAAGCGTCCCATCGACTGGCAAAATTCTTAATCAAAAGAGGTTTTTGCTTTTTAAAATAATTTTTCTGAAAATCTTCTTTACTGATATCATTTACAATATCTACGTTTTCGAGGATCATGTATTTTGTATTTAATGCGAACTAAAAATAGTGTTTTTTTGAAACGTGAGAAAATTAAGATTAAAAGGGATGGAAGCTGGAAGAGGGATGCTGGAAGTTAAGATTTGCCTGCAAACGTCTATACATCATTCTATAATAAGATTTTTATGGAAAACTTATAGCTCTTCTTCAGCTTCAATAACTTCCCACTCCCAGCTTCAGACTTCCTTACTTAATTAGCAGAGCTCAGATGAAAAATTTATATTTGTAGTAATAAGCGAGTTTATGAGAGTCTACAATACCAAACATTTCATTAAAATCCTTTTCAGTTTACACAAAAGTGATACTTTAAAAATTCTTTTCCCAAGTATGATTCTTGTAGGATTATATTCCTGGGGAATTCAGTATCTGGAAGTTGAGTATCTGCACCTTACCACAAAATCAGGAGTGAGCAATGTAGGTATGATTCATTCTCTGCTGGGTTTTGTGCTTTCTCTTTTGCTGGTGTTCAGAACGAATACTGCCTATGACAGATGGTGGGAAGGGCGAAAACTTTGGGGAAAACTGGTTAACGACACCAGAAACTTTGCCATAAAAATCAATACGATTCTTGGGGACAATCGCCAGGATGCTGAGCAGATAGCAAGGTATTTAAAATACTTTCCTCACTTTTTAGCCAAACACCTTTCCAAGGAATCTACAAGGCTGGCTTTGGATGAAGATTATTCTGAAATTGAAAGCTCTTTAAAAAATCATGGGCCAAGCGAAATAGTGATTCTGCTGAGTCATAAATTGAACCAGTTAAAAAAAGAAGGAAAAATTTCAGAAGTTGAAATGCTGTACTTAGATACTCAGCTTTCAGGATTTCTGGATGTATGCGGAGGTTGTGAAAGAATCAAAAACACTCCGATTCCTTATTCCTACTCTTCTTTCATCAAGAAGTTTATTATTCTGTATGTTTTTGCGCTTCCTATTGCCTACGTGATTACGATAGGTCTTTTCATGATTCCGCTTACCGTTTTCGTTTATTATGTCTTGATGAGTCTTGAGCTTATTGCAGAAGAAATTGAAGATCCGTTCAATAATGATGAGAATGATATTCCTATGGAGACTTTAGCTCAGAATATTGAGAAAAACGTGCATCAGATAATGAACAGAAAATAAAAAATCAAGCTTCTAAAGCTTGATTTCTTTGAGTTCGCCATCCTGTTTTATTTCTACAAATTTGCTTTCTCTGTTGGCAGCAGAATATCCGTAGAAAAATGTACTGTATATGGGTGTTGAATACAGATAGGCTCCATATCCGTTATAAGCATTTGAAGTCCCGGTCTGCTGTTGATAGCTTGCCGTCGCTGTAAAATTGACGATGGTTTCAAGGTAATATTTCCCGGGTTTCAGTTTTTCAAATTTAAACCTCCCGTGATCATCTGTTAAAGCTTCCACTCTGTATTTAAAAGCTTCTTCAGACATATATACTGTTGTTTTTTTATTTTCATATTTCTTTCTCATGTTATAAAATTCCTCAAAATAAGGAGTAACAGGAAAAAGCATAACAACGGTTCCTTTCGGTGCATAATGTTTTTCGCCAAGCAATGGTTTGATGCCCCAGTTGTTTTTTTGTTTTGTGGAAGCGACTCCTTCAATGGTAGAATTCCCGAATCCAAGCATATCTCTTGCCAGTTTTTTATCAAAAAAAGCTTGAGGATAATAGGTGTTTTGTGCCTCCAGATATATAAATCCCCATATTAATATGAATAAGGTGAATAATTTTTTCATAGTATATTTTTGAGTCAAATATAAGTATTTTACTATTTTTGAAATAAAAATAGCTATGAAGTACGTGTTTCTATTGTTTTTTTCCACTTCTGTTCTGATCACAGCACAGAAACCTTGTGGATATAAGGACGGGCTACAGGAAGGATCCTGCAAAGAATTCTATGACAACGGCCAGGTAAAAAATACCGTGGAATGGAAAAAAGGAAAACTGGATGGCGATGCTGTTTTTTATCACGATAACGGAAAAATGCAGTCAAAAGGAGAATATAAAAAAGGATACAAAGTAAAAGAATGGTCCTATTTTGATAAGACCGGAGTGCTGACTTCCAAAGAAGCTTTCAGAAATGGAGAAAAGAATATTTATGACAACAGCCTGACAGCTACTTTTTATTCTCCTGCCGGTAAAATAGTTGAAATATCTAATTATAAATTCAATAAATTACAGGGAGAAAGCAAAACTTTTCATGAAGACGGAAAATCTATAAAAGACATTGGGCAATATGATAACGGACTTGCCACCGGAAAATGGAAGGTATTTTATCCATCAGGAAAATTACAGCGTGAAACTGATCTTGCCAACGATAAAAGAAACGGCAACAGGGTTCATTACCGTGAAGACGGAAGCATAGAAAAAACAGAGGTCTATCAAGACGGAAAATTAATCTCAACAAAATAATACAATTGGTACAGAAACTAAAACTGGAAGAACTAAACAGAATAGATGTAGAAACATTTAAGAAGGTTGAAAAAATTCCGTTGGTCATCATTTTAGATAATATCAGAAGTATGCACAACGTAGGTGCAGCTTTCAGAACGGCAGATGCCTTCTTAATTGAAAAAATAATCCTTTGCGGAATTACACCGCAGCCACCTCACCGTGAGATTCATAAAGCGGCATTGGGAGCAACGGAAAGTGTAGACTGGTCTCATGAAGCAGAAACTAATAATGCTATTGCTGATTTGAAAAGCAAAGGATATGAAATCATCGGGATTGAGCAGACTACAGGAAGCCAGCTTATCACTGATTTTACCATTGACAGATCAAAAAAATATGCTTTGATTTTAGGAAACGAAGTGGAAGGAATCAGCGATGAAGTACTTCCGAATATTGATGTGTTTTTAGAAATTCCACAGCTTGGAACGAAGCATTCTCTTAATGTAAGTGTGTGCGCCGGAATTGTGATGTGGGAATTTGCAAAAGCACTAAAATAAAAAAACTGCATATGTCCTTAGTAGACAGTGCAGTTTGAAATAAATCTAATAAAAAGTAAAAATGAAAGGCGACAAAGGTACTTTATTTTTTTTTACAAACAAATTTTGACGGCATTTTTTTTGTTTCATCTTAAAAAAAGTAGGGTTTTCAGAAAAAGTTTCGTTTAATTTTTTATAAATTAGCACAATGTTTATCAAGGACTATATCTCAAAAGACTTTCCATGTTTTAGCCTGTCTGACTCCATAGAGTCGGCCAGAAACCTATTGGAAGACTTCGGATATTCCCATATTTTCATCAAAAAATCTCATCACTTCTTCGGAGCCATTGCCATGGACTTTCTGTATGAAGAAGATGGGGGAACACTGAAGGACCTGGAACACCAGATTGAACGGTTTGCAATTCTGGAGGACAACAATGTGATGGACAGCATCCGTCTGTTTTATACTTTCAGCTCCAATGTGATTCCGGTGATTAATAAAAATGAAAAATATCTGGGGTATATTACCTGTGAAGATGTTTTTCAGGACCTTTCCCGTTATCCTTTATTTTCAGAAACAGGAGCTATTCTTACCGTAGAAACTCCGGCCAGAAAATATTCAATGACGGAAATTACCAATATTGTAGAAAGCAACAATTCGAAGTTTTACGGAGGGTTTATAAGCTTTATGTCTGAAGAGGTGGTCCAGGTCACAATAAAGATCAGCAATGAAAACCTGGCCTCGATAGATGCTACATTTGACCGGTACGACTACAGAATTGTTGAAAAATACTATTCTGATGAGAAATCCGATCTGTTTAAAGACCGTTATGGTTTTTTACAAAAATTCATAGAAATATAACATGAAGGCAGCCATATATTCTCAGAAAAAAGATCTTGATACTTTTTTATATTTAAGCAAGTTTATCTCTGAACTTGAAGCAAGAGGTGTAAAATCTGTTCTGTATGATGAAATGGCTGAAGCACTTCAGTTTTCAAAAATATTCGAAACTTTCAACTCCAAACAGGATCTTCTGGATAAACAAGTAGATCTGTTTTTCACTTTCGGTGGAGACGGAACGATTGTAAATTCTTTAACCTTTATTGAGGATCTTGAAATTCCGGTGGTAGGAGTTAATACAGGAAGACTTGGATTTTTAGCCTTTTTCACCAAAGAAGAAGCCTTTAAAGAACTGGACTCCATCTTAAAAGGAGATGTTAAAACAAGCCGCCGTTCCGTAATAGAGGTCGTTTCTCCCAAACTGGAAGGAGCTTTCCCTTATGCATTAAACGACGTTACCGTTTCCAGAAAAGAAACAACATCCATGATTACCGTGGATTCTTATATCAATGATGAATTTTTAAATGTTTTCTGGGGTGATGGTGTCATTATTTCAACACCAACCGGTTCTACCGCTTACTCGCTGAGCTGTGGTGGACCAATCATTTCTCCCAACAACGAAAATTTCGTCATTACTCCGATTGCTCCTCACAATCTGAATGTGAGACCTTTAGTAGTGAATGACAAAGTAGAAATAAAATTCAGGGTGGAAAGCCGTGTACCTCAATACTCTCTTTCCTTAGACTCCCGACTGATACACATAGAAACGGATAAGGAAATCATTATCAAAAAGGCAAAATTCCAGCTTCTTCTGGTGCAGCCCAACGGTTTGAGTTTTTACGAAACCATCCGTCAGAAGCTCCTTTGGGGCCGAGATAAAAGAAACTAGTAATTTCTTAAAAATGATTACCTTTACACGAAATTAAAACACCTAATAAATTTATAATAAAAAGTAAAACATGAGCAGAATTTTTCCGGCAGGAGTTGCCACAGGTCAGTTAGTTACTGATATCTTTCAGTATGCTAAAGAAAACAAATTTGCATTACCTGCAGTAAACGTAATTGGATCAAGCAACGTCAATGCTGTAATGGAAACTGCAGCGAAATTGAACTCTCCTGTAATTATCCAGTTTTCTAATGGTGGAGCTGCATTCAACGCAGGAAAAGGATTAAACAATGACGGACAAAGAGCTGCTATCCTTGGATCTATCGCTGGAGCAAAACATATTCATACTCTTGCTGAAGCTTACGGAGCAACAGTAATTTTACACACAGACCACTGTGCAAAGAAATTACTTCCTTGGATTGACGGATTAATGGATGCTAACGAAGAATTCTTTAAGCAGACAGGAAAATCTCTTTACTCTTCCCACATGCTGGATCTTTCTGAAGAATCTTTAGAAGAAAACCTTGAGATTTCAGCTCAGTATTTCGAAAGAATGGCTAAACTTCAGATGACTCTGGAAGTAGAAATCGGAGTAACAGGAGGTGAAGAAGATGGCGTAGATAACTCAGACGTTGATAACTCTAAATTATATACTCAACCTGAAGATATCGCTTATACTTATGAAAAATTAAAAGCGATTTCTGATAACTTCACTATCGCTGCTGCTTTCGGTAACGTACACGGAGTTTATAAGCCAGGTAACGTAGTTCTTACACCGAAAATCCTTGACAATTCTCAGAAATATGTTCAGGAAAAATTCGGAACAGCTGCAAAACCTATCAACTTCGTATTCCACGGAGGTTCAGGATCTACTTTAGAAGAGATCAGAGAGGCTATCGACTATGGAGTAATCAAAATGAACATCGACACTGACCTTCAGTTTGCTTACACAGAAGGTGTGAGAGACTATATGGTTAACAATATTGAATATTTAAGAGCTCAAATCGGAAACCCTGAAGGAGAAGAAAAGCCTAACAAGAAATTCTACGACCCAAGAGTTTGGGTAAGAAAAGGTGAAGAAACATTCTCTACAAGATTGGTGAAAGCATTTGAAGATTTAAATAACGTAAATACTTTAAAATAAGAACTGTACATTTGTATCAATGTAAAAAGTATTCATAGAAATACATTTACATTGGTACATTTTACATTTATACATTAATACAAACAAAAATGGCATTCGACTGGTTTAAAAGAAAAGCAAAAAACATTACCACTTCTACTGATGAGAAAAAGGACGTTCCTAAAGGACTTTGGCATCAGACTCCATCCGGAAAAGTAGTGGAACATGATGAACTAAAGAGAAATAACTATGTTTCTCCTGAAGATGGATTTCATGTAAGAATAGGAAGTGCAGAATTTTTTGACATCCTTTTTGACGGTGGTAAATTTACCGAACTGGATGCCAATGTTGAAAGTATTGATATCTTAAACTTCAAAGATACAAAGCCTTACAAAGACCGTTTGAAAGAAGTAAAAGCTAAAACTAAGCTTACAGATTCTATCAGAAACGCTGTAGGAACTGTAAAAGGAACTGAAATGGTAGTTTCTTGTATGGATTTTGCTTTCATCGGTGGATCTTTAGGTTCTGTAATGGGTGAAAAAATCAGAAGAGCAATTGATTACTGTATCGCACACAAACTTCCGTATATGATTATCTGTCAGTCCGGAGGAGCAAGAATGCAGGAAGCTACTTACTCTTTGATGCAGTTGGCAAAAGTTCAGGCTAAATTAGCTCAGCTATCTGAAGCAGGACTTTTATACATCGCTTATCTTTGTGATCCTACATTCGGAGGAATTACTGCTTCTTTTGCAATGACTGCTGATATCATTATGGCAGAACCGGGAGCACTGATCGGTTTCGCAGGACCAAGAGTAATCCGTGAAACAATCGGTAGAGACTTACCGGAAGGATTCCAGACATCAGAATTCTTACAGGAAAAAGGATTTGTAGATTTCATCGTAAAAAGAACTGAAATTCAGGATACTGTTGCCAAAACAGTTAATTTATTAGCTGTAAAAGCATAGTATCTGTAACAAAAACAATACAATCTCTCTCTAATTAGGGAGAGATTTTTATTTATGAGGACTTTTAAGATATTTTTCAATACCATCAGAAGTATGAGTTTTAAAAAGATTATCCGTCTTTTATCACTTGTCCTTCCCCATCCTCTTTTCGCTTTATTAAGTTTTCATGCTACGGTAAAAGCATTTACCATTGCACAGAAAAAATTCCCTGCAACAGCCTCCAATAACGGAATTGGAAATGCTTTCAGACACGCCCTGTGGTGCTGCTTCATTATGATGTACTGCTGCAAAATCTCTTCCCCTAAAAAAGCTCTGGATTTCTGCAAGAGAATAACAGACATGCATGAAGAGCTCTTCCCCAATGAGCCTTTAGAAACTAAAATGGATCTCCATAACAACAAAATCGGAATGGATTATTTTATGGAAATTCTCCCTGGAATTCACCGCCAGTTTTTTGAAAAAAGCTTCTTTGTAGATGTATTAATCAAAAAAATGGATGATGCTAAAGTTCTGAAAAATCTGGATGATGATTTTGAAGGACATCTTGTTTACCTGGAAGAGTAAATTATTTTTATTTTAAACGCTAAAGATCGCAAGGAAAGCTTAAAAGCTTAATGCATATTCTCGTCCGCAAGGCCATTTCATTCAGCAATGTTCCATAATTGAAGTTCTCTTTGCTGAGTGCTAACGCCTTTGCGAACGAGAAAAATCTTTTTTCCCATTATTTAAGAACTTTGCGAGCACTGCGTTAAAATAGTATAAAGCCAAGAAACCATCATTAGCTCTCTTTCATACCGGAATAACAAAAGACTTTAGTTATTTTTGTGGTTTGAAGTATTTTCGATAAGTTTAAACAATTAAATCAATCAGATGGTTCTCAGCAGAATTTGGTCGGCTTTCATTATCATTGCCATTGCCATTGCCAGTATAAAATATGTTTCGTCAGGTAACTACAAAACCATTTTCAATGATATGGTGGTGGGAAAAGGAGGTGATACAGTGAAGATTGCCTCTCAACCTATGAACAGCCTCTCTCCTGTTGTCAGAGACAGCCTGATGAAAAAAAATGATTTTGCAGATAGCAGAATTCACTATAAAACAGATTCTTTAAAACAGAATGTAAATGTTTATCGCGTTCAGGAAGCCGATGGAGTTATCGGAACCTCTGAAACTGCAGTAAAGATCTGTCTTGGTCTTATCGGAATTATGACCCTGTTTATGGGATTCATGAGTATTGCTGAAAAAGCAGGAGGAATCAACCTTCTAAGCCGTTTGATTCAGCCATTTTTCTCCAAATTATTTCCGGAAATTCCAAAAAACCACCCTGCATTTGGACATATGCTGATGAATTTCAGCGCTAATCTTCTGGGATTGGATAATGCTGCCACTCCTTTTGGTTTAAAAGCAATGGAAAGCCTCCAGACTTTAAATCCTAATAAAGATACTGCCAGTAATTCACAGATCATGTTTCTGTGTCTTCATGCCGGAGGTATGACTTTAATTCCCGTCTCCATTATTGCAATCCGAGCATCTATGGGGTCTAAAACTCCCACAGACATCTTTCTGCCGTGTATGATTGCCACTTTTGCAGCTACACTGGCTGCGATGATTATTGTTTCTTTGTATCAGAAAATCAATCTTCTTCGTCCGGTAGTAATAGCTTATGTAGGAGGAATTTCAGCGATTATTGCTCTATTGGTAGTATACCTTGTACAATTGAGTAAAGACGAACTGGATGACTTCAGTAAAGTATTAAGCAATGGTTTAATTCTGTTTATCTTCCTTGCGATTGTATTAGGAGCCGTTTATAAAAAGATCAACGTTTTTGATGCCTTTATTGAAGGCGCAAAAGAAGGGTTCACCACCTGTGTTAAGATTATTCCTTATTTGGTTGGAATGCTGATTGCCATTTCGTTATTAAGAACTTCCGGTGTATTTGATGTAATCATTGACGGAATGAAATGGGTAGCCAATGTTGCCAATATGGATCCAAGATTCGTGGACGGACTTCCGACTGCGTTAATCAAACCTTTATCCGGTTCAGGAGCCAGAGGAATGATGGTGGATACGATGACTACATTCGGAGCTGATAGTTTCCAGGGAAAATTGGCAGCTGTACTTCAGGGAAGCTCAGATACGACGTTCTACGTCATTGCAGTATACTTCGGTGCCGTAGCTGTTAAGAATACAAGATATACGGTAATTGCTATGCTTCTGGCCGATTTGGTAGGCGTTATCACTGCTATTGCATTGGCTTACTTATTCTTTGCTTAATTGAATTAAACCTTGCTGGTTGAGCAGATGCTATTAACTTTAAACATTAAACTTAAAACTTTAAACCCATTATGATCACAGATAAAGAATTTACCCTAAGACTCATCCGTCAATTAACCCAGGCATTAGAAAAGCTTATTCTGGATAAACCTGAAGAAAGTTTAATGCAGAAAGAGCTGGATTTTGATACTTTGATGAGAGATATCTTTAAGATGAGCTTCACAGAGGTTGCTTCTAAAACCAAGGAAGAAATGATTGCCATTGTGAATGAAAGACAGGAAAGAGATCACAAAGATTACTATGAAATGCTGGGAAATCTTTTCTATTTCAACAGCAGATATGATCAGAACAAAGATTTTCAGGATAAAGCAAAGACATTCTACGAACTGTATCTTCAGACCAGTGGTATCTTTGCCCTTCCGGTTATCAACAGAATAAATGAATTAAAAAAAGCACTTGAATAAAGTGCTTTTGTATTTTTAGAATGTAATTTTATAAGTTCCTGTGGAAGAAGTATTGGCTTTTTCGGCCTTCACATATTTCTTAACCCAACTCACAGAGGTAGATGCTACACAAGGATCTGAAACACCTCCGGATCTTCTTGCAGACACCACATTTCCTGCTTTATCTACCGTATAAGCAATGGTAATTGATCCACTTGCCGTACAACTGTGAGAAGGCTGTGCTCCTCCTCGTCCCATTGTTCCGGGAATATAGCCTACCAGCTTTCTGTCGATCCCTACTTTACTGTCTCCGTTTCCATCTCCTCCTAAAGGATCTCCCGCATTTCCAATACCTTCACCAGTTCCCTGGCTTCCGGCTTTGGTTCCTCTTCCTTTGATCAGGTTTCCGATGGCTGCAGTTCCTTTTCCGTCTCCATTCCCTGTTTTTGAGTTAGCCGTAGCTGCTCCTGATTTTTTAGTATTTTTTGAAGCACTTGTGCTTGTGGCTTCTTTTTTCTCAGCTTTTTTGGATTCCTCTTTTTTAGGAACCGTAGCTTTTGAATTATTTCCTGTAATTACTTTCTCCTTAACCTCAGTTTTCTTTGGTTCCGGAGTTGGTACTGGTGCTGGTTTTATAACTGTTTTTGTTTCCGGAACAGGAGTTTCTGCAGGCTCCGGAGTTACTTCTTCCGTTGCAGCGGCAAGACTTCCCGGTTGTTCAGCAGGTTCTTCAATCCCTTTTCCATTTCTGTTGTCTCCGAAGTTGACCAGCATGGTAGTAACGACTTCAGGGTCTTTATCCAGTTCAGGTTTTAATTTATACAAAAAAACAAAAAGCAGAATAGCAGCCCAGATGAGAATAGAAAGCAGTGCGCTCTTTACTCTATCTTTATTTTCTTCGTTTCTGTTTGCTGTATAGCTTTTCATCTTAAAACGTAATTCTTTCCGGAAATCCGGGTCTGTTATTTATCTTTAACGGTTGCAATGGCAATATTAAATTTATATTTTTCAGCAATTTCCATCACAAAAACAACATCTTTATGCAATGTGTTTTCATCAGCTCTGATCGTAAATGATTTATTGGGCTGGCTGGCTAATTTATCTACAATTATTTTCTCCAGTTCTCCTCTATTTACAGGATTGTCATCCACAAAGAATGAGCCGTCCGGCTTGATGCTTACCGTCACAGGATTCGGAATATTGTCGTCAACTGCTCCGGCTTTCGGCAGATTCACATCAATAGCGCTTTGATTGGCAGCTGAAGAGGTGATCATAAAGAAAATCAGCATCAACAGGATAACGTCTGTCATCGCTGCTAAACTGAATTCCGGATTTGCTTTATTTCTTCTTTGAATTTTCATCGTAAGAAAGATTTATAAAGGTTTGTTGATAAGGTCTAAAAATTCTCCTGACATATTCTGAGCTTTCAGGACAAATTTATCAATCCTTGTCAATAGAATATTATAACAGAAGTTAGCAGGAATCGCTACAGCCAAACCTACAGCGGTCTGTCCTAAAGCAGTATAGATACCTTCTGAAAGTGTTTTCGGAGAAAAAGATCCTGTTGCGTGGGAAAGATTAAAGAAAGCAATAATCATCCCGATTACCGTACCTAAAAGACCCAACATGGGAGCGATACTTGGTACTACAGCCAAAAGGTTCAGGTTTTTTTCCATATTGGCAACCTCTACCTGTGCCTGGGATTCCATAGCACTTACAATATCAGAAACAGGACGTCCTAATCTTGAAATTCCTTTTTCTAAAATTCTTCCTTCAGGAGAGTTCTGGGTTTTGCAGTAATCTGCTGCTGCCTCTATTTTTCCGGCCTTGATGAAGTCTTCGATATTGTTCATGAAGTTGGAATCTGTTTTTGATGTCAGCCTTTTGATAAAGAAAAATCTTTCAAAAAACAGGTACAGAGAAAACACTCCCAATAGTAATACAGTGACCATCACTATTTTAGCGAAAGCTCCTCCATGGAACATAATCTTCCAGAATGAGAACTCTAAGTTGTCTGCAGCAACTGCAGGTGTGGCGATTTGTGCAAATAAAATCTGAGAAAGTTCCGTTAACAGCATTAAATGTAAATTTTATTAAATTTCAACGACAAATGTAGGAGAATATTATGAATTGAACTCTTAAAAATTGCTTAAAAACAACTTAAATTTTGTTACAATTTTACAAACAGCAAATTTCTTTCCAAAAATAATTTTGAAAAGAAATCTGGTATGAAAAAGATAGAAGCCTATGTTAGTCTTCTCCTACCTCAATATCATCTTGCTTAAATTCGCATTTTAATCTAAAAGGGATCGGTGTATCTGATCCGGTATAGAAATCATCAATGGTCCCTTTCCAGATGACCTGAAGTTCCCCTTCTTCATTTCTTTCAAAAAGAAGCTCATTGTCATAGATATAGGCCTCTTCATCATCGAAAAGATCTACCTCTGTATAAGTTTCTTCATAAGAATCATTGATTTTGATTGTTTTTCCTTCAATTTCCGTCGACTCGATAGGGAAATCGAACACTTCAAGTGAAAGCTGTGGAAAGTTGTACTGTAATGAATCATCATCTACGTGATCCAAACTGTCATCCGTAATCACTTCAACCTCTAAAAAGTGTTGCTGGTTGCTGTAAACTGCCTTACAATAAGTATTTCTGATATTGTATTTTAGCGTCTCCTCCGGATGGTAAATTTTTAAAATCCCTTTCATTTTTTCTTAAAAAAAGAACTGTAATAATATGATTGTTAAACGTTTTAGACAAAGATAAAAAATTGATTCAAAGTTAAAAGGATTTTGAAAATAATTTTTTAAAATCAATGCAAACAATAAGTCTGAATCTCCCAATAATACTTACTTTTGTTTTCATAAAGATTCTGAAAATGAAAAACATTTTATCAAAAAGTATTCTAGGATTAGGGTTGGTGATTGGGCTTGCTTCCTGCAAAAAATCGGACTCTCCACTTACAAAAGTGACACCCAGCAACCTGGATTCTATCGCTTCCAACTATTATGAGCAGTATCTTAAACTATATCCTTTAGATGCTACCGCACAAGGAGATACAAGATATAACGACCAGCTTCCTATCAATATTGATAAAGATTTTATCTCAGGAGAAATTGCTTTCTACAATTCTGTGCAAAAACAGCTGGAACATGTAGATTATAAGACCCTTTCTGATGAAGATAAAGTGGTGTATGATGTTTTGGATTATACTTTAAAAGATAAAACTGAGGCCTACGCTTATCATCCGGAATATATTCCTTTTACTCAATTTGGAGGACTTCCGCTTACATTTCCACTATATGGAAGCGGACAGGGCAATCAACCTTTTAAAACAGAAAAAGACTACAGCGACTGGCTGAAAAGAATGGAAAAATTCCCGGAGTGGATGAATGCCGCAGCAGACAACTTCCGTGAGGGAATCAACAATAAAGTTGTCCTTCCTAAAAAACTGGTTGTCAAGATGATTCCTCAAATGAAGGCTGAAGAAATTACAACGTCTGACATGGAAAAGAATATTTTCTACGGACCTATTAAAAATTTCCCTAAAAGCTTCACAGAGGCTCAGAAAGAGAAATTTTCAGCACTTTATAAAGATGCTATTACGAAAAAAATCATTCCGGCTTATACTAAAATGGGAACATTTTTAGAAAAAGAGTACCTTCCGAAAGCAAGGGATACAGATGGATACAACAGTCTTCCTAACGGAAACGAGATCTACAATTATTATGTAAAAAGCTGGACAACCACTAAGAAATCTCCTGAAGAAATTAATAAGATCGGGCTTCAGCAGGTAGCTATGCTTCGTGCAGAAATGGAAAAAGTGAAACAGCAGGTAGGTTTTACAGGAACTCTTGAAGAGTTTATCACTTTTGTAAAAACGGATCCAAAGGCAATGACTTATAAAACGTCTAAAGAGGTTTTAAATGCATTCAATGGGATCTTAACGCAAATCACTCCGAAGTTGAAAACAATGTTTAATGTAACACCAAAAACAAAGTTTGAGATCAGACAGACGGAGAAATTCAGAGAGGCAAGTGCCAGTGCAGAATATATGCCGGGAACTCCGGATGGGAAAAGAGCAGGGATATTTTATGTTCCGCTTCCTGATCCTACAAAATTCAATGTTACTTCAGGAATGGAATCTCTTTTCCTTCATGAGGCAATCCCAGGGCACCACTATCAGGTTTCTCTTCAGCAGGAAAACACAAAGCTTCCTAAGTTCATGAGATTCGGTTGGTTTGGAGCTTATGGCGAAGGCTGGGCACATTATTGTGAAACATTAGGCCCTGAGTTTGGTTTATATACAGATCCTTATCAAAAAATGGGTTACCTGAGCGATCAGATGTTGAGAGCAGTAAGACTGGTAGTAGATACAGGACTTCATACCGGAAAAATGTCAAGAGAAGAGGCGATCAAGTATTTCCTAAGCAATATTTCTTATGATGAAGGAGCAGCTGTAGCAGAAGTTGAACGTTATATGGCAATGCCTGGACAAGCTTTAGGCTACAAAATAGGATCTTTAAGAATCCGTGAGCTGAGAGAAAAATATCAGAAAGAACTTGGAAGCAAATTCAATCTGGCAAGCTTCCATGATGAAGTATTGAGCCAAGGATGTCTTCCTTTGGATGTTCTGAACAGAAAGATGGAGCTTTGGGCTCAAAAACAAAAATAGTTTCTTTATGAGACTATTTTTATTTTTTACCGGTATTTTATTGGTTTTATTGAGCTGTCAAAAGGAGCACAATTTTGAAAAATTCACCGTTAATAAAGATTTACCCAATTATGACACGATTCAGCTTCTCACGAAATATCCGGAGCTAAAGCTGTATAACAGTGAAATTGTTGAAAGCCGAACAAGAACAGCTTATATTGTCCAGAAAGCATTTTATTATGATGGTCTTCTTAAAGGATCTTTTATTTTTGATGATTATAAATGTAAGGCCCAATATGAGAATGATACTTTAAATATTCTGCTGAACAATCATAATGGCTATTTTGGAAACGGGGTTTTGGTAAAAGTATTCAACAACCAATTTTATATAAAAGATATTGATCCTAAAACTTTAAAAACAGAGAAAAGATTCATAAAATCAAAAGTTTTGGAACAGAAACTGACTCTAAGCACTAATAAGTTCAACAAAAATGATAGCATTTATGGTTTTATAGATTACAAATGCAGCATTGACAGCTTGGTTTTTAAACACTTCAGAGGATACTTTAAAACTAAAATACAGTAAAATTGATATGATCACAGAAAGCCTAAGATCTCTTTTCAACAGAGATTTAAATAAATTAAAAACAGAGATAGAAGCCTATCAGAAAGAAGAAAACCTTTGGAAGATTGATAAAAGCATTGCCAATTCTGCGGGTAATCTGACCCTTCATCTGGTTGGAAATATCAATCATTTTGTAGGAGCACAGCTTGGAAATACGGGTTACGTAAGGCATCGTGAGCTGGAGTTTTCATTAAAAGATATTCCAAGAGCTGAACTTATTGAAAAAGTTGAAGCCACCATAGCGATGATAGATTCTGTTCTTCCACAATTGTCTGAAGAAGATCTTAAAAAAGAATACCCTTTGGTTGTTTTTGAAAGCAAAATGACCACAGATTACTTCCTGATTCATCTGGTTGCTCATCTGGATTACCATTTGGGACAGATTAATTATCACAGAAGGTTGCTGGATATTTAATCTGATAACCTATTTTTACAAAACTAATGTACCTTGAAAACCTAATCATTTATGAAGAAAATTTTTGTTTTCTCTTCGTATTCTGAAAAATCACCTGTTGATTTACAACAATACGAAGAAAGGCATTTTGCACCAGAATTTATTTTCACTGACGAACCTCTCTGCATCACAGGAGAACTGAAGAATATAATAAAAAAGAACTATGAAGAAGAGCATGTCATTATTTCCACTTCTCAACATCAGTTCTGTTCAAATTTTTCACAAGAATATCTTGAAAGTTGTATTGATAAAGTAAAAAAAATTGGAGGAAACCTATTATTGGGAGGTCTATTAAGCTTCGAAAAGACAATAGAAGCAACAGATCATATTTTTTGGGTGGATGGTTTTAAGGGATCGCAATTCCTAATTATTTTCAAAAAAACATTTCCTCTTTTCTTACATGAGAATTCCACAGCTCCATTGCCACTTGATGTTTTCTTATCGTCAAATCTGGAAGATGTTTTTGTCATGCATCCTTTTATTTCTCATTATAATAATGATGGGAATATTCAATCCTTCGAAAACACTATTGACTTCCAGAATCTGGATGACAATCCTGAAGATCTTCTGGATGAACTTTCTCAAATAAAAAAATACTACAGCTATGAGTCGTAACAGCTTTTCAGAAATTATGATCCCTACATACATTATTAATCTGAAACATAGAGAAGACAGAAGGGAAAGTATTTTAAAAGAGTTTGAGGGAAAACCTGAATTTGATTGCCATATTGTAGAAGCCTGTATTCATGAAAAAGGAAATATAGGATTGTGGGAAAGCATAAAAAAAACGGTAAGCATTGCTATTGAAAACGAAGATGATGTAATCATTATCGTAGAAGATGATCATATTTTCACAGAACATTATGATAGAGATGCATTGATGGAGCATATCATAGAATCTAATGAACAGGGAGCAGATATCCTAGCCGGAGGTATCGGAGGAGGCTTTAGATTTGTTGTTCCTGTTACAGAAAACAGATTTTGGATCAATCATTTCTGGTGTACCCAGTTTATGGTGATTTATAGTCGTTTTTTTGATCAGATACTCAATGCTGACTTTGGACCGGAAGATACTGCAGATAACTTTTTATCACAGCTGTCAGCTCATAAAATGGTATTATATCCTTTTATTTCCGTTCAGAAAGATTTTGGATATTCTGATATTACAGAAGAAAATAACATCAATGGGAATATTGAAGAATATTTTAAAACAGCAGATCTTACGCTTGGTGTCTATCAAAAAAAGTACAAACAATTTATACTAATGAATCAAAAAGAGAGAACAGTTTAATGTTCTCTCTTTTTATAAATTTCCAAAAATATATTAGCAACATAAATATCCACCAGGGTTGCAATATGCTAATGCGTAACCCTTCACAGTGCAGTGTAGAGATTGACAGCCACAAACACCTGGCCCGGATCCGGCCTTAATAACTCTCATTTCGTTCCTGTTCATGTTGTTTTTCATAACACTGAGACTCATTTTTTGTAATTTTTTCATGGTATTATTTTTTAATTAGTATTACAGTAATTACCAATAAATTCTAGTGGGGCTTACATTATACCTGTTGGGGATTTTTGCAGGTACTTTTTCGGGGTTATATACTTTTTTAAGCCAAAACATATGAAACATAATTGCCTCATATTTGTTTTTGTAAATTATCTTACCGTTATCAAATTTTACTCTTCCGGTATAACCTTCCATCAGAATAAAATCAAAATGGGTTCTGAGAATTCCATCTCTTTCAGCATGTTTCATGATATGGGTAAAACTTTCAATCTCTGTTTCAATTTCGAAAATAGGAATACCTTCTGCGAGATCGTCCCAAACAAAATTGCATTCATCAAAACAAAAGTGATCCGGCATAGAAAATACCTTTTTATAATCCCTGCTTCTTTGGAAAAATGTATTCAGGAGTTCATTATTCCTGTACAGTCCGAAACAACCTGTGGTATAATCATCCCTTACACTGATATAATCATAACTGTCGAGAAATTCATTGGTAAAAAAAGCTCTTATATCTCCATAAATAAGATCAAGATCGCAGTGCCCCCAGAAATCATATCCATCTATAAGCTCCGGAAACATAAAGCCATACGCAGGCTTAAAATCGCATAGCTTATAAGGATAATCTATGTTGATTGGAAATCCAAGTCTATTAGATGTATCGTAGATGATATCTTCCAGATTTTTATGGATTATTTTCACGTTTGAGGGTACGTTTTTTACCTTCTCTGTATTATCAGTTATAATCACAAAATCTACACTTGGATTAAAAGCACAAGAATGCAGGTAATACGGCATATACCAGGGATATTTGCCATACCAGCAGGTAATTAAAACTAAACTTGGTGTATTCATAGGTTAAAAAAATTCTGTAATTGCAAAATTGCAATTACAGAAAAAATATAAGTTATTTTCGACTGATTAGCAGCATTTTGCTGGCCATCCACCACCACATACAGCTCTCATACCATTCATATAGCAGTACTGTGAATTACAGTTACAAGTTCCTGGCTCACCTGCTGAACCAGCTTTAATAACTCTCATTTCGTTTCTGCTCATTTCGTTTTTCATGGCATTTAAGCTCAGCTTTTGTAATTTTTTCATAGAAATTTGTTTTAATTTGTTTGCCTACTCTTTAGATTTTCGGCTTCCTCTTTGTATAATTATTATAATAATTTCCTTCTTTTATGTGTATTCAACCTCCAATTCTTCTACAGAATCAAGCTGTTCATTCCATTCATCCTCAATAAGATCTGGCATAAATACTTCCATATACTTTTTATTAAGTCTTACAGGAAATGCATAGTCGTTGATAAAGTAATGCGGTGTGAAAAACAGGTTATTCTGTAAATTTTCATAAGAAACAGAAACCAGTTTATTCAGTAGAAAGGTTCTGTTATCAAGAGTTGTACTATATTTTTTCAACCATTTCTCTGCCTGTCTGTGACTATACCAGTCATGAAGAGCTTCAATAAATTTATCTTCGCCTTTCGTTTGATAAATGTTCAGGAGCTGGATCAACATCTCTTCTACTTCAGCCGTTACGACTCCTGTCATATTAAATCTGATTTTGATGTTGACCTGATTTTTATATTGATTGTAAATTCTTTGTAAAAAATCATGCGCTTCTCTACAGTATCCGCACAAAGGACTTGTAATAAAAGTAATTGTAACAGGCGCATTTGGATTTCCCAGCAGGATTGGTTCTGCCTTTAAATGGAGGGGTTCTGTGCTCGTCAGTATATTTTTAAAGTAAGGATAATGTCTTATATATCGGGAATCAAATTCTGTATCTTTCTTTAGTTTACCATAGCCTATAAGTGCTTTTTTAGCAAAGAAATAGGTTCCGGCAAAAACAACAACTACTGCAGCTAAAAGAGAAATCGTTGTAAAATCAATGTTTACTTTACTCAAAATCCCTGTCATATTAAACATCAGATAAATGAGCTGTGCATAAATTACCCCTATAATACTCAAGCATATCGGACACCATTTTTTCTCTACTTTCATCTGAAAATAAATAGAATATAAAGTAAATGGAATGCATGCCAGCAGAGAAACTCCAATGAGAAAATAATAGTTATTGAGGAAATCCTGATTGAGCACTACCAATGATAAAAGCTGAGTTCCAAAAAGAAAAATACTGAGATCACTTAATTTGAAACCTGCAATCTTTCCTTTTTCTGAATTGATAATCTGACTGCAACTTGACTTTTCACTGCCATCACA
The DNA here is from genome assembly GCF_047345655.1 of Chryseobacterium sp. T20. Classification (NCBI taxonomy): domain Bacteria; kingdom Pseudomonadati; phylum Bacteroidota; class Flavobacteriia; order Flavobacteriales; family Weeksellaceae; genus Chryseobacterium; species Chryseobacterium sp. T20. The sequence continues at coordinate 561,017 of NZ_JBLFDU010000003.1, forward strand.
AATCTGAGCAGAAAAACCGGATTCAAAGCCTAATTCTGTTTTTATAGCTTCGAAAGAAAAAAACAATCCTATCATTGTAATGAATCCAAAGCCACTTAGAAACCATCCGCCAATAAAAAACAATATCAAAATGACAGCGCAAATGATCAACGCCGGTAACAATTTGGTATAAAAAGAATCAGATGATTTTGTAATTTCCCCATTATTTTCAGCTGCAAGTACTGCTCCTGTCCATACATTCTCCATTTCAGAGAGAGAAATGCTTTTCTGAACCCCTTCATGATCAGTATATAAAATATTTTGTTCTTTTTTTTCTATATATGATAAAATCAAATGTCCGTTTCCTACATCCAATATGGTGAGAAAAGTATCCGGTAAATGATCAAAATCCTGGAATTCAATTGTAAAGGCGCCATTGGGAATACCAAAAAAACTAAGAGCATCACTGAAAGCCAAGAGACTTGGAGTTTCTGGATGTGATTCTACCTGATAGATGTAATCATTCTTATCAATCTTTACATCAATTGATTCCAGATATAAAAACACAGCGTTAATTTCTTTTCTTAATTCCATGGTTATAGTTGATTTGTTTATACTATCTTTCAATAGTATTATCATTGTCCTGATAATATTTTTTTATTGATTCTGCCTGTTGGTGCATTTTATTCATGATTTCGGAACTTTTACTAACATCTGTCATGCTTTGCATCAAAATTGGCAGGGGATCATTTATGAAGTTTTCTTTACTTTTTATATAGGCTTCTTTTGACATTACAACATCCTCCATTACTGATTCTGTTTGCAATGTAGCCCTGACATTTTTTCTACTCCCTTTAAATTTCCATTGATACTCGTTAGCATCATCTCTAAGCTCTATGATCAATCCAGGAAGCCCCATAAAAACATAAGGCCCATCAAAAACCGGAATATCCTGAGTAAACCATGCTATCCAGCGCCTTCCTCCATAATTGGCTTCTGCTTTTTGTACTTGAAACGTCTCGATATTTCTTTTTTCAGGTAAAAGCTTCCAATGAAGATCAGGGTATTCTTTATAGGAAATAGCACCTATAAATAAATCATCTTTCAGAATAACAGATGAATTACCAAGATCTTTTATTACCTTAAAATTCATTGTTCCTAATGATAAAACTGGGGATTGTGATGTGAAAAGAGAATCTGATTCCCACTTCTCTTTTCGAATGAATACAGACCTTTTATCAAGACTGTCCAAATAGAATATATCGGTCTTTATCGTCTTATTTTTGGTAGAAGGTTTATAGGTAAGTTCATAATAAAAACGATGAACCTGCCCTTTACAGGTACAGGAAAATAAAACTACAAATAAAACGAAAAGATTAACTTTTTTCATTTTGGGTCTTCATGGTACTGATCCAAATATATCTCTTTTTATTGAAATACAATACCTCTGTAATTATTTACAGCAAAGAAAATTTTGAAAAACTTACTATTGTCTCCAAATGATACTATAAATCAAACAGATAAAGTTAAATTCATAAAATAGAGGTTTTTTGGTGAAAATTTACAAATATCCTTTATTGGTGAAAAAAAAATCCAAAAAGCAATTTATGAGATAAAAAAAAACACCAAGAAATGGTGTTCATATACTGATATTAAAAGCCGAAAACAGCTAAAATTATCTTAAAAAATGTTAATCCTATTTCTCAAACATCATTTTCGTAATAAAATCCTTCTCTCCTTTTCCTCTTGCCGGAGAATATTCTCTTCCATAGAAAATGATCTGGAGGTGAAGCTTGTTCCATACTTCTTCAGGGAATAAATTCTTCGCATCACGCTCTGTTTCCACCACATTTTTTCCAGACGTAAGTTTCCATTGGGTCATCAGACGGTGAATGTGTGTATCTACCGGAAAAGCAGGAAATCCAAATCCCTGGCTCATTACAACCGAAGCAGTCTTGTGTCCAACTCCTGGAAGTGCCTCTAATTCCTCATAAGTTTGTGGAACAATACCATTATGCCTTTCCAACAGAAGTTCAGCCATTCTCTTCAGGTTTTTAGCTTTTGTATTGGACAATCCGATTTCTTTGATCAGCTCTTTGATTTCAAATTCTTCCAGCTTGGCCATTCTTTGGGGAGTTCCTGCCACGGCAAAAAGATCAGGCGTAACCTGGTTAACTTTTTTGTCTGTAGTCTGCGCAGAAAGCGCTACAGCAACCATCAATGTATAGGGATCGGTATGATCTAACGGAATAGGTGTAGTGGGATATAATTTTTCCAGTTCTATCTGAACGAGCTCAGCTCTTTGTTTTTTTGTCATGTATGCCTTAAATTTGAACAAAATTAAATCATTATGCTGAAAGTTGGAGATAAATTACCTGAATTTGAAGGATTCAATCAAGACGGAGAAACAGTAACCTCATCAAAATTAATTGGAAAAAAACTGGTCGTTTTCTTCTATCCGCAAGCCAGTACACCAACCTGTACAGTAGAAGCCTGCAACCTGAGCGATAATTATTCTAAGCTTGAAAAAGCAGGATTTCAATTACTGGGAGTAAGTGGAGACACAGTAAAGAAGCAGAAAAATTTCCATAGCAAATTCGCATTCCCTTATGATCTTATTGCAGATGAAAACCGGGATATTATCGAAAAATTCGGGGTATGGCAGGAGAAAAAAACGTTTGGAAAAACGTATATGGGAATTGTAAGAACCACTTTTATTTTTGATGAAAATGGTATTTGTACAAGGGTAATTGAAAAAGTAACGTCAAAAACTGCTGCTGAGCAGATTCTGGAAGGATAATTTTTTTTTGAAACAAGATATCACAAAAGCTTTCACAAATAACACGATTTACAATCTATACGTTATTTGTGAAAGCTTTTTTATGTTTTTATTCTGTTTCGTAGTAATTTAATTCCTCAGTTTCGCCGGGAAGTATAACATGTTTTTTAAACCTCAGCCCTAATTTTTCAATCAGTTTTTGAGAAGAAATATTATCTTTTGAAATGATGGCAGATATTTTCGTTAATCCAAAATCATCCATCCCAATAGACTTCACCTTCTGAGCTGCTTCATAAGCATATCCTTTACCTTCGAACTCTTCCAGTAAAGAATATCCGATATCCACAATATCAAGCCCTTCCCTTTCGAAGATTCCTACTGCTCCTACTTTTTCATTTCCTTCTTTGGTTACTAAAAGATAGTTTCCAAATCCCAGTCTTTCTATCTGCGGAGCAAATCTGTTGAGGATATAATTTTCAGCATCTTCAATGGAATTTACATTGCGGTTGCCGATATGTTGAATGAATTTGGGTCTGTTATAAAGTTCAAAGACAAAATCTTTGTCTTCACTGGACATAGGGCGAAGGATTAATCGCTCAGTCTCATAGGTATTATTTGCGCTTGGGTGTTTTTTTGGGCTCATCTTTCTTTGGTTCTTCTTTTTTTTCGATTTTTAAAAGTCTCGGGTTATTAGCACATTTTTTATTGTAAAGCTCAATATAGGTTCCATTGTCTTTGACATTGCTTACAGCACCTGTAGATTTATTGACTGTAACTGTATAATGTGTTTTCTGGTATGGACATTCTTTTGAGGTGAGTTTTCCAAGGTCCAGATAGTAATTCGACTTGTCTTCATGATAATTACCAGCAAGGTCCTTAAACTCCTCATCTACCATATATCCGTCAGCGGCTAATACAACAGCTGCTTCCTGAGCATTATCAATTCTGTCTACAAACTTCTTCAGTCCTTCAACATCCGTAACGTAATTTACTTTACCTCCTTCCGAATAAGCGATATAATAAAAGCTGTCTTCACTAGGGAAAAGATTGAATCCTGAGAATTGAGGAGTATAGTTTACCTTACCCGAAATCTTTATTTCCTGACCTTTCCCATAGCTGTTGTATACCAACACCCATGAATCTACCCTATTACCGGGGTTGATCTGCTGCAAAATAGCAGGAATGCTTGAAAATTTTTTCTTCTCCTGGGCAAATCCTAATACTCCCAAAAGTAAAAATGTAAGAATTGTAAATCGGGTTGCAGTTTTAATCATAATTTAAAAATCAGCAGAAAATATACCAAATATTACATAAACTTCTCGCCCTTCTTAAAGTTTTTTAAGTCAAGAACATAATCTTTAATGAGCTGATCGTTATCCCTCGGGCAGATAAGAAGCGCTTTATCTGTATCTACAACAATGTAGTTTTCAAGGCCGTCAATGATCACGGCCTTGTTATTATTCTTTAAACGGATGATGTTTCCTTTTGAATTATAAGAAAGCAAATGTTTCAGTTTTACAGCATTTCCGTTTTTATCTTTTTCTGTATTTTCATATACGGACGTCCATGTACCAAGATCACTCCATCCTAAATCTGAAGGAATTACGTAAACATTCTTTGCCTTTTCTAAAATCCCGTTATCAATGGAGATTTTCTGAACCTTCGGATAAATGGTTTCAATACAGCTGTTTTCTTTTTCGGAGTTGTACTCACAAGCCATAAAATGCTGCATCATCTCAGGAAGATAGAGATCAAAAGCATGGTGAATACTTTTCACATTCCATACAAAAATTCCTGCATTCCAAAGGAAATCACCACTTTCCAAAAAGCTTTGGGCAATTTCAAGAATAGGTTTTTCTGTGAATGTTTTTACTTTAAAATATTCTGATCCCTTTTTTTCTACAAACTGAATATAGCCATAACCTGTGTCGGGCCTTGTTGGGGTTATCCCTAATGTTACCAGATAATCATGCTGTGAAGCCACTTCAAATGCCAGCTCCACTTTTTCCAGAAATACGTCCTCTTTAAGGATCAGATGATCTGCCGGCAATACAATCATTGTTGCATCCGGATTAATCTCAGCAATTTTGTTAGCCATATACAGATTACAAGCTGCTGTATTCTTCATCAACGGCTCACCCACAATATTTTCTTCAGGAATTTCCGGAAGCTGCTGATGGGAAACAGGAACATATTCTTTATTCGTAATCACGAATATCTGCTCTTTAGGAATTACCTTGCTGATTCGGTCATAGGTCTGCTGAATCATGGTGCGTCCGGTTCCTAAAATATCCTGAAACTGTTTTGGAAATTTCTGCGTGCTCATAGGCCAGAACCGGCTTCCGATCCCCCCCGCCATTATAACACAGTATCTATCTGATTTTAACATTCTTAGCTACATTTTTCTACCCTCGCTAAAGGCTTGAAAGAATACTTCCTTCCAGTAGCCAGGTTCTTACAAAGATAGTTTTTTTTAACTAGACCTTCTAATAAATACTTTTCGTTGCGATAGATAAAAAATTCTCCCTTTTTAAGTTCCTCGATAAATTGAAGAGTATCATCCTGTTTCTCAGTATGGAAATATCTTACCAGATCAGGGCTTGCCATGAAATTGGCTTTGGGTGATTTTGAAAATTTGATGATGATAGGTTTGAGTTCTTCATCATAAATTTCAAGACTTTCCAGGAGCATATTTCTGAAAGTTTCTTTCCATTCGTTACCATGAGGAGAAATTCTTCGTCCATATTTTTCGAAAGCAATCAAATGGGCAAGCTCATGAGTGAGTACAAAGAAAAAAAGCTGCGGGGTAAGGGTAGAATTTACCGTAATTTCATGAGAATTGTCCGGAAGTTTTCTGTAATCTCCCAGCTTTGAATTTCTGTTTCTTGTGACTTTTATATGTATATAGTAATCTGCAAACCAGATTCTTAAATATTTAAGTGTATTTTGAGGTAAGTATTTTTCTAATGATTTAATTGGCATTTTACAAACTTAATGGAATTCCTGCATAGAAATTCAATAGTTTAAGACTAAAAAGATAATTATATTTTGCCTGCGCTACTGATCCCTGTGCATTTGCATAATTATTTCTCGCCACGTTGACGTCATAGATGGTTGTTCTTCCTGCAGTATAACTTTTATCAGCAAAATCGAGAGCCAGTTTCGAACTTTTTTCTGCTTCTACTGCTGACAGATAAGTTTCATAATTGGCATCAGCATCAAACTGAGCTTTCTGCACGTTTTGTCTTACGGTCTGTTTCTGTTGTTCCAGGGAATTCTTAGCTAAGCTTTCATTTATTTTAGACTGTTCTACCTGAAGTTTTGTTTTCCCTTTATTGAAGATCGGAATATTCAGTGATAGCCCTACGTTTTGTCCGAACTGATCTTTATATTGTTCAAAAAAATTCCCCTGCACAGTGCCTGGCATAGGATCAAATTGTCTGTTATAGAAAGTGTTAAGACCAGCGCTCGCTGTTAATGTAGGCCAGTATGCTGTTTTGCTTACCTCAGTTTGTGCTTCGGCAGATCTTATACGGCTTTCCGCTGCTTTGATCTGAGGCTGTATCTCATATGCTGTTGTAAGCACTTCATCGGCGGTAGTAAGTTGTAAATCAAGCTTTTCAGGAATATTCACATCTTCCACATCAAAACCCTTATAATCTGAAAGTTGTAAAAGCTGAACGATGGCAAACAAAGCACGGCCAACGTTTACTTCCGCAGTTTTCAGGTTTTGTTTTTCTCTTGCCAGTGCAGCTTCAGCCTCTGCCAGAACTGTCTGGGCTGTTGTTCCAACCTGAGTTGTGATTTTAGCTCTGTCAAACTGTTTCTGTGCATTATCCACGGCACTCTGAGAGATTTTAACAATCTCTTTATTCAACAAAGTGGTCAGATATTGCTGAGCGATCTGAAGGGAAATATCATTTTTAATGGTTTCAATGTCATATTGGCTTGCTTCTACATCAAACTGAGCCTTTCTTACATTTTTCTCTAGTCTTCCATTATTATACACCAAAATATCGGCACCCAGACCAATACTGTTATTGAACCTATCGTTTCTAAAGCTTCCGGCTCCTAATGACCCTTGCCCAAAACTCACCCCATTTGTCATACTCCCTGATACAGAAGGTAAATATTCCTTTTGGGCTGCTTTAAGATTGTATTCCTGGTTTTGTTTGTTATACTGATTTTGGATAACCTGAAGATTATGCTCCACTGCATAGCTTACACATTCTTTTAAGGACCATTTCTTCTGAGCGCTTAAACCCAGATAACCTAATCCAAAAACGATGATCCAAACTTTTTTCATATTGTATATGTTTATTTGTTTTTAATGGTCATATGGAATCGTATTATCTTCATGAGTACTATACCATGTAAATCACAGCGATTTCATATTAAGATTTTTCAATATTAGACGAATTAAATATAAAAAAGTTACAGATTGAAAAATTATATTTTATTTTAAAAAAACTTTTGGGAATTTTGCACCATGACAAATGAACAATATCAGGAAGCTATCGACTGGCTTTTCGTACAGATGCCCAACTATCAGATAGATGGACAGAAGGCTTATAAACCTGGACTTGATAACATTACAAAGCTTTGTGCTTTCTTTGGAAATCCTCAGGATAAAATAAAATGTATTCACATTGGCGGAACCAATGGAAAAGGTTCTTCAAGCAATATGCTGGCATCGGTTCTTCAGGAGGCTGGCTATAAAACCGGATTATACAATTCTCCACACCTTATCGACTTCACAGAGCGAATAAAGGTCAATGGAAAAAACTGTAATAAAGAATTTGTCTTTGATTTTATTCAAAAATTAAAAACGATTCCGGAAGATATCCGTCCCTCTTTCTTTGAGTTTACAACCATCATGGCTTTTGAATATTTTTATCAGCAGCAGGTAGATTTTGCCATTATTGAAGTAGGATTGGGAGGAAGACTGGATTCCACAAATATTATCAATCCATTGATTTCGGCTATTACTAATGTTCAGCTGGACCATCAGAATATTCTTGGAGATACCATCGAAGAAATTGCTACTGAGAAAGCTGGAATTATTAAACAACATATCCCGATTATTTCCGGTGACGAGAATGAAGCCGTTAGAAATATCATTCAGGAGAAAGCAACGAAAGAAAATGCACCGTTTATAGATGCTACGCTTATTAATACCAACCTGGAATCTGATCTGAAAGGAAATTACCAGAAAAAGAATATCAGGGTTGTCTTAGCTGCAGTAGAAGAATTAAAAAAACTGGGAGTACCTATTTCTGATGAAGATCTTGAAAACGGGCTTCTCCATGTTCATCAGAATACAGGATTTATTGGCCGTTGGTTTGAGTTTTCACAAAATCCGCTTACGATTTGTGATACGGGACACAATCAGGCAGGTTTGGAGTATGTTTTTTCACAATTAAATTCAATTAACAGACACAAGCATGTTATTTTGGGGTTTGTGAATGACAAAAAAATAGATGATGTGATGAAATTACTTCCTGAAAATTCTGAGTTTTATTTTGCAAAACCATCCATCAACAGGGGAAGACATCCGGAAGATTACGAAAATCTGCTTCAGGAGGCGAAAATTTTTTATAAAATTTTTGATTCCGTACAGGAAGCGTATCTCTCTGCAAAAGAACGATGTACAAACGAAGAAATGATTTTTATCGGCGGAAGCAACTTTGTAGTGGGAGATTTTTTAGAAAAAAATTTGGAGATTAAAGAATAAGTCGTATATTTGCACCACTCTAAACAAGAGAACAAGTCTAGAGGGTTCTTAGCTCAGTTGGTTCAGAGCATCTGGTTTACACCCAGAGGGTCGGGGGTTCGAATCCCTCAGGACCCACA